>JAFRLH010000069.1 GCA_017431345.1 Lachnospiraceae bacterium | reverse complement strand
GTATTGGAGGAAAAAAGTGAATGTATCTTCGGCGTCTGACGGATTTACGGGAAAGCAGGAACTGGACGCAGACACATGTCGCCAGGCTGCTGCATCTGCAGCAGAGAGCTTATTCCCGATATGAAGACGGTGATAGAAAAATACCTCTGGAAGTGCTGATTCATTTAGCTGTGTTATATAACGTAAGTGTGGATTATATTCTGGAATTAACAGATAATCCCAAACCCTTTCAAAGGCTCGACAGCAAGCATCTTGAAGAATACCTGCATCGTATTTCCGGCAAATAGTACTCTGAGTATTTCTCAGCTGCCGTCTGAAAAGTCTTGTAAAGCAAGGCTTTATTTTGCTGTGGTCAATTATTGATCGTTATCGTAAACAAATGTTACGGTACTGTTCTTCTGCGTTTCGCGGGTCATCACTTTTTCTGCATGAATCGTCGGAATGTCGATGATCAGGATCTTCGTCGCGGAACTCAGGGCCAGCGAGCCCATGATCGGCAGCAGTGAGTATTTCAGGACATCATTGCGCTCTATCAGAACAATGCTCACCCACAGGAGCACGGATCCGAAAAGCAGGAGTCCGATCAGGGTGCGGATCGTGGTTTTTTCCTTCATTCTGCCCAGCGTCTGTTCAGAACGGATCCAGTTCGCAACTGCGGTACGGAACTTTTCTTCATCCAGCGGCTTATGTGCGCGGACAGTCATACTGATATTCTTGTTGTAATCCTGCTCGGCGATCTTTGCTTTGATATATGCTTTTACCGACTCGTTTAATTCGACTTCCGGACTGAAAGTCGAATACAGAGCTTTTTCATCTTCTACAACAATGGTAACGTTCGTCTGTCTGGTGTTATCCATTTGTCTTTTCTCCCCCTTCATACACAGAGATCGTACTAATTTTTCTTCCGCAGGATCAAGTGGTGAAAGAAAGCGATGTCCCGGAATTCTTCGATCTCCCCTGCTCTCATCTCCAGCTTCATCATTTCTTCCTGCCAGAGTTCATCAGGGTGCTTTTCCTGATTTTGCTGCAGGTCCCAGAATGCCCGGATCCCGCAGGTTTTTTCGATCATAAGCTCCGGGCACCAGGTCTGAATATCCACGTCGTCGTAATACCGGATCCGGCCGAATTTTGACGCCGCAGAATCCTCTCCGCCCAGAAGCGCATTGGCTTTGTCAAAATCATCCAGAAGGACCGCCATCTGCATGACGCGGCCATAGCGGTTGTGTTTGACAAGAGAAAGGAAACCGCCCGGCTTCAATACTCTTGCAAGCTCCCGCACGATCGCGGACTTATCATCCACGTACTCCAGAACATTGTGACAGATGACGATGTCAAACGTATCATCCGCGAATTCCGTCAGGGCTTCCACGCCGCCGACGATCTGCCGGTATTCGTGATCCCGCCAGGCATCCTTCAGCATTTCATCCCAGGGCTCCACGGCGGTCACGTCGTTGTCCGCGGCATAGTGATCAGCGGTGATCCCTTCGCCGCTGCCAAAATCAAGAACACGCCGGCCGCGTATCTCCCCCAGCTGCGCCCATACGATCTTACGGAACAGTCTGTCCCATGCGGGTAAGTCGGTAAGCTTTCTCATAAGAGCACTCTCCTGTGCTTTTACTCTATCGCTGTGTCATAGAACGCCAGGAACTGTGCGAACAGATCCTCGTCCAGCCGGTGACTCCATTTGTCATGATTCAGGTTTAAGGTGATATATTCTGCCTTATCCATGATGAACCGGTCTTTGTTTTCGGCAGCTTTATAGTCGTAGTCAAGCGTTTCGAGCCAGCCGTCGAATCCGGCGTTGAATTCATCTTTATAGGTGTTTTCCGGATCGTTGAAGATCTCGTTATGCCCTCTGTCCTCGAACCGCATGAAGGTGAACCGGGGATCATCTTTGTATTTCGGATAGTATTTGTCGCAGCCATAGCCAATTTCGATCACGTCGTCGTCTGCGCTGTGGACGATCATCACGGACGCATCCGATGCGTCGAAACCGTCCATTGCGGTGTTCGCGGCATACTTTCCGTATTTGAACCGCTCGTAGATTCTGATGAAAGGCGTCATGGTATAGATCAGATCTCCGGCCTGCGATTTTCCGCCTGACTCGAACATGTCCGATGAGCGGTTAAAGCCCGAACACTCAATCACTGCCTTCACTTCGGGGTGATAGTTCAGGACGCTGCACACGCTGTAGGCACCCCAGCTGTGTCCGAACAGGACGATCGGGAGTCCGGAAAGGCGGGTATCTGCCTCAACATACGAAATGGCATGGTCCAGGTCGATCACTCCCTGCGGAACGCCGCCGACACCCTCTCCTTCACTCTTGTCGCAGCCGGTCGCATCATAGGCAAAGACATCGTATCCGTTCCGGGTAAAGTAGTCTGCACAGTCCATGTAGGAATTGTGTCCGCCTCCGCCAAAGCCGTGCGCAATGATGACGATCCCGCGGGGGTCCTCCTCTCGCTGATCCTCATCGGAGCTGTACAGATAGCCAGCCAGCAGCTGGCCTTTGTCAGAGGGGAATGTACACTCTTCGCAGGTTAGGCCGCTGAAATCCTCCAACCGAAGCATCAGCGGGGAATAGCTGTCTCCGCGGACATTGAAGTTTTCATTGTAAATACTGACGCAGAAGATCCCCCATCCGCCAGTCAGCAGAAGGAGGATGCACAGAAGGATGATCAGGATCAGTTTCAGTTTTGAATGCTTCTTTTTCATCAGTTTATCAGCCCCAGCTCTTCAAATTTCCCGGTATTCCACTCCGTCCAGTCCGTGTAAATTTCATTAAACGGCTTCCTGAAGATCGTTTCCATCTCCTCTGTCTTTGAATCCAGGCTGGACAGGACCAGGTCTTCGGAATAAGTCTCAATGAGATAAGCCATGATACAGGCGGCCTCAATGTGAGACATTTTATCAGGGCGCGGGTTCTGCTGGATCTGGGGCGTCCGGGTGATCGTGACGTCAGAGACCGAGAAATAATCTGTTCCGACCAGCTGCCCCTGGGCGATAATCTGTGCCGTGCCATAATAGAACAGCTTCGGGTCTATGCAGTCTTCCTCATTATCCCAGGCGCCGTGTTCTTTATAGAACTGAGCCTCCTCGTCGCTGAAGCCCATATTGACGCTGCGGAGCATGCGGTTTTTGCAGACGAGCTTTGACACATACTCGGCGATGCCCTCTGCCCAGAATCCCTCCACAGCCTGTGTTTCGGCGCAGTGCATGGTCAGATAGTGAACATACTCGTGAAGCAGGGCTTCTTTTGCCATGTCCCATCCGGAAAACAGCTTGATGAAATTGCTTCTTGGGTTGTAGTAGGCACCCGCTATTTCTGAAATACCGGCCTTTCCGCAGAAATCTGTATAGATGTCAACCGGCGGGATCTCTTCCGGGAGGCACCCTGCCAGCGCCTCTCTGGCATCGGCAAAATCCGGCTCCACGTCCTGCAGGATCTCCTTAAGTCCGGCATAGTATGCCTCTTCGCCCAGCAAAGCGATATCATCCGCCGCAAGGTACCAGGTGGATGATTCCGTATGGACGACATAAGGGTACGTCGTCTTGTTGTCGCGCTGATTCTCTTCGACCGGATAGTCGTCCGAGTCGTTCGCAGATGCTGTATCTTTTGTGCCGCAGCCCGCCAGTATGGCGAGCAGTATGACCAGAAGAAGCTGTCTGATGATCATAACAGCTGTTTTTCTGAAGGAATGTCTGATCAATCCGATTCTCCTTGTCTTAATTGCTTTGCCTTGTTCTTTGGAAGCGGAAGTTCGTCGTACATTCTTTCCAGCAGCTCCCGCAAAAAATCCCGGTCATCAATGTTATCCACAAGCAGCATTTCTTTTGCCCCGGCATACGGCAATTCCGATTCCGCATCCGGCATCATACTTTTCGCCGCCTTCACGGGCTTGACAAGGAACCGGTCGTTATAAATACCGCCGATGATCTTTCCCCTGTATTGAACCTCCCACCGCCTGCAGAGGCGGGGGATTCCTGCTTCATCGCTATAGTTTGCCAGCCAAGACGTGTCTTTGCCAGGCAGTGACCATCGGCTCCACAGGCGTTGACTTCGGGCAGTTCCTGCCCTTGTGAATCTTTTTGTTTTCAGCTTACTTTATGTATTT
>JAFRLH010000068.1 GCA_017431345.1 Lachnospiraceae bacterium | reverse complement strand
GTGACGTACTCCCACCACTTTCGCTGTGCTAAGAAGTGGGGGCTTCTTGTTCGACAGTCCTTAGGGACTGAGCATTCGCAAGCTATCCCCGGGCGTCCCCCGGTTCTTTTGCCCGGAAACGGGCAGTTTTGTTGATTGGTTCTCTTGCTATCTCTGCAGAGCCGGATACTATGCGCTCAGCAGGATCCGCAGCCCTTCCTCTCTGATATTGACGGCCGCATTGATATCCCTGTCTCCTCGGTATCCGCAGCTGCAGATATATACCCGATCCGAAAGTGCAAGATCTTCCTTTATCCTTCCACAGCAGCTGCATTTCCTGCTGGACGGATAATACCTGCTGATCTTCACATAGGCCTTCCCGCATGCAGCACACTTTTCTTCCAGTCGTCTCTGGAATCTTCCGTTTGCATTATCCATCACGCTTTTTCCAAAGTGCAGTGAGCGGCTCATGGCTTTCATGTTCAGATCTTCCACACAGACAGCATCATTTTCCATGACCAGCCGGTGAATCAGCTTGTTCTGATAATCGATTCTCTGATTCCGGATCTTCTCATGGCATACCGCGACTTTCCTGCGCTGCCTGGCATAGTTCCGGCTGCCTTTCCTGCATCTGGAGAGTTTTCTCTGTTCTTTCGCAAGTTTCTCCTCTGTTTTTCTGTAGAACATCGGATATTCTGCTCTGGTGCCGTCAGAGAATACTGCCAGACCGGCCATCGTGAAATCCATGCCCAGTACCTTTTCCGGATGAATCACAGAGAAGGCTTGGTTCTCACACTTCTCCGTTTCATACAGAAGGCTGGCATAGTATTTCCCGGAAGGTTCTCTGGTGATCGTGACGGATTTCAGTTTTTCGATCTCCGGCACTTCTCTGTGCAGAATGATGCGGACAGGTGCCATCTTCGGCAGTTTTAACCGGCTGTTCTCCAGACGAATGTTTCCGTTCACCCTGTTTGTTGTATAGGAAGCTCTGCTGTGATGTTTCGAACGGAACTTCGGGAAACCGGTATTCCTGTCCCGGAAGAAGTTCTTATATGCGGTCTCAAGATGCAGCTGCACATTCGCAAGTGCCAGCGAATCGACCTCTTTCAGCCAGGGGAATTCGGACTTGTACTGTGCGGGCGTATTCCGCAGCATCTTCCCTGTCTTATTGTAATGATCGATCTTATCGGCCAGCATACGATTATAGATGAACCGGCAGCAGCCGAAGGTCTTCGCAAGCTGCTCTTCCTGAAGCCGGCCGGGATAGATCCGGAACCGAAAAGCTTTGAAATTACCGTTCACCTGTTTTTCTCTCCCTGACTTTCTATGTATTCCCGGATCACTTCGATCGGAGCGCCCCCTGCGGTAATCAGGCAGAAACTCTTGCTCCAGAAGTATTCCTTCCACAGCTTTTTTCTGATTTCGGGATATTCCTTTTTCAGAAGCCTGCTGCTTGCACTTTTGTACGCATTGATGAACCTGCTGATCTCGGTGGCAGGCTTTGCGCGGAACATCACATGAACATGATCTTCATCATGATTCCATTCCTCCAGCGTGATACCATAAGACGGAGCTATATAGGAGAAGATCTCCTTTGCACGAAGTGAGACAGCTTCATCGAATACTTTTCTTCTGTATTTGACCACAAGAATGAGATGATAATACAGAAGATATACTGAATGCTGATTTCTGTCATATGAGCTGAGAGAATCCTTGACTTTCATGATTATCCGTCCTTTATCCTGTCTCTTATACTGATTGTAATGATAGCATACAGCAACGCAAAAAGCAAGATTTTCTCGAACGCTTGTTCTATTTTAATAAATCATCTCTTTTATGAGGAATTCGTTTTCGAACAGATTTCGTTTCCGGGCAGCACCGACAGATGCCGCTGCTCTCCCTCGCCCACCCCTCTGATCATTCTGTACAGTCTGTATTTTCGGTCCCTCCCTGCTCGGGAGAGCACGGCTGAAGCCATGATTTACGCCGAATCAACAGCATGCTTACTTATTTGGCAATGAGCCGATTCATCTCCACCCTGCAGAGGATGGAGAATTCTCGTTTACAATTTGTTAAAACCGTTTTGGGCGGGAGAGAATTGTGCTATACTGATTCCGAAGGATCCCGTCGGGGGGTGTTATTGTGGATCTGATTCAGGATTTCATTCATAACCGTGTTCTGATCACTGCTGCCGCAGGCTGGGCCTGCGCGCAGATCACCAAAGCCGTCATTTTCTGTATCGTCAACAAACGCTTCGAACCGGAAAGACTGTTCGGCGACGGCGGCATGCCGAGCGCACATTCGGCGACTGTGACTGCGATGGCCCTTACCGTCGGTTTCACCAGCGGGTTCTCCTCTCCTGTCTTCGGACTGGCCCTGATGTTTGCTCTGATCGTCATGCATGACGCCATGGGCGTCCGTCTGGAAACAGGCAAGCAGGCAAAGCTTCTGAATGAGATGATGGAAGTTTTCGACAGGATGAGCGAAGTCGATCTTTCCCTGGAAGACAGGCTGAAGGAATTTGTCGGACACACGCCGCTGCAGGTCGTGTGCGGCGCCTGCGTGGGACTGCTCGTCGCTGCGCTCGGCGCACTGCTGTTCTGAGCGGGAGCAGGCATTTCCCGCCTTATCACCGGCTGAAGGAGTGATGGATCATGCTTCGACTGGCGATCGTCGAAGACGAACAGAATTATATTGATCAGCTTACCGGGTATATCGATCGGTACCGCCGGGAACGCGGTGCCGATCTTTCCGTGACCGTTTTTCATGACGGCGACGAGATCGTGGAGAGCTATACCGGCCAGTTCGACATCATTCTCATGGATATCCAGATGCGCTTCATGGACGGCATGACCGCTGCAGAGGAGATCCGCAAAGTCGATCAGGAGGTCGTGATCATCTTTATCACCAATATGCAGCAGTATGCCGTGCGCGGCTATCAGGTGGACGCGCTCGATTATATCGTCAAGCCGGTGGAATATTACGCATTTTCACAGAAGCTGGACCGCGCGGTGAACCGGATCCGCAAGAGCGCTGCCTCCTTTATTACGGTGCATGCGAACGGCGGCATCTACCGGCTCGTCACATCCCGGATCCTTTATATCGAGAGCGAAGGACATAATCTTCATTTTTATACAACGGCAGGAGAACTGATCTCCCGCATGAACATCGGCGATGCCGAGGAAGCGCTCGCTCCGCACGGCTTCTACCGCTGCGGGAAGGGCTACATCGTCAATCTTGACAAAGTGGATTCCTATGTGGACGGCATCTGCAGGATCGGCTGCCATGCCATTCCCGTAAGCCGCGCGAAAAAGAAGGAATTTCTTGCCGTCATGACCGATTACATGAGCAGCCGTCTGCTGTAAGGGAGTGCTTATGGACCGTTTGATTCCCGATATTCCCAGATTCTATACCGGGCTGGCCGAATGGCTCGGCTGCATGATGATTCTGTTTACTGTCCCTCGGAGGGTCAGCCGGACAGCATTCGCGGCACTCAGTTCCGCTGTGCTTGCCGTGCTCTGCGGGTTCCTGATCCTGACGGTTGACGCCCCGCCCGGTCTGGCCTGGATCGCCTGCATGGCAGCTGCAGTCCTCATCATGTTCGGCTTTATCACCGGCTGCGCGGACATGACTGTCGTTGCTTCCGTATACTGTACCTCCGGCGCATTCCTATGCGCGGAATTTGCCGCCGCGCTGGAATGGCAGCTTCATACCTGGTTCTCCTATAT
>JAFRLH010000067.1 GCA_017431345.1 Lachnospiraceae bacterium | reverse complement strand
GGAGGTACGAATGGCAATGACGTATGACGCTTTTCTGGATCAGATGAAAAAGGATCTGGAAGCAGGCTTCGCGGAGGACCTTCCGGCAAAGTATTCGCAGGTGAAGATCGGAATCCGCGACGTGGAAAAGCTGCAGGGAGAATCCTATCGCGGCATTTCCTTCCGTGTGGGAGATGCGCCGATTGAAGGAAATCTCAACATGCAGCAGGCTTATCAGGCACATAAGGCCGGGGTTCCTTATGAGAGCATTCTCCGCGATACGCAGGAGGCCATCATACAGCAGGTGGACAGGATGCCGCAGTTTAACATCGGAGAAATCTCCGACTAAGAGAGTTGGACAGAAGATCAAAATGACATCCATTGATGAACTACTCTGTGTTCCTTCGGTAGCCGGTTGTGATGAGATCGAGGTTGCTAAGATCCGGCCATTCAAAGATCATCCCTTCAAGGTTTTGGATGACGAGAAGATGCACGAACTTGTAGAAAGCATCATGTTAAATGGAGTACTGGTTCCGGTTACTGTCCGTCCACTTGAAGACGGAGAGTATGAAATGATCTCCGGTCACCGACGGTTATTTGCAGTTAAGGAAATCGGATTGGAAAGGATCCCTGCGATCGTAAAATAATACGATGATGATGAAGCTGTCTTGGCAATGGTCGATTCGAATTTGCAGAGAGAAGAGATTTTGCCAAGTGAAAAGGCATTTGCATATAAGATGCGATATGATGCAATGCGCAGGAGGGCAGGAAGGCCGTCAAAAAATTCGTCCCAATTCGGGACGAATTTCCCGGAGGGACGAGCAGACGATGAATTGGCTGAACAGGTCGGGGAGAGCCGCGGACAGTTGCATCGGTATCTCCGCCTGGTAGAACTCATTCCTTCGATCTTGGAACTGGTTGATAAGAAAGCCTTGGCACTTGCTACAGCAGTGGAAGTATCTTTCCTGGATCACGAAGTTCAGCAGATGCTTTACGAGTACATGTGTGAGAATGAAATCTGCAAGACATTTCAGATCTTTGCGTTGAGAGATTAATATGAAGGTGGATGATTGACGTATGTCATAGTGCAAGTGAAATCGGACAGGTAGTGATCTGAAAGATAATTGAAGAGTTGACAGGTTGAGATATATCTCATATAATACAGAAGAGGAGTCATTATGGCTTTTGAAATAGAATTTTACTCAAGCAAAGACGGAAGGGAGCCGGTAGCGGAGTTTTTGGATTCCTTGGATTCCAAGATGTCTGCAAAGTTGGTAGGACTTATGGAAATACTGGAAGAGAAGGGGACAGAATTACGTATGCCCTACTCGGAACATCTTGAGGATGGTATTTTTGAACTTCGCTGTAAACAAGGAAGTAATATCACAAGAGTGATGTATTTCTTTTATGTAGGAAAGAAGATTATAGCGACAAACGGATTTGTAAAGAAAACGCAAAAAACTCCGGCTAAAGAACTTAAGCTGGCAAAAGAACGGCGTGCAGATTGGTTAAGTCGCCATAAGGAGGGCTAACATGAATCTTAAAGAGTATAAAACTAAAAAAATGAATAATCCTGAATTTGCAAAGGCATACGAGGAAATCCAGCCGGAAATGAATGTGATCCGAGCTATTATAGACGCTCGCATCTCACAGAATATAACGCAGAAAGAACTTGCAGAGAGAACAGGTATCGCCCAGACAGAGATCAGCAAGTTGGAGAACGGAACAAGAAATCCCTCAATTAAACTATTGCAGAGGCTTGCAGAAGGGATGGATATGGTTTTGAATATATCGTTCACGCCCAAAACAAGTGTCAGAAAATGAAACATATATAAGTGAAGCGAATATGGTGGAACGATTATCTTTCAGTTTAAAATGTCTAACAGGGGAGAGTATGAAGACTATCATTAAATCAGATATAGTAAGTGCATTAAAAAGTGTTGGGCTCCAGATTGGTGATTCAGTAATGGTACATACATCACTTGGACAAATTGGATATGTATGTGGTGGTGCACAGACTATTATTGAAGCTTTGATTGATGTTGTGGGGCAGAATGGAACTATTATGATGCCTACACAGTCATGGAAAAACCTTGATCCGGAAACAGGAGTTCACTGGGATGCAGATGAGGTTGACTGGGATACAATACGCGAAAACTGGCCGGCATATGATAAGGCGATTACTCCGACAAACACTATGGGTGCGGTTGCCGAAATGTTCCGTTCATGGCCTGGAACATTAAGGAGTGACCATCCTGCCAGATCTGTTGCGGCTTGGGGAAAGAATGCTAAGTATTTAACTGAGAACCATGATCTTTCGAATATATTTGGAGACTCATCACCAATTGGGAGGCTTTATAAACTCGATGGGAAAGTTTTACTGATTGGAGTTGATTATGATAAGAATACTTCCATTCATTTAGCGGATGCGCGTGCAGAATACTCAAGCAAACATACCTGCATTGAACACAGTGCAGTCATGGAGAATGGTGTTCGTGTCTGGAAAGCTTATGAAACATTGTATGTTGATGGAGAGGACTTCAAAGATATAGGAAGGGCATTTGAAGTAGCCTATACTACATGTAAGGTAAAAGTGGGCAATGCTGACATAAAGCTGATGAACCAACGTGAATTAGTAGATTTTGCTGTATCGTGGATAGAATGTAACAGAAAATAACTTCCAGGATAATCGGAGAAAGAAAAAATGACATGCAGTATTAGAAAAGCTGTTCAGGGAGATGAGCAGAGAATTTGTGAATTGTTTATAGAAATGTTACAAACCATCTATCACACAGAAGACGTTCAAGGGTATGAGCCTGGGTATTTAGACAGGTATTGGAAAAATGGAGAGGATATTATTCTTGTGGCAGCTGATGATGATGTTATTGCCTACCTTGCAGTCGAAGTCCATCGGGAAGATGTGGATTATATCTATTTGGATGACTTGTCGGTTACTGAGAAAAAACGTGGTAATGGAATCGGGACATCTTTGATACATAAGGCCGAAGACTATGCAATGGAGCTTGGGCTTCGCAATTACTTGACAGAGTAGTAAAAGAAGCAAAAGACTATGGCTGCGGAACGATCTATATTACAGCTTCGGATATGGGTGTATCGCTATACTACTTGTTATCGAAATGATCACGCCGAAATTCGGAGGGAGTGAAACTGTACTTCTTCAGAAAACAGCGGTTAAAATAGCTGATATCGTTAAAACCGCATGAATAAGCTATTTCAGATATGGCTGAATCGGGGTATGACAATAGCTCTTCCCGGATCTGTTCCAAACGATATTGAAGAACATACTGAATCGGTGTGGTATGAAGAATATCGTGGTATAGTCTCAACAGAGTGCTGACGCTTATGTCAGCGTCTGCAGCAATATCGTCGATCGTAATCTGCTCTCTATAATGCGTTTCTATAAAATAAAGAGTTTTCTTGATCCTAAGTTCATCCCTTTGTGTTTTAGACGTGAAGGGATGTTCTTCTTGTGTATCAATATTATGGACAATCAGAGATGTAATCCGGCTTAATGCATAGCGGACTGTAAGGGCATAATCTGTTTTCTCGTTGGCTCCGGAAAGCCAGGCTTTTTCAGCCAGTGACAGGATTTCTTTCTGCCAGGGAACATTTGACGACAGCTTGATAAAAGGCAGGTCTTTGTGGGAGAGTATTGGCAAAACATACGTATTCCATATGATATCATCCGGAGATGCAAGCACACGGGGACTGAAGACCATGCAATGCTGCCAGCCTGTATCAGAACAAAGCTCAGATGAGTGAAGGATCCCACTGTTCGCAAAGTATCCCTCACCGGCTTTAAGATGAAGCTCGCATCCGGCGATGAATATACTCACTTCGCCTGACAAAATGACCACGATCTCCAACTCATCATGCCAATGCCATGGCACCCTGACTGTGGTGAGGTCATCATCGAAGAATGCAATCGGGAAGTCCGGTGTTCCGTATGTGAGCAGTTCTTTTCCTGTCTCATCTGTTTTATCTGTAGAGTATGATAGTCCCATATGAACCTTCTTTGAAGATAATGTCTTATAATCTCTTCGATTATATGCGATTTTATTCTATTTGTAAATATAGATAAGATGATATACTCCTATAAACGAAGAGGCGTATGAAGGTTATGAATTATGTATTCTCTTTTACTCGCAGTAATATATATGATATTTATCAGTCTGGGCTTGCCGGATTCGCTTCTGGGCTCAGGCTGGCCTACCATGCAGGCGGCATTTGGAGTTCCGTCTTCGTATGCCGGTTATGTTTCGATGGCGATATCGTTTATGACGATAATTTCGGCGCTGATCAGCCCACGAATGATCAGGACATTCCATACAAAATGGATCGTGATCGTATCCATCCTGCTGACTGTGTTCGGACTTCTGGGCTTTTCGTTCTCGACATCATATGGGATGCTGTTTCTGTTCGTGATACCTTATGGTCTCGGAGCCGGAGCGATAGATGCATCCGTAAATCACTATGTAGCTAACAATTACCCTGGCTCTGTAATGAACTTTCTTCACTGCTTTTATGGAGTAGGAGCTGTTATCAGCCCTAATATCATGGCATTGGCTTTAAGTCAGGCAAGGTGGAATGAAGGATACAGATGGACGGCTTATATCCAGATGGCAATTCTGCTTATATGTATTCTGTCTCTGCCGCTCTGGAAAAAGAATGATGGTAGTGCAGAACTTGAGGAAGAGTCGGGAGCCGGGATCAGAGAGGCACTTAAGGTTCCGGGAGTTTTTCTGACACTGATCGCGTTCTTTTCATACTGTTCCGGAGAGGCAACCTGCTTCCTGTGGACATCAAGCTATTTTGCGGGAGTCAAGGAAGGACTTTCCGATGGGCTGATCGCATCATTTGGATCGCTTATATTTGGTGGGTTGATGCTGGGCAGACTGATCTCGGGGTTTGTATCGGATAAGCTGGGGGACAGACTGCTGATAAGGATAGGTATTACTGTTGAAATAATCGGGATCGTTCTTGTCATGCTTCCTATCAGTCATTATCTGCCTGCAGCAATCGGATTTGTGGTAATAGGAACCGGTATGGGGCCTGTATATCCCGCAATCCAGCATATGGCTCCTGCAAACTTCGGAAAGAGGAACAGTGCGGCTGTGATCGGACTGCAGATGGCTTCGGCCTATGTCGGAAGTACATTTATGCCTATGGTCTTCGGATATCTTCAGCAGCATATCGGTATCGGGATCATGCCTGTATATCTTTTGATATTTGCGGTTCTGAACATCGGATTGCTTGAAAGATCTTATATTGTATTGAAGAAACGAGAAAGACAACTGTCATCTTTATTTGAGGGCCCCTAATGAAGATATTATCTTATTATGATAGTTTAAATTGGAAGTTAAAACTCCATGCAAGGAGGATTCGCAGATATAATGACAGGCAGCTGCCTATCCGATATAATGGGTGGGCAACCAAATATATTATGGAGGTAACAGTCATGAACAAGTATGTTTCGCTGGATAAGCGAAGTAAGAAGGCGCAGCGCGAGTATCACGCAAAGCAGAGACGCACCTGGGGAGAACTTAATCCTGTGACAAGGAGCGTACCGAGCGGAAAGACCTACAATCGAAAGAAGGAAAAGCAGAGGATCGGCAAAGAATTCAGAAATGGATTTGATGCCGATCTTTTTTTGCAGAATTATATATTTTTTGCTTGACTATGACGCAACGTAATAGTTTATGATGTAATCACACGTGAAGGAGATGATAGCCATGAAGACAGTAAATGAAGTGAGTAAGCTGACAGGAGTGAGTATACGCACGCTGCAGTATTACGATAAGATAGGACTCTTAAAACCGGCGGAGTATACCGAGTCCGGATACAGGCTGTATGACGATGCGGCGCTGGAGAGACTTCAGCAGATTTTACTGTTTCGTGAGCTTGAGTTTACGAGAACGAAAGCAACATCAAGGTGATCCAGTCGGTCATGGGCCATAAGGATGTTCAGACTACTTTGGATATCTACGCTGACTGCACCGAGGACAAGAAGAAGGAAGTCATCAAGAACATGGAAGACAAGATTTTTGTATTGTAAAAGTGCCTGTGAAAACAGTGCATATTTTTCACACAAAATACCATACGTCTTAGTCCATAGAGCAACCGTCTTTTTAGGTTTGACGCACCCGGTACCACACGTTAAGACATCACCACGGAACGGGATGTAAAGAGTCGGGAAACACGGTACGATCGCAGGCCATCATTATGAACTTCTGGACACCTTTGCAAAGGAGGAAGTAAGCGCGGGTGCGGAGATGAGTGCGGAACAGCGGGAAGAATTGAAAGAAATCTATGCAGGTCTGATCAGTCTCATAATGGAATAATAATCTGAACATCCGGCAAAAGGGCATGAACGGACCGGGATACAGACTGCCGGAGTGCAGTGTAAGCAAAATTTAAGAAATTAGTAAAAAATAATTCTTGATTAAGAGCATATATATGTGTAAAATGAAAAGTGTCAGACATATAACAATGTCCGGCACTTTATTTGTATATAAGACTTCAAAAGGGAGGTATACAGATGCGTAAAAGGTTTTCTCTGATCATGGCGGCGGTGTTATGCGCCGCTGCAGTAGGATTGCTCGGCAGCAGTGTACAGGCTGCTTCAGCTAAAAAGACAGCTGCGAACGGAAGCGCAGGCAAGCCTTCCGATTCCGTATATACAGCTGTGGTTACTGCCGAGCACGGACTGAACTTAAGGAAGACGATGGACACGGACAGCAACGGGAATCCAACCGGCGCAAAGCTGGTGGCTGTGCCCAACAAACAGGTAGTCTCCATCCTGGACCGCGAGGCAAAAGGCTGGTATAAGGTGCAGTATAAATACGGAAAGACCATCTATACCGGGTACATGAAGGGCAAGACCTATCTTGCTGACAATCCGAATGTTATGGCAGTCAATGCCGGAGACGGAAAAGCCCTCAGACTGCGCGCGAAAGCGTCCACAGCCGACAGCAGCAAGGTGCTGGCCAAGATGCCTGACGGATCCGCTGTGGAAGTCATCGAAAAAGTAAGCTCCGACTGGTATTATGTGAATTACGAAGGCGAGATCGGCTATGCGGCTGCGAAATATCTTAAAAAAGCCAGTACAACTTCAAAGACCATCGATCTCAAAGATGTAGAGTTTGATGATATTACAGTTTATTTTGACACCAAAGAACATGCACTGCCGAAGGTGGAGAATCTTCCGGACGGCGTAAAGGTCACATACAGCAGCACCGCTAAGTATAAAGATATCGGAGATTATACGGTAAAGGCTTCCTTTAAGGCATCCAAAGCCGGCGTTAAACTGGTCAATGCTGAGGACAGAACCGCATCTCTTTCCATCCGGGTAAAGGACGGTGCTGTCTACAGGACCAGGACACTCAGACTGAAAGTGACCAATCCGAATATCCGCGGCAAAGGTACTGTGATGATCACCGGTCCGGTCGAGAAAACGATGACGGAGGTCAATATCCCTAAGAGCATCAAGATCGGCGGCGTATCCTTCTCGGTTACCGCTATTTATAAGAAGGCGTTCTATAAGAACACCAGTCTTAGGGAAGCAGTGATTCCGGATGATGTAACGACAATCGGATCATACGCATTTTACAAGTGTACAAAACTTCGGGAAGTGTCGATGGGAACAGGTCTTAAACAGATTGGCAAGAAGGCATTCTATGGCGACAAGAAGCTGATGTCAATCGTGATCAAATCCAAAAAGCTTACCAAAATCGGTTCCAAGGCATTTAAAAAGGTTCCGGAAGATGTTGAGATCAATGTTCCGAACAGCAAGGTCTCAAGTTATAAAAAACTCTTTGCCGGCAAAGGCCTGCAGAGCACATCGGTTATTGAATGACCGCACAGCATCCTAAGTGATCAGGGATCTCCGGAGTTCTCCGGAGATCCTTTTTTGAACCGAAAGCTGCTGATGACGTCGGGAATGATCAGCGCGGAACAAAGGGGAAAGAAGAGATCCGCCTTCCTGGAGCAGAGTGCTTTTGCACACGGCAGACATTGACAGTAAGGAACCGGGGAAAGTATAATCGTGGGAGATATATCCGGAGTCACGGATCATTGGACAGCTAAGTGAGGACGATCATGAATATAGCAATCATCATTGCCGGAGGTTCCGGTACACGCATGGGACAGGATATCCCGAAGCAGTTTATCAATGTATATGATAAACCGGTGCTGATCTATACGCTGGAAGGTTTTCAGAAACATCCGCAGATCGATGCGATCGAAGTCGTCTGCCTGGACGGGTGGCACGATATCCTGAAAGCCTATGCAAAACAGTTCAACATAGACAAGCTGAAGTGGGTGGTATCCGGCGGCAATTCCGGACAGGAATCCATCAGGAACGGCGTTTACAATCTGGAAGGGAAATGTGCCGACGACGATATCATCATCATCCATGACGGGATCCGGCCGCTGGTGGACGAGACAGTGCTTTCGGATGTGATCATCAAGTGTGAAAAGTATGGGAACGCCGTGACATCCATGCCGTACAACGAGCAGATCTTTGTGGTCGACGACGAGATCAGTACGGTGAAGTATATTCCGCGAGAGACGCTGCGCCGCGTAGCCACGCCGCAGGCCTATCGGTTCGGGAAGCTTCTTGAGAAGTATCACGAAGCATTTGAGAAAGAGATCGGAATCTACGGGTCTTCCTATACGAATACAATGATGGTGGAACTCGGCGAGAGGCTGTACTTTGCCGCGGGGTCGGACAAGAATATCAAGCTGACGACGCCCGACGATCTGGAGATGTTCAAGGCGTATCTGAAATCGGACAAGGATAACTGGCTGAAGTGATCCTTGTTACAGCAGCAGGAAGGACGTGTCCTTCCTGCCCGTCATGCTGAGCAAGCGAAGTGAGTCGAAGCATCCACCGCGTAAGGAATGCGGTTTTACAACAGGGAACAGAAGATGAATTTATACGAGAATACTTTATACATGGAAGATGTCAATGCCGTTGCAGCGCTTGCGCTTCCCTGGGAAAAACTCTCCGGCAGCACGATCCTCATCAGCGGCGCCACCGGCCTGATCGGCAGCTTCCTGACAGATGTGCTCCTTGCCCGCCGGACAGCAGGCGATGACATCACCGTCACTGGTCTTTGCCGGGATGTGGAAGCAGCAGAGGAGCGTTTTTCCTTTTGGAAGAATGATCCGCGTCTGCGGCTTCTTTCCCATGACATCAATCAGCCGCTTGATGCCGGTATATGCGGCAAGGCAGATTATGTCCTTCATCTGGCCTCCAACACCCATCCGGTACAGTATGCCACTGATCCGATCGGTACGATTACGTCCAATATCCTCGGTCTGATGAACATGCTGGATTACGCCTGTGACTGCGGCTCGGAACGAGTCCTGTTCGCTTCCTCCAATGAGATCTACGGCGAGAACCGCGGGGATACGGAGCTGTTTGAGGAACATTACTGCGGTTACATTGACTCCAACACGCTTCGCGCCGGCTATCCGGAAAGCAAACGCTGCGGAGAAGCGCTTGTGCAGGCTTACATCAGACAGCGCGGAACGGATGCGGTGATCGCACGGCTTACCCGCTCCTACGGTCCGACCATGAAGATGTCGGATACCAAAGCAATCAGTCAGTTCATCCAAAAAGGGATCGCAGGCGAGGATATCGTTCTGAAGTCTGCGGGGGAACAATATTACAGCTATACTTATGTTTCTGACGCGGCGGCCGGCCTGTTAACAGTCCTGCTGAAGGGAGAATGCGGTGCAGCTTACAATATCTCCGATGAAGCGTCAGATATTAAGCTGAAGGATCTGGCAGCGCTGATCGCAGGCTGTGCAGGCAGGAAGGTCGTATTTGATCTGCCGGATGCGACGGAAGCGGCAGGTTTCAGCAAGGCGACAAAGGCGAGGCTGGACGGCAGTCTGCTGAAGACGCTGGGGTTTGTCCCGAGGTACGATATAAAAGAGGGAATACATAGAACCATAGAGATCTTAAGGTGAGCCGGAAGGCTTGCCTTTTTCTGTCTGAAATTTTTTATGCAAGTACTATGGAGGAAAGATAATGCAATAAAGGACAGGGGCGTTTATCGCAGCCGGATGATAATTCCTCCTGATTTCTGCAAACAGGGGACTTGCGAAAGATGACATTTTCCTGCTATAATCACAATGGGAAAATACAAATCTGCGTATATGAATTAAAACACAAAGAGCCGGAGCGGTGAACAGCTGTCCCTAATTAAACAAGGAGGAAGAATAATGAAGAAAAGAAATCTTACACGGCTGCTCGGATTGCTGCTGTTACTGGCCGCAGTCTTTTTCCTGCCGAAATCAGCGCTCGCCCTGACACAGGTGAATAACGGCCAGGAGGTGGGGCTGCGGGCAGGAGAAGTGTACACATTCACACTGCCTTTGGATACGGAAACGCTGTTTGAGGGAACGCCTGGTCTGATGATCAGATACGGCTCAAGCCAGAACAGCTTTGATTACACCATCAACCTGGACAGCACGCTCGGTTTTGCAGAAGGTCCTCACGTAAAGGGCACCTATTACTTTAAGATTATGAGCGGCGACGGAGATGTGACCGTATCCTGGGAGGAAGGCAATAAAGCCATCGAGAATGCAACGGCGTTTTCTTTGAAATCCGGAGAATCAAAAAAATTTGATCAGGAAGGCCCCTACCGGTATTATCTGCTGAATGTCACAGATCCCTCTGCGAAGTATACCTTTAAGACCGACAATAGTGTCGTCCATATGGACATCTTTAAAGGAAAAGTATCTGCGTATTCCTCGGCTTATGAATATAGAGTAGATCAGGGAAAAACAGCAACTTATATATTGAAAAAAGGATCCTATACGATCGCCGGCATTGCACACAGCGAACCTGTCCAGTTCACCGTTAAACGTGAAAAATGGACCGGCATCACAAAGATCAAGCCGTCCAATGATGGAAAGATCATTGGTACTGTCGGTCAGAAGTTTGATTATGAAGTCTACTATGAGCCGAAGAATGCGGATGCTAAGATCAGCGTGAAATCTGCTTCCTCGGGCAGCAGCGCACGCATGAAGCTGAAAAGCCAGCGGAATGGCGTGGCGGTTTTCGAAGTGGATTTTACCAATAATGATGAAACGAAAACATATACTTTGCCTTACAGCAGCAAGGAGACCACAAGAGAATTCAACAGGGTGATATTTACATCCGATAACGGCATTACCGCAAAAGCGGAAAAAATGGCCGGTCCGGCTGCACCGACGCTGTATAAGACTATGACAGCTTCCACAAAAACGGTCTCCATTCCGGTTCAGGCACATCCCAATGCCAACAAATTTGTCGCTTATGTAAAAAGCGGAAGCGGATGGAAAAAAGCCGGGGAGACTAAGGAGAATGAAAACGGCGTTTACTATGTGAAATGCACCAATCTGAAAGCAGGCAAGAATTATACCTTCAGAGTATATGCCTATGCCGACGGTGTAAAGGGAGGTTATCTGGAAGTAAAGGGCGGCACAGCATATAAGGTAAAGCCTACAAAGGTAAAGGCGAAGTGCACAAAAGCGGTTTTCCATAAAAAAGAGAGAGATTATGAATGGAAATTCAGCTGGAACAACGGATGGTATAAAGTGTATCACACGGATTATACTGCTGCAACGATCAAGATCACTTACAAGAAACCCAAGAAAGCAAAGGGAACCTATGTGCTCGTAAACGGTCAGAAACTGAAGAGCGGAAAGAAATTTACGATTACGAAGGCCGGAAAAACAAAAGCCGGACAGAAGTACGAGGTGTATCTGCAGTCTGTCAGGGAAGTCGGCCAGTGCATTGCTTTCGGTCCTTCCGTCAAGAAAAAATGCAAACTGAAAGCTGCAAAGTAAAAGCATTGAGGGTCATAACAAAAAGAACCGGTCAGCCGACCGGTTCTTTTTTGCTGTCTCGATTTTACTTCACTTTCTTCGTGCACGTGATCGCCAGCGCGCCGGGTCCGATATGGCAGGCTACCGACAGCGACAGCGGATCCGCGTGGAAATCCAGGATGCTTCTTCCCGGGAACTCCTTCAGCGCATCCTGCTGGAATTTATCAAATTCTTTTTTGTTATAGGTATAAGACATATGGAAGACACAGTTGTCGGCGCCGCCGAAACGATGCTCGGCGTCCGCCTTTACGGCTTCGATCATGATTTTCTTCGCGATCTTTACCGATCTGGCGTTATGGAAGGAATCCAGCTTCTCGCCCTGGATCTGCAGGACGGGCTTCAGCCTTAAGAGCGTGCCCACAGCAGCCGCAGCAGGTGTGAGCCTTCCGCCTTTTTTCAGGTACTCCAGCGTATCGACCATAATATAGATGCTGGCATCCAGTTTCGTTTCCATCAGTTTGTCATGGATCTCCTGCGCATTTGCACCGTCATCCGCCATCTTCAGCGCATCCAGTACAGAAAGGCGCTGGGTAACGGAAATACGCTGATTGTCCACGACTTTCACTTTTCCGTCGTATTCTTCGGCCAGTGTAATCGCGGTATGGCAGGAACTAGAGAGACCGCTCGACATGGGAATATAGACGATCTCGTCATGATCCTTCAGCAGCTTGTCCCACAGATCCATTGTATCACCCGGGGAAGGCATGGAGGTGGAGATCTTCGCGCCGTCTTTCAGCATGTCATAAAATTCATCCTGCGTCAGATTGATATCTTCAAAATAGAGCCTGTCATTAATATAGAACGGCATGGGTATGACGCGCACGCCCAGCTCTCTTGCTTCCGCCTGAGAGATCCCGCTGTTGCTGTCGGTAAGAATGGCGACTTTGCTCATCTGTTTTTCCTCACGAATCAATTCTTTAAATCATTTCTTTTATCAGTAAACTGATAGAGATTATAAGCGTTTGCAGAGTGTATTGCAAGCGGGAAAAAATCAGACAATCACCGCGCAGTGTCAGAAAAGAGGCAGCTGTCTTTCGCCGCGCTGTCTTCCGGGCGGGCAGTTTTTTCTTTCAGTTGCATTTGAACTGCCGATACTGTAAAATGGTGAAGCACGCAGAACGGCGGAGGAAGACAGATGAGCATTATCCGGACCGACAAACTGGTATTTGAATACACAAGAAAAGACGAAGAAAATAATGTCACGGAGACCGTCCGCGCTATAGACGGCGTGGATCTGGATATAGAAAAAGGCGATTTTATTGCCATTCTCGGCAGGAACGGCTCTGGCAAATCCACCCTCGCAAAGCATATTAATGCGCTCCTGTATCCGACAGGGGGTACGATCTGGGTCGGCGGCATGGATACGAAGGATGATGCCAAACTGTGGGATATCCGGCAGACGGCGGGAATGATCTTCCAGAATCCCGATAACCAGATGGTCGCCTCCGTGATCGAAGAGGATGTCGGGTTCGGCCCGGAGAACATGGGCGTTCCGACGGAGGAGATCTGGAAGCGTGTCGCGCACAGCCTGGAAGCCGTAGGAATGACCGCCTATGCAAAAAAATCACCGAACCACCTTTCCGGCGGGCAGAAACAGCGTATCGGCATCGCGGGCGTCCTGGCCATGAGGCCGCAGTGCATCATCATGGATGAGCCGACCGCCATGCTGGATCCGATCGGCAGAAGAGAAGTCATTAAGACAGTCCATGAGCTGAATAAGACCGAACATATCACTGTCATCCTGATCACGCACTATATGGAAGAGGCGGTCGACGCGGACCATGTCTTTGTGATGGAACACGGACAGGTGAAGCTGCAGGGAACACCGAGGGAAGTCTTTTCCCGCGTGGACGAGCTGAAGGCGCTGAATATGAGTGTGCCGCAGGTCACGGAACTTGCTTATGAACTGAAGAAGAGCGGTGTGGATATCCCGGACGGAATTTTAAAGATCGAGGAGCTGACGGAAGCATTATGTCACTTGAACTGAAGAATGTAAATTTCACCTATAATCCCGGCACGCCCATGCAGCAGGATGTCCTGAAGGACATTAACGTGACCATTGAAAAGGGAGAATTCCTGGCGATCATGGGGCATACCGGTTCCGGAAAGTCCACACTGATCCAGCACATGAACGCGCTGGTGTCACCGACGTCCGGCCAGGTGCTGTTTGACGGGCAGGACATCTTT
Organism: Lachnospiraceae bacterium; assembly: GCA_017431345.1. Taxonomy (GTDB): domain Bacteria; phylum Bacillota; class Clostridia; order Lachnospirales; family Lachnospiraceae; genus UBA3305. Next base: position 4,881 of record JAFRLH010000067.1, on the reverse strand, counting down.
GCCCAGGGATTTGACAAAAGGATGCTCCGGAGCAAAGTGGGCATGGTGTTCCAGTATCCGGAACATCAGCTCTTTGAAGAGACCGTTTTCGAAGACATCTGTTTCGGCCCCCGGAACCTGAAACTTTCGGAGGAGGAAGTGAAAGCGCGTGCGGAGGAGGCGATGAAGCTTACCGGCGTGCCGGATGATTTCAGGGACCGCTCACCGTTTGAACTGTCGGGCGGGCAGAAGAGGAGAGTAGCCATCGCCGGTGTTCTTGCCATGAAGCCGGAATATCTCATTCTGGATGAGCCGACCGCCGGACTGGATCCGGGCGGCCGTGATGAGATCCTGGATCTTCTGAAAGAACTGCATGAAAAATCCGGCATCAGCATTATCCTGGTCTCGCACAGCATGGAGGATATCGCGAACTATGCGCAGCGGATCCTTGTGCTGAACGACGGCCGGATCGTTCTTTCCGGTACGCCCAGAGAGGTGTTCCGGCATGCCGATGAACTTGCCGGATACGGGCTGTCCGTTCCGCAGGCAGCGCTGATCATGCATGCGCTGAAAGAGAAAGGTTTTGATGTGGATACGGATGCAAACACAGTGGCGGAAGCAAAGGCCGCCATTCTTGCCGCGCTTGCAAGACGCGGCGTGACCGCCGGAAAGGCAGGTGAAGCCGATGCTTAAAGATATGACGCTCGGACAGTACTATCCTGTCGATTCCATGGTGCACAGGCTCGATCCGCGCACCAAGCTTGCCGGCACGCTGCTCTATATTATCTCCCTGTTCATCACAAATAATGTGATCGGATATGCCATCGCGTTTCTGTTCCTGTGCCTCTGCATCGGCTTGTCGCATGTTCCGCCGAAGTATATCCTGAAGGGCCTGAAACCGGTGCTCGTGCTGATGTTCATCAGTGTGTTCTTCAACCTGTTCTTCATAAAAGGTGAACCGGTGCTGTTTTCGTGGAAGTTCATTACGATCACGCAGCCGGGCCTGAGACAGGCGATCCTGATGGCTGTCAGGCTGGTGTTCCTGATCAGTGGTTCTGCGCTGATGACCTACACCACGACGCCCACTGCGCTTACGGACGGCATGGAAAAAGGCCTCGGTTTCCTGAAGGTGTTCAAAGTGCCGGTACATGAGATCGCCATGATGATGTCGATCGCGCTGAGATTCATTCCGATCCTCGCCGAAGAGGCGGATAAGATCCAGAAGGCGCAGATGGCTCGCGGCGCAGTGTTTGACGAAGGCAATCTCATCCAGCGGGCAAAAGCGCTTGTCCCGCTGCTCGTGCCGCTCTTCATTTCCGCTTTCCGGCGTGCGACGGATCTGGCCATGGCCATGGAAGCCAGATGTTATCACGGCGGAGACGGCCGAACGAAGATGCATCCGCTGAAATACGGCCGGAATGATATGCTGGTCTACACAGCATTTCTGGCCTATCTTGCGCTGGTCTTCATCAGCAGGAAGATCAGCATCGGGATCTGAATATGAAAAGGATCATGCTCACCGTCGCGTATGACGGTACCGGTTATCACGGCTGGCAGCTGCAGCCGGGAGAGATCTCCATAGAGGAAGTGTTGAACCGTGAGCTCAGCCGTATTACCGGAGAAGACATCAGAGTGAAAGGCGTAAGCCGCACGGATGCGGGCGTCCATGCGGAAGGCAATCTGTGCATTTTCGATACGGAATCGCCGATTCCGCCGGAAAAATTCTCTTATGCGGTGAATAAGAGCCTGCCGGATGATATCGTAATTCAGGAATCCCGGGAAGTCCCGGCGGATTTTCATCCGCGGAAATGGGACAGCGAGAAAACGTACGAATATCATATCGTCCGCTGCAGGCATGCGGATCCATTGAGAAGAAAATATGCGTTCTGCTGCTATTATGATCTGGATGTACAGCTCATGCGGCAGGCGGCGGAATATCTGGTCGGGGAATATGATTTTACGAGTTTCTGCTCCGCCGATACGGAAAAAGAAGATCATGTCCGCCGGATCATTTCCCTTTCTGTCGAAGAACACGGCGATGAGATCGTGCTCTCCGTGACCGGGAACGGCTTCCTTTATAATATGGTAAGGATCATCGCCGGCACGCTTATGGAAGCCGGCAAAGGACGCATTCCGCCGGAGACGGTCGAAAAGATCCGCAATGCGAAGGACCGGACCAAAGCCGGACCGACGGCGCCTGCCTGCGGGCTGCGGCTCGTGAAGATCAGGCTGATCGATCCGCCTTGGGAGAAATAAAGCGGAATAAAAAACAAAGCTATTCCGGGGGCTGCCCCGGCGCCGCGGGATGGCGGCCTGTCAGAGAAAAGAATGCCGCAAAAACAGTGGATTTTCGTTGTTTTCTTGCTTGACACGCCAGAAATCGTGGGGTATACTGACAGGGCACGGTTCAGGTGCGCTGTCTTTTTGTTTGCCAAAGCCCCGGCGCAGAGGACAGGATGCCTGCCGTCGGTGACGCGGACTTTCGTGACAGAAGCTCCTTCGCATGAGTGGACATGCGCGGGACGTCATGACAGGATGCGGCGCCTCGTCAGAGGGCGCAGCGGTGTGCCGGCTGACGGAGCTGTGAAAAGCACAGCATGAGGAATATTCAGTCAGATTAATCGTATATATTATAAGGAGGCCCTACCATGAAAACATACATGGCCAGCCCTGATACCATCGAGAGAAAGTGGTATGTGGTTGATGCAGAGGGAAAGAATCTCGGACGTCTGGCTTCTGAAGCAGCCAAGATCTTAAGAGGAAAGAACAAACCCACATTTACTCCCCATATCGATACGGGAGATTATGTAATCGTTGTAAACGCTGCGAAGGTGAACGTGACCGGCAAGAAGCTGGATCAGAAGATCTATTATCATCACTCGGAGTACGTAGGCGGAATGAAGGAGACTACCCTTCGTGAAATGCTCACAAAGAAGCCTGAAATGGTGATCGAGCATGCTGTAAAGGGAATGCTTCCGAAGGGACCCATCGGCAGCCAGATGATCAAAAAGCTGTATGTTTATGCGGGACCCGAGCACAATCAGCAGGCACAGAAGCCTGAAGAGCTCACATTCTGATCACGTAAGGAAAGGAGGAAATGATAATGGCTAACAGATTCTACGGAACAGGAAGAAGAAAAAAGAGCATCGCCCGTGTCTATGTCACACCCGGCACAGGAAAGATCACCATCAATAAGAGAGATATCGATGAGTATTTCGGTATGGAGACCCTGAAGGTCGTCGTTCGCCAGCCTCTGGAAGCTGTCCAGGCAGCCGACAAGTTCGATGTCCTTGTAAACGTTCACGGCGGCGGCTTCACAGGCCAGGCCGGCGCGATCCGTCACGGCCTCTCCCGTGCTCTGCTGCAGGCAGATCCGGAGAACCGGCAGGTTTTAAAGAAAGCCGGTTTCCTTACGAGAGACCCGAGAATGAAGGAAAGAAAGAAGTACGGCCTCAAGTCTGCACGTCGTGCTCCGCAGTTCTCGAAGCGCTGATCGAGACCAATCAACACGCGAAAAAGCCCGGAAATACGCCATTTCCGGGCTCTTTCTTTACCCAAATCTTTTTGATTTGTTTTGTCGAATTCTGACGAATTCTGACGAAGATTTAGTAGTTAATACTGGGGCAACAGGGGCTAACGGGGCTCTTTTAGTTAAAAAATGGGGCACCAATCCAAAAATGGCAGAGAGAAAAAAGTGTAGTTAATCCTAAAAATAAGACGGCAAGTCTCCGACCATGCCCCCGTCGCTTTTCTACCCCTAAGACAACAGGGACGATTTGCGGATTCTGACCAAATCTGATATTTCGTATCCTCGTTTATCCTCATATGAGATGCTCAGCAGAAAGATCTTCCTACCGGGCATTTTTTCTTTTCAGAAGAATAAGTCTCCTTACATAGCCCGGTTGCTGTACGAAATCAGTGACCGGGCTTTTTCCATTTCTGCAGGCTCTGCAGATCAAAACAAGGAGGTTAAATTAATGGAAAACGAAACGATCATGATCGACGGCGTGCGTTACTATGCCGACCGTCCCAATAGCTGCAGAGGCTGTTTCTTCTGGAAGAACCGCAAAGCCGGCTGCTCTCTCAAAAAAGAGAACTGCTATTACCTGGCGGAGTCGCCGAAAAAGACATCACCTTGTGTGGGTTGTTGTTACGGTCCCTGTGTCAGTTTCTGTATGAAGAAATGTGTAAACGAAGTCTTTGGGACGAAGATGGAGGTGCCGGTCAATGCGTGAGAAAGATGATCTGAAGTTTTACAGGAAGCTGATGAAGCATGAGGTCAGCGTGGACCGCAATAAGACGGCTCCCAGGTGCAAAAACTGCTGCTATTACCATCCGGACTTCAAGTACCGCAGATGCCTGTATTCCATCTGTCCCTATCCGGAAGCGTATGAGCAGTTCATTGCCAGAGAGGATCATATGGATCTTCTGAAAAAGTACAATGTTTATTGCCATGAGCACATGACGCTTCTGTTGGAAATACTTCGAAACGAAGCAGGCTTTTGCTCTCGAAAAGTGTTGGCGGAAGGTCTTCAGCAGGATCTTTATGACTTTATCATTAAGAAGACAAAGGAATTCGTCTTTGACGAACTGACGGATCTGCTCGCGGAAACCAGCTGGATGTCTGTATAGGCAGTCCCCCCTGTCATGATGGAAATGACAGGGGCTACATATAATATCAACGTGAACTCTACAAAGCCATTTCGCAAATCAACATAGTCATTTTCAAATAATATGACTTTATTAACCTTGACTTTTGACAGAGTTCATGATAAGATGCAACTGTGTCATACTGCAGCCAAATGACTATGTTAAACTCTGAAAAGAGGAAATTGAATGAGAACACTGAATTACAAAACCGAATATCAGAAACTGCTGTCTCCTGAGATCGTTTCATATCTG
>JAFRLH010000066.1 GCA_017431345.1 Lachnospiraceae bacterium | reverse complement strand
GACTTATGTAAAGATCGACCGGTTCTTCCCTTCGAGTAAAAAGTGCAGCTGCTGCGGCAGGATCAGGAAGGAACTTTCTCTCAGCGACCGGATATACGAATGCGAATGCGGGTACAGGGGAGACAGAGATGTGAACGCTGCAGTCAATCTGCGGAAGGAAGGACTGCGGATCCTGAATTGTGCGTAAATCCATGCCGGACACAATGGCAGGGATGACATATCCATGCTGTATGGTCCAGCAATACAAAAATGCCCGTTTCCGGGCAAAAAATAAAGAACCGGGGGACGCCCGGGGATAGCCTGTGGAATCTAGTCTTTTCAGGCCTTGAACAGGAAGCCCCCACTTCTAAGCAAAGCGAAAGTGGTGGGAGTACGTCACGAAAAACCGCAAGCTCTACGCGGTGGATCCTTCGGCAGGCTCAGGATGACACGAAAGGAAAATCCCGCAGGGACACTCCTGATTACAACAATAGAGAAAGAGACCGTTATGACACGAGAAATATATCTTGACAACGCAGCGACTACCAAAGTCCAACCGGACGTGGTCGAAATCATGGTCAAAGCCATGGAAGAGGATTACGGAAATCCGTCGTCTCTTCACCGCAAAGGCGCGGAAGCCGAGCGTTTGATCCGCCATGCAGCCGAACAGATCGCGCACACCCTCCGCATCAAGGAGAAGGAGATCATCTTTACATCCGGCGGCACGGAATCCAATAACCTGGCTATCATCGGCGCGGCGATGGCGCGCCGGCGTGAGGGAAAGCACCTGATCACGACCGTTTTTGAACACGCGTCTGCGGCGAATCCGTTCAGCTTCCTGGAAAAGGAAGGCTTTGAAGTGACCCGCGTTCCGGTATCGAAGGAAGGCATCGTTGATCCGGAAGAAATCGCCGCTGCGATCCGCCCGGACACCCTTCTCGTATCCGTAATGATGGTCAACAATGAGATCGGAAGTGTGCAGCCGATTGCGGAAATCGGAAAGTTGATCAAGGAAAAAAATCCGAAAACGCTCTTCCATGTGGATGCGATCCAGGGCTACGGGAAATTCGTGATCCGCCCCCACAAGGAGAACATCGATATGCTGTCAGTAAGCGGGCACAAGATCCACGGCCCGAAGGGAAGCGGCTTTCTGTATGTCAGTGAAAATGCCAGGATCGTGCCGATCATTTTCGGGGGCGGCCAGCAGAACGATATGCGTTCGGGCACCGAAAATGTCCCCGGGATCCTTGGGCTTGGAAAAGCGTGCGAACTCATTTACACGGACCATGCAGAGAAAATGAGCTGGCTGTATGAACTGAAGCTTCGTTTGACAGAGGGGCTGGAACAATTGGAAGGCGTGCACGTGAACGGTCCGAAGGTGACCAGGAAGGAATCTGCGCCTGCGGAAATCGTTGAAAAATATGGCAGTCATGACCTTCCTGATACGGAGCATCCCGAGTACAGGCCGGATGCTGCGCCGCAGATCGTCAGCGCATCGTTTGACGGCGTGCGGAGTGAAGTGCTGCTGCATGCGCTGGAAGATCAGGGAATCATGGTGTCAGCCGGTTCGGCATGTTCTTCGAACGGGCAAAGACATAAAAGTGCGACGCTGACGGCGATCGGGTTGGAAGAGCCTTTGCTTTCCGGTACGATCCGGTTCTCGTTCGGCATTTACAATACAGAGGAAGACGTGGAAGAAACACTGGCGGTGCTGCGGGAACTTCTGCCGCGGCTGAGACGGTTCGTAAGACGGTAGAACAACACCTTCATTGTCATTCAGACGGCGGCATCGCCGGAGGAAGAATCCTCGCCGTGTGGACTGCAGTTTTACTAAAACCGCCAGTGATACGCGGTGGATCCTTCGACAAGCTCAGGATGACAAAATATAGTTTGTCCTTGCGAGTGATAGATAGTTACATTCTTCTCAGACTGTTCTCGTGAAGAGAGAAACATTATCAAATACACATGGAGAATCATATGGACATCAAATTATTTCTGATCAAATATTCCGAGATCGCCATCAAGGGAAAGAACCGCTACATGTTCGAGGACATGCTGGTCCATCAGATCGTCATGCGCATGAAAGCCGCGGAAGGCCAGTTTTCCGTCACGAAGACCGCCGGCCGCATCTATGTCGAGGCGCTCACGGAGTACGATTACGATGAAGTGATCGGAATTCTCACGAAGATCTTCGGCATCGTCGGCATCTGCCCGATCGTGCAGGTGGAAGACAACGGCATCGATGCGCTTTGCGCAGACGTCGTCGCTTACATGCAGGAAAAATACGGCGATAAGGCGTTCACTTTCAAGGTGATGTCCAGACGCGCCAGGAAGAATTATCCGATCCTCAGCAACGATGTAAATGCGAAGCTGGGCGAAGCGATCCTCATGAACATGCCGAATTCGAAGGTCAATGTCCATGACCCGGATCTCTATGTTTACGTTGAGATCAGGGAGAAGATCAACATTTACACCGAGACGATCAAAGGCGCCGGCGGCATGCCGCTGGGCTCGAACGGCAAGGCGATGCTGCTGCTCTCGGGCGGGATCGATTCCCCGGTCGCCGGTTACATGGTCTCCAAACGCGGCGTCACGATCGAGGCTGTCTATTTCCATGCGCCGCCCTACACAAGCGATCGCGCGAAGCAGAAAGTGGTCGATCTGGCGAAAATTGTGTCTGAATATTCCGGACAGATCCGTTTGCATGTTGTGAATTTTACGGACATCCAGCTTGCCATTTACGACAACTGTCCGCACGACGAGCTTACGATCATCATGCGCAGATACATGATGCAGATCGCGGAGCATCTTGCCAAGGAAAACGGCTGCCTCGCGCTGATCACCGGTGAGAGCATCGGCCAGGTCGCCTCCCAGACAATCCAGAGCCTGGCGGTGACGAACGAAGTCTGCACGCTGCCCGTGCTGCGTCCGCTGATCGCGTTCGACAAGCAGGATATCGTAGAGATTTCCGAGAAGATCGGCGCGTACGAGACTTCCATCCAGCCGTATGAAGACTGCTGCACCATTTTCGTGGCAAAGCACCCGGTAACGAAGCCGCAGCTGAAATTTATCGCACATTCGGAAGAAAAGCTGGTGGGCATTATCGAGCCGATGGTGGAGGAAGCGATAAAGACAGAGGAAATCATAGAGGTGTGAGGAAAAAATGATGAAAGAATGCAGCCCCGCAGTCTTTTATCAGATCCCGCAGGTGTTTTTTCGAGTTCGCAGTCTTTCATCAGATCCCGCAGGTGTTTTTTCGAGTTCGCAGTCTTTAATTCTTGAATGAAGATGCTGAATCATTCTCCTTTGGGCGAAATGAGGCTGAATCCGGGCGGTGATACCCCGAAAAATCGTTACGATAGCAGAAAATAAAATTTGTTGGGTGCAAACGATCTTCAACTGCGTGACGATACCCTTTTTGCGAGTGGAGAAGCTTATTCAAGAGAGGGAAAAGGGTGTCATGAGCTTAAGAAGAAGTCATAAAACCCAAACAATGCCTGGATTTCCAGGAAATATAGTATTTGAGGGGTAGCGTCTGGTAAAAATGAGCTTGTTTTCGCATGGTTGAAGTGAGAAAACACAGGAATCGCCAAAGAGAGCAAAAGCAAGCAAATGATTCATGCCGTACTAATAAATACCAACAAAAAAGGAACACAGGCGCGCCTGTGTTCCCTGACTCACACAATGACCGGTTGATCACTCAATAATGATCCCTTGATCACTCGATAATGTAGGGTTTCAGTGTCTCCATGATGTTATCGAGCTCTGCCTCATTATGGATGCTCAGGTTGATCGGCTTGGAAAGATCCAGGCTGAAGATACCCATGATGGACTTTGCGTCGATAACATAACGACCGGATACCAGATCGAAATCACTGTCAAAACGAGTGATATCATTTACGAAATTCTTGACCTTATCAATAGAGTTCAGCATGATCTGTACAGTTGTCATTTGTATTTCCTCTTTCCTTAGATTTTAACACGCGGCTTCGCGTTTGACGCCGGGAAATACCTGACGAAACAGTTCGCGGAAACGCCTGCATACATAATAATAGTAAATTCCACGACCTTAAAAGTCAATAGCAGAGGTATAATTTAATGAAAAAAGTCGCCTTTCTGACGCTCGGCTGCAAAGTGAACGCGTATGAAACGGAAGCGATGCAGCAGCAGATGGAGGCTGCCGGATACACCGTCGTGCCGTTCGAGGAAGCCGCCGATATCTATGTCATCAACACCTGCACCGTGACAAGCATCGCGGACAAAAAATCCAGGCAGATGATCCGCCGCGCGAAGCGTATGAACGAAAACGCGGTCGTGGTCGCTGCCGGCTGCTATGTCCAGACTGACCCGGAGAAAGTGAAGGCCGACACCGGCGCGGATATCATCATCGGAAATGATCAGAAAAGCCGGATCGCGGAGCTGATCGCGGCCGGGACGAGCGCCGTACAGGACTCGGATTCCCTTCTTGAATATGAAACGCTGTCGATCAGCACGAGTGAGAACCATACCCGTGCGTTCATGAAGATCCAGGACGGCTGCAACCAGTTCTGCAGTTACTGCCGGATCCCCTATGTCCGGGGAAGAGAGCGCAGCAGAGCGCCGGAAGCCGTCACTGAAGAAGCGCGCAGGCTGGCGGAAGCCGGATTTAAAGAGATCGTCCTCACGGGCATCCATCTCGGCGCATACGGGAAAGATCTCGGGAAAAAGGATGCGCTCATTGATGTCATCGAGCAGATCGCGGAGATTCCCGGTGTAGAACGCATCCGCCTCGGATCCCTGGAGCCGGGGACGATCACCGAAGAAAACGTGGAGCGGCTCGCTGCCGTGAAGGAACTCTGCCCGCATTTCCACCTTTCCCTGCAGAGCGCCTGTGCCGCCACGCTGAAGCGAATGAACCGGCACTATACGCCGCAGGAGTATGAGCGTGCGGTGGAATTGCTGCGGATTCATTTCGACCATCCCGCGATCACGACGGATGTCATCGCCGGATTTCCGGGCGAAACGGAAGAGGAATTTGCGGAAACGCTGGCAAATCTGCGGAAATGGAAGCTTTTCCAGACGCACATTTTCAAATATTCCAGACGCGCCGGCACGCGGGCGGACAAAATGAAGGATCAGGTGCCGGAAGTGATCAAAACGGAACGCAGCAGGAAACTTGCGGAACTGAACGAGATCAATATGCAGGCGTATCTGGAAGAATATATAGGCCGAACGGCGGAAGTCCTGCTGGAGGAAGTGCAGGAAGATGCCGGAGCCGTTGTTACCGGCCATACGAAGGAATATATCGAGGTTCAGCTGCCCGTAACTGCCGGAAAACCAGGGGAAATTGTGAAAATCAGCCTTTCACCGGAAATGATCCGCCATTCCGTGCAAAATGAAACCTGATTTTGTATTATACTGTGACTGCAATTACCCCCTTGCACACAATCTCAATATGTATTAAAATTAAACGAAATGCTTTTTATGGTATAAAGCAGTGTAACCGCAGAGCGCGGCAGTCGCCGCTGTAAAGGAGACACTATGGCAGATCTTGACAGAACACAGAATTTCAGGACAGTGCAGGACGGTGCGCTTAAGGTGAGCGAAGTGCTGGAGCATGTTTACGATGCGCTCAGTGAAAAGGGATACAACCCTGTGAACCAGATCGTGGGATATATCATGTCCGGCGATCCCACCTACATCACGAATTACCGCGGCGCCAGGACGCTGATCTCAAAGGTGGAGCGGGATGAGATACTGGAGGAACTCATGAGAGTTTACATCCGGCATCTTGAAGAGCGTTAAAATGCGGATCATGGGACTGGATTACGGCTCAAGGACGGTGGGAGTGGCGATCTCGGATCCGCTGCTTATTACCGCGCAGCCGTTAATGACGATTGAACGCGACAGTGAGAACAAGATCAGAAAGACCCTGGCGAAAATAACTGCGCTTGCCGAAGAGTATGAGGTGGCGGAGATCGTCATCGGTCTGCCGAAAAACATGAATAATACCATGGGCGAGAGAGTGGAAGCCACCCTTGCCTTTGCCGAGAAAGTAAAACAGCGTACGGGGCTGCCGGTGGAATTCGTGGATGAAAGACTGACCACGGCGCAGGCGGAGAGAGTGCTGATGGAAGGCGGCGTCCGGCGGGAGAACCGGAAGGAACACCTGGATTCGATGGCCGCGTCGCTGATATTGTCGGTGTATTTGGAGAACAGGAAGTAAATCCGCTGTCTGCAGGGCGAGGATTCTTCAGGCCTAAAGGCCTTCAGAATGACATTTGGAATGTACCGCTTCCATCAGATCCAGATGCCTTAAGGAGCAATTAAGTGGAAAAGATCATTTTTACCGGTGATGCCGGCGACAACATTGAATTATACATACTCGAGAGCACCCGCCTGGCGGGCACAGACTACATTCTGGCATCGGACGTGGAAGCAGGCGATGGGAACTGCTATATTTTGAAGGAATTATCCGCACCGGAAGGCGAGGAGACCACATACGAGATCGTAGAAGACGACAGAGAGCTCGACTACCTGCTATCCGTATTCGGAGAATTGCTGGAGGATGTGGATCTTACAGATTAAAACGGATTGCGGCGGACAGCGATTGTTCCGCCGTCCACTTTAAACAGGAGGTTAATTTTTGACAGAACTGAATAACAAGCTTCGTATTATTCCTCTGGGCGGACTGGAGCAGATCGGCATGAACATGACTGCGCTGGAATACGAGGACAGCATAATCGTTGTCGACTGCGGACTGGCCTTCCCGGATGACGATATGCTTGGCGTGGATATGGTCATCCCGGATGTGACCTATCTCGAAGAAAATATAGATAGAGTGAAGGGCTTCTTCATCACCCACGGACACGAGGATCACATCGGCGCGCTGCCGTATGTCCTGCAGAAAGTCCCGGTGACGGTATACGGAATGAAGCTCACCATGGCGATCATCGAAGGAAAACTGACAGAGCATCCGGTGCCGAAGGGCGTAAAAAGAAAAATTGTCACTTACGGACAGACGATTACGGCGGGCGATTTCCGCGTTGAATTTATAAGAGTCAATCACAGCATCGTGGACGCAGCTGCGCTCGCGATCTTTACGCCGGTCGGCACGATCATCCATTCCGGCGATTTCAAGATCGATTATACACCGGTGTTCGGCGAGCCTGCTGATCTCGGAAGATTTGCCGAACTCGGGAAAAAGGGCGTGCTCGCGCTGCTTTGCGAAAGCACGAACATTTTCAAGGAAGGTTTCACGCATTCCGAACAGTGGGTCGGCAAAACGCTCGACATGCTGTTTGCCGAGCATAAAAACTCGAGAATCATCGTTTCCACCTTTGCCTCGAACGTCAGCCGCGTACAGCAGATTATCAACACGGCAGCCCGCTACGGCAAGAAGGTGGTCGTGGACGGCAGGAGCATGGTCAACATCATTACTGCCGCCATCAATCTCGGCTATATCAACATGCCGGACGGATGTCTCATCAGCATCGATGAGCTGAAGAACTATCCGAAAGAGCAGACGGTGCTCATCACCACCGGCAGCCAGGGCGAAACGATGGCGTCCCTCGCCAGGATGGCAGCGAACATCCACCGCAAGATCAAGATCGAGCCGGGCGATACCATTATCCTCAGCTCGACGCCGATCCCCGGAAATGAGAAAGCGGTCGCGAAAGTCATCAACGATCTGTCGCTGCTGGGCGCGAAGGTCGCGTTCCAGGATACGCACGTTTCCGGCCACGCCTGCCGCGAGGAGATCAAGCTGCTCTACGCGCTGACCAAGCCGAAATATTCGATCCCGATCCACGGCGAATTCCGCCACAGGCGAGAGCATGCGCAGATGGTCGAGGAACTTGGCATCCCGCATGAGAACATCTTCGTGCTGCAGTCCGGCGATGTGCTGGAACTGGACGAAGAGAGCGCGGTGATTGCGGATCCGGTGACTTCGGGACGCCTGATGGTGGACGGCCTGGGCATCGGTGATATCGGAAACGTTGTCCTCCATGACAGACAGACGCTGTCGCAGCACGGCATTGTCATCATTTCCGTTGTCATGGAAAGGGGCAGTGATCAGGTACTAGCCGGGCCGGAGATCATCAGCCGCGGTTTCGTGTATATCCGCGAAAATGAAGAGCTGGTGGAAGAAGCCAGGGACGTTGTGATCGATTCCCTGATGTCCTGCCAGGAGAGAAAGATCAGCGACAGGAACCGGATCAAGAACATTATCCGGGACGATCTGAATGATTTCCTGTGGAGAAGAATGAAGCGGTCGCCGGTGATCCTGCCGGTGATCATGGACGTATAAACGGAGGCGGAGATCGGTCCGTCTGCCGGATCTGATTTTGCAAAGGAGTTTATCATGCCGGGTCAGAGCAAAAGCCGCAGAAGAAAAACTTTATCAGCCGTATTCCTGGCGAGCAGGGTGGTCATCCGCGTCGCGTGTTACGCGCTGCTGGTGATCCTTGCGATCCATTTCGGAACACGCGCCTACAACTTCGGGTACTCCGTGTTCCACTCCAGACCCATGGCGAAGCCGCCGGGCAGGGACATCGCGGTGACCGTCGAGGAAAATATGGACGAGAAGGCGATCGCAGAGCTCCTCAAGAGCAAGAACCTGATCCGGGATGAAAATGTGTTCCGGGTGCAGGAGAAGATCTACGGATACGATATTTATCCCGGCACCTATGTGCTGAATACTTCGCAGGATGTGACGGAGATGCTGATGATCATGTCGGCGGAACCGGAGACGGCGACGGCGGCGGAAACGAAGGAAGAAAAGGTGATCCCCGAAGGGGAGACCAAGAAAAAGAAAAGTAAAAACTGATCATTATGATGGGAGGGCGATGGTCCTCCCTGTTTTTGGGAAAGGTCTGTCATCCTGAGGAGCGAAGCGACGAAGGATGACAAATAAAAAGGAACTACAACTATGAATAACACCAAAAAACCCGAACTCCTCATCCCCGCCGGCAACCCGGAAGTCCTCCGCACCGCCGTCATGTACGGCGCCGACGCCGTCTACTGCGGCGGCGACAGCCTCGGCCTCCGCGCCAACGCCGACAATTTCTCCATGAGTGAACTGAAGGAAAGCATCGCCTTCGCCCACGACCACGGCACAAAAGTATATGTGACCACGAACATTTTCGCCAGAAATCAGGACATGCGCGGCGCGCTGCGTTTCCTGCTTCTGCTCAACAACGTAAAGCCCGACGCACTCATTATTTCTGATCCGGGCATTTTCACCATGGCAAAAGAAGTCTGCCCGGACATCGACATTCACATCAGCACCCAGGCGAATTCCACGAATTTCGGCTCGTTCCTGTTCTGGCACAAGCTCGGCGCGAAGCGTGTCGTTGCCGCCAGAGAACTCACCATTGACGAGCTGGCGGAGATCAAGGCGCAGATCCCGGAAGACATGGAGCTCGAGGCGTTCGTGCACGGCGCAATGTGCATTTCCTACTCCGGCAGATGCCTGATCAGCAGCTATCTGAACGGCCGCGATGCGAACCGCGGCGACTGCACGCATCCGTGCAGGTGGAAATATGCGCTGATGGAGGAGAGCCGTCCCGGGGAGTATTTCCCCGTAAATGAGGACGACGGCGGCACAACGCTGTATAGCTCCAAGGACCTGAACATGGTCGGGCATATTCCGGAGCTGGTGAGCGCCGGCATCGATTCCTTCAAGGTGGAGGGAAGAATGAAAACGTCGCTGTATGTGGCGTCGGTGACAGCTGCCTACAGGCGCGCGATCGATGAGTATTTCGAAGATCCGGAAAAGTATAAAGAGAATATTCCGCAGTATGAAGCGGAGGTGCGCAAGTGCACGACCAGGCCGTTCACGACGGGGTTCTATTTCGGCCAGCCGGAGCAGACCGTTGACGGGCCGGCGTATTACAAAGGCGCTGTGTACCTTGGCACGATCCGGAAGGATGAAGAAGGGAAGCTGTATTTCATCCAGAAAAATAAGTTCAGCGTGGGCGATGAGATCGAGGTGATGAGCCCCGGAAAAGAGCCGCGGACCGTGACGGTGAAGAGCCTGCTGAACGAGGCGGGAGAGTATGTGGAGACGTGCCCGCACCCGGAGGAGAAGTTGTACCCGGACCTGGGCATCGAACTGCAGGAATATGATATCATGCGAAAAATTAATTGAAGGAGACACCCATGATCATCCCCGAAACCTATTCCCTCATTAAATCAACCGAAATCAAAGAATTATCCGGTACCGGCACCCTTCTCTACCATAAAAAGTCCGGCGCCCGCATCTTCACCATCAAAAATTCCGACCCTGACCGCGTCTTTATGATCGGCTTCCGCACGCCCCCCTCGGACTCCACCGGTGTCCCGCACATCCTGGAGCACTCCGTCCTGTGCGGCTCCCGCAAATTCCCGGTCAAGGATCCCTTCATCCAGATGGAAAAAACGTCCCTGAAGACCTTCCTGAACGCCATGACGTACCCGGACAAGACCATCTACCCGGTCGCCAGCTGCAACGAGAAGGACTTCCGCAACCTGATGGACGTGTACATGGACGCCGTCCTCTACCCCAACATCTACAGGGAAGACAAGATCTTCCGCCAGGAGGGCTGGCATTACGAACTCGAAAATGAGAACGGCCCGCTGATCTACAACGGCGTCGTTTACAACGAAATGAAGGGCGCGCTTTCCTCCGCAGAGGACATCCTCGAGAGCGGCACGCAGGCGCTCCTCTTCCCGGACACCCCGTATGCCCACGAATCCGGCGGTATCCCCAAATACATCCCGGATCTTACCTACGCGCAGTTCAAGGATTTCCACAGCCGCTGGTATCATCCTTCGAACAGCTACATTTATCTCTACGGCGATCTCGACATGACCGACCAGCTCGAGTGGCTCGACCGCGAATATCTCTCGAATTTCGATGCGATCATGGTCAATTCCGCGATCCCCATGCAGAAGGCGCCCGATGCGCCCGCGGAGAAAACGATTCCGTATTCCGTGCCGGAAGATGATAACGGCGAAAACGAGGCGTTTCTCTCCAAGCACTGGGTCGTCGGCCCGGTCACCGATCCGCTGAAATACGCCGCCATGCAGATCCTGGAAACGGTCCTTCTTGACATGCCCGGCGCCATCCTCAAACAGGTGCTCACCGACGCCGGCCTCGGCGAAGAGATCTACGGCGGCTGCGCCCAGAGCAATCTGCAGATGTATTTCTCCGTGGTCGCCAAAAATGCGGATGAAAGCCGCAAGGAAGAATTCCTGCAGCTCGTCGACGACACGCTTGCCGGCATTGTCAAAAACGGTTTCGACAAAAAGGTTCTCGAAGCAGCGCTCAACCTCTTCGAGTTCAAACAGCGCGAGGCGGATTACGGCGGGATCCCGAACGGGCTCATGGCCGGCATCGAGTGCATGAACAGCTGGCTGTACGACGCCGACTCGGTCATGCATCTGGCGTATACGGAAACGTTTGCGCAGCTCCGCGCCGCGATCGAAGGCAGCTATTTTGAAGACCTGATCGAAACATTTTTCCTGAACAATGCGCATCAGGGCGTGCTCACGCTCACCCCCGTGCCCGGCCTGACGATCAGGCAGGATGAAGAGACAGCGGAGATCCTCCAGAAAAAGCTGGAATCCATGAGCGCAGCCGAGAAGCAGGAGCTGATTGCAAAGACCGCCGAGCTGAAGGCTTACCAGGATGAGCCGGCGACGAAGGAGGCGCTTGCGACGCTTCCGAAACTGTCGCTTTCCGACATTGATCAGAAAACGCAGCCGCTTTACAACACGGTGAAGCAGGCCGGCGATCTCAACGTGATCCATCATGAGATCGCAACGAACGGCATCGAATACATTTCGCTCATGTTCCGCGCGGACGGCATCGCGGAGGATGAGATTTCCTGCATGTCGCTGCTGCGCAGCCTGTTCGTGCAGATGTCCACGAAGCGCCATGACTACAGGGAGCTCGCAAGCGAGATCATGTTCTACACCGGCGGGATCACCGGAAATGTGCCTTCGTACGGAAATATTGAAAATCCGGGCGAATTCGGTCCGTATATCTCGCTCGCCAGCCGCGTGCTTGCCGGCAACCGGGAGAAGGCGCTGGAACTGATGATGGAGATCGCCTCCGAGACGGATTTCTCCGACAGAAAACGTCTGCGGGAGATGGTCGCAGAGATCCGGTCCCGCATGCTGTACAGCCTGGTGCAGAGCGGTCATTCCACGGCGATGCTCCGCGCGCTGTCCTACGGCAGTGCCGCGTCGCTCTATACGGACAGGCTGTCCGGCATTGAATTCTATAAATACATCAACGAGATCGGCGAGCAGATCAAGACCGATGAAGGCGCCGATGAACTGGCGCAGAAGCTGACAGCACTCCGCGACAAGCTGTTCGTCCGGAACGGCATGATCGTTTCGCTGATCTCGCCGGCAGAGGATTTCGAACCGTTTGCGGCAGCGCTTGAAAAAGCCGTACAGGTGCTTCCCGAGGGCGGAAATGTTTCCGCGGAAGATCCTCTGCGTCCGGCGAAAGCACAGTGGAAATTTATTCCCGACAAGAAAAACGAAGCGTTCGGGACCGCATCGCAGGTACAGTATGTTGCGATGAGCGGAAATTTCCTGGAGAAGGGGTACAAATATACAGGCGCGCTGCGCGTGCTCAGGAAGCTGCTCGGCGATGAATATCTCTGGGTGAATGTCCGCGTGAAGGGCGGCGCTTATGGCTGCATGTGCGCGTTCAACATGGGCGGCAGCAGCACGCTGGTGTCTTACAGAGATCCTAATATCGGCAAGACGATGGAAGTCTACCGCGGCATTCCGGAATATCTGCGGACCCTGGAGATCGATCCGGACGAGATGGACGGCTGCGTGATCGGAACGATCGGCCAGCTCGACCATCCGCTGCCGCCGTCGGCGCGCGGCGCGCAGTCGATGAGCGCTTTCATGAGCAGGATCACCGAAGAAATGCTGCAGAAAGAGCGCGATGAAGTGCTGGCGACGGACGTGGAGGCGCTGCGCGCGCTGGCAGGGCATGTGGAGGCGCTGCTGGAGTGCGAGCAGATCTGCGTGGTCGGCGGAGAGGCGAAGATAGAGGAAGAAAAGGAACTGTTCGGGAAGATCGAAGTACTGGGATAAGAAGCAAAGCTGTCATCCTGAGCCCCTTCTTATAAATTTAAAGGAGAACAACCATGCAAAATACAGGCTTCCGTTCGGGCTTCGTCACCCTCATCGGCCGCCCGAACGTCGGCAAATCCACTCTCATGAATCGCCTGATCGGCCAGAAGATCGCCATTACCTCCGAAAAGCCGCAGACGACCCGCAACCGCATCCAGACCGTTTACACGGATGACCGCGGCCAGATCATTTTCCTGGACACACCCGGTATTCACAGAGTGAAGAACCGTCTGGACGGCTACATGGTGAGCGTCGCCGAGCACACACTCAAGGAATCCGATCTGATCGCATGGCTCGCGGAGCCGACAACTTATATCGGCGAAAATGAGAAGTACATCCTGAAGAAGCTTGCGGGCGTGAAAACGCCTGTCGTCCTGGTGCTCAACAAGATCGACACCATCAGCCGCGAGGACCTGATGAAGCTCATCGTGATGTACCGCGACGCGTATGATTTCGCGGAGATCGTACCGGTGTCCGCGCTGAAGGGCGACAACACAGACGAGCTCGTCAACGTGATCTTCAAATACCTGCCCGAAGGCCCGATGTACTTCGATCCGGATACCGTCACCGACCAGCCGATGCGTCAGATCGCGGCGGAACTGATTCGGGAGAAGGCGCTGCGGAACCTCCAGGACGAGGTGCCGCACGGAATCGCCGTGGTGATCGATCAGATGAAGGAGAGAGGCACGAGCAATTTCTTCGATATTGATGCGACGATCATCTGCGAGAGAGATTCCCACAAGGGGATCATTATCGGGAAAAATGGCGCGATGCTGAAGAAGATCGGGACGCAGGCGAGAAGGGAGATCGAGGCACTGATGGATGCGCAGGTGAACCTGAAGCTGTGGGTGAAGGTCCGCAAGGAATGGAGAGATAACGAACTGTATCTGAAGAACTACGGGTACAGGGAGGAAAATTAACCAGAAAGGAGCCCAGGCGGATCCATGTCAGATCTCATCACACTTACCGGCATCGTCCTCTCAGCCACCCCCGTCGGCGACTACGACCGCCGCCTGCTCCTCCTCACGGCGGAGCGCGGCAAGATCTCCGCGTTCGCCAAAGGCGCCCGCCGCCCGAACAGCCCGTTCGTCGCCGGCACCCGCGCGCTCGCCTTCGGCAGCTTCACCCTCTACGAAGGCCGCAGCACCTACAACCTGAAATCAATGGAGATCAAGAACTACTTCACCGAACTCTCCCAGGACGTGGAAGCCGTCTGCTACAGCTCGTATTTCTGCGAATTTGCGGATTACTACGGCCGCGAAGGCGTGGACGGCCGTGAAATGATCAATATCCTCTACGCCGCGCTGCTTGCGTTAAAACGCGGCGAAATGGACCGCATCCTGGTCCGGTATGTCTATGAACTAAAGATGATGGCGTCGCAGGGAGAATATTCCGAAGAACCGTTCCACCCATGCCACGACGCAGCAGCGTATGCGTGGCATTATGCCATCACGACACCGCCGAAGAATCTGTTTTCATTCAACTTGAAGCCAGAGGCGTCAGCCGAATTTTATCATGCTGTAAACGGGCTGAAGAAGTTTTATATTGACAAGGAGTTTAAGTCACTGGAAGTGCTGAAAGCGCTGGAAGTGTAGTGTCAGGCTCTTCTCCGCCATTCGCAGGAAGATCATGGAAGCGGACTGCAAAGTCCTCTTTCATGATCTTCTTTTTTTGCAAAATGACTATAATGATGAATGCAGTCATTTTTTTTACTACAATTTGCAAATATTTAGACTTGACTTATAGTATAAAAGATTTAAAATTACATCGATAGACTTTTTTATCGTCTTCAAGTAGTTTTTTTGGAAAGGAAGGAACGAAAAATGAAAAAAATACGTGGAGCTCTCCTTACTCTGGCTGCCGCAGTCACTCTTACAGCAGTCGCGTTCGGAGGACAGGGAACTACAGTACAGGCTGCCAAATGGAAAAATATGACCAGGCAGCAAGAGGATCAGCCTGTTAAAGCGTACTACAGCAGCAAGAAAGCTAAGAAGGTCAAACTGACTATCAATGCGGCCGGCACAAAAGGATCCTATACCTTCTCAAGATCCAAGGTTAAATCCGACATCAAGAAGCTGAAAAAGGCCATGAAGACCGGTCTTACGAAGAAACCCGGTAAGAAAGGCAAATTCACCTACAAGTCCGGAAAACTTTCTGTCACCCTGCAGATCAAGAAGAAATCCGGTACATTTACAGCAAAGAAAGGCTCCAAGAAGCTGATCAGCAAGTCCTTCACCTACAAGAAGTATAAGAAGGCCAACTGCTATCTTCTTACGAACAAGACCGGCGGCTCCAAGCTCACTCTGATGATCTACACCTCCAAGAAGGGTGTTTCCTTCCGTCTGAACAAGGGCGCCAGCCTGAACTGGAAGAAGAACCAGGTCGCCCGTCTCGGCTTAGCCAAGGGCAACCACAAGATCGTTGCACAGAGCCTGCTGCCTTACTTCAAGATTACAAAGGCACAGTACAAATAATATTCAGACACCTTCCTGATTATACTTAAGTTTCATAGAAGGAAAAGTGAATGTTTTCCTCATACAGCCCGGATCAAACATCCGGGCTGTTGAGACGTTTACAGCAAAGAAAGAGATACGACCGAATGGAAGCAGTATTCGCGGATATACACAGCCATCTGGTCCCGGGCGTGGACGACGGATCGCGGGACGAAGCCATGAGCAGAGCGCTTCTGGAACAGGCCGAAGCCGAAGGCATCCGGCTGCTGATCGCCACGCCGCATAATTATCCGGATCATTCCGAGGACAGCATCGGGAGAGTAAAGGCACAGTTCGAACTCTTAAAGGAGCTCAACAGAACGATTCACTCTCCGCTGCAGCTGTATCTCGGCAATGAAGTCTACTACCGTGACGCCATCGTCGAGGATCTGGAAGAAGGCCGTGCGCTCACCATGACCGGTACCCGGTATGTCCTCACGGAATTCCATCCCGGCGACTCGCAGGACAGAGTCATGCGCGGGATCCGGCGCGTGATCTCCGGCCATTACCGGCCGATCATCGCGCATGTCGAGCGGATCGAAGCGTTTTCCGGAGATCCGCAGGCGCTCTCTTACCTGAAAGACATGGGCGCCAGACTGCAGGTGAACGCCCGCACCATGACCGGCGGGCTGTTCGACCGCCGCTCCCGTTTCTGGCGGAACATGGCCGCAGAAGGGGTGATCACCTTCCTGGGCAGCGACGCCCACCATCCGGCGCACCGTCCCGTCATCATGCGGGAAGCTTATCTGAAACTGAAAAAAACCATGGACGAAGCGCAGCTTGGCAGACTTTTTTACGAGAATGCGCTGACCATGCTCAACGATAAAACCATATGACACAGCCTCCGAGAGGAGGCTTCCGTACAACTGACAAACAGAGGGAAACTTATGAACAACAATCCTGCCGTGAACAGAATTCAGGAGGAACAGGAGATCGATCTGTTGGATCTGTTCTTCTTTTACTGGACGAAGAAATGGATCCTGCTTCTGGCGCTCCTTTTAGGCGCGCTGGCAGCCGGCATCATCACTCATTATTTCATTGCACCGACATTCGCATCCACCTCCAAGCTCTATGTATTTTCGAGCAACAAAGGCGCGATCGACTTTTCCGAACTGCAGCTCTCCACCAATTTGACGAACGATTATCTGGAGCTCATCAAGAGCCGTCCGGTCGTGGAGACTGTGAACGCGAATCTTGGGAACGAATACGATTATGAGCACACGATGAAGATGCTGAAAGTCGAGAATCCGACTTCCACCCGATTCCTGAACATCACCATCACCAGCACAGATCCCGCGGAAGCCCGCGACATGGCGAATGAATTCGCCGAAGTCACGAAATCCCAGATCAGCGCGATCATGAAGCAGGATGAACCGAGTGTTGTCGAAAAAGCTGTGCTGCCGCAGAAAAAAGTGGCACCGAGTCTTTCCAGGAACACTGCGCTCGGCGGTCTGATCGTACTCGTGATCTTCATGGGCATCTATCTGCTTCTGTATCTGCTCGACGATACAATCAAATCAGAGGAAGATGTGGAGAAATATCTGGGCGTCAACACGCTCGCTGTCATCCCTCTGCGTGAAGGCGAGAAGAGTACGAAACGCGGGATCCGCAGTGTATTCCGGGCCAGGACTGCAGGCAGATTTCCGAAGAAAGGCGGTGCGAGATAATGGCAGACAAAAAGAAAAACGCCGCCATTGAGGTGCAGGCAAAAGAGATGCCGGATAAAACAGTCACCATAGAGATTCTTGACAAGCTGGATTATTTCACCAGGGAAGCTTTTAACTCGCTGCGAACCAATCTCCGGTTCTCCGGCGCGGATATCGTTTCCGTTATGATCACCAGCTGCCAACCGAATGAAGGAAAGAGTTCCGTCAGTTTCGAACTCGCCAGGTCGTTGGCTGAAGACGGAAAACGGGTCGTGCTGGTGGACATGGATCTGCGAAAATCCGTGCTTGTCGGAAAACGGCAGATCACTACAGCCGATAAGAAAGAACTTAAGGGCGTCAGCCATTATCTTTCCGGACAGGCTGACCTGACAGATATCGTTTATCACACCAATGTGGAGAGACTGGATGTTGTATTTTCCGGTCCCACCGCGCCGAATCCCACCGAGTTGATCGGCAGTGCGCTTTTCGAATCCATGATGCAGTATCTGCGCGAACAGTACGATATGGTCGTTGTGGACACGCCTCCACTGGGGACCGTTGTAGACGCCGCACTCGTAGCGCCGCACTGTGATGGCGCCATCATGCTGATCCAGAGTAATACCGTCAGCTACCGTTTCGCACAGAATGTCATCCGGCAGATCGAAGCCACAGGCTGCAAACTGCTGGGCGTAGTGCTGAACAAGGTGGAGACAGGACGTCCCGGATATTACAAGGGATATGGATACGGCTATTACAGGAAAAGCTATTACAAAGGATACTATTCAAAGGATAACGGGGAGAAAAAGTAGTTATGAGCGTTCCGAAGCGGGAGAGCCGCACTGCGGAAGAACTGAATACAGGGATGAAAATGTGTCCTGTTATGGGGCGGTTCCTGACTGTCGTTCTGATGACCGTCCTGATTCTTTGCAGTGCTTTCCTTTGCCCCAGGGACGCTTTTTCTTATACCGCAGCACAGAAAAGAGCTGCGAAGGCGTGGCTTTCGTCTCACGGTTATCCGCCCACGGAGGATGGCGCCTGGCAGGCCTACTCTGACTGGCTGGATGGCAAGTATTGGGATGAATTCGGCAGCCCGGCAGAGTACTTCGGAGAGGACGATGATGATGACGAAGAGGAGGAAGACAGACCTACCGCCGCTACGCAGAGACCGGACCCGGATCAGGAGAATTGCGGGCAGAACGGCACGAACGGCGGTCATTCGGGTAGCGACGCTGAGACACTGACCGATGTCATGAGCGGTGAAAATGAAACCGCTGAAGAAACCGAAGAATCCGAATCAGAAACCGAGTCTGAAACGGAAACTGAATCAGAGACAGAAACTGAAACAGAAACGGAAACAACAGAGGAAGAAACGGAGAGCACTGCAGAAGAAGCGATAAGTGCAGCACTATCCGGTGAATCTGTTGAGGAGCCAACCGAAGCGACGCAGGAAGATATCATGGATATGGTAGACGCAGCGTCAGAAAATAACACTGAAAGAGCGAAAAAGAACCTTCCGTTAGCCGCCGCCGGCCTTGCGCTCGTCGCCGCCTTACTCGGTTTCGTAATCTATCATGATCATAAAAAATAAGACGACTTAAGGAACTGTCTTTCTTGTCGGAAAAGTAAAAACTGTCATCCTGAGCCTGTCGAAGGATCCACCGCTTAACACTCGCGGTTTTACTACTGTCATTGTCGACAAAGTAAAGCCTTATACGCAACACTACTTCATAGTCCTTAGCAACACGGGGGGAGCACTATGAAAAACGCATCACCATCTACCCCAGACATCCCATCGCATCGTCCGCGCTGGGAACACTGGAATCTCATCGCCTTCGGCCTCGTCGTCTACGACGCCATGGCCATCTACGCTGCCTATCTGGCAGCGCTTTTAGTGCGTTTTGACCTCCGCTATAGCATGATCCCCCAGGGATATCTGGAAGCTTTCCAGCATTTCATTCCTCTCTACATCGTTTTCAGCCTCCTCGTTTTCAGGCTTCTGCGTCTCTATCACAGTATCTGGCGTTTTGCCAGCTACAGCGAATTGATGCGTGTAGCGATGTCTTCTGTCATCACTTGTCTATTCCATATCGTTGTTATCACAGCATTCTTCATGAGAATGCCTGTTTCTTATTACACATTTGGTGCTGCACTGCAGTTCTTTGCTGTATTAGGCGTCCGTTTTGCATACCGTCTGGTACTGCTGCTGCGTGCACGCGGTAAAACTGCTAAAAACGCCGGCAACATCATGATCATCGGCGCCGGAAACGCCGGCCAGATGATCGCCAGAGATATCCATCAGTCCCGGGAAGTCCAGGGCCGTGTCTGCTGTTTTATTGACGATAATACAAACAAACAGGGAAGATATATCGATAATGTTCCGGTCGTCGGAACACGAGAAGATATCCTGTCCGCTGTAGAAAAATATGAGATCGACAAGATCTATGTTGCACTTCCGAGCGCATCCGCGCAGGATCGACGAGACATCCTTGACATCTGCAAGGAGACCGGCTGCGAGCTGAAGAACCTTCCCGGAACCTATCAGATCTTAAGCGGGGAAGTAAATGTATCCAGCATGCAGGATGTACGTATTGAAGATCTGCTCGGCCGTGAACCGATTAAAGTCGATCTGACAGAAATCTTCAACTACATTACAGGAAAAACGATCCTGGTCACGGGCGGAGGCGGCAGTATCGGCAGCGAACTCTGCCGGCAGATCGCTTCTCATAATCCGAAACAGCTGATCATCTTTGAGATCTATGAAAACAACGCCTATGATATTCAGCAGGAACTGATCCGGAAATATCCTGACCTGAACCTCTCCGTACAGATCGGCTCTGTGCGTGATTCGCGCCGTGTGAATCAGCTGTTTGAAACCTTTAAGCCGGATATCGTCTATCACGCTGCAGCGCACAAGCATGTCCCGTTGATGGAGACAAGCCCGCAGGAAGCGATCAAGAACAATGTTTTCGGTACATACAAGGTCGCCTATGCAGCCATGATGTACGGCACACAGCGTTTTGTCCTGATCAGCACAGACAAAGCTGTCAATCCCACAAATATCATGGGCGCCAGCAAGCGGATGTGCGAGATGATCGTGCAGACCTTCGATCGAAAGATCAAGCAGAACAAAGAAAAGGATCTGCCCAGACTCCATGTGCACATGGAAGAAGATGAAGACAGTGTATATAAGCTGGCAGAAGGCGGCCAATATCGTGTGGACGAGAACGGCCAGTATGTCTTCACCCTGCCCGGGCAGGACGGTCTGGGACACCGCACTGCGCAGACAGAATTTGTGGCGGTCCGGTTCGGAAATGTATTGGGCAGCAACGGAAGTGTGATTCCGTTGTTCAAGAAGCAGATTGCAGAAGGCGGTCCTGTGACGGTCACTCATCCAGATATCATCCGTTATTTTATGACGATCCCGGAGGCTGTCAGCCTGGTGCTGCAGGCGGGAACGTATGCCAAGGGTGGAGAGATCTTCGTATTGGATATGGGAGAGCCGGTGAAGATCGATACGCTTGCCAGGAACCTGATCAAGCTGTCCGGCTTGAAACCGGATGTGGATATTAAGGTCGAATATACAGGATTAAGGCCAGGTGAGAAGCTGTTTGAAGAGAAGCTGATGGCAGAAGAAGGAATGCAGAGTACTGCAAACAGCCTGATCCATATCGGAAACCCGATCGAATTTGATTCAGACGAATTCCTGCACAACTTACAACCGCTTTTGGAAGCAGCGTATATGAATGACGCAAACATACGTGAAGATGTGCAGAAGATGGTAGGCACTTACCACCCCGCCGGCGAGCACGGAAGCAATATCCCGATCCCAGAAAAAGTACTTTGATTGTCATCCTGAGGGAGCTTGCGACCGAAGGACCTTCGTCCAAAAACTTGCGGTGTTAATATCGTCAATGTCGAAAACGCAAATCAGGAAAAATGTTCAAACTATCCTTAGAAATAAAACCTTTTTAATCAAAAATCTGGGGATAGTGAAACAGTAGGGATAACCGAGGAAGAACCTTGAATTTTCCAGGGCTTTTGTCCTTTCCAGAAATTGAAATTTTCTATAGGACTAGATATTTCCAGAGTCCCACTAGGTTGTAATAGCTTCATGGGTACTCTTGGATTAATCCACAGTTCTAAGTGAGAATTTCATAAGGAGGAAAGGCATAGCTCATTAGTTTTTTGAGAGAAGACGATGGGCTATAGCGATATTTAAGGATGATTTCTGTAAGCTAAACACAGAATAGTATAGATCGGAAAAAAAGACAGAAGAAAGAGTGAGATTATATCAGAGTCAATCTACAGGAGGAATACTAATATGAACTATTTAGTTGTTGTTGCCCATCCGGATGATGAAGTCCTTGGCGCAGGGGCAACAATTCATAAATTAGCAAAAGATGGTGACAAGGTGGCAGTCTCTATTATGTCTGGTCATGCTGCTGCGCGAGCAAATATCTCGGAAACATTGAACGAAGATGAATCCGAAGCAATGTCCATTCTTGGCGTCAAAAAGGTATATCACGCTGATTTCCCGAATATTAAGATGAATACAGTTCCACATCTCGAACTTGTTCAATTTATTGAATCATGTATTGCAGATTGGCAGGCTGATGCAATTATTACACACCATCCCTCAGACACTAATATTGATCATCAAGAAACGGGTAGAGCAGTAAATGCCGCATGCCGTTTGTTTCAGAGGACGCAAGGTGTTCCTAAATTGAAGGCTCTATTATATATGGAGGTTCTTTCGTCAACAGAATGGAATTTGAATACATCGGTTAATGCCTTTAGGGCAAATTATTATGTTGAGATAGGTAAAGACGGGGTGGAAAAGAAAATAGATGCTCTTAAGGCGTATGCTGGTGTCATGAGACCATTTCCTCATCCAAGGTCTGAAGAGGTTATAGAGGGCCTGGCGGCCTTTCGCGGAGGCCAATCCGGAAGAGCGTATGCAGAAGCTTTTGAATGTGTGTTTTGGGCCGATTAAGGAGAAAAATTTGAAAGGTTAGAGGGAATGTACGAAAAGTTTGTTAAGCGCTTTTTAGATATAGTGTTGTCTTTTATTGCGATTGTAATTCTTTCTCCGATATATCTAATCTTATATATCTGTGTACGCATCGGAATGGGAAGTCCAGTTCTTTTCTCTCAGGAGCGTATAGGAAAGAATGAGGAGATTTTTCGCTTATACAAATTTAGATAATATGAAGTGACCTCACGTTTGTAGCAACGTGGATTTACCTGTATACTGATGATTGTCGAAGATCAATGGTAACAGGGATTACCGCATACAAAAGGAGGTCACCTATGAATAGAATAATCAAAATCGGCATGG
>JAFRLH010000065.1 GCA_017431345.1 Lachnospiraceae bacterium | reverse complement strand
TCTCTGTAATACCGATAATCCGTGAAGCGATCGATCTCGGCCGGTTTTAAAAGGCCGATCTCATCATAGTGGCGGAGCATTCTGACGCTGACTCTGGACAGTTTTGAAAATTCTCCGATCTTCAGCATGGCGGTACCTCCTGTTGCTTTTTTTGAGCTCGTGTCCATCATAATGCCTGCCACTGTGTGAGAGTCAAGGGCTTTCTTTCGCTTTTTTTCTTCCTCCCGGCAAAGAAGAATGCCAAGCTTCATCCCAATCCTCAAAAACTGTTATTCTCTTCCTGTTCTGATGAAATGGCCTTCCTGAATTGCGGCGAATGTTGCTGCCGCACACACGACAATCGCAGAGTATTTCAGCGGGAGAACGGGAATCGTCAGCGGCAACAGAAACAGCAGCGCTCCTGTCGTTTTGTTCATAACCGAATGAACAGCCACAAACTTCTTCTGTACGGCAAATCCCGAAACGATATTGACAGCTTTTATGAGAGCGATTATTCCGATCCAACCATAAAGCCATGCAGGAATACGCAGGACCGGAAGCAGTTTGATCAGGCATACAACCACAAGCACAAAGTCTGCAATCGTATCCAGCCTTGCCCCAAACCTGCTGACCGTATTTGTTTTCCTCGCCACAAATCCGTCAAGCATATCAGACAACCCGGCCGCTATGTATAACACATAAAAAGCAGGGGAGAACACCGGACAGAAAAGCAGAACGATACCGGCAGCTATTCTGAAAACTGTTATTGTGTTTGCCATCAATGTCCGCGCCTCTTTTCCTTTTTCTTCGCCTGCTTCCTTTCAAATTGGCGCCGGGCTTCCGCCTCCCGTTCCTCCCGGCTGATCTGCCTGCGCTCCGTTTTCATTTCTTCCCGCTGTCTTTGCAGCGCCTGCTGAGATTTCGTCCCTATACCGATGTTCTCCAGCTGCTTTCTGGCATTCCGGCTTCTTCTTTTGGGATTGTCAGCTGTCTGTCTGATTTCTGCTTCGATGGCCGGGCTGAAAACCAGTTCATAGTAGTGGTGCAGGACGAAATCCAGGACATCATAATCCTTCGGCTCCGCTCCGAAGGTTACTTTGCAAACGGAAAGCTTTCCATCCCTGAACCGCTCAAAGACACCAACCCAGAATGGTTCTTCAAAGAACACGGTCAGACTTGCTTTCATTTCCACGTTCACACACTGCCGTTCAAAAATAGTATCTTCATCGTATGCTCCTTCCATTGATGATCCAGTTATCCAGAAATCGCATCTGCTCATCCGTATGGAACCAGTGTTCTCCGCCGTCCATGACCGTCAGCCTGGCGCGATGGTCCTTTGCAAAAGCTGAGATCGTTTCATAATCCGTCAATTTGTCCGTACTTCCGAACAGGATCTCGGTCTGGACTCTCCATGAAACAGGGTGTTCCCGCACATAACACAGGTAGTTCCACGACAGGTCTTCTCCAAATTCTGTGGAGATTATGCCCTTACTCCGCAACTCCTCCTCCGTCACATTCGCCCAGTGCATCATAATCCGAATCAGCTGCTCCATATCGACAACGGGAGAAATGAAATACGCCCTAAAGATCAAATCGTCAATCCCGGCGCACATACTGAAATACGCACCGATGCTGCTAGCGATCAGGGTGATGCTGTCATATTCAGCATTCAGTTTCGTGACCGCCTCCCGGATTTCCTTCCCGGTTTCCCAAGGTGTAAAGGTCTGATAATCCAGACCGACGACTTCACATTCAGGGAACAGATGCTTATAGTGTTCGCTCTCTCCGGCGCAGCCGCCTTTGCCATGGATATACAGTACCAGGTCTTTCATTACCGTTTCCTCAAATCGTTGATTTCCTTTTTCTTTTTATAGACAGCTGTTGCAGATGAAAGACTTGTTCCGGCTCCAATAAATACAATTCCGGGCCAGAAATATCCGTCAGCGATCATAAATACGGCTGCTGCAAAACAGGCAAGCGCTATAACAGGCATCCACTTTATCAACTGCTCTTTCATTGTCATTTCCTCCATACGTTGTAAATTTTTCATACTCTTTATTCCTGTTCGTCCTTTTTATCGGAATCGAACAGACCGAATGCAATTCCCATCATCAGGCCCATGCAGATTCCCAGTGTCATGCTATGCATTGCTGTTGTAAATACAATTCCCCATAAAACTGCCATGGAGATTGGAAATACTTTCTCTTTCATCGTTGATCTCTCCGTTAGCATCCTATCGTTCGTTAGTCTAGTATCTGAAAAAAACCCGGTCAGACGTTTACGATCTGACCGGTCACCATAATAATCCATTCAAAAGGATTTATTTCCGATAGATCTCAAAAAACTTGATCACATATTTCTTCGAATCCATTGACAGCGAACAGATCCAGTGCCGCCTTCAGTATTTCTTCCCGTGTGCTGCTCTTAACTATGCTCATCGCCCTCTTTCCAAAATGACAGTCATGCTCCATTTCATCTCCCATTATACCTAACGTTCGTTCGTTAGTCAATATTCAATTTTCTTGTTATACGAAAAATCCTATGAATATTCCTTCACTGTTTACTTACAATTCGTTATCAGCCAGATACTGTTCCAGTTCTTCAATCAGTTTGTCGCCATCCATATTCTCAAACAGCTTTACAAAACACCCGCTGATCATTGGATTAAGGTCAAGATCCTTTTCTACAGATCTGGAATCAGTCTTGAGACCGTAGCATCTTTTATCATTGGCGTAGGCAATTCCAAGTTCGACACAGGCGCCTTCATCAGGGACCCGGCCGTCCAGAATCATGAAGAGAATGTCTGCCTTCATGACTTCTTCTAAATCTTTCTGGAATATCATCTGCATTTTTTCTTCTTCGGTCTTTCCTTCCAGCTCCGAAGCCAGAAAACCGTCACGCTACGGCAGGAAGACCTGATATCCATGATCTTCCAGCACTTTTGTGATTTTCAGATTATAATCTCTTTCGGCCTGGGAAAAAAGAGGGGCTGCGAAGTAAACTGTCTTCCCCGCGGCATTCGTATCACCTGCTGTATCACTATTACTGATCTTATCGATCTGGGCAGCAGTTGTTTCAGAATTGCTCTCAGCAAATACATAGTCACTGCAGGCAGCAAATGCAAGCACTACCGCAATGCAAAAAACGGTTCCGATGATTGTAATCATAGTTTTTTTCATAGAAATCACCCTTTCCTCCGGTATTCCGGATTTCTCCTTTATCCATTAAATAACTCCCTGTCCTTTGTCAGATCAGCAGCAGTAATATATGGATTCCTGTACAGCTTTCTGTTTTTTGGCAGACCCATGATCTTTACAAGGGGTGTCCTGGTAGAAGACGCATTAAGAAGCGCTCTGTCTTCCCCTTTGATTTCATATCCGATTGCTCTTTTCGGGCAGCTGACAACACAGGCCATGCAATTTGCGCAGTGATGTCTGAATGTTGGCTTTCCTTCCACGAGTTCGATGTTAGAACAGGGGCATACTCTGCTGCACAAGCCGCAGGAAACACATGCATTACTGATCGTGAACGGATTATCTGCGTACTTCTGCAATGCAAGATATGGGGACATCACTTTTTTACGTCTGCGGCGGATGAATTTGCTCGCCCGCGGATATGCTCTCCGTTCATGGGCTTTGATATCTCCGGCAATCGCCTTCAGTTTCTTTTCTGTTGCCGGTACTCTGATCTTTGCCGGCGGAAAAGGCGGGTAGACGATCGCATAGTTCGCGACACTGTACACCAGATTGCCGTATGAGAGCCTGATATGTTTCTTTCTGAGTATGTTTGCCAATGTCTCGCATGCGATCCCGCATATAAAGCTCGGCATAGCGATGGCAAAGACGTACGCCTTGGGATTTATCTCCAGAGATTCCACATATGCGACCGCATGAGCCGGCATCGTCCAGTGGTAAACAGGAAAAATGAATCCCACCACATCACAGTCCAGCGCTGACTCTTTCTTTGGCTCCGTGCGCATAGAGATAATCTCCGTGTCACCAAGATGATCCGCGATGATTCTCGCTGCTCTCATACTGTTGCCTGTTCCGGTGAAATAATAGATCTTATTCTTCATCTTGCAACCTTTCCATTTTGGTTTGTCTGAAATTTACAATCTTTTTACCATATGGATGACTGCCAGTAATAGATCGACAAACTGGATTTGTCAGTCTGTTGCGTCTGCCATGATTACGATGTATCTATTCATGCGCTTATCGTATACACTCCAGCATGCAGTCCCCCACCATTCATGACCAGCCTCAAAATAGTTGGACCAGTCTGTTGTCCATTCATATATTTCAAGTTCATCTGTTCCCGTCGGAAACAAAACGGAGTTTATCTTGCGAAATTCATCCGGTCCATATCCTGAGGTATGCGGGGTTTCCCAGAAAGCGTACCAATATGGAATCTGTTCGCCCTTCAAAGGATCCGGTAAGCCGCAGTCATAGAATCTTTGGCCTATACGGTCGGTCCGTAATATTTCCGGAATATGGAGTAATGTTGCTGCATCTATCTGATGCGCTTGTGCTTTTCCTATATCCAGATTCCATGGGAACGGTTCATCCTGGACTTTTCTGCAATAGTTGATCTCCGATTTTAACTGTTCATCAATATACCGTTCAATCACTTTGAGCATCGCAAACAGAACCGCATCTTTATGAGAACGGTATCCCTGATTCGGCGTATCGTCTTCAATGAGACAATAATCAATGATACATCTGTCGTATGTCCCTATCAACTCATAAAAAGGATCATTGATCAATTCACGCATATGATTCACCTGTAAATCCCGATTGTCAGTCCAACTGTTGTTCAGAAATATCCTGTTCCAAAAGATAATATTACCATTTATCGCTCCCGGGTTTTTTAGATTTTTGCGTATATATCGGCATTTCTAAAATACCATTATCCGGGCAGATAGTCGATTCCTATTTTAGATTTTTGCGTATTGCCGCATAAACATAAAAGCAGCTCCTCGCCGTCATTTCAGCAGAGAGGAGCTTGTTCCCTTATAATAGCAGCTTTCCAATTTCTCAACGAAGATCTTTATATCGGATTCTTCATAATAGCGTTCATTTCAAACCGGTATCCTTGCTGTGAGCCTTTACTATGCTGCCATACAGACTCTTCCCAACGCAGGGACACTTCAGAAGACCGGAAAGAAAATACGCATGTTCTATGTCTCACTTTCTGCAGCAAAAGCAGCCCATCCCTTCCACAGAAGACACGCTGACTTCATCGTACATGCCTGCCAGACGTCCCCTCAGGCTGTCCTCCGTCTCAAAAGGCGGGGTAAAGAAACCCTTCGGAACATACAGCTTTCTGACGAACCAATCCGTCCGTTTGCACCCGCCCCGAATGTAAAAACAGCCGCAGAAGGTGCCGCCAGGCTTCAGCACCCGGCAGGTTTCCCGATAAGCGGACTCCTTGTCCGGGAAGGCATGAAAGCCGTTGAGGGACAGTACGATATCGAAGCGCTCGTCTTCAAAGGGCAATGCGCCGACATCGCCCTGCCGGAAAGCGACGTTTTTGATCCCGGCAGCTTCAGCTCGTTTTTTCGCGACTCCCATCATATCTGCCGAATAATCAAGACAGGTGATGTCTGCCTCCGGCAACTCTTTGTAGACCGGCATTGTCAGCACGCCCGTTCCGACCGGCACCTCCAGCAGCTTCCCGGCGAAATCCTCTGGCACGCCCGAGAGCGCCCGTGTGAGATACTCGAGATTTTTCCCACTGTCCATATTCCAGACCAGGCGGCAGACCGCCTTGCCGGGAAGGGTGGAATATGTCATCATCCCGTCGTAGAAGCTGGCATGACCGCCCGTCAGCTTATAGGCGCTTTTAATCTGTTCTTTTCTTGTCATGTCATCACGCTCCGAAAATGATCTTCACGATCTTCATTTTCACCAGACTGTCGCAGAAATGGATCATCAGCCTGTGGAACATCCCAACGTCTTTGCAGATATCCCGGTAGCCTCGCATGTAGCTCTTTGCAGTTACAGCGGCGAAATGATCACTCCAAGACTCCAAATCCTTCTCATTTTCAAGAGAGAAGAATGCACTCACATCGGTGATCCCCGCCTCTTTGAGCCAGGTCTTCCGCATCAGCTTCGCGCCTCGTTCGTTGCAGGAGTCGAAAGCCAGCACCGCGCCAGGAAAGCGCTCGGCCATGCACGAGAACAATCGCCTGACATCTTCGGTTTTGAAGTAATAGAACACGCCGGCGGCAAAAAAGACCGCTCCGTCCGCCGTGTCTATAGCATCCATCCATGAAAAATCATTCAGATCACAGGCGAGATTTGTCTCCCGTTCGCCCGCGGGCAGAAGATCATTTCTCACCTGAATCACATCCGGAAGATCGATGTTATAACCTCTGCACTGTCCGTTATCGACTTTGGAAAAGGTGTCATCCAGGCCGCAGCCCAGATTGACTACAGCTGCTCTTGGATGATTTTTCAGATATGCTTCCACTTCGCAGCGAAGGTCGTACTGCCGCTGAGCCACTTCCAGCGCACCGAACAGGCCTGCGGCAGATTCCATTTTCTTCCGCTTCTCTGCAAAATCATAGTCCAGACTGTCGCAGATCCTTTTAGCCTCCGGATCGGAAAACAGCTCCGGAAAATGCTCGGAGCATACAAGCCGCCCGAAAAGCGGGATGACCAGGGTCTCCTGCACCGTATTTTTCTCAATGTGGTATTTCATAAGTCCGGCTCCTTATCCCAAAGCCACGTCCAGCGCCATCATCAGTGAAAACCCGATGGCAAAGGACACGACGCCGATATTGGAATGCTCCCCCGCGGACATCTCCGGGATCAGTTCCTCCACGACCACATACAGCATGGCCCCGGCTGCGAGGGACAGAAGATAGGGCATTGCCGGGACTGCCAGCCCCGCCACGATCATTGTCAGCGCTCCGAAGGCCGGTTCCACCGCGCCGGAGAGAACGCCCAGCCAAAAGGACCTCGGCTTGCTCTTGCCCTCTGCGTACAGCGGCATGGAGATGATCGCCCCCTCCGGGAAGTTCTGGATGGCAATGCCAAGCGCCAAAGCAAGCGCGCCGCCCGTCGTGATGTTCCCTGAGCCGCCGAGCAGCCCTGCATAAACAACACCCACCGCCATGCCTTCCGGTATGTTGTGCAGGGTCACAGCAAGGACCATCATTGCTGTCCTCGGAAGCCTGCTTTTCGGTCCTTCCACCTGGTCGATGCTTCTGTGCAGATGCGGAATGACATGGTCCAACAGAAGCAGGAACAGAATGCCCAGCCAGAATCCGATGAAAGCCGGGAGAAAGGCAAGCTGCCCCATAGAGGATGACTGCTCGATGGCAGGGACGATCAGGCTCCAGATGGAAGCTGCTACCATAACGCCCGCCGCGAAACCCGTCAGGGCCCGCTGTACCCCTGGTCTCAAGTCTTTTTTCAGGAAGAATACGCAGGCAGCTCCGGCCGAGGTTCCGATAAAGGGGATCAGAAGCCCCGTGATAACGGTCTTCATTTTCTGCCGAACAGTCCCCTCTTCTCATAGGGGGCCGAGTCCACGCCCAGACAGGTATAGCCCGTCGAGTCTATTGCCGCTTTCAGCTGTTCCACATCCACCGCATCTTCTGTCAGAAAAGAGGCTTCTCCTTTACTCCGGGAAGCAGAGACCTTTTTGGCTGCAGGAATGGCTTTCCTGATGGTGTCGCAGACATGCGCTTCGCACATTCCGCACATCATGCCTTCAATATCAAGTGTCGTTTTAATCATGACAGTTATCTCCTCAGTTTCTTATATCCGCAATCGCAGTACGGGCCGCCGCTTGCCAGCGTGTAGATCGGCGCGTACAGATCCCATGTCTTTTTCTTCATCCGTCCGCCTTCCTTGATACGCTCAGCAGACCGCATATGCGATGAAAACCCATGTAGTACAGGAGTATTCCAACAACGCCGCAGAGGATGCTGACCACCATGTGACAGGTGCCCATCTCCAGACAGACAAAGCACTCCGGCTGCTGTAAACTAAGGCTAACCGTTACCTGAAAAAAGAAAATAAATCTTTATCGGAAATCTGTTTTCCTTAGAAACAAGCCAAAAGCCGAGGTTAGCCGCATCTAACTTCAGTATACTCAAAACTCCCAGGAAATCAAGAGGGAATCGAAAAACATGGTATTTTCGATTCCCCCAAAAACAGTCTTTCCTATATAATTTTAAAATGTCGATGTATTACTAGTATAAGGGATAATTATCAGGTGCAATCATCCCGGCAGCCTCAGTACAGCAATAAGCTCATCTCCGTCTGCTTCTCCGGTCTCAGAGAACCCGAATGAACGATACAACTGCCGGGCTGCCTCATTCTCAGGTTCGTAAGATAACCAGCAATATTCCGCTTTGCCGCAAGGAAAAGATTTAATGAAATCCAAAGCCAGCTGAACAGCCTCTTTCCCGAATCCTCTTCTTTGGCAGGCCTTATCAATCATCAAACGCCAGAGATTATAGTTTCCTTTTGCGATTGCAGGTGCATCATCCCAATAATCATCGATATCGAAACCTATCATCAAAAAACCGACGGGAGTTTCATTCTCATAAATACCGAACGGGAATGCGTACCCATTAGCGGTGATCGCTGTATAGGCTTCAATGATACTGATATCATTATTTGCCACAAAGTTCTTCTGATCCTCTTCAACGGTCAGCTTCAGGATGTCCCATACATTCTTACCGTTTACCTGTTCTAATCTGAGCATAACCTCACCTTTATTATGTTGTTTAACTAATCAAACCTGACACTGTTAGTTGCTGTTAAAATGCTTTCCAAGAATCTTTTCGATATTACCATATGCGATTTTGTAAGCCTCTTCCTCAGAAAAATCCATCTGATTCAAAATATCACAATAAGTCTCATAAATACTTTCCGTTTCTGTAAACCATACATCCGGATAATCTGTAGCAAATATCAACCTGTCTGTGCCAAATCCACGGAGGATACGGTTAGTCTGCTCAATTCCATACAGATTTACAAATTCAGGCAAAACTGCTGAAATATCAACATATCCACACCCAGTAATTGCATCCTGCCATTTCATGCCGCCCATATGCGCTGTTATTATCGTCAAATCAGGAAATACCTGCATCATTTTATTGATCTTATCCGGTGCACAGTTATCATGAAAACCAACCTTGCACGGATTAGAATGTATCATAACGGGTACTTTCAATTCTGCCGCTTTTCGGAGAAGCGGAACCATTTCCAGGCTGTCAGCATCAAGCTGAAGATTGTTCGGATGTATTTTTAATCCTGCAAGACCATATTCATTAATTGCATCCTCAAGTACATAGGGAGAATCCTCCATAAAATAACTGCCTTCTTTCCGAACATCCGCAAAGGCAAAAAACAGATCGGGATATTTCTTCTGTAATTCTCCCAACCACCTGTTAGTATCATCAGCCTTCGGATAATACATTCTTCCATCATTATTAGGAACAATCACTGTTTTCTCAACATTATATTTTTCCATTACGCCTGCATATTCATCCGGATCAGCATGCGCCCACGGACAATCCGGTTCTCCTTCTCTGTACAATTTCAGTATTTCAGGCGGAAGAATATGTACATGTGCATCAATCTTTTTTATTTTTTTCCAATCCATATATCACAATATCTCCTTTGCTATTCTTTGCACACTTTTGAGTTTTGTTAAAAATTCAATCCACTTTCCATTCATTTCCAATTGTGAATGAACCATTCCCAAGCCTTTTTAAACAAAACTTCCCAGTCTCTTACA
The DNA here is from genome assembly GCA_017431345.1 of Lachnospiraceae bacterium. GTDB lineage: Bacteria > Bacillota > Clostridia > Lachnospirales > Lachnospiraceae > UBA3305. Next base: position 146,785 of record JAFRLH010000065.1, on the reverse strand, counting down.
GAGGGATTATTCCAGTCCGTTTTCCCTTAAGGTATATACCTTTGAACAGACTTCTTCGATGTACTTTCTGTCATGAGAAATGCTGATCACTGCGCCAGGGAAAGAAGCAATCATCTTTCTGATCACAGGTCCTGAGAGAGGAGAAAAATTTCTCGTAGGCTCGTCAAGTATAAGAACATTGGCATCAGACAGGCTCATCTTAAGCAATAATACTTTTGCCTTTTGCCCACCGGATAATTCCCTGATTGGGTGTTCCATCTCATCAGCGGTATATTTCATAGAGCCCAGATAAGTCCTGATACGTGTTCGCACAGCCTTATCACCTGTATTGTCAAGAAATTCTACAGGAGTTGCTTCCAGATCAAGCAGTTCTTCATAGTTCTGCGGCATATACTGAGCTTTTATGTCAGTTCTTGAAAGAAGCTCCTGTGCTATCTGCTTAAGGAGCGTTGTTTTGCCTGCTCCGTTTATTCCTGCAATGCAGATTTTTTCCGGACCTCTTACCCTGAGAAAAATATTACGTGCAAGGGTCTTACTTCCGTCAGGTGTTTTAAGTTCGTCCAGAGAATACTCAACGACAGTCTTTCCTGCCGGCATTGCTGCTTCGCTGCTGCCAAGCTTGAAAAAAATAGCTTCCTCCTGCTCAGGCATCTTAGTCATGTTTTCATCTTCTTTTTCAAATCTCTTCCCCATAGCTTTTACAACATGCATCTTGTCTTTCAGGTTTTTTCCTTCGCTGGGGGATTGTCTCGAAACGTTGGATAATGCATGCTCTACCCTGTTATATACTCTTGCATATTTCTCATCACGTTTTTTCTTTTCCCTGCGGTCATTAACTGCCTGCTGTTCCTGTCTATCAAAGCTTTCTGCTCTTCTTGCAATATAGTTCTTATAATCATCTCTGACTATGGTATATCGGCTCCTGGTTTTTCGCATGATCTGCTCTATATGAATGATCACATTAGCTGTATTTTCAATCAGCGTCTCATCATGAGATATGAAAAGAACTATCCGTTTCCAATCTTTTATTAGTTTTTCCAAAAACTCCAGTGTACTGAGATCAATGTCGTTAGATGGTTCATCCAGTAAAAGAACTGTAGGATTTCCCATGAAGATTCTCATAAGCTGAGCTTTTATCTTTTCTCCACCTGAAAGACTTTCCATAAGCTGATCCCTGTAAAAGAAATCCGTTGGAACATTAAACTTTGCTGCCATCTCAGATAATTCTTTCGGATTCTTATTAAAGAAGTCTTCACATCCGGAAAAGTATTCATATAAACTCTTGTATTTATCTGCAGATGGAAGTTCCTGTGGCAAATAGCCCATAACTTCTCTGCTTGAGATTCTTTCCCCTGTACATTCAGTATATTCTTCTGCAAGTTCAGGATTGTATATCCACTTCAAAAGAGTAGACTTCCCATTCCCCTCTTCGCCTATGATCACAGCTTTGTCGCCATCATTTAATACCATGTTGAATTTATCGAGAATAACTCTCAGATCCTTGAGATGTGTTATAGTAAGATCTTTTATCTGTAACATTTACTGCCTCCTGCAAATCTGCGCCGCAAGAAAAAATGAGTCCATTCTGCATACGCATAATAGACTCACACAAATAGACCTACTATAAATAAATATATAGAGACAGGCTGAAAATGCATGATAATCCAGTTTAAGCGTACACAAAACAACTGCTGTTGCGGCATAGACATTACGAATCGTGTTCACTCAAGCTAAATTATCTGATGCTCATTCCCTCACCTATGCGTTAATCGCTCTTTCTTTTTTATTTGGACGTAGTAAAGCGGACATTCGCATTCCGCTTCGCTGCATGCTCATGAACCTCAGTCACCTTCGGTGGCTTTTCAGGTGCAGCTTTCACTACACCTGAGACAAGCATCTCCCTGTACTCCACCTTATGACTCTGCATCATTGAAGGTAGGGAATGCTTATTCTCGGTTCATGCTACCACTAAAGAAACTGAGGTGCAAGACCTTTTTGATAATTCCTGGCTCCACTATATTCACATGTTTTCTTCCAATTATTTTGTAAAGAGTTTTCTTTGCAAGATTTAACTTCTTCAATGAACATTTCATCTTTTTTTGAGCATTCCATAACACCTCAAAAAACTACAATTCCTTTTTGAAACAGATGCTCCTGTTGGTTTCCTCAAAGCCCATCGTCATATGGAATTTAAGGCTGTCGGCATTATCAATCTCGCAGTCGCTGGCAAATTCGATACAGCCCTTTGAACGTGCCCACTCTTCGCAGGCATCGAGCAGTGCCTGTGCGACACCTTGGCGGCGGAATTGTTCTTCCACACAGATTCCCTCCAAACAGCCCACCGGACTGGTGGAGGTGCCCTCTACGTAGTCGTGTCGAAGCTGACACTGGGCAAACCCGATAACGCTGCCGGCCTGCATTGCGGCGAAAACAGCCTCCTCCGGGCCGGGATACAGCCCGATATGCTTCTTAAAACTGCGTCCGCACTTTGGACATATCCACATCACGTTTACTCCCTTTCACGGATCAAAACATGTACGTCATCTCCGTTCCCCTTATTCAGCTGCTTCCGGATCGATTTTAGAAGCCCGATCACATAGCAAATCCCTCCGGCTTCATCCTTCACACCCATGTTGACAATGCTGCCGTCGTAGGGAATTCCGTCGAACTCGGCATGTACTTTTACGCGGCCTTTTCCGAACTCCTCCCGGATATCCCATGGGAAAACGACGTAGGCTCCGCCGTTATCAGGGACTTCACGAATGATCCCATTATATTCGTACTGTTTCCGCTCCACTATTTCACCTCTTTATCCCGACGCTTCTTTACCGTCGGATGCATGCTGTTGATCCGGTGATAACACGGACAATCCTTGTCATGGTCGTTAATGATCCCGCAGGCCTGCAGGTGGGAATAAATCGTGATTGCACCTACATACTTGAAACCGCGCTTCTTCAGGTCTTTGCTGATCCTGTCGGAAAGACCATTACTGACCGGGATCGGGCCATCATCGTGTCCGTTGTATAGAATCGTTTTACCATCAGAGAAGCCCCAGATGTAATCACAAAAGCTGCAGAACTCTTCCCGCACTTTCTGATAGCACCGGGCATTGTTGATCACGGCCTGTACCTTGCGTGGTGAGCGGATCATGCCCTCCGTATTCAGGATCCGTTCCACGTCGGCATCACCATAGACGGCAATCTTATCATAATCAAAGTTATCGAAGCACTCTCGTAAGATTTCCCGTTTCTTCAGCATCAGATCCCAGCTCAGGCCGCACTGCAGACATTCCAGCGTCAGGTGCTCAAACATGTGCCGGTCGTCATGCACCGGGATGCCCCATTCGGTATCGTGATATATTCTGTTGGCCTCGTTCATCCCGGCCCAGGTGCAATAGCCCATTTTAATCCTCCGGTACAAGCCGTTGATCAGTTTAGTCGGAGCGATTTTCAGATCCAAATCCGCCATCCGGAGATGATGCCCAAGTGCCAAAAGGCCCGTATTTCTGTGCTTTATCAGAGATCAGGTCTGAATGCGTGACATCAATAATACCGTCTCGACATGTGATTCATTGTCCAAACTATTTCCGATTGGCATACTCATATCCCTGTCTATGATAGGAAGCCGGAAAGTGATCGACTTCAGCCATTGTCCGCTCGGCTGCCGCTCTTCATAAATCTGAATCTCCTCAATAAGAGTCTCCATCAGCTTCCGTTGCTCTTCTTCGTTCATCAGCTTATAAAACTTGTCGAAGTAGATCAGAATCTTATAAATATTGTCTCCGGTGACCTTTTCGGATTCGATGGACTGCTTCTTAGCCCTGGCCTCTATGAGACTTTGCTCCTGGTCATCAATCTTATCGTACATCCGGTACAGACGGTCATCCAGATCGGCCTTGCGGCGGTTATAGTGACGATCATCCGGATCCAGTTGTTCAATCTCTTCCAGAGTCTTTCGCTTCGTAGCATAAGACTGCTTCAGCTGCTTCTCCAGGGCTTTGATCTCCTGGTCAATGGCCGTGGTATCCACCTTCATATTGATCTTTTCCTGCATGAGCGAGGCAAAGCGCGGATTCGAGACCAACTTCGTGATGATCTCTACAACAGAAGCATCCAGGACCTCTTCCTGAATCTGTTTTTTATAATCGCATTTATGACCGCGGGTCATGGTCCTGTGCTTGCAGCCGTAATAATAAAAGTCCTTATATTTGGACCCGTCCTTCCGGTGTTTAATGCTTTTATTGCCATACATGCCAGCCCCGCATACAGGGCATTTTACAAGGCCTGAAAGAAGATGCGTTTTCGTATCCTTCGCCTTGTTGACATGCTCATATTTCTTTGCCTGGGCGAGCATCTTGACTTGGGCCTGGTTCCACAGTTCTTCCGAAACGATGCCCTCATGCAGGCCGTCCACAACCAGGTAGTCATCCTGTTCGACCAGCCTGTACTCATTACGGGTACCATGCACCTTCTCCGTTTTACGGCGCCCATAAGCGATCTTCCCGCAGTACACAGGATTCTTGATGATCCGGCGGATTAATGCGGAATCAAACAGCGGATTCTTGCCGTTATGCCGCGCGATTTTATGAATTCCGTGATTTTCCAGATATTTGGCAAGACCATTAGTGCCGATGTCTGTAGTAACCCATTGTTCAAAAATAGTACGGATTGCCGGAGCCTCTTCCTCGTTAATCTCCAGCACGCCACCTTTCAGGCTGTACCCGTAAGGGGGAAAACCTCCGTTCCATTTGCCGTCCCTGGCTTTCTGGATCCGGCCTTCCATGGTTTGGACACGGATATTCTCGCGTTCAATCTCCGCCACTGCCGACAGGACAGAGATCATCAGCTTTCCGGCATCCTTTGAGGAATCAATGCTATCTTCCACACAGATCAGATTCACGCCGAAATCCTGCATGGTCTGGAGGGTAGAAAGGACATCAGCCGCATTCCGCCCGAAACGCGACAACTTAAAGACCAAGACAAAAGAAACATCATCCTTGCCGGTCTTAATGTCCTCCATCATACGGTTGAACTCGTCGCGGCCCTCTATGGACTTTCCGGATTTGCCGGCATCTTCATATTCCCCGACGACCTCGTAATCATTGAATTCCGCAAAAGCCCGCATACGGGTACGCTGGGCATCCAGAGAATAGCCATCGATCTGCATCGCAGTCGAGACGCGGGTATAAATATAAACCTTGGTTTTCTTCTTTTCCATCAATGGCCCCTTATAAGTTTGGACTCTATTTACACGATTATCTTATCATTAATACGCACAGATTTCAATACAGAAGAAGGATGATCCCGATTCTACAGTACTATCAAATGCAGCATAAGCTAAGAAGATTGCCTTAACACCGTTATGGCATCCAGCCAGTATTATAGGTAATACAAAATCGCATGTTGTCGTTACCTTTTCGGTAACGACAGTTCTTGACGAAATCTGTTCTTTGTGGTATAAACGTTTTGAGGTGATGGCTATGATGAATCCAGGTACAGTACTTGAACAAAAATTGAATGAATCCGGAATGTCCCGGAGAGAGCTGGCACAACGCATTAATGTGTCGGAAAAGCACATCAGCACTGTTATTAACGGCGAACGTGGAATCTCAGCAGCATTTGCCAGAAAGTTAGGATATGTATTCGAAAAAACTGCCTTTTGGCTTCAGATCCAGGCAGAATATGATGAAGAACAGACCAGGATCAAAGAGGAGAACTCTATCTCTCCCGAAGAGATCGAAATATTAAAACCTCTCCATGACATTTTGGCCTATTTTATCGAACGCGGCTACATGCACAACGACTGTGGCGATGCTTCTAAGGTCATGCAGCTTAGAGAACTACTGAATGTGAGTGATCTTCTGTACATTCCAAAGATCACCTACAATGCTGCCTATAGGGCTCAGCTTTCTTCCAATGTGCGCGTAGATCCTTTTGTCCTCTTTGCATGGCAGCGCCTATGCGAAAAGGAGACAGAACAAATTCATATTGAATCAAGTCTGAATAAACAGCTTCTTCAGGATCGTCTTCAGGACATCAAAAAAATGATGTTTGGCAAGATCAATGATGGAGTCCATTCCTTACAATGCCTTCTTGCTGAATGCGGCATTGCCTTTCAGGTTGTACGGAACTTCCGAGGAGCTCCGGTCCAGGGATTTATCAAAGAAACGACTGATCACAGGCTCATCCTCTGTTTAACGATCAGAGGTCAGCGTGCAGATAGATTTTGGTTTACCCTGTTTCACGAAATCGCTCATATTCTAAATGGCGATTATACTACAAGATTTGTCGATTTTGATTCTGTTCAAAGCGACATGGAATCAAAAGCTGATGATTTCGCAAGCAATATCCTTATTGATCCTGAAGAATACCGTCAGTTTCTTCGCGACAGCAATTGCACGGTATGGTCCGCTATCGAGGCTTTTGCTAAGTCGGTACAGGTTCAGCCTTTCATAATTTTGGGGCGGTTGCAAAAAGACGGCTTATTGGAATGGTCCGATTACTCAGACAAGGTGAAGTATTATAAATGGGCAGCATAAAACCGTCCGAGTATGAAAGGTGGTGGTTCTATTGATTGTGTCTAACAAAAAAACATCCTGCTGATCATTGCAGTGACCAACAGGACGTCGTTTCTCCGAATGTCTCCATTCGAATGTCGCTATTCTATTATAGAGGCCTTCGGAGAAAAAGTCAAAGCATTTCCGAATCTGAGCACTGTTTTCAGCTCTCAGCACAATTCTTTTTCACCTAATAAGGAGGAATGGAAAATGAACGCTTTAAAACTTTATATCCGGAGGTACTTCTATGCGAAGGAAGAAAAATTTAAAAAAACTGCTTAATCTGGGGTTTTTGGATTATACCAACCTGACCCCCAAATACGGCGATCTGGATATGCCGTATATTCGCTGTAAGGTGATCCCTCAAATTGACTACCTTGCGACATACAGCCAGCCTTGTACATACTTTCATTCACCAGCCACGGCTCTTTCGTTCTTTGAATACGACGTAATCTTTGATGGATTATATGGACTGTGGAATGCCATTTACTACGGCGTTGAAGAGCTTCAGGAGTTCTATCTGGAACGATTCCAGGGTGTAAGATATTTTATTGCCCCTGATTACTCGAAATGCGGTGACATTCCAGAAGCTGAGAACTACCATCGCCAGTTTCGTTCCAGAATAGTTGCAATATGGCTGGCAATGAATCTGCAGGCAGTTGTAATTCCGTTGGTTTCCTGCGCCGACGAATCAAGCATAAAATATATGCTGGATGGAATGCAGGACTGCGAGGTTGTGGCGTTTAATGCCAAAGGCCCTATGGGCGATCCGCAACAGCTTCAAATATTTATCAATGCGATTCGGTATACTGTCGACCACCTGCAACATCTCCGATCAATTATCGTATATTCGGCCTCCCCGGATATTGGTAAGGTACATGGCTATTTCCAGTATGCTATTGATGCCGGTATAGAAATACAGATACCCGACAATATGCTCCAGTCCCGGAATCGTCTGTTAGGAGGTGACCGCAATGGCATCAACTAACGACTCTTCACTCGGACATGGTGCTGGTGGAGCTCAAACAACTTTAGAGGAACAATCCTATCCTGCCCAGGCTGCAGCAAATGAATCAATAGATGTTCCTCCCAAATATGCCCCATCGCCCAAGCATGGGCCTGGAGGTTGGGGCAGTGAAGATCCGATCAAAACACCACAAGAGGGCCAACAGCTTCTTGAAACAGGGTATAAAGACGGAAAGCAATGGTATAATATCACAAGCGACGGGACTATTGTAAAATTCCAACCGGCCAACACGCCTGGCAATGAATACCATTCTTATAAGGTTGACTCGCCACGAGATATACCTGCGTCTGTATTGAAGGCCATGCTGAGGGATGGGAAAATATCCAGAGCGGAATATAATAAGATTCGGAAAGGAAAACGATGATGAATACATACACTATCTCAAGCAGTGAGGATTTTTCTATTTCCTACAGCTTCTTTGATGATACACATGAGACAGAGCTTTCAATGAACGTAAATGGGATCAATATTCTTGCATTTGATCGAAATGGTGTTTCTCTGACGACTCGGTGGAATCTTGACGAACTGGCTGAATGGCTTCGTAATTTCATCGACCATATGGCTGAAGATCCCTATCCTGTCGAGGCAGACGGGGAATTTGCAGCAATGAAAGACATCTCGGCTCGTGACTTCGACACTGATGACGAAGACGAATTTGATGCCTATTATGACAAGTTAGACGAATGGAATCTCCGTCACAGGTGGCATCCCTCCTCTTCTGGGGCAATTCTCGCAGATGTATATTTCCAACTTGCCGGCGATAACGTTGAGATCTCCTGGAACAATGAAGATACTGGAGATGACATCAAGTTCCAGAACCAGCTTGGCGGCGCCAGAATCAAAAAAGATGTTTTCTATGCCGCTGTAGATTCATTCCTTAAGGCATATGCCACGCACTGGTTGACTTAATTCTTTTCTAGTCATGTACCGGGTCATCATTCAGCTTGCCTGAAATGATGACCCTTTTTCTCTTAAACCCGGCCTATACTTATGCTGCCTTACGTGCCTGCGTACTCATCCGCATATACTTTCGATACATTTCTTTGATTCGTTTCATCTTGTAATAATCTTCCGGATCTGGCAGTGCGTCAAGATCGATCTCGCCGGCATATTTCTCTATCATATTTGCGAGAAAGTCCGCCAGTCCGTTCCACTCATCATTCCAGGGCATCTCTGTTCCTCCTCTGACTCCTTTCTCTGTGTCTGTGCTGACGACCCGCATAAACCTCCAGTATCTCCGGCGGGATCCTCTCAAGTGTAGCGACCGCTTTCTCATAGTCGCGCTGGAGCTGCAGATCCACCATTCTCTTCAGCACGCTTTGCTGCCGGCTTTCATTCAATTCTTCAAGGAGAGTTTCATTTTCCCGGACAAGGGCTCCATAATCTTCTCTGAAATTCTCAAAAGTAGTCCTGTACTGCCGCAGCTGCGTGCTCATCTTTTCTACGCTTGGGATATATTTCTCCAGGAACTTACTGATTTCTTCCGCCTTGGATTTGGCGTTGAACATGCCGACCTGCGAAAGCATCTTGTCCAGCTTCTCACGTTGTTTGTTCAGCCTCGTCATTTCTTTGAACACCCGTGGCGGGATGTGATCGCGTCCGGTCTCGCTTGCGGTCATCCCGCGTTCCAGATCCGGAAACTTACGGACCATCTGCTCCCAGAAGGCATCCTGCCACTGGGTCAGCTTCTTTTTGTTTCCGATGATCTCTTTAGCACAGAGCCTTCCGTCCTCCGTCAGTGGGACAAAAGAAAGGTGCATATGAGGCGTTTTCTCGTCCATATGCACCACGGCAGAAATAATTGTATTCTGATTCTGTTTTTGTTTGATAAAGTCCAAAGCTGTCTGGAAGAAGGTCCGGATCTCCTCCCTCTTCTTCTCCTTAAAGAACTCCGGGCTTGCCGTCACCAGCATCTCCACAAGTCTTACGCTGTCTGTTCGTGTCCTGCACCCCGCCTCAGCAATCTGACGCTCTGCTTCGGCCCGGTACTTTCCCGGAGGATCGACCAGATGAAAGTTCAGATGAGTCCGGCTGGTGTCTATATCCGGGTTGCTGGCATATTTCTCTTTTGTTCTCTCATTATGGGCCTCGATACCGCTGATCTCCGGCCCTTTATATTTTGCAAATCTCATAATCGCGTATTGTGCTGCCATATTGTCCTCCCTGCGGCTTCCCGCGTAATAAAGTCTCCGATTCTTTGCGTTCGTACGTACATGCGTACATCCACCGGCCGATGAAAATGCCGTACGCTTGTACGCATGTACACAGTTTTTGCCTGGTTTTATAAAAACGGATTGTCATCGTCAATAATCTCAACGCCACGGTATCCCCGGCATCGTTTTCCTTTTCCCCGATATATGTTGTTATCCGGTATCAGGTGGTAAGTCCCGGAATACTGGGAAAGGTAGTTTGCAAAGCTCTTCATGGACAGGGCGTTCTCCGCATTGTCCTCACACCATTCCTTGTACGCCACGTACAGATCACTGGTGGCAGCCTTGCTGTCCTCATGGAAGGTAAGATATCCTTCGGAAGTCAAAAACGCCGGAATGTTGTTGGCATCCTTCACAATGTCGGCAATATTCTCCTTCGACCGCTCGCTGATGGTGAAGCGGTAGTCATTGGCGACAAGCCTCTTCAGTCCTTCCAGGCACCACAGGAGTATTCCCTCTTTTTCTGCAACCATCTTTTCCACCAGATAGGGATCATCGACACGTTCGTCTGGCCTGTCCTTTGTGGTAATCACGATCTGCCGTCTGAAGAAGCCGTCGGAACGGTCATGCAGCGCAGTTAGAGCGCCATTTCCTAAGCATAGGAACCGAACGTACAGGAGTGTTTGATAGCTCTGTTCATGCTTTCTTTCCACATCCATCTGACATTCTGAAGTGACGATCGATTTGATATAATTCGTTTTGGTCAGGGCACTCATATCCATGTCGTCGTCCACCATCAGCAGCCGGTCTTCGAGATCAGCCCGGGCGAATTCGCTCTTTTCGACTTTCTGGATACTGGTGGTATTCATACTGATTCCGAGAATTGATCTCATGACAAGGCCGATACGGGATTTTCCTTCGCCGCCTTTCCCGATCAGCATCAGCATCTTCTGGGCTTTGGTGGTAGGAAGCAAGCAGTATCCCAGGTATTCCTGCAATGTCAGGATATCCTCCGGAACCAGCAGCTCCGACAGAAATTTCAACCATACATCTGGTGTACCTGCATCCGGATTGAAAGAGGCGGTCAGCCGATTTCGGCAGTATTCCTTGTCTTCAGTAAAACCACCATCCAGAAACCAGGTGCCGTTTGCCACATGGATCCGGTCATAATGCAGTGGAATATCCTCCGAATACGCCATGAGGCGGATCGTCTTCAGAAGATCCTCTACCTTCTTTGCCACGCCGGTTTCCTTCCATTCGCTGATATCATCAAAGATGAGTTGCTTTAATGCTCCCTCATCCGGCACCTGACCATCCACCGTAAAAAACCTTCCGTGAATACATTTCATGGGATGTGCAGACAGAAAACTGCAGCAATAGATCAGTTCATTGATCTGCCTGTCCTTTGTGACCCATGCCGGTGCATCAGCCGGCAATGCATTCATTCTCGCCATATTCTGTTGTCCCCCTTTCCTTTTCGCGGTCATGGCGAACCTTTTCCTCCAGTCCGCCGATTGTTCCGTCCTTCATCAGACCCTTCACGGTCGCTGTCCTCAGCTCCAGATCACCGACCGTCAGGATATCTGCCAGATGTTCGATGTAATCGAGCATCTGGCAGGCTTCCACAAACCGGTCATCAAAGCCTTCGTCCATGTTTTTAGGCGCATACCGTACCTTCCAGTCCTCCAGAAGATGCAGATAATCACAAAGCACCCGCTGACAGTAGCGTTCGTCATCTCGGAACGCCCTGATCATCGGGTGCTTTGGTTTTGCAAGTGCTGCTGCGGACGGAGGCTTATCAGGATCGATCCCAAAGTCCGCCGCCAGCTTCTTCGCTGCTTCATAGGGCCCCAGATCAAAGAGTCTCGCCACCAGGTCAACTACATCTCCCGTAGCGCCGCAACCGAAGCAATAGAAGTAATCTTCATTCAGCTTCATGCTGGGATGGTGGTCATCGTGGAATGGACACTTTGTCATTCCGTGATGGTTTGCCTGTAAGCCGTACATTTTCGCCGCGGCAGGTACGCTCACACTTGCCTTTACAGTTTCAAATAGATTCATATTCTGGTTCCTCCTTAGAATTAGATTTGGATTGTTATCCTGATGTCTTATACGGAGGAAAATGACGACGAATGAAAAATTGGGCGTTATCGGGACTGAAAAGAGTGAACACGAAAGGAAATTGCAAAAACGCAACCCATTGTCCGTTTTTTGGGACAGCTGGCTGGATATACTATATTTAAGGTTGGACGTGTTTCGTCGATTGGTGACAACTTTGAATTCGAGGTTTAAAGGGGTATATTTTATAGAATTTATAATATTAACCCCTTTAACTTGATTTTAACGCAGCAAGAAAGTATAATGGCATTGATAGGTTTAGACATGGAAAGGAGAACTTTCATGAGACTATATAAGAGAGATAATTACCTGAAGCAAATCCGTGGCTTTTACCACGATACCGGTATGATCAAAGTGATCACCGGCGTTCGGCGATGTGGTAAATCCTGCCTTATGGAAACGATAGCCGGGGAGCTCACAGAAGCCGGGATCGCCTCTGAAAACATCATTTACCTGAACTTGGACAAGCGAGGATACCGCAATATTAAAACACCAGATCAGCTGGATGCACTTATTGAGGAAAAATCTATTGCGGCAGGGACAAAGTATCTGTTCATCGACGAGGTTCAGAATGTCAAAGATTTTGAAGAGGTTATCAATGGCTTTCGGGAAGAAGATGAATATAGTATTTTTATCACCGGTTCTAATTCTTATCTCCTCAGTGGAGAGCTCGCCACGAAACTGACCGGCCGCTATCTTGAATTTGAGCTGTATACGCTGAGCTTTGAAGAATACCTTGGAATGAAGGAGTTTCTTGGAAAAACAATACAGAGTGACCTGACCGCCGAATTTGATAACTATATTTCTGAAGGAGGTTTCCCGAAGGCATTACAATATGAAGGAGCTGATAAACACGCTTATATCCAGGGTGTTATCAATGAGATTTTTAAGAAAGACATTAAGAATAGGGTAAAGATCCGCAAGGTATCTGTCTTCGAAACTGTACAGAGATATATTATCAACAACTACGGTGCCACCATGAGTCTGACAAACATTCTGGAAGAGCTGCATAAAAATGGATGTCCAATCAAAAGAGAAACCTTACATCGATATATAAGGATTCTGGAAGAGGCCAAGATTATCTATCCCTGTTATCGTTTTGATCTGAAATCCAAAAAATCCATTTCCGGCGAGCAGAAGTATTATCTGGCAGATTTGGGATTCTATTTCGCCTTTAACACGGATAAACGTATCAACTACGGTCCTGCTTTAGAGAACATCGTTTACATCTACGCCAGATCAAAAGGTTATGATGTCAGTGTCGGCCGGATCGGAAAACTGGAATGTGACTTTATCCTGGGACAAAACAATAGGGATTATGCCTATGTACAGGTGGCTATGACGATTATGAACAGCCTCGATACGGAGGAGCGCGAGTATCGTCCTCTTGAAAGCATCCGCGATAATTATCCCAAGTATCTGCTGACAAGGAACGATCTCATTCAACACAGGAGCGGCATAAAGCACTGCAACATCGCTCCGTTTATGAAAGACAATCGGTTATTCTGAAGTCAAATCCCCCATAGCAAACTGCGGGGTATTTGACCCTCGCGGCAGTCGCCATATGGACAAGCAAGCTTGTCCGCATGGCTCGTTGCTCGCGGGAATAAGCAGCACCACATAAGGAGGGGAATGCTCTATGACCAGGACCTGGCTCCCCAGCGATACACGGCAGCGAATCCAGGACTTAATAAAAGACAGTGGCATTACACAGGCCGAGCTTGCCGGGATCATCAGCCTTTCTGAAAGCGCGTTCAGCCGGTATCTGAAGGGACAGACAGAGATGATTGGCGACGGATACATCATCAAAATCGCAAAGTATTTCAATGTCTCCACGGACTTTATTCTCGGAGAAACAAATATCCCGGACCGGAAGAATTACGATATTGAAGAGCTGGGACTGTCGGCTGAATCGGCCAAACTTTTATATACCGGCAAGATTGATGCACGTATTCTGAACCTGCTTCTTGAAAACCCGCGCTTTCCACAGCTTACCGCTTTGCTGGCCCGCTACCAGAACGAAGTTGTAAAAACCGGAATTGCCGCCATGAACCAACAGCTCTCTTTCCTGAGTTCTTTGCTTTTGGATCAGGCTGAAAATGTTCCTGATAGTGCTGAGTCTGCCAGACAAGCCGCGCAGGATATCAGTGCCATACACACTCCGATAATAAATGCAGATACAACCGCTATTCAAAATGTTTTTATGCTAATCGTCAGAGATATCAAGGCTCAGGGAGAAACTATCGTTACGGACAGTAAGGCAGCATCCGCAGAAGTAATGCAGAAGTTGCGCAAAGAACTTTTCAAAGGACAGAATTCTTCGGATCTCAGAAATCTGACCGCAGAGGATCTTACTGCTGCTGTTATAAAGACGATTTCTGTAACAGGTATTTCTGAGGATACTTTGCAAGATCTCGGTTCGGCATATACAAAAGTTTTAGAAGAAATGAAGGATCAGGCACATGACGAATGAGCAATTATGTTCGCTCGCTCAGGAAGGAGATCACAGTGCAGAAACAACTTTGGTCGAAAACATATTGCCGTCCATTCAGCTTACTGCGGCACAAATCAAAGAGCGTTATCCGGGTCTTATGCTCGAAAGGGATGATCTGATCCAGGAGGCACTCATCGGATCCATGCGGGCAATAGAATCTTTTGATCCGGAATCCGGCAATCTTTTTCAAACCTATGCTTCGGCAGTTGCGGAAAATGCAATCTACGACTACGTCCGGAAATGTATTTCCGCCCTTCCTCCTTCCGGCAGGATTTTAAGTCTGGATGCTCCGGCACCAGGCACTGACCCGGAGAATAATGTAACTTACGCGGAGATCATTCCTGATGACTTTTCAAAAAATCCTGAGCAGCTGTTCATCAAAAAAGAGACCATCACAGAAGTCAGAGATGCTCTGCAAATGATCACCGAACGCGAACGAACATATCTTCATTATCGCTATGGTTTTATGGATGATCTGCCGCATGACCAGACAGAAACCGCAGCCCATTTTCATCTAAGTCTGAGCCGCGCGAAAAGCACAGAAAGAACTGCTCTCGATAATGTCCGCCTGGAGCTTCCATGGTGGTATTGAGCCAATTCATTTTTTTTGATATACCTCTATTCCGCAGCCCGTGACGGTACAGGTTCTGTGACGATTGTCACATCGCCTGTACCTTTTCTTTGCTCAGGATTCTCTCTCCGCGGGAGCAATCTTTCGCAAAGAAAAATACGGAAACAGATCGCGCTTCAAAGGGGCATTCTCCATTTCCGTGCGCGGTGCGTGTGGCGCTTGCGCCTCGCGGTGCGCGCGCGACACCAGATTTCCGTATTCGGTCTGCTTCATAAAGGTATAACACACTAGACTTTGCCAGCAAAGTCGTGTGCCAAAAGGGACTCTGTCCGCCTTTGGAATCCCCTGCCACGAAACCGCCGGTTTCTTTGGATTCTTCCAAATGTTATAGTATCACTTATTCAGATATAACTGTTATTTGAAATCTGCCGACACTTCAAAGAGACTATTTCAAAGAAGCGTGAACCATTTGTAAAGTTACGACAATATACATGTGTAAGGGCAAAAACCTTATAGTCGACTATATGGAAAACAGGAAAAGGATAACTTGCGATGAATAATAACGAGTTCGAGCAATTTGTCCTGGACTACGGAAAGGACATACTCAGATTCTGCCGAATGACTTGCGGCGCCAAAGAATCCGGAGATGAGTTGTACCAGGACACCATGCTCAAGCTGTTGGAGAAACTATCCCGATTGGATTCCCAACAGAATGTAAAAAGCTATGCCTTATCCATATCAATATTGCTTTGGAAAAACAAAAAGAAAAAATATGCAAACAGAGATCGCCTGATGCCAATGGACAGTATCGATCATGTGAGGGAGGCAGGTGCTTCTTCTTACGCAGATAATGCAGTTATATCACCAGAAAGAATTTTTCTCCAGGAAGAAGAAAAGAAAACTATCCAGACGGTAGTTTCGAGGTTGCCGGAAGGATACAGGCTTCCTATTTACCTGTACTACTCTTCGAACATGACTTTTTAGGAAATATCTGAAATACTGCAAATTCCCATAGGCACTGTTAAAAGTCGCATGTATAACGCCAAACGCATATTGAAAAAAGAACTGGAGGCAATAGGATATGACAGATGAAACATTGGATCAAATCTTAAAGCAGGCCCTTGCTCCAGATATTGATAATTCAGAGATTCAAATTCGGAGAAAGGCTGTGATCAAAAAAATGAACATTAAAAGAATAATAGCAAGCGGACTTACAGCGTGTGCAGTATTATCCATCATTGTAGCGGGAAGTTATCTCCACAAGGGCTCACAAAAAAGCGATGGTACTGCGTTAGTTGCAGCACCTGAACATGACACAACAAGTACTAATCTATTTGCCATCACCGCATATGCTGCAGAATTGCCTGAAGGAACAAAGTCAGGGGATGTAATAGGACTTAGGCTAGTTGAAGCCGCCTACGGAACTCCCGACTTTTTAGAGGGAAGATTTACAATATCCGGTCAAAACATAGATAAGGTGAAATTGACCACAGATAAGTGCAATCTTTATACAACTGTTCCAACTCGCCGCGAAGATCCTGATTTCGGGACCGCAGAAAAAGCCATAGCGAATAATCATGAGTTATATGAGCCAATCTATAAAGGCGATCCTGAAACTGACGGTCATGTAGAATACTATGAGCACTCTATAATTGTGGGTCAATCCTATGAAGGAGATTATAATGATCAAATGAGTTTTGGAATGTCAGTCCCTAAGAAATTACAGAGCACAAGCGACGATCCAAAGAATGGTTACTGGGAAGATGTAGATCAGGTAAATGGGGCTATTCTTACTGTTGAAGTTATATTTAAGGATGGGAATTCAGAGACTCATCGTTATAAATTGAATACCGGAAAAATATACATACCAGTTGGTCCTGACGATGAACTACAATGGGATAATCTTACACGCTTTCTCACTGCTGAGGAAGAAGATCATGCTCCATTTGCATATGGGTATTTGATTGAAAAAATGGATTAACGAAACTCATTTTATCAGCAAACAGCAATCGTTCATAAACACTGACCAGGCAGAGTTCCCCTCTTCCTGGTCAGTGTATTTTAAGGCATAGATCTATATCATCTGAAAACATCTCATAGCTTCTTCAATTGCTATGATCTTCTCCTCCGGACACCCGAGTTGTCTGCTGTCTTCCGACTTCGGCTTGTTATAATTCTCCCGTTCGATAATCCCATGCTTTCGTTTTACCTGGGCAATACTCAGATTTGTGACGTGGAATCCGTAGTTGTCCTGTACCCACTCGCGGATCTCGTCGTAGGTCGCCTTACTCTCCGCTGCTGTCACATCTATCTCTTCCATATCAATCTTCACACTGATATGATTCTTTGCGTCAGAAAGTTTGGACAAAAGACATACAGTCTCAGCGTTGTCAGCCTTTCCAAAAGTATTATGATAGCCCTCAATCACATGGATCATTCGATCCCGGAAAGGTTGTATCTTCTCCTTCGGACGACAATAAAGGTAAGACAGCTTCTCATCCAGATTCCCGTTTCTCAGTAAACTTGTGATCTCCCTGATTGCCTTCATGTCTCAGTCTCCCTGCCCGCTCCTCATACCATTCGGATTCTTTGACTGCCAGCGCCATACATCATCGCACATTTCCTGAATCCCACGTGTCGCCTCCCAGCCCAGCTGTTCCTTCGCGAAAGAGGGGTCAGCCCAGAACGCCGGCAGATCGCCCTCTCTCCGGGGTGCGAACTCATAGGGCAGTTCATGACCGCAGGACCTTGAAAAGGCCTTCACCATCTCCAGTACACTGGTTCCCTTGCCCGTACCGAGATTACAGACGAAAAGCCCGCAGTTCTCCTCTATTTTTTTCAAAGCAGCTACATGGCCCTGCGCAAGATCCACCACATGAATATAATCCCGCATGCAGGTGCCGTCAGGTGTGTCGTAGTCATTCCCGAAGATATGGACTATAGGAATTTTCCCCACAGCAACCTTTGCCACAAAAGGCATCAGGTTATTGGGAATCCCCGTGGGATCCTCTCCGATCTCACCGCTTTCATGGGCCCCGACAGGGTTGAAATAGCGCAAAAGGACGGCATTAAATCCGGGAATAGCCCTGACCGTATCCTTCAGGATATACTCGATCATCAGCTTTGTATTGCCATATGGGCTGGCAGTAATCCGGGAGACCGGAGTGGCCTCGTTGTAAGGTACTGATGCCTCTTCCCCATAAACCGTAGCTGAAGAAGAAAAGATAAAATTCATGACACCGTGCTTATTCATGGCCTGCAAAAGGCTCAGGGCGGAATCCAGATTGTTTCGATAGTACTCAACCGGAATTTTCGTGCTTTCACCCACAGCCTTCAGGCCGGCAAAATGGATGACTGCGTCAAAATGATACCTGTCAAAAAGAGAATTAGTTGCCTCGTAATCGCAAAGGTCAATCTTCTCAAACGGGAAGTCCACACCGCAAAGCTTCCGGGTGCGCCTGACAGCTTCCATTCGGGAGTTTACAAAGTTATCTGCGGCCACAATATCGTATCCTGCTTTTACCAGTTCAATACAAGTGTGGGAGCCGATATATCCGGCTCCGCCGGTAACCAGAATTGTCATATTTGCACCTCTTTCTCTTCTTTCAAAAAATGGTATTCCGGTCTGGCCCCTCATATTTCAGAAGTACCGCATCCGTATCGGTAAACCTCCAGATTAATTGTCCGTGATCTGTACAAATACGAGTCCCGCTCCACAGATCACGGTATATCCCTTCAGGAACCTGTGCCCGGATACATGTCGTCCCTTCGGTCGATTCCCCGCCGTTCCAGTTAAAGACAGCCACATAAGGCACTTCATGAATGACAGCCGTGAAGACGTGCCCCGCTGAGCCTCCCGCGGTCTCAACAGGCCTGAAAGCCGTTCCGCTGGCAGCGATCTCATTGACTTCATGATTGACCGCCAGCTTTGCTGTTCTTTCCCTGGCTTCCGAATCGGCATAATTGTCCGAAAGGATCATAAGTCCCCCGGATATGGCGGCCGCCGTATAACGCGCCCTGGCCTCTCCTTCCCGGCTTTTGCGCGGCATCGTAAAGGCTTTATGCAGAACGATATGGTCGGCGTCATTATATTGATAAAGCCGTCCTCCGTTCCACCAGCAGAACGTCTGTGCATTAAGGCCGTATTCGATATCTTCTGAAAGTCCAAAGCAGTCACAGGAGAACCGTCTTGCGTTTCCGTACCCGCACGGAAACAACGGAGCGATGGAAAGGCTGATGAAAAACGGTCTGCCGCAAACCTCCGGCAAATACAGGGATTCAAAAAAGCGATAGCCCTCGTTAAGTGCCTGTCTTCCAGTCCGGATATTTGCGTCATAGTGCCAGGCTTCCAGTCCCGCATGACTCAGAAAATCAATTTTCAGGAAGGAGAACCCCCATTCAATATATAAAGCGGCTTTTTGCTTCGTCCACTTTTTCCAGACTGGATGTGTCACATCATACGCGTATGCCGTATCAAGGGGAGGCAGAGGTTCTCCCTGCTCATTTTTTAAGACAATTTCACGGAACGTGTGTTTTTCTTCAAGATAAGGAATGACCGCATCCAGATCTCCTCCCCAATACGCGAAAGGCGAGTCATAGATTCCAGCCTGCTGCCCCTTTTTTAGGTATTCTTCTTTTACCTGCAGCATAGCTTCGCGGTCTATATCTCTCCACCCACCGTCCAGATTAATATAGGTCGTCCCGCCGTTCTCAAAGTTGTTTTTCATCAGTTCTTCACGAATAAAAGTCCCGCACTGCCTGTATTTTTCCTCGTCAAGATCGATCCCCAGTGCCGCATATGTGTTATAACCGAAGGGGATTCCTTCTTCCCAGGTTCTTGGTTCCTTTACTGACCGGATCAGATCACCATACTGTTCCAGAAGTTCCCGGAAATCCGGCCCGTACAAAACGACAAATTCTGAAGACGCAACACACTCTCCGGTCATAGTCCTGTGTTCCAGAAAGTCATGGGTATTTTCCCCTGATGCCGCATAGCCGCAGCGGGCTTCCAGCGTACGGCAGTCATGGGCGGAACAGGCGACCGCGTTTTTCCAGACATCGAAATCAATAGCTCCGATCAGGATCCCTTCCCTGGTTTCTTCAGAAAACAGCACAGTCATGTCGGCGCTTCTTCTTCCAGCAGAAAAGGCTGCCGCTTCATAGCGGGACCACATATCATTGTCATACGGGATGAGCAGCATTTTACTCTGAAGCCCACGCCAGAGATAGGGACTGTCATAATCATTTTTGGCGCGCATGATCAAGGGCCGCAGATCATTGCTTTCCGCATAAGAACCGTCCTTTGCCCGCAGTTCACATCTGGCGAACGGTTTGTCATCTCTGACCGATAAATACTCATACAGTTCCAGGCCGGCAGCATTCCGGAAGACCAGCAGGAGATTTGATTTCCCGGACTCCTTCCTGATCAGGCGGGCTGCACGCGTGTCAAGAGAGCCTAGCCGCGTGTCAGCTGCCCGGGCATAGGCTGTCAATACCGCTGTCTCCCCGGCATACAGAGTAAACATGCCGTTCTCTTCATAGTTCCATCGATAGTTCATATTATTCTCCTGATATTTACTATCTGTTTATTACAATTCAATCACCTGATAGCCGCACACATTGATGATTCTGGTTCCTGACGGATGGATTTGTTCCCGCGTGATTCTCCCGTAACGCATATGGGTGTGGCCATGCAGCATCAGTTTTGGTTTATATACTTCGAGGATGCGGTTAAACACCTGATAGCCCTGATGAGGCAGGTCTTTAAGATCGCCATAGCCTCTCGGAGGCACATGGGTCACAAAGATATCCATACCGTCTTTCAGAAGCAGTGGGAGTCTGAGCTTATGGTATCTTCTCCGCATTTCGGCTTCCGAGAACATGTATCCGCCGGGTTTATACCGCAATGACCCGCCTAATCCGGCAAAACGGAATCCTTCGATCGTCCTTATATGTCCTTCAAGGGACTGTCCGATCCCGGGATCCTCCGTATCATGGTTTCCCCGAACATAGAAGAACGGTAAATTGGTCATTGTTACAAGATAATCAAGATAATCCCTCTTCAGATCCCCGCAGGAAATGATCGCATCCATCCCGCAGAAAAGACCTCTGTCAAATGATTCCC
This sequence comes from Lachnospiraceae bacterium, assembly GCA_017431345.1. Taxonomy (GTDB): domain Bacteria; phylum Bacillota; class Clostridia; order Lachnospirales; family Lachnospiraceae; genus UBA3305. The sequence goes on along the minus strand of JAFRLH010000065.1, from coordinate 125,745 downwards.
AAAGAATGGGGCTTTCTTCATCGGAAACTGCCAGTATTTTCATTGTGTGATTCCTTTGATACCGTTCATCATCACAGCCTGTCTGGCACTGTCGGTCAGTTCCTCCAGAGGAGGGATGGTCCCGATCACGTTTTCGTTGAGCCATCTCATACTGACAATTTCATCATTGGTCAGCCGCGGACTGCTGCCGTTCTTAATGATTCCGTCCCTGGAATGCAGTTCGCCGTCAAACGGATTGTAATATACCTTTATGAGTTTTGTATTATCCAAAAAGGTTGTATTATAAGCCAAAATGCGGCATTCTCGTCATATGTGACGTCTCTGCCGCATTTTGGTATATTCTTACCTTTCGATTCTGTGTATTTTTCTCCGCCATTCCCGCGGCGAAATACCGTATATATTTTTAAATGCTCTGGAAAAATGCGTATAGACCGGATATCCGACAGCGTTTCCAACATCCGCGACTGAAAGATCAGTCAACCGGAGCAGTTCACCCGCCTTGGTCATGCGATAGTTTAAGAGAAAATGTTGAGGAGTCTGTCCCATAGACTGTTTAAATATTTTGCCGAAGTAACTCCTGTCTATGCCTATGCTCTCCGCTATTTCTTCTATCGTAAGATCATTTTGAAAATGATTTTCTATATAAGCGATGGCCTCCCGAATGTAGTAATCCTTATACTTGTTGCCACCTGGTTTAATTTCCGGAGCAATCGACTTTACAAGATAATCAAGAAAGAGGTAAAGATGGCCGATCAAATGAAACGGGGACTCCCGTGAATGATCCGACATATAACGGATCTCCCTTTTTGCCTCGTCGCGAAACCCTTTGTCCCATGCCGAATAGATTGGTTTGTCGTAGGAAAACCCGGCCGCTTCTATCATTTCTCTTACCCGAAGGCCATCAAATTCTACCCAGCAGTACTCCCATGGATGTTCTTTATCAGCATAATAAGTAGTGATCTGCCCTGGGAATATCATAAATCCCTGATCGCTTCTGATATGATAAGTTTGAGTATGTCCTCTTAAATCATCAGCCATCATGGTGCCGCAGCCTCTGAAAACAAAATGAAAAAGATAGTGGTTCCTCGCGGCCGGTCCAAAGGAATGTCCGGGCTCACAGACTTCATGTCCGAACTGATACAACCCCAGATCCACAAAGAGTTCGTTTGGAAATATAGAAAAATGGAATTCATGCATCTCACATTCCCTCCATGATGAAAACAGCTTCTTGTTCTATAATCTCGTGCCAAATATCGTTTTTCTAAGATAGTCTATGATCTCCTGCTTATAAAACACGGTTTATTCCTCCTCGCATTCGTTTCCGTTTTTATGCGGAATTGCAGATAATTGGAGTTTTCTTAAATCATTTGAAAATGCTTCAGTGCAGCTTCTACTGCTTTTTCCTTTTCCTCCGGGCAACCAGGCTGTTTAGAATCCGGTGACTTCGGTTTATTGTAGTTTTCCCGCTCGATGATCCCGTGCTTCCGCTTTACCTGGGCGATATTCAGATGCGTCACATGGAACCCAAACTTTTCCTTCACCCACTCCTGTATCTCTTCATATGTAGCCTTACTCTCCGCCGCAGTCAAATCCAATTCATCCATATCAACCTTCACACTGATATGATTCTTTGCCTCAGAAAGTTTGGACAATATGCATACCGTCTCCACATTTCCCGTCCCGGGGAACATATCCACGCACTGCATCTTCTCAACATCATATCCCGCTTCGATAAACGCCGGCAGATCCCGCTTCAGGCTTGTCGGCTTGCAGCTGATATAGATAATTCTGTCGGCATTATATCCCAGCAGCTTTGGCAGCGCTTTCGGATGGATCCCGTCGCGCGGCGGATCCAGGATCAGGATATCCGGCGGAGCAGTAAGATCATCCAGCACCTTCAATACGTCTCCGCAGATAAATTCACAATTCGACAAATGATTCAGTTCCGTATTCTCTCTTGCTGCCTCGACTGCTTCCGGAACAATTTCTACACCGATCACCTTTTCCGCCACAGGTGCCAGGATCTGCGCGATCGTTCCCGTTCCGGAATACAGATCATAGATCACTTTGCCATCCGTTCTGCCGACGAACTCCCTCATAATCGAATACAGCTTTTCCGCTCCGGCGGAATTGGTCTGGAAAAAGGAGAACGGTGTGATCTTAAATTCCAGACCCAGAAGCCTCTCCGTAATATACGGCTGTCCGTACAGCACTTCCGTCCCCTGGTCTGCGACCACATCAGCCGGACTGTCATTTTCTGTATGAAGGATTCCTGTCAGTGTGCCTTCGAGCGGAAGCGCCAGCAGCATCTGTGCAAAAGAATCATCCGGTTTATAGGATGATGTTGTTACCAGGTCCACGAGGATCTCTTTTGTATAAAATGTCTTCCTGACGAGCAGATGCCGGAGCACTCCTGTCTTCTCCATCTTTTTATAGAACGGTATCCCGGCTTCGGTCATATAATCAAGGACTGCCTTCAGGATCAGGTTGAAATCATGATCTGCGATCATACATTGGTCGACTGTCAGAATATCGTAAAAACTGCCTCTTTTGTGCAGGCCAAGGGTCAGCGGCCCGCCCTTCACTTCGTCCCCAAAAGAGAACTCCATTTTATTTCGGTAGCCAAATCTGACGGGACTTCCGACGATCGGCAGCATCGGCAGCGCCTTTCCTTCCGGCATCTCCGGTACAAGCAGTTCTCTTACCTGTTCTTCCTTGATCTTCAGCTCCTCGCTGTACCTGAAGCCTGAATACAAACAGCCGCCGCAGCTTCCTGCGTGCGCACATCTTTCCGAAGCATCCTCAAAGCCGGAATTCTCCAGCACTTCAATCAGCTGCGCCTCATAATGTGTACCACGCTTTTTCTTAACGACCGCACTGACTTTCTGTCCGGGAATCGCATTTTTGATACGCACCTGGACTCCGTCCACATAGGCAATACCTTTGTTCGGGAACAGGATCTTCTTAATGGTACCCTGTATTTCGCTTCCTTTTTTCATAACTGCTCCATTCATTACAGTAAAAAAGGCTGTCTGACGACAGCCTTAATAATATATATCGGACTGAATCTGATATTACTCCTCTTCTGCAGGTTCATCCTCGTCTTCAAAGAAATCCTCAAGATCTTCTTCATCATCAAAGATCATGTCATCTTCAATCTCCTCAAGCTCATCCTTGAAGAAATACTGATAGATGAAATAGCAGGCTGCTGCAGCAACCGCGATAACACAGATGGCGATCAGGATCTTGATAATAAGACACTTTTTTTCTTTGGCCACAGTCTTAACTGTTACGAAGCTGTCACTCATATCGATTCCCCTTTCTGACGGAGCAATTTTTATGGTCATAGGCATTATATCACACTTTTTCGTTAAATACTATATATTTTTTTACTTTTATATAGTCCGTGAATTTTATGTCCTGTATTCGTTCATTATACTTTCTTCAGTTTTGCAAAGGATGCGAACAGGTTCTTGACACCGACTCTGTCAAACCGGACGGTCACCTCGAAGTCTTTCTTGCCCTCTTCGATCTTCTCGACTGTTCCTTCACCGAATTTGATATGTCTGACCCTGTCTCCGACTGCATAATCCAGCGAGTCAGCGCGTTCTGTTGTAAAATCTTTTCCGACTCTGTAATTGGCAGACGCATTCGTCCCCAGGATCCTGGCCTTCGGCCTGTAGCTGCCGTTGATCGAATCCACATCCTTATAGGCGGCCTGCTTCATGGATTTCGCTGCAGCCGTACGGATCTTCTTTCTGAGCATATTGGAAGGGATCTCATTCACGAACCGGGAAGTCTTCGGGAAAGTGGTTTCTCCGTTTATCATCCGGGAATGCGCTGCCGTAAGTGCCAGGAACTCCTTTGCTCTTGTCATGCCCACATAGCAGAGCCTGCGCTCTTCTTCAATTTCATCTTCACCGGAGAATGCCGCCATCCTTCCGGGGAACAGTCCCTCTTCCATCCCGGCCATATAGACCTTCGGGAACTCAAGGCCTTTTGCGGCATGAAGCGTCATAAGCACGACCCGGTCTTCATCAGAATTCAGGCTGTCAACATCTGCGACCAGCGCGACCTCTTCCAGGAACCGGGAAAGCGCTTCCTGATCGTCCGGTTCATCGCCGAATTCTGCAGCTTTGCTGATCAATTCTTCAATATTCTCCAACCGTGCTTTGGATTCGACCGTATCTTCCGCGATCAGCTCTGCTTTGTATCCTGTCTCATCCAGTACTTTCTCAAGGAGATCCTTTACTGTGATACCGGCCGCGGCTTCCCTGAAACCGGCCAGCTGTCTGCCGAAATCAGCGATCTTGCCCGCTGCACGTCCGATTCCTGAAAGAAGTTCTTCTTCCCGGATCACATCATACAGTGTCATGCCGGCTTCCGCCGCAATCGATTCCAGTCGTGCAAGCGTAACATTTCCGATCCCACGCCTTGGAACATTGATGATCCTGAGAACTGCGAGATCATCCCGTCCATTCTCGATCGTCTTGAGATAGGAGATCAGATCCTTGATTTCTTTTCGCTGATAGAAATTGACGCCGCCCACCATCCTGTACGGCACATTATAAGCCACGCATTTTTCTTCAAAAATACGGGACTGCGCATTCGTACGGTAAAGTACGGCACAGGATCCGTAAGGGAACTTCTCACGGTTCTGGATGATATCCCGGATGACGCCGTCCGCTTCATCATAGGCTGATTCATATTCATAGAACTCGACCTGCGGACCTTCGCCGTTCTTCGTCCAGAGCGTTTTTTCCTTTCTTCCCTGGTTGTTGCGGATCACTTCATTGGCAACGCTGAGGATGTTCTTTGTGGAACGGTAATTCTGTTCCAGTTTTATGACCACCGTATCCGGGAATGTCTTTTCAAAATCCAGGATGTTCCTGATATCTGCGCCGCGGAATTTATAGATCGACTGATCATCATCACCAACTACACAGAGATTTCTGTGTTTCTTTGCAAGAAGGGATACCAGCCTGAACTGAACGGCATTCGTATCCTGATATTCATCCACGTGGATGTATCTGAATCTGTCCTGATAATAGGAAAGGACATCCTCGTTGTACTCAAAAAGCTCAACGGTCTTCAGAAGCAGATCGTCAAAATCCATGGCGTTGTTCTTCTGCAGCTGTTCCTGATAAGCACGGTAAATATCGGAGACCTTCTGCATGCGGTAGTCTCCCATATTTTCTTTTTCGAACAGATCCGGCGTCTGCATGGCGTTTTTGGCAGAAGAAATAACAGACAGCATGCTCTTTTCAGGATAATTCTTCTTATCCAGTTCCAGCGACGCCACCACCTGTTTGATCAGTGTCTTCTGTTCGTCCGTATCATAAATGGAGAAGGAAGAGGTAAACCCGAGTTTTTCGGCATTTCGCCTGAGGATCTTTGCACACATTGAATGAAATGTGGATACCCAGACATCCTGCCCGTTCTCGCCGGTCAGGACGTCAACACGGTCTCTCATTTCCCCTGCCGCCTTGTTCGTAAAGGTAATGGCCAGGATATTCCACGGCATCGCAAGCTTCTGATCGATAATGTATGCGATACGGTGTGTAAGTGCCTTTGTCTTCCCCGAACCGGCTCCCGCAAGAATAAGTACCGGGCCTTCTGTTGTGACCACCGCTTCTTTCTGCGGTCCGTTTAATCCTTCCAGTATCTTGTTCATATCTCTCCTCCGTGTGAAAAAAAAAGAGAGGACATCCTCTCTTTTATTTCAGGCGGTCCATTACAATATTGTATCCGTTTTTACCGTAGTTCAGGCATCTGTTCACTCTGCTGATCGTGGCTGTGGATGCGCCAGTGCTTTCAGCGATGTCCAGGTAGGTCCTTCCTTCCCGCAGCTGTCTGGCTACTGCCAGCCTCTGGGAGATTGCGATCAGCTCATTTACCGTACAGACATCCTCAAAAAACGCTTCGCATTCTTCTCTTGTCTGTAAAGACAGAACAGCATCATAAAAAACTGCTTCTGCTTCTTTATCTGGTTTTTTATTCATGACAGTTACCCTGTGTGGCTTTATGGTAATTACAATAATAAAATACCATAAAGCCGCATTGATGTCAAACGAGCTCGATAAGTTCTTTCCTCGCCGGAGTCAGGATCTCTGCGCCGTCTTCCGTAATCAGCAGGGTATCTTCGATCCGTACGCCGCCCCATCCGGGGATGTAGATCCCGGGCTCTGCGGTCATCACGGTATCCTTCTCAAGGATATAGTTATGATTCGGTCCGAGGAAGGGGACTTCGTGGACGAACATACCGATTCCATGGCCTACGCCCGTATAATGATACTGATAGTATTCCGTACCCTTAATGATATCTGCGCCGACCTGATAAACATGGCTTGCTGATGTGCCGGGCTTCATCTCTGCTTCCATGGCGGCCAGCATTTCCTGCTCCAGTCTGTATACCTCGCGCTGCTTTGCATTCGCTCTGCCGACTACGACAGTCCTTGTCATGTCAGACAGATATCCCTTATACTGGCAGCCGTAATCCATGAGGACGAAATCACCGAATTCAAGCGCTTTTGCAGAGGGAATACCGTGCAGAAGCGAAGTCCTGGCACCGGAGATCAGGATATTCCCATAGGGTTTGGTATCCGACCCCAGGGCTACCATATAATAGGAAAGCCTTGCCGCAAGCTCTTTTTCTGTCACGCCTACCCGGATATCCTTTATGATCTTCTCAAACGCATCCGAAGCAATCTGGCAGGAAGCCCTCAGATAATCAATTTCCTGCGGTGTCTTATGGGAACGCATCTCCTCTACCACGCCGCGCTGCGGAATGAGTTCCACGTCACATGCATGTTTTATGGAGGCGTAAAAGGCATATGTTAAATGATCCTCTTCAAAGGCGATCCGCTTAAGCCCTTCTTCCTTCGCGATCTTTCCGATCGCATCGCCGACTGAACCCATGCTTCTCCACTCAAGGATCGTGAAGCTGAGGCATTCCTTGGACGCCTGCTCGGTATAGCGTGGATCCGTTATAAAATACTGGCCTCTCTTTGTCAGCAGCAGATAGGCGTCATCGCTTGTATAATCGCTTACATACCGGACATTCATCAACTTGCTGATGAAAATGGCATCCAGATCATTTTTTTCCAGCCACTCTGCGAGTCTCTGTCTTACTATTACGCTCATTAGGACCTCCGGCCGATTGTTATTTCAGGGCACGATATTCTGTTTCTGCAGATTTCAGTGCATCATAATTATAGACGTACCCCCGCCCGGTACCGTTCAAACCGTTATAGAGCTGTCTTGCTCTTTCGATCCGTTTCTTACAGTCTTCCGTCTTCTGCACGGTTCCGATCGCTTCGATCGCATCGATCGCAGACTGTGCAATATCTTCATCGGTCTGCTCTGTTGTTTCCTTCGATTCGGTTCCTTCCAGATGATAACAGATGACAGGGGTTCCTTTATCTACCATCTGATAAAGTTCTCTCGCAACGGTGTAAGGAAGATTGACACAGCCGTGCGAACCGGAAGACATATTGATATTGGCGCCGAATTTCCTCCGCCATGTTGCATCATGCAGTCCGACATTATTATTGAACGGCATCCACCAGGAAACCGGGGTGGAATAATTTTCTCCTACCAGGGTGGCATTGCGTTCCTTGTAAGTAATACCGTAAACACCTTCCGGCGTTCCGTTCTTCCGGCGTTCATTTCCGGAAACACAGTCGGATTCCAGCATAAGCACGCCGTCCTTATAGAAGAAAATATGCTGGGCAGTCAGGTTCACTTCCACATAGGTGTCTCCATAATCCTGTTCGCCGTATTCCGCCGCAGTCTGGAAATACACCGGCGTCCGTTCCCCGCTCTCCCCTTTCAGGATCATCTCGGTCAGTTCCTGTTCTTCAGTCGTATAGTCCATCCACCAGCCGTAATCGCCTTTGTCTTCTCCGCCTTCCAGCGTGACCGGTACGCCATAGCTGGTCATGAACTCCCTGTCACGGAAAATCGTATCATATTTTTTCCTGAGCGAAGCCACATAATCTGTCACATGAGAAGTGTCGACCGTTACATTCCCGGCATCGTCTGTCTGGATCCAGGTATGAATAATATCACCGTCCAGAACTTCCTTCTGCTCTCCGAAAGTATATACGATCTTTATGGTGGCATAGCGGTTGAGTTTTTCTGCTTTTTCGTTCAGTTCCGGATCATCGGAAAGTATGGCGGGATCTTCATAGATCCCCTCTATGGCAGTAAGATCTACCTCTGACTGAAGGGAAAGGACTGCCTCGGAAAGGATCTTCCTTACCCTCTTTTTATCAGGCTGGTTCCCATAACTTTCGGGAATAATGACATATCCCTCACCGGTCTGATAGTCACTGATCTTTGCGTTCCTGGGCGGCGTTATAAAGTCCTCCGACATGCATTTCATGCCGGCAAGCTTCATCTTCCAGGCTTCCCTGTTATATTTCACAGAAGAAGAAAGCGTCAGTTCATTCGCATCAGAACGTTTGAATTTCCGCTTCAGCCATTCCAGACGGGTCTGCGCCCTGAGCGCTTTTTCGAGAGAATTGTCAAAGTTCATCTCCAGCGCGATCTCCGCACCGTTGATCGATTCACTCACCCGTTCGCCGTTCTCATCTCTTTCGAAAACGGTAAGGGAATAGTCATCGAGTTTATCAGAGATGGCATTTTTTACTTCCTCCGCCGTCCTTCCTGAAATATCCTGACCGTTCACCATGGTGCCCGGCAGGAAATGATGTCTGTAATAATGCTCTCTCAACGCAAGGAAAATGCCTGAAATGTCGATCAGGACAAGCACAAAAACAAAGAAGATCCAGAAAGACCGTACCTTTCTGACCGGTCTGGCTCTTTCGGGTTCTTCCTCAAATTCTTCCAGTTTTCTGTCCCAGTTTTTTCTCATAGGCTTGCCTTTCCTTAAAAGATAAATGCAGATAGTGGGACTCGAACCCACACGGTGTGAACCACTGGAACCTAAATCCAGCGCGTCTGCCAGTTCCGCCATATCTGCATAACCATATTATACTGCTTTCTCACAGAACCACAAGCAAAGTCGTAATGATGATCGTACTGATCAGGATCGTAATCGAATTAATGGTGCTTGACAGGCTCACGTCACCGCCGGTACGTTCCGTAAACACTGGTGTAAGCGCTGATAACGGTGCAAAGGCAGCCAGTATCATCGCTTTGATTACTTCCGATGAAAAAGGAAGCAGCTTTGCAGCAAGCACAGCACATATTACGGCTACTGCATAACGGATGACTACAACAAATACCGTCTCTTTCACCTCTTCTTTTCGCATTCTCCATTCGAAACCGATCCCGATGATCAGCATAGCAAGAAAAGCATTTGCATTTCCGACGATCCCTGCGAATGTACGGACCAGCAGCGGAAGTCTGATCCGGAAGAAAGAAAGGATCACCATGATCACATAAACATCCATCGGGATGGATGAGAAAAGCTTTTTCAGGAAGCCTTTGATTCCCTGCCGCTCCCCTTCTCCTGCGACCATGGAGGCCATGGCATAGGTGCCGCCGGTACACATGATCGAATTTCCGCAGTCAAACACACACAGCGCGACTACCCCTTCTGCGCCCAGGAAAACCTGTGTAAAAGGAAGGACGAATGCGCCGATATTAAAACCTGACAGATTAATCATGTTGAAAGAACGCTGTTTTCTTCCTCCCGGCGCTCCGGAAATGTAGCCGATCAGGATCGTCAGCAGATTGATCGCGATCCCGACAGGCAGCAGCACCAGAAAAGCTCTGTTCATGTCAAAATCGGAGAATTTGGAAATGATCACACAGGGCAATGTAATATTGATCGTGATTCTGGACAGCACAGGAAAGAGGCTCCTGTTAAGAAAGCCTCTTTCTTTCAGTACATATCCAAGGATGATGATACCCATCATGGATACCGCTCTAGCTAGTACTTCTGCCATAAAACATTCCTTCCGGTTCAGACCTTCTTCTTATAGGTACCGGCTTTTTTATAATTGGGGATCTTGTTCCTTCCGCTCATATTCATGTCCATGTTGTAATAACTGTATCGTTTATCTACTCTGGCCCATGAAGGATCATACACTCTGCCGTTGATCTCGCACCATCCGTGTCCTCCGCTGGAAACTGCATAGGATTCCGCATACCCGCAGGCGCCGGCAAGATACGCCCAGGCGGCGCCGAGTCCGTAGCAGTTGCCCTTCTTCGTGAGAAACACACTTCTGGCATAAGAAACATCCCAGTTTGCGCCGTTCCTGAATTTCAGTTCTCCCCGGTAAAGATAATTCTTCTGAAAATAGTTCCAGGTCTTTTTCAGTTTTACTTCCTTTTTGTCCGCCGGAACAGTGGCAGCTTCAACGATCCGCTGCGCTTCCGCGAGAGCGTAAAGGCGGTTTTCCGCCGAGGATTTTACTGCCTTTCCGCTCTTTTTAAGCTTAATATGGTTCACGGTCTTTGACTTGACCATGTACCCTTTTTTGCCGCCGGTGCGTTTAAAGAAGTAATAATTCTTCCCGATCTTCTGCCAGCCGAGATGCTGTCTGCCCTTGCTGTCAAAGCAGTAATACTTTTTGCCGATCTTCTTCAGCCCTTTGACTTTCTTACCGTTCTCATCATAGTACCGGTAATTCCCTTTCGACTCGACCCACTGCTTCTTATATTTTTTTGCGTTGGCAGAAACCGGTGCCGAAACAAGGCAGACTGCAAGAACCATCAATATAAACAGCTGTTGTTTTTTCATTCTGAAAATCCCCGCTTGTTTAGATGACACTGAGAATCAGTCAATCAGTATTTTTTGATCTTCTTGCTTCCATCCGAATAAGTGATCTCATAGTAACCATGGCCGCTTCCGTCACAGTCATCATACTTCTGACGGCTGACTTCCTTCTTTCCGCCGCTCTTCTTCTTTTTCTTCGAAGATTTCTTGGATGAGGAATTCTTTTCAGCAGCAGCCTTTGCAGCCTGTTCCGCATCATATTCCTTGGAAGCCTGGATCGCTTCTTCCTGATCGGTGGTCAGATAAGACTCGTATACATAACCTTCCTGATCTTCGTACTTGATCAGAACATATTCATTGCCTTCTTCGTAAACATCGATCTCTACGCCGATCGGAACGATAGCCAGTCTCTCGCCGTCCTTGGAAGCCGTGGAGCGGATGATCAGGTTGCCGGTCGTGTATTTCTTTACGGCAGTCTTTCCTTCCGTAAGAGAAGCCTTGGATTCCGCAGCGGATTCAGCGGCAGCAGCCTCTGTACCTTCCGCAGCAGTTGTCTCCTCTGCATCAGCGGCAGCGGTCGTGACTTCTTCAACTTCAGCGGCTGCGGTGGTTTCTTCAGCGGCTGCAGTGGTCTCAACGGCAGCAGTTGTCTCAGCGGCGGCAGCAGTCGTCTCGGCAGCAGCGGCAGTCGTCTCTTCGGCAGCAGCAGTTGTCTCAGCGGCAGCAGTCGTCTCGGCAGCAGCAGTTGTTTCCTCAGCAGCTGCGGTTGTCTCAGGTGCTTCGGTAACAGCCTCTGTTGCAGCAGCCGTTGTCTCTGCAGGCTTTCCATTGTTTCCGGTGCAGCCCGTCATCATCATGGTTCCTGCTGCAAGCACAGCCAGCATGAACATCGCTTTTTTCTTCAGGTTCATTTTGTTTTCCTCCCTTTTACTCTTCCATCATTTCCGAGGCCGGAACAAGGCAGAGTTCGTATGTATTTTGATCGGAAAGCAGTTCCGTTATCAGCATAAGGGAAAAACTTTCCTTCCCGCTTTCATCGGTGACCGGAAATGCTTCATAATTGACTTCTCCGTTCACTTTTACAAATATTCTTGCATCAGCAGGGATGTCTTCCGGCAAATCACCGGTTACTATAGTATAAATATCCGATTCCTCTTCTGCAAGTCCTGAAATCGATTTTTCATAATTTCTTTCACTGAGCAGCCTGCCGGAAACGACCGGCGCCAGCATTCTCGGCGCATTCATGGCCAGCTCCGGAATGAAGCGCTCCGCTCTTTCAATGATCAGTGTCTCACATTCATCGTCGTAGATATCATCCGTGATCTGATAGGGGATTCCTCTTGAGAAATGACTGTATGCAAAGCATTCTGCCATATAAGGAACAAGCGCATTGCCGAACGAATCTCTGTACATCAGCAGATTGCCGTTCTCGGAATCGCTTTCCGTATAGATCTGCGGTGCGAAGTTGTTCTCTACTTCTTCCACATAGGTAAACTCTCCGGCCGGTTCATAATAGATCTCGGCTTCCGGCTTCATCGCAGCCGGAAAGATCATGGCGTCCAGATCTCCTGTGAAATCTTCCCGTATCGTTTCCGTTCTTTCCGTAAATACAGGGTGGTCCGTCTCTGACGCATCCAGCACCGTCTGCGCAGCGAGCGCGGCGCCTTTGTTGTTCCAGTGAGAGTCTCTCTCATGATAAAGGATCTCATCTTTGTATTCATCAGACGTCAGAACACGCTTTACATCCGCCGTGTTCACTTCATATTGCTCGAGAAGCGGCATGAGCCTGTCATAGTTCTTATGATCTTCCCTGTAGGAAGTGTAATAATACGGCATGTTCTGATCATACAGAGAGTTCTTGTTCGGCGCGATCATGAATGCGAAATCCATGCCCTCTGAATAGGCTTCATTCTGGATCATCTTTACTGTCCAGGCTGCGTCGAACAGCTGCCGGTCGTTCAGGTCATATCCGCCCTGATAATCGGTGAGCGAATCCTTATAATACAGCCAGTCATTTTTCCCCAGGATCACGCCGTTCTGGGATGACACGCCAAAACATTTCGCCAGGATCTTTCCGTAAGCGGTCACCCACTCGTTCCGCAGTCCGAAATGATCTTCAAAATACGCTCCTGCATCCGATAAGACATTAACATTGACCTGTCCCTCTTCATCTGTGAAAGCAGGAGGATCCGCGAGTCTTCTATTCTCCGAAGCAGTCTGATTCCCTTTTACCGGGATCAGCAGCACGGGAAGAAGGCAGATCGCAAGACACAGTATGAAATAGATCAGTGATTTCTTATTCACAGCATCTGCCTCCTAGAACCTGAAATAAATGAACGGGTTGTATGTCCCGCCTGCGAGGAACACGAGCGCAAGCAGCAGCATGGCCGGTGTAATGATATACGAAGCCTTTTCTGCCCATGCCCTGCAGGCCAGCGGCTTGATCAGGGGCGTTGCTGCAAAGCATCCGATGATAAAGGTAACAATATTCAGCGGCGTCAGCTGCGCCATCACCAGCCTCATGGCTGCCGGTGAGAAATTCATGCCTGCAAACATATTGCCGATCCAGATAAATGCCGTCCCTATATCATCTGCCCGGAAGATCGCCATACTGACAAACACAACGATCAGCGTGTAAATGTGCACCAGGATCTTTTTCAGCAAGCCGCCTTCTTTCCGGATACCCGGGAAGATTTCCTCCAGCATCAGGAAAAGGCCGTGGTAGATACCCCAAAGCAGGAAGGTCACATTGGCGCCGTGCCAGATACCGGACAAGGTAAAAACGATAAACTTATTGATGACTGTTCTTGCCTTGCCTTTCCGGTTGCCGCCAAGCGGGAAATATAGATATTCCCGGAACCAGGACGTCAGTGAGATATGCCACCTGGCCCAGTAATCCTTGATCGAGCCGGCAATGATCGGATAGCTGAAGTTCTCCCTGAAATGGAAGCCGAACATCCATCCCAGACCGATAGCCATGTCGCTGTAACCGGAGAAATCAAAGTACAGCTGCAGGAAAAATCCTGCTGTTCCGATCCAGGCGGTGATGATGTTCAGGTCGCCGGTCCCCGCAGCGAACAGGCCGTCGACCATTGCTCCCAGCGTATTCGCGATCAACACCTTTTTGCCAAGGCCGCAGATAAAGCGGCGCATTCCGCGGGCCATGCCGTCAATACTCTGCTTTCTGTTCAGCAGTTCCTCTTCAATATCGTGGTACTTTACGATCGGTCCGGCGATCAGCTGCGGGAAGAAGGAAATGTAAAGCAGCAGTCTGCCGAAATTCTTCTGTACACTGCAGTCGCCTCTGTACACATCGATCATGTAGGACATGGCTTGGAAAGTGAAGAAGGAAATGCCGATCGGAAGGGCGATCTGCGGAACAGGGATCCCCAGACCGGTAATGCTGTTGAAGGATTCCGCAAGGAACCCGGCATATTTGAAGATGCACAGAACACCGAGGTTCTGGATCACGCCGATCGCCAGGACTGCTTTCCTTCTCTCGGGGAATTTTTCCATCAGGATTGCCCACAGATAATTGCAGAGTGCATTCCCGATCATCAAAAGAACATAGACCGGCTCTCCGTAAGCATAGAAAAGGATACTGGCGACCAGCAGGAGTGCATTCTTCGCCTTTATGGACGGCAAAATCCGGCAGCCCAGGATGACTGCCGGCAGGAAAATACATATAAAAGTCAGTGAACTGAATACCATAAACACTCCCCGGAAGCAGCGGCAGCTTCTGCTGCCGTTTGCACCCTGTCAGTTGATCGGTCAGAATTTAAGAGTATAATACTTTGCGCCTCTGTATGTATAGTACTGCTTTTTCACTTTGCTGGTCTTCTTTTTGGCGCAGTAGGTAAGCGGTTTTTTCACCAGGGGAGAGTTTTTATCCATGATGGTATCATAAATGTACCATTTCTTACCGATCTTTACTTCCGTCCAGGCATGCGGCTGGTTGGGATTGCCATATCCTTTTGTAGTACCGACACCGACTTGGACCTTTAGGCCGGTCGCCTTTAAAGCCATGTAGCCGTAAAGGGCCGCATACTGATAGCAGCTGCCTTTCTTCTTCAAAAGCATTTTCTTGGCATATTTTTGGGTCCAGTTCTTCTGTTTGGAATCCTTTGCAAAGGTATACGGCCGATCATATCCGAATCTCTCTTTCTTTATATTTCCTTTGCTGTCTTTTTCCTTCAGAGAAACATACTGGAAAATCTTCTTCAGTTTTTCCTTATCCGAATCCTCTTTCCCGAGTCCGACCTTCTTTACTTCCTTTGCGATCCTTTTCTTGAACGAGATAGCCTGCGCGCTTGCCGGCGCAAGAGAAAACAGCAGTGTCAGTGCGAATAATGCAAATACGGTTGCCAACAGTTTTTTCTTCATCCTTTTTTCCTCTTTCTATAATGAATAATATAACGGAATAAATCAGAAATCCTGATAAAATCCCATGAACACCTCAGATCCGTCTGTATCTCTGTAAGTCGTGAGGGTAAAATTCTTATATACCAGTGTACCGTCTTTGCCGTCTCCGGCACAGCCGTCGGTATAATAGGTCTTCAGCGGTTTGCCGACCAGTTCCTCAAGAAGTTCCTTAAGCGGTGTGAAATCCTGTTCATATTTTGCTGCTTTATTGAGTCTGCTTGTCAGTTCCTTGTTCACAAGGCCGGTCGTTTCATCCAGCGCTGCGAACTTCGGTTCAACATAGGTATCTCCGTCGTCCTTCAAGCCTCCTGTTACGATAATCCCCTTCGACTTTTTTCCTTTGGAATCCAGATAGTATTTCTTATCCGTGCTCCAATCGTTTTTGATCCTGGCACCATTCTTTGCATAACAATAGATATTCTTTTTATCCCATCCGGACTTCGCACGGCCCTTCTTATCGACCTGATAATATTTTCCGCTGATCTTCTTTACGCGGACGCCTTTTCCCTTCAGCAGCTTTCCTTTCGTGCTGAAAACGTAATACGTCTTTCCGATCTTTTTGCTCTTGGTCGCCGCAGCACCATTCTTACCGAAGTAATACTTGGAACCTTTTACTTTTTGCCAGGTATTCTTCACTTTTTTGCCGTTCTTATAGTAGTAATATTTCTTCTTTACCTTCACCAGTCCGTTCTTTCTGGCGGCACCGCTGCTGATGGATGCTGTGACTGCATGGGCATGTCCCGGTACAGCGGTCAGGCATAATACTGCGGCTAACAGCAGCAGCCCGATGAAACATGATCTGTTCTTTTTCACGACCTCTCCTCTTTTCTTTCTATTCCCGGATCCATTCTCAGAATGAATGACCGGAAGGAAATCTTTTTTCCGGACTATAGCAGACGGATCCGAGGCTGCTGTGCATTATTGTATCAGAATCCTTTAAATTTTACAACAATAAACGACAGAAAGGAACTCTGCCGTTTTTACGAAACACGAATATTTATCTGTTTCTCTTATGTCTTGCTTTATAATCAGCCCTGATCTCTTCAAATACACAGTCGCGATCCAGCGTGTCTGCCATGGCACCTGCACTGGGGGCGCTTCTTGCAATCGTCACGGCGTCCGAAATAGCCCTGTAATTGAGTTCCTGACCGAGGCTGTCATTCTCGAACGTTACAGCCCGGGAACGGTGAATCCCGAATCTGGCCGCTTCCTCCACCGCATCCATGTTTGCTCCCATGAACAGGAACTCCCAGCCGTATCTTTCTCTCTGCCGCTCGATCATTTTCCGGACATCTTCATAAGAGAATTGCCTGCTGGAATTTTCCATTCCGTCAGTCGTAATAATAAAAAGCGTCTTTTCCGGCCTGCCTTCCTCTCTCGCGTATTTGTGCACCAGGCCGATATGATGGATCGCACCGCCGACTGCATCCAGGAGTGCTGTCGTACCTCTCACATAATACTGTTTTTCCGTCATCGGTTCGATCTTTCTGATATCTGTGCGGTCATAAATCACATCGTTTACATGATCGAAGAGAACGACCGATACCAGCGCCTCCCCTTCTTCCTTCTTCTGTCTTTCGATCATGCTGTTGAATCCGCCGATCGTATCCTGCTCAAGTCCTCCCATGGATCCGGAACGGTCCAGGATCATAACAAGTTCCGTAAGTCCTTTTCTCATCCTCATGTCCTCCTTGTTCTGTATTTGATGACATAAGGATACTTCTTTTTGATACGTAAATGGTCGCTTATCAGGCGACACTTTCACAGGGTGTCAGACAGACCGTCTTATTTTTTTTACGGATCAGCAGCCAAGGATCGGCTGATCATATTCAAACAGAAGCGCATTTACAGTGAACAGATCATAGATCTTATTCTCGATACAGTAAGTAATGATCAGATCAAACCTGCTGGAATCTGAAAGCGCGATCCCGGCTCTTCCGAGAAGATCCAGCGTTTCATCCATATTCAGTTCGAGGGCCATGGCAAGCGCCACTGCAGTCTTTTTCTTTGGCAGATATTCCGGATTGCAGCGGATCTTTGAAAACAGCTTTCGGTCGATATTCGCTTTCTTATAGACTTCGGCGTCGGTCAGTTTTTTCTTATCGATCAGCCGAAAAAGTCTTGTCTGGAAACTGTCTCCCGTATGACTGATCAGATCCTTCAGGCTTTTTCTCCGCGCTTCCCGGGGCTTTTCCGGTACAGCTGACCCGGTAACCGGCATTCCGTAAACAGAGGCATCCTCTCTGCGGTGCTTTCTGCGCGGGGCGGACTGGAAGGGGAGATCTTCCGTACTGTCAAATTCCGCATCCTTTTCTTCAGCAGATTCCGGCATGATCGAATTGAAAGCAATACTTTGATCAAAGCTGTCTATGCTTTCAGCCAAAAGGACTTGTTCCTTCTCCCCGATATATCTGTCATCAATATAAGCTCTGACATTTTCAACCAGAGCAGAGGAAAGTTCGTAAGCCGAACGGTCATATACCGCCAGTGTGATCTCCATCTCCTTTTCAGACAGGAACTTTCTGAATTCCCCCAGCGCGGTCTCCAGCGCCAGATCCTTCGGGAAGCCATAGGTGCCGGAAGAGATAAGCGGAAAAACGATACTCTCACATCCCAGCTGTTCGACCAGGAGGAGGGATTTTCTGTAGCAGGAGGCAAGGATCTCCGCTTCATGCCTGTTTCCGCCCTTCCAGACCGGACCGACTGTATGAATCAGATATTTTGCCGGCAGCCGGAACGCTTCGGTAACTGCTGCCTCGCCCGGCGCAATCATTCCTATCTTTTTTCTGGCTTCCAGCAGCTGTTCATATCCGGCCGCTTTGTACACATCAAAATCCGTCCCTCTGCCTGCTGTCGGCCTGGGATTCGCTGTATTCACGATGGCATCTGCTTTTACCCTTGTAATATCTTCACGGATGATCTGAAAAGGCATGGGCTCCTCCTGCGCTATCAGCGCGTTCTCCTTTCGAAAACAGCCGCCCACAGGGGCGGCCGCAACCTCAGATCTTATTCTTTTTCATTCCCTTCGGCTGAAGCAGCTTTCGCGGCAGCCTTTTTCCTTCTGTTATAAACAATCAGCAATGCTCCCACTGCAGCGGTGACCAGCGCCACCACCTGTGAAATGGCGATTCCCGTATCGCCGATCTGCAGCTGATCCGTCCGCAGGCCTTCGATCCAGAACCGTCCGATCCCATAGCCGATCAGATACAGACAGAAGACCTCCCCGTTCCATTTCTTATGTTTCGTGAAAAGGATCATGATGATCAGCACGCCCAGATTCCACAGACTTTCATACAGGAACGTCGGATGAACCTGGATATACTTAACGCCGTCTACGGTAATCATCTTATCGGCCAGTTCCTGGCTGATCATATAGGAATGCACTTTATCAACATTCAGGCGCATCGCCAGGAGATTGTCCGTATAGCCGCCGAAAGCCTCGCAGTTGACGAAATTGCCCCAACGGCCGACGATCTGGCCGGTGATCAGACCGCAGCTTGCCGTATCGCAGAGCTGTCCGAAATTCAGTTTCTTGATCCTGGAATAAACGACCACCGTCAGCACAGCACCGATCGCAGAACCGTACATGGCGATGCCGCCGCCGCGCAGATTGAAGATCTCCAGAAGATTGTTCCTGTAATAATCCCAGGAAAACGCCACGTAATACGTTCTTGCACAGAGAATGCCGAAGATCGTACCATAAATGGCCAGATCCAGATATACCTCGGGGTTCTCGCCATTTTTCTTCGCGATGATCGTTGCCACAAGCAGTCCGAACAGGACGCCGCTTCCAAGGATCATGCCGTAGTAAGCGATGGAAAAGTTTCCGATGGAAAAGCTTTTTTGAAGGTCCGTGATCTTGATGCCGAGATTGACGAACCAGATATCAACTGTACCCAAAGCAACCCCCTTTATCTGATCTCGCGTCTGTCGTAAGGTGTGCTCTGATAGACATAGTAATTGAGCCAGTTCGTGTAAAGGAGCTGGCCGGTGGATCTCCAGTTCACAACAGGTTTCTTTGTCGGATCGTCATCCGGGAAATAATTGATCGGCAGGAGTACCGAGTCAAGTCCCTTCGCCATATCGCGGTCATATTCCAGTTTCAGGGTATTCCAGTCATATTCTGCGTGGCAGGTGACAAAGAACCTTCTGTTGTCTTTGCTCTTGAAGATCGTAGGGCTTCCGTCCATCGTAGTCGCCAGCATTTCCAGTTCCGGACAGGCAAGGATATCTTCCAGATGAAGATCCGTCGCTCTGGACTGCGGTGCCAGGAACACATCGTCAAATCCTCTGAACAGAGGGGAATTCGGTTTGTAGATTTTATGCGGATAGACACCGAACATTTTGATCGGATGATCAAATTTTTTGATTCCGTAATGATAATACACGGCGGCAAAAACGCCCCAGCAAAGATGGAATGTGCAGTGGACATGCGTCTTCGTCCATTCCATGATCTCGCACATTTCATCCCAGTAGGCAACATCCTTATAATCCACATAATCAAGCGGGGCACCGGTAATGATCATGCCGTCATATTTTTTATGTTTGATCTGATCGAACGTATAATAAAAATGCTCCAGATGGTTCAGGTCCGTATGGGAAGAAGTATAGGAGCTTGTCTGCAGCAGTTCGATCTGCACCTGCAGCGGCGTGTTGGACAGCTTTCTTATGAGCTGTGTCTCTGTCGTGATCTTCGTCGGCATCAGATTGAGTATAAGCACGTTAAGCGGACGGATATCCTGATGCTCCGCCCTGTAATTCGTCATAATGAATATATTTTCATCTTCAAGCGTCTGCCGTGCAGGCAGCGCATCCGGTATTGTAATAGGCATGAAGATACACTCCTTCTGATAGATTGCATTTGAATGATATGATACTTCATTTTTATGGTAAAATCAACCGGACGTTTGGATCTGAAACCCGAAAATAAAAAATGTCACTCCGAAGGCAGCACGCAGCCTTCGGAATGACAGATTCTTTTTTCTGATGACTGCAGATCTTCTCCGGATCCTGTTCAGCGTATCCTCCTGGCCTCCAGGTAATACCGTTTCTCCCTTGCATGTCCCATGGAGAAACATTTTCTGGTAAGCGGACCGTCGGCTTTCAGACTCGGGAAAAGCTTCTTCTTGTCGATCGGGTCCATCAGGAAGCCGATGCTGCCGGGCTCTTTGGCAAGTTCCCTGACCACGTCTTCCCCGTGGATATAATCGATCTCTCCCTCTTCATGGGAAAGATAATAATCCAGGAAATCCTGCAGGATGCCGATGGCCAGCTGTCCTCTTTCCGGATCCAGATAAACGGTCCCTTCCCTGTCCCCGGAACACCAGGATACAGGATAACCGTTATCTGCGCAAATGTGCTTCATCTGATCCAGGATCTTTTCCGGATCGGTATTTTTGATGATCCTGTAGATCGGTTCGATCTTCTGCACATCATCGTACAGATTATTCAATTCGACAAGCGTATACCGCAGCGGATCATTGGTGAAATCCTTTTCCGGATGCTTCCTCTTCTCCGCTTCATACACTTCCTTTGCCGTCACGATGGAATGATTTCCGTCTCCGACGGCAAAAAGCACCGGATCGCCTTCCAGATCTTCATAGCGGTGTGTTTCCCTTATCATGTATTCCGAAACACGTTTGTCAAAGGCTTTCGCTTCGTCGCCTTTTACGAGCCATCCTCTGATCCTGCCGCCGTTCTCCATCAGTTCAAAATCATAGACCAGCGGCAGATCATCCTTATGCGCGGTAAGCGGGGCGATCAGGCTCATCCTGTCATCATCCGCAAGCATCAGTACGTGCGAGACTTCGAGCGGCGCTTTTTCCCGGATCTTTACCCTTACGGGTATTCTTCCAAGCACAGTCTGTTCAGAAGCCCGGATCGGCGAGGATGAATCCGGCCGGTAATCATACGCTTCAAGATCGATAATACCCAGGATCCCGCGGCGGATATCGCCGTTAAGAAGTGTTCTTTCTACATATATATAACAGTCTTTATATTCCGTAAACAGATCTCTCTTTAAGTAATCATTCATCGCCATGTGGACGCGGGCTACCCGCTCTTCCACATTTCTTTTCAGATCGACTTCGGCGATGATCAGTTCACCTGTCGACGGCTTTCCTTCTGCTCTTTTCTTTACGCGTTCCCAGTAATCCGGCTGTGATGTGAACTGGTCACAGGCAATCACAGCCCAGTCCTCCATGGATATGTTTTGGGGGATAAGCACATCCGCGGATCCGAATACTCTCATTAAATCTCCTCTTTTTACCTCATTGCAATAAATCGCAGATATTCAGGACTCTCTTGCAAGTCCCGTGCGGGATTCCGGTCTTCCTCTGCTGTCACAGTTTCTTACCGGATCCCTGTATAAAAACGTGGGACTATATTCTCAGCAGGAGTTATAGTCCCACGATTATACAACATGCCTCATCGGATGGCAAGATTAGATATATTACAAATCTGTATCATTCATTCTATTGATCCATGATCAGGAAAAGAAAAGCCTTTTTGAATTTCCGAGCAGCAGGATGAGCAGGATCGCCGTATAGGCAGCCAGTTTCAGGAGCGGAAATGCATTGATCTTTCCTTTCAGCTTCATAAGTACAGAGCAGATGGAAAAGGCATTGAAACCGAAAGCAAACCAGTAATGGACTGGACTGCCCGCCCTGAAGATGCAGTAAGCCGTAATTCCCTGCACGATCCCGACGATAAAAGTGACCAGGCCCATTTTCCTTGCAAAGGCGTTTCTCTTTGCCGGATCAGAAAGCCGCGCCATGAACCGGTCCGAAAGTTCCAGCGGATTCAGTTCCTTCTTTCCGGTCATATAAATGATACCTGTAACGATGCTGAAAACACATAGAACGGCATAGAATATGGCGCATAGAATCAGAAGAATACTGTGATGATACATAGACTTAATACTGCTCCCGCGGCATTACGCCACATTCATAATAAATATAAGAGCTGTTATAAATATCGAACTGAGAATGAACGAGCAGGAGGTGATGAAGCTGCAAAGACCGACATCGCCCTCCACATTTTCGGTAAATATCGCTGCCAGGCTCGGGATCGGTGCAAATGCGATGAGCACCAGCACCTGTCTGACAAGCAGTTCGAACGGAAGCAGATAAAAACAGATCAGTGCAACAACGACAGAAAATGCATATTTCCGGATCAGTACGAATGCTGCCTCCTGCATATACGCCTTCTCAAAATGGATCTCGAACATCAGGCCCATCATGAACATGGAAACGAATGCATTCGCATTTCCCGTCAGGCTGCAGACCTCCGCAACGGGTTCCGGAATCCTGAGTTTTGCTGCCGTCATAATGATCATCAGGATATAGACCAGAAGCGGCGGCGAAGCAAGAAGTTTTCGGAACACATCTTTAATCGTTGTCTTCTTTCCTTCTTCTCCCACGATGGTCGTGATCGCGATATAATGGCCGCCCGTACACATCGGTGAATTGCCTGCGTCAAAGAGTGCCGTTACCGCTACGCCGGCGCTGCCCATGAACTGCTGGGCAAACGGGATCAGAAAGTTCCCCATATTAAAGCCGACCACGGAAAACATATCCATACAGCGCAGCTTCCTGTTCTTTATTCCGGCAGATGTGATCACCGCATAGATCAGAACAGCGATATTAAGCACAAATGCCAGCACGGAAATGCTGATGAGGCTCCTGTCAAGCTCCAGCTTTGCAAAAGAAGCAATGACCGTACAGGGAAGTGTAATATTGATTGCAATTTTAGCCAGAATCTTATAATCCGTCTTTCCGAAGAAACCGACCTGCTTCAGGAAATATCCCAGTGCGACAGGGAAAAGCATAGCAATCAGTTTGATCACAATACTGAACATTTTTCTCAGCCTTCCCGGAAGGTCTCTTCCAGAATATCCACGGCATTCCGTATGCAGTCATCGCAGGAACAGAGGATTGTTCCGGTACCAATGCCTTTGAGATCCCTGCACTTTGCTGCGCCGCATCGGTTCACGAATTCGTTGTACAGCGTTTTGGACTCCCTGTGCATCTTTGCGCCCTGGTATTTTACGAGTCCCAGGATCATCTCCGCTCCGGTGAGTGCTCCGCAGTCTCCGTCCATGCCGCCCATGCCGGAGCCGAAGCAGACGCCGATCTTCTTCAGGGTCTCGTCATCCAGACCTGATGCATCCGAAAATGCCAGAAGTACTGCCTGGGCACAGTTGCAGCCAGTGTGTTTCAGTTCCACAGCCCTTTCTTTTCTTTCCATCTTTTCTCCTGTCCTTTTATTCCATGTGTCCGTCCCTGAACATGGAGAACTGATCCATAGGATAGTTTTTCAGGTTGTCCAGAATCTTTCTGCCGTCGGCATTCGCCAGCAATTCATTTCTGGACTTCGTAATAGCCGTCTCTACTGCCTGTTTGGAAGGACCGCCGACACAGCCGCCGGGACACATCATGCCTTCGACAAAATCTTCCTTAAGCCGTCCTGCCTTCAGCATCATCAGCGCTTTCCTGCATTCGTCGCCGCCGGCACATGTCAGCAGACTGATATCCGACGTATCCTCCCCCATTTCCTGCATCACTTCGATGACAGCCGCAGCTACACCGCCGCTGCCTGCAAAACGTTTTCCGAACAGCGAGGCTTCCTGATAATCTTCTTCTACCGGAACGATCTCGACGTCGCGGGAATCCAGGATCGTCTTCATCTCGCCAAAAGTCAGCGCGTAATCCGCATTATCGACGATGTATTCGTTCAGCGTCTCCCCTTTCTTCGCAATGCACGGACCGATAAAGACGGTAATGCAGTCGGGATCCATGGATTTCAGATATCTCGAAACAGCGACCATCGGGGAAACGGTCGTCGATTTATTCTCTTCATACTGTTTCGGGAAATGATGGCGCAGCATGGAAATGAAGGCCGGGCAGCAGGAAGTGGTCATTTTCCGACCTTCCTTCTTGGCTTCGATCCATTCCTTCGCTTCATAAGCTGCTGTCATATCTCCGCCGAGTCCGACTTCGACCATATCAGCAAAACCGACCTTCTTCAGGGCAGCCTTCACGGAAGCCATGCCGACGCCTTTTCCGAACTGGCCTTCCGTAGCGGGTGCGCACATGGCGATCACGCGTTTTCCCGCTTTAATGGCTTTAATGATATCCACGGAGAACGTCTTGGAAGCGATCGCACCGAACGGGCAGCTGTGTACGCAATGTCCGCAGTGTACGCATTTTTCTTCATCGATCATGCAATAACCATATTCATTATAAGTGATCGCGCCGACAGGACATGCCTTCTTACAGGGACGTTCCGTATGAATAATGGCTTCAAACGCACATGCTTTGGCGCACTGACCGCAGGATTTGCATTTGTCCGGATCGATCCTCATCCTTCGTTCACCGGGCGCGATCGCATCGAATTTACAGGCAGACAGGCAGGGCCTTCCCAGACAGAACCTGCAGCTGTCGGTCACCATGTACTCCTGGATGGAACAATCATCACAGGCGGCGGGAATTACGGCTACGACATTTTTCGTGGGGTTCGCCGCATCCGGGCTTAATCCCATCGCCATGCGGATACGTCCGCGGACAATCTCTCTTTCCTTATAAACACAGCAGCGATACTGCGGCTTCGGACCGGGGCTTACAGCCATTACGATCTTCTCGCAGTTGTCCGGCGTAATTTCATCCTCCCAGGCCAGACGGTTCACTTCGCGGAGAATAAAATGCCTGAGATCCATGATTCCTTTATCATTTGACTGCATAGGGATTGCTTCCTTTCTTTCCAAAGATCTTTTTTTATTTTACCATAAGAATACATTTCTTGCTATGGCTATCTTGTTTTATATTATTTTAACTCGATTTATTGATTTTTAACCGTGAAGTTGATATGATTCTTTTGTAAATGACATTTTTTTGACATCAATCATGCTTTAAGGAGGTAGGAGATGAAAAAAAGGAAATATCTGTTGCTGTTGTTCCTTGTGTTCGCCGTGATCCTGTCAGCCGGAACAGCCATGGCGGCTGCGAAAGCACCGAAAAAGATCAAGCTGAACAAAAAGAAACTGACACTGACTGTCGGCAAGAGCTATAAGCTGAAAGCAACCGTTTCACCGAAAAAAGCGAATAAGAAAGTCAAATGGAAATCTTCCAACAAGAAGGTCGTCACGGTTACTTCCAAGGGAAAACTGAAAGCAAAAAAAGCCGGTAAAGCCACGATCACCTGCACGTCCAAGGCAAACAAAAAGATCAGGGCAACATGCAAAGTTACCGTAAAGAAGAAAGCCAAAAAAGCTGCAAATACGAAACCTGACACCTCAAAAACCGAATCACAGGATACGAAGACCATAGCGCTGAAAAAAATATCGCTTTACGACAAAGCCAAGGGTTTCGATCTTACAGGCGGTATCCTGCTCGATATCGGATTTGATTATACGCCGGGCGTTAAGTATGATCCTTCCAATGCCACTTACAAAGATGTCAAATGGACAAGTTCGGACACTTCTGTTTTTACGGTGGATCAGAACGGCAAATGTATAGGTGTCGGCGGCGGAACAGCAACGCTGACATGCACTTCCTTAAAAGATCCGACGATCAAGGCTGAATGTCCCGTAGAAGTTATGAAGCCCAAGAACGTTCGCGACGATGAGGATCTTCTTGCCAAGCTGCCGAAAATCCTTTCCGGTACCTGTGAACCGCTTTATCTCAAGCTGCAGGGCGGCGATCCCTCCTTCAAGAGAGATTCCTCCGGACGGACTATATGGGATATCTATTTTGCTGCCAACGGTACAATAAAATATGTCTATGCCTATGATCCCGGCACCTATAACATCATCGGCGCCACTTACTGTATGTACAGTTCCCCTGTCATCACCCTGAACGGAGATACCGCAAATCCTTCCGATGTCCGCACTGCGCTTCGTGAAGGAACCTATGATTTTGCCTCTGATCCTGATGATGTTATAATCGGCTGGAGCATGTGGAGCGGTGACACAACCAAAACGGCGCTTCAGAAAACACTGAATACGACGATATCCAATGACATTTATGATGAGCTGATCAAGAAAGCCACTTCCTGGACAACTACACGCGCCGGAGGATCGGCGATCATCGTCTACGGGAAGAATTCCGCCGGAGAACTGTGTGCAAAATTTGCAGGAAGCATCTCCTACAATATGGCCTCCAATGCCGCAATATATAACCTGATCGGTGTTGATCCTGAGAATACGGATATCTACGGGCAGCCATTCAACGGATCAGCGATCTATTAAAGACCTGCGCTGCTGCGCAGTGAAAACATTATGTGCATTGCAGCCGCATTTCTTCTGCATAGCGATTTTATCCAAGCTGCACAGCAAATATAGTGTGTTTGTTCATAAAACAGCTGTATTTTTAAAAATGACACCCCTGTTTAACAGATTTTTGTTGTAAATATTTATGTTTTCCGAACTTGCAACGTCATATTTTGTCACTGCAAGTCAAAAGCATAAATGTATACAACAAATAATTGCCAAGCATGGGTGTCATTTTTTGAAATCAACCGTATATATGAACAATTGAATTGATCCGGCTATCATCAGCCTTGGATCCGCTTTTAAACTACTCCTTGATCCGCTTCTAAACGATTCACTACACATGAGACAGGTATCCCCCTGTACCCCAGCTTATGACACTGTGTTTTAAAGGCAGGGTACAGGGGGATGCCTGTTCTCGGTTCAAATTGCTATGCATAAAAAATCCATTCTATATCAAATTGCTCTCTTCAGAACGGCTCCTTAACGATATTCCTTACCACCATCGGAACGATCATGCAGCCAAGCGCGATGCCGGCCAGTCCCTCTACAAGGAGGATAAGCTTCGCATTGATCATCGGCAGATCCGTCTGGATCATCGCCATGATCAGCTCATACAGCACATCTCCCGGGATCAGCAGCACAAGCGCGGGATAAAGATATTTTGCGATGGAAGCATTTCTCTTTCTCCCGACGATCTCTGCAAACACTGTCGCCACAGCCGCAGCGATCAGCGTATAAACAAAACGATCGGGAAATACAGGTTCACAGATCATCAGGACGATCCTTGTGACAATCCCGCCGAGGCCGGCAAGATACAGCTCCTGCGGTTTTATCCCGAAGCATATTCCGAAGCCGCATGTACAGGTGAAGGAAAAGACCAGTGCAAGAATTATATTCATCATTACATTACACCTCCAAACAGCATCATGGACAGATAGAAACCGCATGCTACCGCTGTCGTTTCCAGAAAAGCAGTCATGAACAGCAGGCCGCCCGAAAGCACTTTTCCGTTCAGCAGTTCACGGCAGGCGTTGATCAGCGGTACGCCCG
The DNA here is from genome assembly GCA_017431345.1 of Lachnospiraceae bacterium. GTDB lineage: Bacteria > Bacillota > Clostridia > Lachnospirales > Lachnospiraceae > UBA3305. Next base: position 98,314 of record JAFRLH010000065.1, on the reverse strand, counting down.
GGATCAGTCCGATACAGGTGATGACCATCAGAAGATACGGATTATCATGCAGTCCGAAGCGAAAAGCCGCCATGAACAGCGACCCGGCAAGAAACGACCCCAGTCCGCACAGAACAAAACGGTTCATCGGGAAGATCTCATCCATATACATCTGTACGCTCATGGCGATAATGATGCCGCACGCCACCAGCACCCCGCCGATCATTCCGCCGCCGATAAAGTAGTTCAGCGATAAAAGAGCGATCGTCATGCCTAAGATGATCATGTGCCTGGGATAGGCCGGTTTATTCGGCACCAGCCTGACCAGTTCCGGCAGTTCTTCCGGCGCCGGGTGATTCTTCCTGACGCCGCGGATCATCTGATTCAATTCCGTCAGCTGCTCCATATTCGGATGGATCTCTCCGGGCGTACGGTGACGCATGATCATCTCCCCGTCTTCCGTCCTGGCGGAAATGATGATCGTGTGCGGAAGGATAAACATGTTCGGATCCTTCACTTCATAAGTCTTAAAAACCTGCTTCATGATCTCATCGACGCGCCAGATCTCTCCGCCGCATACCAGGACGCGCTCCCCGACTTCGGAAGCAAAGTCCAGTATCATGGACAGTTCTTTCTTTCCATTCATTGAATCACTCCTCGTTTCATATAAATATAATATATAATATCAGCCCTGGCAGATATATTCAATTAACTATCTTACCATCTTTAAGCAGGAAACTGTATTGATGACTAAAACCAAAGATCACATTCAGCGTTCTCTAATATATGTGATTAATATTTCATTTATTTGTGCTTTTTATTTATATCTCCCGAAATGATATTGTTCCGAAAACGATCTTCTGACACGAGCTGTCCTCCCGAAAACCTCCCGCCGCCTGCAGAATCCACTGTTTCCGCTTTCCGGGTATTACTGTGTTCGTCAACGCAACAGTGAAAATCCATCTCCGCTTCTCTCTGTGCACGAAATTAGTCAATGTTATGCAAATGCATAATTGCAGAACAGCAATGTCCGCTTTACAAACCTGTCTGTCTGAAGTATTTTATCAATATACGGGCAACCGGAATAGTATTCACATATCACGGAGGTAAAACAATGTCCGCTCAATGGCTCAAAGACGCTGTATTTTATGAGATCTATCCCCAGTCTTTTTATGATACCAACGGAGACGGGATCGGCGATTTAAACGGTATCACGGAAAAACTCGATTACATTAAAGGTCTCGGCTGCAATGCGCTCTGGATCAATCCCTGCTTTGATTCTCCTTTCAAAGACGCCGGTTACGATGTCCGTGATTATAAAAAGGTCGCGGAAAGATACGGCACGAACGAAGACCTTTACAGACTGTTCCGTACTGCGCACCAAAAAGGCATGCATGTCGTGCTCGATCTGGTCGCAGGACACACTTCTGAAGAACACGAATGGTTCAGGGAAAGCCAGAAGGCAGAAAAAAATGAATTCTCTGACCGCTATATCTGGACTAATTTCTGCTTTGAGCCTGCCGACGGGCTGAATTATGTCGCTGGAGAAAGCGAACGCAGCGCCGCTTATGTTCTCAATTTCTTTAAGTGCCAGCCGGCCCTGAATTACGGTTTTTACAGAGTGAACCGGCCCTGGCAGAAGCCGATGGAACATCCGGCAGCCATTGCGACCCGCGAAGCGCTGAAAGACGTCATGCGGTTCTGGCTGAGTCATGGCTGCGACGGCTTCCGCGTCGACATGGCGGCTTCGCTGGTAAAGAATGATGACGATCAGAAGACCGGCACAAGCGCTGTTTGGCACGATGTGCGCAGAATGCTTGAGCTGGAGTTTCCGGATGCTGTCATGATCTCCGAATGGGCGGATCCGCCGCAGGCGCTCAGAGCCGGTTTTGATATTGATTTCTATCTTAACAACAGATACAACGGCTATTCCACCCTTCTCCGCGATTATGACGACCCGGAAAGGGAGGACCACAGCTATTTCAAAAAGGATGCCGGCGGGAATATCAACCGTTTTCTCGACACATATCTCCGGTGGTATGAAGATACAAAGGAGATCGGTTATATTTCGCTGATCACCTGCAATCACGATACCCGCAGACCGGCTTATACCCTCACTGAAGACGAACTGAAACTTGCTTATGCATTCCTCTTTACCATGCCCGGCGTACCGTTCCTTTATTACGGCGATGAGATCGGCATGAAGTATCAGGAGATTCCGACAAAGGAAGGCGGTTATTTCAGGACCGGTTCCAGAACGCCGATGCAGTGGGACAGCAACGAGAATCTCGGCTTCTCAACGGGGGACAAAGAGGATCTGTATCTGCCTGTCGATCCGTCTCCGGACGCTCCTACCGTCGCCTCGCAGGAAAGCGATCCCTCTTCTCTTCTGCATACAGTAAGAGAGATCCTGGCACTGCGCGGCAGGGAGAAAGAACTTCAGGCGGACGGTGCATTCAGCGTAATCTGCAGCGAACCCGGAAGGCCTTTCGTCTACCGCCGCGGAGATCTGATCCTGGCAGTAAACCCGGACAGCGCTGAAAAGTCTCTGCCGATTGCAGCCGGAAATCGAAAGATTATATACAAGATCGGGAAAGCCTCGTTGGAAAACGGTCTTCTGAAGCTCGGGACACAGTCGTTTACCGTATTAAAGTAATTACGATCTGTCTCTCTGAAGTGTGCTATCATTAAGGATCTGCGCCCTTTGACAGGCGGTTCTGCTAAAACCGTTTGCTATAAGCGGTGGATACTTCGACTCACTTCGTTCGCTCAGTATGACAATCTGGCAGATTAACGAGACTGGATTTTGTCAAAAGATTCCGAAAATCTGTTGTCGAAAGAAAGGATGTCCTTGTTTAGGAAGCCATAATCTGGTATCATTAACAGGATAGGAATACATTTTTCTTTACTATTTATATCTACAGGAGTGCTTATGCTGAAGATCTACGAATACAATCCGTCACTGAAGAAATTCGGGAATGACATCGAACTGCGCCTTCGTCTCTACAGAGAGACCAAAGCGAGACTTCTCCCAGACAGTTCCAAAGGACTCTCGTCCATCGCCAATGCCTATATGTTCTTCGGCATCCATCATGCAGACGGATGCTGGGTATACAGAGAATGGGCGCCCGGTGCGGACAGGCTCTTCCTGACCGGCGATTTCAACAACTGGGATCCGCATTCCCACGAGCTGACGAAACATGAAGACGGCACCTTTGATATTACGCTGCCGGGCGATGATGCGCTGTGGGAGGGCTGCCGTGTACTGACCGTTGTACAGAACGGCGAAGAGGAAACATGGCATATTCCGCTTTATGCAAGACGTGTCGTGCAGGATCCAGAGGATTTCTCCTGGAAATGCGAAGTCATTGACACCGGAAAACAGTTCACCTGGACAGACGAGGGTTTCAAACCTTCTGAGCCGCTTCTCATTTATGAAACGCATGTCGGCATGTCCGGGGAAGAACCCCGGATCAGCACCTACAGGGAATTCGCGGACAATGTCCTGCCCCGTGTAAAAAAAGCCGGCTACAATACCGTTCAGATGATGGCTATACTGCAGCATCCGTTCTACGGTTCCTTCGGGTATCAGGTCTCCAATTTCTTTGCCGCGTCTTCATGGTTCGGCACGCCGGATGATCTGAAATATCTGATCAACAAAGCGCATGAGATGGGGATCCGCGTCCTTCTGGATCTGGTGCATTCCCACGCCGCCAAGAATACGGCCGAAGGCATCAACATGTTCGACGGCACCGATTACCAGTTCTTCCACAAGGGAAAAGCCGGCGACCATCCGAACTGGGACACCAAACTCTTTAACTACGGAAAGGATGAAGTCATCTTCTTCCTGCTCTCCAACCTGAAATTCTGGCTGGATGAGTACCATGTGGACGGATTCCGTTTCGACGGTGTGACTTCCATGCTCTACCACGATCACGGCATCGGTTCCGCTTTTGATTCCGACAGCAAGTATTTTTCACTGAATACAGACACCGAAGCGATCACCTATCTGCAGCTGGCGAATGAACTGATCCGCGAAGTCAAGCCTCACGCGATCACCATTGCGGAAGATATGTCCGGCATGCCCGGTATGTGCATCCCTGTTGCAGAAGGCGGCATCGGTTTTGATTACCGTCTTGCCATGGGCATTCCGGATATGTGGATCCAGCTGCTCCGCGACGGGCGTCCGGACGATGACTGGAACATGGATAATATCTGGAGCAGCCTGTGCCTGCGCAGGCCCGGTGAAAAGACGGTAGCTTATGCCGAGAGCCACGATCAGGCACTTGTCGGCGACAAGACACTGATGTTCCGTCTTGCGGACGCAGCCATGTATACAGACATGGATAAGATCACGCATAATATCACGATCGACCGCGCCATAGCGTTGCACAAAATGATCCGCCTCCTGACATTTGCAGCCGGCGGCGACGCCTATCTCAATTTCATGGGAAATGAATTCGGACATCCCGAATGGATCGATTTTCCCCGTGAAGGAAATGACTGGAGCTACCATTACTGCCGCAGGCAGTGGAGCCTTGCGGACAACGGTTACCTGAAATACGAGTGGCTGAACGACTTCGACCGGGATATGGTGAAGCTTGCCACCGAAAGGAATCTGTTCAATCAGGTGATGCCTCATCTTGACAAAGTGCATGTGAAAGATCATACGCTTGCCTTCGAACGGTCCGGCATGCTGTTCGTGTTCAACTTCCATCCTACACGGACATGCGAGGATTATCCGATTCCTGTTACACAGCCGAAGGATTATATGCCGATCCTTTCCACTGATGAAAAACGTTTCGGCGGGTTCGACCAGATCAAATTCATGCGTTATTCCGCCCAGTCAAAATATGATAAGGGCAATGAACTGACCATGTACCTGCCTCCCAGGACCGCTGTCGTGCTGATTCCTGTCGATCCGCTTCCGGAGGAAAAAGCTGAAGAGGAAGCTCCCGCGAGGAAGACCAATGGCCGCAGTAAGAAGAAGCAGTTTTGACGTAACGGATGCCGGTGATCTGTCTGCAGAGGAATACCGGGATCACAGGACCAGGGAAAAGGGATACGCTATGATCGCCCTGATCCTGCATATTATCCCTGCTGTCCTGCCGGCTATGGCGCTGTCTGTATTCTATACCGCAGCGCCTTACATACTGGCATTCTTTCCGCTCGTTATTCTGGTGCTGACCATATACAGGGCGCCGATGGAAGCTGCACAGATCACGGAAACGGTAAAGCGAAATTATGTGCAGTTCGCCGGTTTTCTGATCCTGACAGCAAGAATCCTTGCCATCCTTACGCCGGCCCTGCTGATCTATGCGAACTTCAGGCTGGATCTGGGAATCAGTATCTGGCTGATCATCCAGATCGTCTGTCTTCTCCTGGAAGGGCTTGCGCTGCAGTTCCTTTTCAGACACAGAAGAAAGCTGCGGTATAGTTGAAAGCAAAAAAAACGGTCTCCCGTATTTTTCGGCGCGCCACAACAATAATCCCGTCTGATGAACTGGTCTCAGCTCAGCAGACGGGATCTTTTTATACGGATTTCCCGTACAGCGCCTGTCAGCCGGCGCTGGCTGCAGGCTTGCGGCCGACAATGAACTGAAAGCCCACGACAGCCGCAACGATGACAAATCCGCCAATGTCCGTGACAGTGGTCGGATACATAAGCATCAGACCGCCGACCAGGATGATCAGGCGAAGCACGATCGGGATCTTCCTGAACAGATAACCGTTCAGGCATGCTGCCACGCCGAATATACCGACGATGGAAGTGGCCGCGATCTGCAGCACTTCCCACCAGCCCGCCACATTCTCGAAAAGAAGCGCGGGGTTGAAAGCGAAGATGTAAGGCACGATGAATGCAGCGATGGCAAGCCGCGTCGCGTTTATGCCCGTCTTCATGGGATTGGACTTTGCGATGGCCGAACCGGCATACGCCGCAAGTGCCACCGGCGGTGTGATGTCAGCCACGATTCCGAAATAGAATACGAAGAAGTGGGCGCTGACGGCAGGCAGTCCCATCTTGATCAGGATGGGCGCACAGGTGGACGCCATGATACAGTAGTTGGCCGTTGTCGGAACACCCATGCCGAGTACGATACAGCAGAGCATGGTCAGGAACAACGCGAAGAATACGCTGTTCTGACTGACGGCTACAATGCCGGTGATCAGCTTGGAAGCAAGACCGGTGGCAGTGATGCAGCCCGCGATGCAGCCTGCGACCGCGCACGCGACGGCAACGGTGATGGTGCCGCGACCGCCGGCTTCCAGAGAAGCGAAGATCATGTGGAGCGTCTTCCTGACTGCTTTGCCTGCAAAGGGAGCGCCGGGACCGGCTTCACGCTTTTCGCCAAGGATGATGCCGGGCAGGCCGACCGCGATGGCAGCCAGAATGGAGATCGCCGCCGCGAAAGCCATGGTACGTTTATTGGTGCTGACGAGCCACACAAGGATGACGAGCGGCAGCAGCAGATAGATCTGAGAGATCAGTATCTTCCACGGCGTCAGCGATGATTTCGGAAGTCCCTTCAGATCCAGCCTCTTGGCTTCCAGATGGACGGCGATGAAGATGCCGGTGAAATAAAGGATGGCCGGGAGGATGGCTTTCAGTGCAACGATGGCGTACGGAATGCCCATGTATTCAGCCATCAGGAACGCTGCCGCGCCCATAATGGGAGGCATGATCTGTCCGCCGGTGGAAGCCGCCGCCTCGACTGCGCCGGCAAATTCAGGCTGGTAGCCGGTCTTCTTCATCATGGGGATGGTAACGGAACCCGTGGTAACGGTATTGCCGACGGAGGAACCGGAGACCATGCCGCAGAGGGACGAGGAGATGACAGCCACCTTTGCGGGGCCGCCCGCCGCCCATCCGGCCAGCTTGTTGGCCAGATCGATGAAGAAGGCGGAAATGCCGGTCCGCTCCAGGAAGGAGCCGAACACGATGAAGACAACGATGAATTTGGCGCATACCTGTGCGGGCGTACCGATCACTCCGCCCGTGGAATAGTAGAGCGTGTAGATCAGGCGGTTGATGGGAAGCCCAGTCGCGAAGGTATAAATGAGGAGCGCGCCGAGTACGCAGAGGATCGGGATGCCGACACAACGGCGGCACAGTTCAAAGACGGCCAGCAGGCCGATAATGCCGATCACGATGTACAGGTTCGTCATCTTGGAGGCGCTTGTAAGCGTACGGGAGAGCGAGGGATACTTGAAGCAGTAGTAGAAAAATGCCCCCGCGCCGGCACACATGATGATCCAGTCGTACCAAGGAATGTGATTCGGCTTGTTGTTCCCCTTGGTGGCGGGATAATAAAGGTATCCCATGATGACGACGCCGCCCAGGAATGCCGTAAGACGCATCTCAAGCGCCAGGGTGCTGAAAAGCGTGGACCAGATGCAGTAGAGCGAGAACAGGCTCATCACGGCCATGGTAATGGTTTTCGGGACGCCAGTCCATGTACGGATATTCGACTCTCTGTCATATTTTTTCATGACCTCGTCGAAATCCTGCATGGGTTTTTCCGGTTCTGCGGATACAGACGAGCCGGAAAGGTTGATTTCCGGCTCGTTTTCCGCAGTATTGTTTTTGCGGTTTGATAATGACATATGGTTTTCCCCTTTGCCTTTGGGTCTGTCGGCCTTCCTGTTACTTAACTTGTACGATAATGCCTTTTTCCGCAAAGTATTTGGCTGCGCCGGGATGATAAGGAACGTCCGTGATGCTGGTGGCAAATTCAAGAGAGAGTTCCTCGCCCTTTGCGTGAGCTGCCTTGACTTCATCGATGTTCTCAAAGATCGAGGAAACAAAGTTGTAGACATCCTCTTCCGCCACATCGTCTCTTACGATGACAACAGCGCCTACGGCAACGGTGGTGATGTCTTCAGGCGTGCCGTAAACATCAGCAGGGATCGTATACTTGGAATAGTAAGGGGATGTCTCGATCAGTTTGTCTGCGTGCTCGTCGTCAAGTGATACCAGATAGACCTGGCCCCCTGTTGCAAGGTCGGTGATGGCAGTGGTGGGAGCACCGGCTACGATGAAGGCTGCGTCGATCTTTCCGTCCTTCAGGCTGTCGGCGGAATCGGCGAAGTTCAGATACTGGGCTTTGATGTCAGATTCGGTCAGACCATAAGCGCCAAGTACATCGAGAGCATTGAAGTATACGCCCGATCCGGAAGCGCCGATGGAAACACTCCTGCCGGCCAGATCGGCAACAGTCTTGATGTCCGGATTCATGGTAACGATCTGTACCTGCTCCATATAAAGGGCTGAGGCGATGGAGAAGCTTTCCACAGCGCCGCTCTCTGCGAACAGGTTGACGCCCTTTGCTGCATAGCTGAGCACGTCGGACTGCGCGAAGGCAATCTGTACAGCGCCGGCGTCCAGATCCTCGATGTTCGCCTGAGAACCGTTTCCGACGATGGCAGTCACACTCGTGGGCGTCTTTTCAGAGACATGCTGGGCAAGAACTGTGCCGAATGCATAGTAGGTGCCGGCTTCTCCGCCCGTCGCGAAAGTCAGGTTTCCTGCGGCAAATGCCCTCGAAGGAACAGCAGCCAGGGAAGCGACCATGGCAACGGCGATAAGCAATGTTAACAGTTTTCTCATAACATACACCTCCTTGTATATAAATATTAAAAGAAACTAAAACGAGCATATGAATAATCATGGAAAATCATATTTATGCTTGTTATTTGTAATTATAAACTATCTTTTGTCTGATTTCAAGCATCTGCGGGCTATATAATGATAACAAATTATCATTTATGTCATCAAATCCCGAAACAAAAGCAGGACATGCCAGCATCCGTATGGATAACGACCTGCATGATAAAAGGTCATGGAAAAGATGGAATACACAAGGAACAGCACAACGAAATCCTGTTATGCCGGAAACAGAAAGGAGCAGTCTCAAGGAGAAAAATGATGTCTGCGATCCCTGAATTCGATCTGCTGAGAAAGATATGAATGCACTGCAGCAAGCCTTTAACAGCCTGCAGCAGGATTCAAGACAATAAGAAAGCGAGGAATGCACGGAAAACCGTGCATTCCTCGCCTCTCATCAAGTAGCGGAGAAGGGATTTGAACCCCTGACACCGCGGGTATGAACCGCGTGCTCTCGCCAACTGAGCTACTCCGCCAAAAATGGGACCAACAGGGCTCGAACCTGTGACCCCATGCTTGTAAGGCATGTGCTCTCCCAGCTGAGCTATGATCCCATATCGCTTAACGCGACTTTGTAAGTATATACTTTAGGCTGATCCTTGTCAAGCATTTTTTTGCCTTAGCGCACCATATTTTCTAATAGACGTTTCCGCCGGATGGACCGTACAGGATCATCAAAATGCATCCGGTCAATAGAGGGGAAACTGAAAAACCCGCGGTCATAAGACCGCGGGCAGTAAACATAATTTACCGGTTCTTTATCAGCCCCAGCTCTCGATCTCAGTCCTCTGAATAATATCGTCCTGGATATCCTTACCAAGCTCTACGAAGAAGGCTGAATATCCTGCTACTCTGACAAGCAGATCTCTGTGATCCTCGGGATGAATCTGCGCATCTGCCAGTACTTCCGCGTCAACAATGTTGTACTGAGTATGGTAAATATCCAGCGAGCACTGGGTCTTCAGCATGTACATCATATTCCTGAGGCCCTGTTCTCCGGCAAGGAGCTTCGGATCGATCTTCAGGTTCATCTGGGTACCCTGGGTGAATCTTGCATGCGGCAGATGACTGATGGACTTCAGGAGTGCGGTAGCTCCATTGATGTCTGTGCCTCCTGTAGCGCCGATTCCGTCTGCCAGGGGAGCCCATGCGTAACGGCCGGAAGGAAGCGCGCCGACGCTCTTTCCGATCGGGACATTGCCGGATACGGGCAGCATGCCGGCTGTCAGTTTTCCGAACGGGGAGTTGTACTGCTCGATCTGGTCAACCAGGTAGTTGTAGATCTCACCTGCACAGAAGTCAGCCTTCGGATCATCATTGCCGTATTTGGGAGCATTCCAGCACATCTTCTGGATGTCTTCATAACCTTCGAAGTTCGCATCAAGAGCCTTGCAGAGCTGATCCATCGTGAGCTTCTTCTCGTCATAAACAAGATATTTCACATCCGCTACAGAGTTGATGATATCTGCCTGTCCGATGATGTTGATGCCGTTTCCGACGTTGAATTCCGCACCGCCGTTCGCGTAATCCTTGCCCACCTTCATGCAGTTCGGATAGGTGAGAGAAAGTGCGGGAACGGGACGGTAGTTCTCACTCAGGTAATCCAGATAGCTGTTCATCGTTGCCATGGTATGTACGAAGTAGTCGATCTGCTTCTTGATGGCAGCCATGAAGTCGTCAAATGTCTTGAAATCTCTCGGATCGCCGGTCTGGATAGAAATCTGCTCACCGGTCTTGCGGCTTCTGCCGTTGTTCATGACCATATCCACGACGCCGCCCATGCTGATCTCGCCGATATCGGTATAGGATTTCAGGCGGCCTTCCAGGTTCGTCTCCACACAGCCGCAGGGGGTCCAGTCCCAGGCCTGGGACATCGGGATGCCCTTGTTCAGAAGCATCTTGATGCCTGCATCATCATGATAGATCGCGGGCATGGTACGTCCCATACGGATACACTCGGCTGCCTTGCGCAGGAAAGAGTCAGGGTTCTTGGAGATGCTGTAGCGGACCGTCATGTTCGGCTCTTTGGTCGCAGTATCCATGGTAGCCTGGATCGTCATATAAGACAGATCGTTGACCGCGTCATCGCCGTATTTGTTGATGCCGCCGGCGCAGACCTGCACGGTCATGTTGTATCCTGCAGAGAACGCTGCAGATTCGCCGTCCTGGAACAGTCCCATCTCAGCGATCTTGATCCAGAAGCAGTCCAGCAGTTCCTGTGCTGAATCCTGGGTGAGAATTCCATCCGCGATATCCTTGTTATAGTAATCGATCAGATACTGATCCATACGTCCGAGATTGTAGGAAGAAGCGTTCTGCTCCATGAAGATGCAGTACTCATAAGTCAGCATGGACTGCAGGGCTTCATAGAATGTACGGGGCGGATTCTCCGGTACCCATCTGTTGATCTCAGCAATCTTAAGCAGCTCTGCCTTGCGGACAAAATCTTTTTCTTCCGCTGCCATCTGCTCAGCAAGATCCGCGTGACGGTTTGCAAGGGCAATGATGCCTTCCGCCGTGATGATCAGGGATTTGTAGAAGATCATCTGCTTGAGAACATCTTCTCCGCCGGCAGCATCCAGAGAAGCCAGCTTCTCTTCCGCTTCTTTCTTGATTCCGCCGACGCCCTTGGAAAGCAGGGTCCTCCATCCGGGCGTGTTCTCGCCGTAACCGCGGACGAATTTCTTGTCAACGTAAAGCATTCCGCCGTCGCGCATGGTCCTGACATCATCGGGCATCATCGCGTTCCAGCGGTCAAGAACGCATTTTCCTCTCCAGTAAGGAGCGACTTCTTCCATAAAGAGTTTCTTGTTCTCTTCGGAAAGATAGAAAGGATCATAGGTACGGGTGCTGATCGTATCCAGCTCCTTCTCGATGACAGAGCAGGCAGAGTCAGGGTTCAGGATACCGGCACGGGGCTTGAACGCAACGCCGCCGACAAGAAGTTCGTTATCCTGGATATAGATCGGCTTGTTCTCATAAACCGTCTTCATGGCAGTTGCTTTCTGAATCGCCCAGGGCTGGCCTTCCGTAGCCTTGAAACCCTGTGTTACATAATAAGCATCCAGGATGTCCATCTCGATCCTGTGCGAAAAATAATTCTCTCTGAGCTTGTTAATTCTGTCCATATAATTTGCTGTCATTTCAAAACCTCCTGATGAATGATTTTAAACTGCGTTTTTTCTTTTTCAAGGCATTGATAATGCTTTTTGGTCTATATACATGCAAAATGCGTGCCAGTTTTATGGAATGTTATTATCTCAGAAATAAAACAAAATAATGTTTTCGAAGCTGTATTTTAAACGGAAAATCGTTCCTTCCTGTACACATTCTGCCATTCTGACACTGAAATGCCATCCGCTCTTCCTGTACTGTTTTTTAAGCCGCAGAAAAAGTGCAAATTTCTTTTGCGCAACTACCTGCAAAAGTTTTTGCACTTCCTGCCATATGTTTTGCACTTTTGATCAAATCATCGCTGAAAGGCTCCGCCTTTACGCACAGCGCTTTTTCAGATCTGTTTTTTCCTTCCGCTCTTATCCGGAATTCCGGCGATCCCGCGGTATTTGCTGACTGTCCTTCGCGAGATTTCTATTCCGTTCTCCTTCAGCTTATCCGCGATCGCCTGATCGCTGAACGGCTTTCTCCCATCCTCTGCTCCCGTGATCTCCCGGATCTTTGCAATGATCTGCTCCTGCGTTACGGCTTCACAGCCTGTTCCCGAAGCCGCAGGCAGTGCCAGGAAATACTTCATCGGAAAAACACCCCAGCTGCACTGAAAATACTTATTGCTGAGCGCCCGGCTGACGGTCGAAATATGCAGTCCCAGTTCCTCCGCATAATCCGCCAGCTGCATAGGTTTTTTATATCCCGGCCCGTGCAGGAAGAAATCCTTCTGTTTCTCCACCATCAGCAAAGAGACTTTTGACAGTGTGGAGATCCGGTAGCGGATGCTCTCCGACAGTTCCCTGGCGCTCCGGATCTTTTCTTTCAGATATTCCTTCGCTTCCCTGTCCTCTGTCTCCTCTGCCATTTTTTCATAATAGGAACTGATACTGAAGGAGGGATACCGGTATTCATTGACTACAATGTCGAAATGATCCTCAAATTTCACGATGACCACATCCGGACTGATATAATGGAAATGGGATCTGTCATTAAAGCAGCAGGCCGGTCTGGGATTAAGGGAACGGATCAGACTGCAGCACGCCTCCACTCTGTCGGATGATATTTTCATTTTTTTCGCGATCACATTCAGATGGTTCTTTGCGACCAGCGGAAGATGTTCCTTTATGATGATCTCTGTATCTGCAAGAAGATCCGGATCCTCTTCTTCTCTTAACAGCTGAAGCATCAGACAGTCCGCCAGATCCGACGCGCCGACGCCGGCCGGCTCCAGTTTCCTGACCTCGGACAGCATTTCCCTCATCGTCGTTTCGGAAACAGAAAGAAAGGCAGCCGCAAAACCGATATCATCTTTGAAATATCCGTCTTTATCCAGCATTTCGATTATATAATTGAGAGACCGCCTTTCCTCCGGGGTAAATCTTCTCCCCATCAGCTGGGTCATCAGATGATCGGCAAGGCTTTCCCCTTTATCCCTGATATCCTGCCAGTTCGCCTCTCTGTCTACATCTTCTCCGTCGTCCCTGTAATAAACAATATTCTGCCTGTCTGCAGATTCCAGCCATTCCAGCTTTCTTTTAATATCCTGCTCTCTTGACGAAACCTCTGTTTCAGGACGTTCTTCCTCTTTCAGATCTATAACGGGATTTTCGAGCGCAGCTTCATTGATATAGTTCTCCAGTTCCATGGCATTCATCTGCAGAACATTCATCGTCTGGATGACCTGCTGCGCCGGTATCTGCTTTTGCGTAATCGTCAATGAAGCTTCCATCAGATCTCACTCCTTTATGTTCATCCTTCCCTTCTCCGGCCAGATCCTCTGCTGATCCGTTTACAGTCCTCTTTTGATCTGCTCCGTATCGATCCCGTATTTGCGGATCCTGTACTGCAGATTCTGTCTGCTCAGATTGAGGGCTTTGGCAGTTTTTGTTACATTTCCCCTGTTTTCAGCCAGGGCCTTTCGAATCAGCTCTTCCTCCAGATCCTTCAGATGATGATCGATATCGCTTCCCGCGGTATTGTACACCGGGATCTCTTTCACAGGCTCTTCCCTGCTTTCTTCTCTTTCTTCCTCCAGCAGACGATGCGGTATATACTGCGATGTAATTTCAGACGCATGATCCGGCATAACGATCATCGCATGCTCCAGCGCATGCTGCAGTTCCCTGACATTGCCCGGCCATCTGTAGTTCTTGAAGATCTCCAGTGTCCGCTCATCGATCCCCCGGACATGTTTCATAAACTTGCGGTTATTCCTGTGCATGAAAAACCGGATCAGCTCCGGGATATCTTCCTTTCTTTCCCTGAGCGGCGGAATATTGATATTTACTACGCCCAGTCTGTAGAAGAGATCCTGGCGCAGAAGATTGGATGCGATCGCTTCATAAGGGGAAACGTTGATATTCGACAGCACTCTGACGTCAATGGATATTACCTGGGACCCGCCGACCCGGCGAAGTCTTCCCTCCTGCAGGACTCTCAGCAGTTTTGCCTGCAGGCTGATATTCATGGAGTTGATCTCATCCAGCAGCAGCGTTCCGTGATTAGCCTGTTCGAAAAGGCCTGCGCGGTTTTCCGCACCCGTGTAAGCGCCTTTTACGGAACCGAAAAGCAGGCTTTCCAGCAGATTTTCCGGAAGGGCAGCACAGTTTACGGCAACAAACGGTCCGTTTGCCCTGCTGCTTGCATTATGGATGCTCTGGGCAAACAGTTCCTTGCCTGTGCCGGTCTCTCCATAAAGCATGACGGAGGAGTCGGTTTTTGCGACCTGCCTGCACTGTTCGACCACCAGTCCCATGGTACTGCTTTTATAAAGAATATCATCGAAGGTGTACTTTGCTGTAAGCGCGCTGCTTTTCCCGGCCGTGTTCTTGCTGTACCTTGAAAGTTTCTCCTGGAGATCCACGATCTGCTTCTGCAGTTCATCGATCCGGCGCCAGTCTTCCACGATATTGACGGCGCCCAGGATCTTTCCCTTTTCCGTCAGCGGCCAGGCATTGGCAACGATATCTACTCTGTCTCCGCCTACGGTATTATACCGCTGTCTGATATTCAGATCCGGACTGCCGTTCTTCATCACTCTCGGGAGGGCTGCTTCACTGCCGTCCGTCATCGTATAGACATCTGTGATTTTCATTCCCAGGACTTTATCCGGGACCAGAGAGTCTATGGCGGCGGCGGCATAATTCAGGTAAGTCAGACGTTCCATTCTGTCACATAGAACGACCCCTTCCTTCATCTTGTTAAGGACAGCTGTTTTTATCACCGAATCATATTCCGCATCTGCGCACCGAAAGCCGACCAGCACGGAACCATCGGGAAGATCTCCGGGAACCGGTACCGGGTGCTTTACAATATATTTGCCGAAGCCGGTATTAATGTATTCTTTTTCAGAATGATCTGTAAGGAGCGGTCCCAGTTCCTCCCGCAGCACACTGCCGGCTTCTGTTTCTCCCAGCAGCCGCTTCCCTTCCTCATTGATCGCCAGGATCTGCCTGTCCCCGTTCAGCAGCATGGCGCCGATCCTGCACTGAGAAAGGAATTCCATTTCATTTTCACAGCTGATTCCTTCTATCATGATGCTTTCCCCGTTTTCAGTAAATTAATATAATTATAGATTATTATTATGCACTTTTCAATATATTTATGCTGATCTGTTTGGTTGAGACGCGCAAAAACCGTCCTCCGATCAAGCTGATCTTCAGACGGTTTTATACTGTTTCGTTATTTACGAAAAAGTCTTCCCGGTATTATCCGTAGATCTTAGCTGCATTAAATCCGATGTGCAGGACTTTATACATATATTCTACGGATTCCTTTAATGCTTTCATCTCGATCTCGCGTCCCTCTTCGATCGTATAGCCGGAAAGAGGAAGTTCGATCTCCAGGTCGATCGTATCCAGCTGCGGCGGCGCCATCTCGCGGAAGATCTGCATGACCTTTACGCAGTCCACATCGCCCTGTCCGATCGCAGTACCGAGGGAATGGGTTCCGTCGGGATCGGCAAAGACGCGGTTGTCGCAGAAATGGGTGCAGTTGATATACGGCGCCATCTTGCGGCAGCATTCTTCAATGCCTTCCATCAGCATCAGCGCATTAATGGTATCGCAGCAGGCGCCTACCTGAGGATGGGCGATCTCCTTTACCATCCAGACAACTTCATCCGCGAACAGATCGCAGTGGTTCTCGATGGAGATCTGCAGGCCGTATTTTTCAATGGTCGGAATGTTGCGCTTGAAATCTTCAACGATCTTCGCCATCTGGATCATAGCGGTCGGGCACATGCAGGAATGAGACCGCTTTGCGGGATGCTCCACATCTGTGCTGTATTTGACCAGTGTGCAGCCGAGCTTATGGGCGATCTCCAGGGATTCTTCGATCGTGCAGTTTACACGGGGATCCGAAGGGGCATTAAACGAAATATTGAGTTCCAGGCCGATGCCGTGATCTTCCGCATACTTACGGCATTCTGCAAGATGTTCATCCGATGTGTCATTCTGAATATCGACAAGTGTGATATGCAGTACATCCAGACCGACTTCGACCGCTATATCTACCAGGTCCTTAAATGTCTTGACCTGTTCGAATGCGTGATGCTCGCCGTACTCCTGAAATCCCCAGCTCTCGCCGAAACCGGAGAGATGCAGTGTGTAGCTGTGCATTCCGAGTTTAAATTTTCTGTCCTGATTCTTTAACATTTGAAGACCTCCGCAGATATATTTCTGATTCTATTTTACAGGTTTTATGCAGGGATAACAATCCTTCCGGATGTTATCCCTGCCCGTTGTATTCACAATAGGATTGATTATTTGCCGGCCTTGATCCTGTCGGCGTTGATCTCTTTCCAGACATCCACATTCTTGATGCCAAGCTTGTCGGGATCGAAGTACGGATCTTCCACACCGTCTTTTCTCTGCTGCATATAGTCGTCATAAACTTTCTTGACGACAGGCAGCAGGAAGATCAGGGAAATCAGGTTGAACCAGGCCATCAGCGCGAACATGACTTCGGAAATAGCCCATGCGGTACCGGCTGTTACCAGCGTCCAGATGAAGTAGAAGACCGGCATGCAGATACGGATGAACCAGATCGCGGCTTTACGGGTCTTTTCACTGGAATTGCGCATCAGATACGCAAGACCTGCTTCGCCTTCATAGTAGTAAGCAAGGCATGTGGAGTAAGCAAACATCGTAATTGCCAGCGCGATGAAGATTCCGCCGATCCTCGGGATCGCAGAGTTGGCTGCCTGCTGTACCCAGATAACGTTCGCAGTTGTTGATTCCTGCAGACCCTGTACAACGGGATCGGCACTGGTGTAGATCCAGGTCGCACCATCCTGTGCAAGAACATTGAAGCATCCGGAAACAACTGCCATCAGACCGGAACAGGCGCATACAGCAACGTCGATATAAACAGAGAATGCATTTACAAGACCCTGGGTGGCCGGATGAGGCGTCTCTGCTGCAGCGGCTGCAGGGGGCGTTTCACCGAAACCGGAACCGGAAGAGTTAACAGCACGTTTTACGCCGTAGGAGAAAGCGCCGCCCATCGCGCCGCCGAAGATCGCATGGGTATTGAATGCGCTTCCAAAGATCTGTCCAAGTGCGTTGGGAATGTTGGAAGCATGGGTAATCAGGACAATGATCGTGATGATCAGGTATCCGATGGTCATGAAAGGAACGATCATGGTGGAGAAATCAGCGATTCTGCGGATACCGCCGGCGATAACGATGAACAGAAGAACAGCGATCACAACACCGGTGATCCATCTCGGAACGCCAAGGCTTAATTCAAAAGCCTGGGAGATATTGTTCGCGGAAGGTCCGGTTACCAGGAAAGGAACACCGATCGTGCAGAACAGGGCGAAGATGATGGCCATGATCTTGCCAAGCACTTTGGGAAGCCCGTTCTCCATATAGAAGTAAGGGCCGCCTCGATACTGTCCGTCCATCTTGACCTTGTAGATCTGGCCAAGGGAGTTTTCAGCGTAGGCAATCGCGGAAGTGACAAGGGCTGTAACGATCATCCAGAAGATGGCTCCGGGTCCGCCGTACATGATGGCGACCATGACGCCGCCGACGTTCCCGATTGCGACACGGTAAGCAGCTACCGCACTGAATGTCTGGAAGGCGGAAAGTCCGGTTTCCGATTTGTCTCCTTTAAGAAGCAGTTCCCACTGCAGCTTAGCCTGGGTTACATTTCCGAATTTCATTGCGAAGCAGTATACAACCGCCAGACCGAATGTCAGCGCGATCAGCGGCGTTGCCCATAACAGGTTGTCCAGATTGAAAATAAAATCACTAAAACTCATATTTTCCTCCTCTGCTGTTCTTCACCCTCTCCCACTGCGGGATCAGGCAGAAATGTTTGATTTCCGGTTCCATGCATGAGAACTTATTGAATTCGCTCTTTTAGTATGCAAACCCCGTGCCAAAAAGCAGCGTTGGAAGACAGATCATTCAAAAAAAATTTTTCAATATTTAATATTCAGCTGTTATTGCCTTATTTCTGCCGTATTTCCGTTTTATCCTTTATACTAAAGTGCAGAAATTATTTGTAACCAGAGCAAAAAACGCAAAAAACGCCAGATTCTTTTGCACAAGTGCAAAAGAATCTGGCGTTTTGCATTACTTCGGACTGAAATCAGACGACGGACGGCTCGATCAGCAGTTCTCCTGTCTCAAAACGTTTCTTGGAGAATTTCCTGATATCCAGGGAATCTTCCTGTCCGGTCAGACGATTGGCGACCATGATCGCTACTCTGGGTGCGACCATGAAGCCGTGTCCGGAGAATCCGCATACTGTCCAGAAATTCGCTGCTTCCGCTGCTTCATCGATCACAGGGTTCGCATCCGGGCTCATGTCATACTGTCCTGCCCAGGATCTTACAACTCTCAGATTCCTGAGCACAGGCAGTGTTTCGCACATAATACCGCAGGTGGCCTCCAGGACCTGCCAGCTGGTATTAAAGTTGTGACTGGGTGCCTCTTTCGGTCCGATTCCCATGACGAAGCTGCCGTGCGGTGTCTGCTGGCAGTAATAGTTATGGGAGAAGGACATGACCATGCAGTCGATCAGCGGGGCGACAGGCTCGGTAACAAGCGCCTGATGGCGTTCCGGATATACAGGGATATCCTCTCCCACCATCTTTGCCAGTTCGGGAGCCCAGCCGTTTGCGCAGTTCACGACAAGTTTTGCCTCAACATAACCCTTGGTAGTCTCTACGCCGGCGATCTTTCCGCCTTCTGTTCTGAATCCGACGGCTTCGCAGAACGTCTCGATCTCAACGCCCATCTTTTTTGCGCCGTAGGCATAAGCCTGCGTCGTCTGGAAAGGATTGGCATGTCCGTCAGCCTGGCAGAATGTACCGCCGGTGACGCCGTCCATGTTCAGATAAGGAACCTTCTCCTTCATCTCCTTCGGCGTCAGTTCATAAGCATCGATTCCCAGCTTATGCTGTACTTCCAGGTTCTTTCTGAACTGGATCATTTCCTTATCCGTATAAGCTACGAGCAGATAACCGCCCTGGTGAAGTTCGATACTCCGGGGATAACCGGTGTACTCTTCCATATGCTCGAAAAGATGCGTGCTCTCAAGCGCGATCGTCGCATTGAGTTCGGACCCCCACTGCTGCCTGATTCCGGCACCGCAGCGTCCGGTGGCGCCGGAGGTGAGGAATCTCTTCTCGATCAGAAGGATGTCCTTTACGCCGCGCTTTGCAAGCTCAAAGGCGGTGGCGGTGCCGACGATACCGCCGCCGATCACGACGACTTCATAGGATTTTTTCATTCTGCCCCGCCCCCTTTCTTGCCTTCTTCATAGGCATCAGCAAGCGCGCCCATGGAAATGGGTTTCGTCGGAGGACGGAAGGTAGGCATCAGGACCTCTTCCATCGGTACTCCGAATGCTCTGGAGAGCTCCCCGGCGATCAGAAGCCTGCAGGTCCTTCCCTGGCAGGGTCCCATACCGGCACGGGTCACACGCTTAATATCATCGATCGTCTGATATCCCTGCTCGATGCATTCCAGGATCATCTCACGGGTGATATCTTCACAGCGACATATAATAATATCTTTATTTGCCATCACGATACCCTCCCGCTTTGATATTTCTGACTTCCATGGCAAGCTCCTTCGGAACCTCCAGCGTGATCATATAAGTCAGATTTTTCTTTCCTCCGGATACAGCGCGAAGAACAGGGAACCAGCCGAGCTCCTCGCCGGCACGGTTCAGGCCGCAGGCGAGCTGGCCCTTCTCAGGCACAGGGATGTATTCGAAGGGTAATGTGACTGCCGCGGTATCTTCGCTCTGCGTCATATCCACAACGAAAATGGCAAGTCCCGGACATTTGGCCACACAAATGCGGCAGCCGATGCATTTATCCGGATCGACCTTCGGTGTTGCATTGATATCAGGTTCCATGGAAATGGCATGTTGCGGGCACGCGGCAACGCAGGGGTTGCAGGCGATCTCCTGGAAGCATTCCGTAATTGCGATAGGTCCCTTGTTCAGTCTTTCTTCACTCGGCAGCACCTTTGCCAGGTCTTCCGCCGTCGGGATTCCGTCATTGATCAACATTATGCTTCACCTCTTTTCTGCTCAACTTTCGCGATGCCGGCGCGGATCTTTCCGCCCATAGGACCGGAACGGAGCTCAACAAGTTCTGCCTTCGCAGCGTCGACTTCTTTCTGTGCATTTTCCACATCATAGCCGAGCGCGACCGCGACTGCATAACCCGCGAGTCTGCCTTCCACCATGGCTGAAGAAGCTTCCTCAATACCGGAAACGTCTCCCGCACAGTAGAGCCCCTCAATGGTCGTCATCAGGTTCTCATCACAGATCGGTACATGACCGGAAAGCTCTCTGATGTACTCACAGCGGGCGCCTGCCTGCCAGGCAAGTTCTGCAAGCGGCGTCAGGCCGACTGCAAGACAGAGCGTATCGCAGGGCACGTCTTTTTCAGTGCCGGGGATCTGCTGCCATTTGTCATCCAGCTGACAGAGAATGACGCCTTCCAGTTTTCCGTTTCCGTATGCTTCCTTGACAGTCCATCTGGTGAGGATCGGAACGCCGGCCCTGCGCAGCTTGCTGGCATGGACCAGGAATCCGCCGATATTCGGCAGGGCTTCCACGACGCATTCCACTTCCACGCCTGCCTGCAGCATCTGATAGGATACGATCAGACCGATATTGCCGGCGCCTACCATGACCACTTTATCAGCAGGTTTTACGCCGCCGACATTCATCAGCGTCTGTACAGCGCCTGCGCCGTAGATGCCGGGAAGGTCATTGTTCGGGAATGTCAGGAATTTTTCTGCTGCTCCGGTAGCGATGATGGTCTTTACAGGACGCAGTTTAAGATGTTTTTCATCCTTTAAGACTGTTACGATACCGTCTTCATACATGCCGAGTACTGTAGCATCGGTCATCAGTTCAATATTCTCGTGGGCGTTGATCTCCTCAACAAGCATCTCTCCGATCTGGAATCCGCGTGTTCCCGCGTACTGACGTTCCGATCCGAAGAATTTATGGGTCTGCTTGACAAGCTGACCGCCGGGCGTGTCATCTCTTTCAAGAAGAAGTACATGCGCTCCCGAATCGGCAGCTGCCTTTGCCGCGCACAATCCCGCAGGGCCGCCTCCGATTACGAGGACTTCCACATCTCTGATCATCCTTTTACGACCCCCTTTCCCTGCTGTTCTTCAACTACCATACCCTGTTTCAGTTTGGTAACACATACACGGACATTGGGCTCCCCGTCTACGGTCATAAAACAGGAGGAACAGTTCCCGATCGCGCAGAAAAGACCTCTGGGTCTGTCGAGATTCTGGCTGTGTCCAAGCTCACGAACTCCTGCAGCATGAAGTGCCGCTGCGATCGTCTCATGAGTGTAGCCCTCCATCTCCTGTCCGTTAAAGAGGAACGTCACTTTCTCTCCACGGTCGAACTGCAGGATCGGATGCTTCTCAATTCTCATGCTTCCTCACTCCTTTTCCTTGGTTTCTTTATTGATTATCCCTGATACTCCGGGAATTGTATCCTTTGCCTTTTTTCTGTACTGATTCGGCGTGATGCCTTCCACTTCCCTGAATGCTCTGGTAAAGGAAGAGCTGTTGACATAGCCGACCTGCATCGCCACATCGATGATCCGGTATTTGGTGGTCGCCAGGATCTCCTTGGCCTTATCAATGCGCACCATCCGCAGATATTCGCTGGGAAGACAGCCGACTTTTTTCTTGAACCATTCCGTAAAATAGGAAATGTTGTAATTTTCGAGCTCTGCAAGCTCCTTCATACTGATGTCCGAGGCATAATTTTCTTCTATATAAGCCAGCGACGGAATCCGTCCCTGTTCAACAAGCTTGTCATACAGATAGTAAAACAGATACCGCAGCGATTCGTTCTTTCCTTTTGAAGCGGTGCTTTCCTTATGGATAAGCGCAATCAGCGGCTCAAGATTATCATCTATATCGATCAGGCTCTTTTCAGTCAGGAAAACAAGATCCGCTGCCTTGATCATCTCCGGCGGTATATTCAGGGTAAGGGCCTGTCCGTCGCAGCTGTATTCATGAACAACGGCCGGAGGAACAAATCCGAGCTGTCCGGTCATGATATAATTATCATGCTGTTCGAATTTCACATGAAAAATCCCGTTCAACGGGATTATGATATGCGCATGCGGATGAGAATGTATTCTGGTCTCATCCGGCAGATCATAGTGAAAGCTGGAAATAACAGTCATGATCATTACCTCTCTTCCAAGATTCTAGCAAAATTATAGCATGATAATGTGCGGAAATCCATAACGTATTGTACATTTCTTATGATTTTTACAAAAATATACGAAAGATTGTTTATCTGTTAACAATCACTGCAAATGATCTGAAAACAAAGTGATTTAAAGCACAAAAAACCGGACTGTTTGCAAAAACAGTCCGGTCCGTTCATTTTGAAATGTCAGATCGTGTCCATGCAATAGTTCCCGGTCAGTTCCAGAAATCCGTATCGACTTTCACGCCGCCGTCTTTTTTCGCATTGAACACAGGGTTCTTTCCTGCATTCTTCTGTGCCATGTAATTGTCCAGTGCCTTGTAGGCTACGCCGCCGAGGACAATACAGACAGGGATGTTGATGCCGGCCAGGATACACTGGCAGATATCCGCGATATCCCATGCAGTGCCGAAGGAAAGGATGGCGCCGATGAAGATCAGGAACGCGCCGATTACACGGACAGCATTCATGAATACAGCGGAAGGCTTTCTGCCAAGCAGATAGGCGAAGCAGTTCTCGATATAATAGAAGTTTCCGAGCAGGGTAGTGAAAGCGAACAGCACCATTGCCACAGCAATGAATACCGGTCCGATGCTTCCGAACGTCTGGGAAAGGGCAGCCTGAATGAAAGGCGCTCCTGCGATATCAGCATTCGGCGTCACGCCTGAGCAGAGGCTCATGAAAGCAGTCGCCGTGCAGAGAAGCAGCGTGTCGATGAAAACGGAGAGCATCTGTACAAGGCCCTGCTTTGCGGGATGGGAAACATCCGCAGCTGCAGCAGCATTCGGCGCAGAACCGATACCGGCTTCATTGGAATACAGGCCTCTCTTGAATCCCATCATCAGGCAGGATCCCATGAATCCGCCGAAGATCGCCTTGAAATCAAAAGCGTCAGCGAAGATCATTCCAAACATGTGCGGAATATTGCCGATATTCAGAAGCAACGCGATCACAGCAAGAATTACATACAGTACGCCCATGACAGGAACAAGGATACCGGTAATCTGCACGATTCTCTTGCCGCCGCCGAGCAGGCAGTAAAGAGATACCAGCGCGATGATGCAGCCGATGATCAGGGGCGTCATCTTCGGATCATAGAAGGAGAATCCGCTGAAGGAAGACTGCAGGTTGTAGGAAGCAAGCATGTTGTAGCCTACACCGTATGTAAAGATCAGGGCGATACAGAAGATGATCGCCAGCGGTCTGGAATGCAGCGCGGCCTCGATATAGTAAGCCGGTCCGCCGTAGGATCCGCCGTCGGGATCTTTCTTCTTATAGACCTGGGCAAGCGTGGATTCCACAAAAGCGGAAGCGCCGCCGAAGATCGCGGTGACCCACATCCAGAATACAGCGCCGGGGCCGCCGACACAGATCGCGGTGGATACGCCGATGATGTTTCCGGTACCGACACGGGAAGCCGTGGAGATCATCAGCGCGCCGAAGGAAGATATGGAATCTTCATTGGCAGGTTTTTCAGAGACCACGCGGATCGATTCGGTAAAAAGACGGAACTGCGGGAACTTTGTACGGATCGTGAAGTACAGTCCTCCGAAGAAAAGCAGACAGGCCAGCGGCCAACCAGTGAGGTACAGCAGGAAATTGTAGATTGCGCTCATTTGACTCCTCCTTCTGATGCAATTTTTCTGCTAGTATATGATTAAATAGTTGCTGTTTCCGATCGTTACTGCCTACCAAATCATTCTGCCTGCATCGAACACGTGCAGTCTGAGTTCCTTCGACAGATATTCCAGCATATTGGCGCCGCCGATACTGTTTCCCTTGTCATCCAGCGAAGGACCGTAGATCCCGATTCCCATCCTGTCGGTCACGCAGGACATGATCCCTCCGCCGACACCGCTCTTTGAGGGGATCCCGACACGTACGGCAAGTTCACCGGATCTGTCATACATCCCGCAGGTGAACATCAGTGTCTGTATTACCCGTACGGTATTCGCCGACAGCACCCGTTCTTCCGTTTCCGGAATAACGCCTCCTGCGGCAAGCACCTGCCCCAGCCCGGCCAGTGATTTTGCCGTGACACTGAGGGAGCACATCCTGATATAAAGATCAACAGCCGCCAGCGCATCGCCTGCCAGAACCCCTTTGCTCTTGAGCAGATACCCGATAGCCCTGTTGCGGTCGCCGGTGATCGATTCGGAATGATATACATCATAATCCATCGTGATCTCGTCATCCTGACAGAGTTTGCGCGAGAAGGCGAGCAGTTCGTCAAAATCACAGACCGGGG
This sequence comes from Lachnospiraceae bacterium, assembly GCA_017431345.1. GTDB lineage: Bacteria > Bacillota > Clostridia > Lachnospirales > Lachnospiraceae > UBA3305. Next base: position 73,529 of record JAFRLH010000065.1, on the reverse strand, counting down.
CGAGCAGGCCGATCACATCGATCGCGCCGGCATTGATCATGGGATTATACGGCCTGTTGCTTGCTGTATCCAGCTTCAGGATCGAGTTGAAGGAATCCCCGGATGGTTCCATCATGACATGGGTGAACACTTCATCATAACCGAGTTTTTCAAGAGCCATAGCCAGCGTGATGACCTTTGAAATACTCTGAATCGTGAACCGGTGTGTTACATCCCCGAATTCGATCGTCTCGCCGGACAGTGTTTTTATACTGATTCCAAGATATACCGGATTTGCCTTGGAAAGCTCGGGAATATAATCTGCCACTTTTCCGTGAAGAAGGAATCCTCTTCCGTAAAGCCAGGATTGTCTTACTACTTCATCAAGCACAGAACCGCCTCCTTTCGTACTGCAATTTATACTGATGCATCTGTCAGCAGAAATGCAAAGATTGCCTTTTTCAGGCCACATTATATTTATAACAAAAATCGCATAAAAAGTAAATTCCCGATTTATTATATATGTTATTGGAATCATAAATAACAAAATATAAAAAAAGTAATAAAATGCCGCAGCGTTAATGCTAATATTATATATCATTAGACTTTTTTAATTTGCGGGGGATGCAGAATGGATGCAAACAATTTAAAGTACTTCGTTGCCGTCGCAAAATACGGTTCCATCAATCATGCAGCAAAGGCAATGTATATCTCACAGCCGCAGCTCAGCCACATCATCAAAAGCCTGGAAGACGAGACCGGCCTTGTCATGTTCCAGCGGACCAGGCATGGTACAAAGCTTACCCGGGACGGGGAGAAATTCCTTGCGCACTGTGAAGTGATCCTCCGGGAGATGGATAATCTCAAGCATTTTATAAACGTCTCCAGGGAAGAGACCAGCCACCTTTCTGTAAGCATGACCAGATTCTCCCACACAGCGGAATGCTTCAATGAAATCTGTGCCAAGTATCAGGACCGGAACAGATTTTCCTACAAACTCAGGGAGGACGGTACCTCCGGCGTTATCGATGATATTGCGGAAAAACTCTCCAATATCGGCGTCATTCATTTCTCCACCGCCGACGCAGATATGATCCTGAAGAATTTGAAGAATAAACAGATCGATTTTATCCAGCTGGCTACCTTCCGGCCTTATGTATGTATTTCGGGAGATCATGAGATCATGCAGCAACTCCGGCAGAAGAGCGGGGACAGCACGTGCGGAATTGAAATTGAAATGCTTGCCGGCTACGGTTTCGTCCGTTATATCGGCCAGTATGAAGATTTTATCTATCATATCGCCACGGAAAGCGGGCTGGTCGATCTGAATGAATCGCAGAAGATCGTCTATGTAAACGACAGGCAGGAGCAGATGCGCCTGATCTCCAGGACCAACTTCTATACGATCGGGATCGTTGATTTTGCCGGACAGAACCCTCTTTACAATGTGGTCTCCGTCCCTCTGCTTCACTGCTCAGAGCATCTCACCTTCGGCATCATAACCCGCAGCAGCAGCAAACTGAGTGATATCGAAAACGATTTTATCGATTATGTAAGGAATCATTATGCCAGTCTCCAGATGCAGGATGACCGTGTCTCTGTTCCCAGATAGTATTCTCCCGTTTCGATAAAAAGATCCCGCGATATATGCGGGATCTTTTTACATTTCAAATTCCGTCACTCTGACTTCATACGGACGCAGTACTAAGCCATCCTCCCCGTCCGGATAGTTGTCAAGCAGAAGCCTTCCCTTTTTATTCCTGTATTCCTTCGGCAGTCTGTACTTTATCTCATGCCTGGCAAAGGAACAGACGATCAATATGCTCTTTGCGCCTTTCCGGCGCTCATACATGTAGATCCGGCGGCTGTGATGCATATATTCTCGATATGACCCGAATAATAATGCTTCATTCCGTTTCCGCAGCGCAATGCATTTCCGGTAAAAATGCAGGATGCTGTCCGGGTCCTTCTCCTCTTCCGCCGCGTTGATCTTCCGGTAATTGGGATTAAGTGTAAACCACGGCACAACCGTCGAAAAGCCTGCATGCTTCCCTTTATTCCACTGCATGGACGTCCTGGCCGAATCCCTGCTCGCTCTGTATACTCTGCGCATCCTGTTCTCTTCACTGTCGCGTTTATGAAAAGTGTTGTAAAAATTCACGGACGCAACGTCCAGGTACTCCTCGATCGTACGCAGATGAATATTCGTCATCCCGATCTCCTGCCCCTGATAGATAAACGGTGTTCCCTGCTGGAACATATAGCAGGCAGCCAGCATTTTCCCGGACTCCTTCCAGAATTTCAGGCTGCCGTAGCGGTTGATGATCCTGGGATGATCATGATTCTCCAGATACAGCGCATTCCATGCTTTTCCGGCCAGTGCTTTCTGCCATTTTGTGCAGGCCCGTTTGTACTTCGTCAGCATGAAACGATGATGGACATATTCTGTAAGGATACAGTCGGCCATCATCGTGTCGAACTGGATCATCATATCCAGCACACGGTCTGCTCCGCTGATATACTGCAGGGCGGTCTTTACCGGGGTGAACGGCGCTTCCCCGATCTGGAGGGCGCCGTATTCATCCGCCACTTCGCGGAACTCCCGCAGATAGTTCATCAGGTTCGGTCCGTCTTTGTAATACGGAAGGCCGTTGATGGCTGGAAGGAAAGAAAGGCCGTCCGGCAGCGCCGGATCCTTGGAAATAAAGGTGATCACATCTTCCCGGAAACCGTCCACGCCCATCTCCAGCCAGAACCGCATGACGGATTTCACTTCTTCCCGGACTTTCGGGTTATCCATATTCAGGTCCGGCTGCTTTTTCGCAAATACATGCAGATAGTATTCTCTGCGCTGTTCATTATATTCCCACGCCTGTCCTTCGAACTGGCTGAACCAGTTGTTCGGCGGGATCCGGAGTCCGTTTTTCGTATACTTCGGCTTCCGCCAGATATAATAGTCTCCGTAAGGTCCTTTCGGATCCCGGCAGCTTTCTATAAACCACGGATGCTCATCCGAGGTATGATTTATGACCAGGTCCAGCAGCACGATCATCCCCAGTTCATGCGCGCGGTCCAGCACTTTCCGGAACTGGGAGAGCGTCCCGTAATCCGGATGAATATTCTTATAATCGGAAATATCATAGCCGTAATCCGCGTTCGGTGATGGATAGATCGGTGAGAACCATATACCGTCCACACCCAGGGAATGAATGTAATCGAGTTTGTCATAAACGCCGTACAGGTCTCCGATGCCATCCCCGTTCCCGTCGCAGAAACTGCGGATCCAGATCTGATAGATGGTCATCCTGCGGAAATCCGGTCTTGCCTTTCCAGCCGTCTTCATTTTCCGGTCACCTCCGAAGCGGAATGCTGCTGTACAGCCGGTATCCGCTTTACATAATCCATTATAGTATTTGATTTCCGACTGTCAATGCCGTCTGTCCGTCAAAAAAGTCTGACTGATTTTCATTTTCCGGTTGTTTTATCGCTGTTTCAGTCTTACAATAGAAAATAGTAAAAACAACTGCATCGGCAGAAAAAGGAGGTAGCGCATGTATAAACTTTGGGAAACACTGGATGAACTGAAAAAGCTGAAATGGGTGGAGCTGTCTCATTCCCTCAACAATGACAGCCCTTACTGGAGCGGAATTCCGGAAGGTTCCGTAGAGCTTTCCAAGGTCGTTTTCGACTGGGGCAATCCCATGTTGGAATGTCAGATCCAGACCTTCAAATTCCCCGGTCAGTTCGGAACGCACATTGATTTTCCCGGACATTTTGTCAAAGATGCCCCTCTTTCAGAAAAGTACGGTGTGACCGATGCCGTTTTCCCGCTTTGCGTAGTCGATATTACCGATAAAGTTGCCAAAGATCCCTGCTACGCAGTACAGGTAAGCGATATTCAGGAGTATGAAGCCAAATACGGCCCGATCCCGGACGGCGCTTTTGTAGCGCTCCGTACAGACTGGTATAAGAACTGGCCGGATATGGATGCGCTGTCCGGCATTGCCGAAGACGGCAGCGAAAATTTCCCGGGATGGTCCCTAGACGCCCTGAAATACATTTACGAGACCCGTTCTGCTGCTGCAAACGGTCACGAAGCCCTGGATACGGATGCTTCCGCCGAAGCAGCCAAAGCAGAGGATCTTGCCTGCGAACGCTATGTGCTGGCGCAGGGAAAACTGCAGATCGAAGTACTGAAGAACCTTGATAAAGTCGCCCCTGCAGGCGCCATCCTGTTCGCGGCGTGGCCCAGGATCGAGAGCGCGACCGGACTTCCTGTCCGCGTATGGGCAATTACAGAATAAGATCGTGTTTGGGCAATTCCTGAACAGAATTCCCAGTCAATAGCGTTCCGCTCCATAAAAAAGCCGTGAAGCGCCCTCCTGTGCATCCTTTGATGCTGGCCGACGCTTCACGGCTTTTTATGATACTGCTCTTCTGATCCTGATCCCGCAGCCTTATTCTTTTTTACTGATATACTCATCCAGCTTCATCTGTTTTGAGATCTGATCAGCCCGCTCTTCCATATACCGATCCAGTTTTTCACTGCCTTTTCTGTGCAGTTCCTCTGCGTCGGCTGCCCTGTTCTCCAGGAACTTTTCGATCTTTTCGGTACCTTTTTTTACATTTTCCTGCGCTGCCGACTTCTTCCGTTCCATATATTCCCCGGCATGTTCTCCTGCTTCCTGAATATCGGTCTTCAATCGGTCAAAGAATTTTTCGGTATTCTCTTCCGCTTCCAGGATATTCTCCATCATGCCGACCGCAGTGTCTTTAAAATCGCCGAAGACCGCCTTCCTGATCTGTCTGTGGCGTTCCTGCTCGCTCATGTTATGGGCCGTTAATGCCACCATATAATCCGTGGGCAGTTTTTTCCTGACAAACGCACCTCTCTTCTTTTCCTCCAGCACCCATTGGTAGCGATCGTAAACATCATTTACACAGGACTGCCAGGAAAGATAGATTTCCTCCATGGCGTGCTGTCCGACATCATGAAGATGCGCCGTATCCTTCGAGACGGTCTTTAAGAGTTCCGCCATAGATTCAGCCGTTTCCTGAATGATAAATCCGTTCCTGTTATCCGTGATTCCTTCCGCAGCGCAGGAATCTTCGACGAGCACGCTGGCCAGCCCGCAGGCAGCCGCTTCCCTCACGACCAGTCCGTTGGTATCAAACGTGGAAGGGAACAGGAACAGATCCGCGCGGCAGTTCCAGGCGCGCAGCACATTTCTGTCGTAGACCGGACCGGTAAAGATGCATTTTCCGGGCGAATGCGCCGTACCCATCAGATCTCTCTCCGCCGCCATGTTCTCAAGCAGTTCCTGATCCGGTCCTTTTCCGATCAGCACCATCCTGAAATCCTGCCCGGCGTCAGAGAGAAGTTTCAGCGCGTCCAGGATCAGCGGAATATTCTTATAGGTCATCATCCGGCCGACGAACAGGAATACAGGGACTCCCTCCGGAAGATCGTATCCGGCTGTCGCAGCAGCAATTTCTTCTTCGCTTACCCTTCCTTTTTCGAAATCCACGCCGTTGTTCACAACGCGGTACTCTCCCTGGAAACCCAGTGCTTTCAGGCTCTCTCCCGCACCGCGGCTGACGACCCAGATATCATCACATGCTTCGATATTGCTCACCATGGCCTTTATTCCCTGCTTTGCAATCGCTTTTACCCGCAGGAACCGCTCAATATCAATATCATATTTGGTGTGGTAAGTAAAAACGACCGGTGCTTCCGTCTCCTCCCGCAGAAGTCTCGCAATTACGGTTGCGGAGGCCGGACAGTGCGAATGGATAATATCCGGTGAAAATGCGGCCATCTCCTGTACTTCCCTGCCGGCGAACGGGTTCCCCGTCCGGTAGCCGTTCGTCATGGCAGCGGTATCAAAGCTGTGATAAGGAATTAATTTGTAAGGATAGGAGGAATAGTCCGCATCCGGATACTTCGGCGTGCCGATCATGACTTCCGCACCATGATCTTTCATCAGATAGTCGGCGTAGTTCATGATCACATTGACCACGCCGTCGATCACAGGGGGGAAGGAATCATTTAAAAGACAGACTTTCATGCGCACTCCTTTCTGATCTGCCGGGTCCTTTTTTGCCGGAATTTCAAAACGCTTCCAGACAGACCGTCCGAAAGCGTTTGTTCTTAAAGAAGCGGATGACGGGAATCGAACCCGCCTCCTCAGCTTGGGAAGCTGATATTCTACCGATGAACTACATCCGCAAGGTGAATTTCCATATGCACTTATCTTTAGTCATCAGCAATTTGCAAACCCGCATAAAACCGTGATTTCGCCGATATCATAAATTTATTCACTAGTAATCTGCCGTATGCTGATTTTCGCATTTAAAACACTCGAATTGATGCAGAACTGTTGTCAGATGCATCTGGAAATCGCAAACTTATGATAAACCTTTTTCACTTCATAGTCAAGCCAAAAAATCAGCGAAGGAACAGAAGCCGGTGCCCGACCTCTGTTCCTGCAATATCGGCAGTTTATGAGAATTCTTTCAGCAGTACTTTCCCTGCCTGACACGCATCACACAGACACGTATCCTCTCCGGCTGCCTTTGCATTCTTTGCTGCGATCAGCATGGCGCCGGCGCCTTCTTCTCCGAAGACTTGCCTGCCGGTCTCTGACCCCGCAAAGGCGATCAGGCTGTCGATCGAGGTGACATCCTCTTTCAGCTCAGCAACAAGCGCTTCCTGCGCTTCCGCTTCTTTTTCAGTACCCACAGCGTCAATATAGGCCTGCCCTGCCGCTTTCAGCTCAGCGCAGCAGCTGGGTGCACCGATCATTTCCTGTACCTTGGCGATTCTTTCTTCTGTTGTCATAGCATACTCCTCTCTACTGTTTGAAGGAATGTCCGGTAACGCGATCTCTGCTTTTATTCTACAACATAGCTGATACCAGTGCAATCAGGAATATCAGGACAAAGACAGTTCTTACAATTGAAAGATCATGTCATTTGATCTGCAGACAAAAAGGACGGGAGCCTTCGCTCCCGTCCTGAAATTTCTTTTCTGACCGTAATTATTCGGCCATCTTGACCAGCTTCTCGTATTTCTCCTTCGCAAGCTTTTCGGATTCTGCGAACAGTTCCTTTGCTTTCTCCGGATTCTTGAGTGCCAGTGAGGTGTAGCGGACTTCGCCCTGGATGAACTCCTGGAAATCGCTCTTCGGCGCCTTGGAGTCAAGCTGGAACGGGTTCTTGCCCTCAGCAACACGTCTGGGATCATAACGGAAGCAATGCCAGTAACCGGCCTCGACTGCTCTCTTCTCTTCTGTCTGAGCCTTGCTCATTCCGGCCTTGATTCCGTGTGTGATACAAGGAGCATAAGCGATGATGAGCGAAGGTCCCGGATAGGACTCGGCTTCAGTCAGAGCCTTGATAGCCTGATTGTAGTCAGCACCCATGGCGATCTGTGCAACATAGACTGTACCATAGCTCATGCCGATCGCAGCAAGGTCTTTCTGCTTGACATCCTTACCGCCGGCAGCGAACTGTGCGACCGCACCGACGTTGGTAGCCTTACTTGCCTGTCCGCCTGTGTTGGAGTAAACTTCGGTATCGAATACCATGATGTTGACATCACGGCCGGATGCGATCGCGTGATCCAGTCCGCCGAAACCGATATCATAAGCCCATCCGTCACCGCCGAAGATCCACTGGCTCTTCTTGGACAGGAAATCCTTATTCTTTACGATATCCTTGCAGGAATCGCATTCGCATCCTTCAAGAACAGCGACCAGCTTGTCTGTTGCAGGGCCGTTCTCTGCGCCGTTGCTGAATGTTGCGATATATTCTGCGATGGCTTCCTTGACATCTGCTTTCTCAGTCTTCTCGCAGATCGCTTCGAGCTTAGCCTTGAGACCGTTTCTCAGGGTAGCCTGTGCAAGTTCCATACCCATACCGAACTCGGCGTTGTCCTCGAACAGGGAGTTGCACCATGCGGGGCCCTGGCCCTTCTTGTTCACAGTGTAAGGGGTGGAAGGTGAGGAGTTGCCCCAGATGGAGGAGCATCCTGTAGCATTGGCGATGTACATTCTGTCACCGAACAGCTGGGTGATGAGTTTTGCGTAAGGTGTCTCGCCGCAGCCTGCGCATGCGCCTGAGTACTCAAGCAGAGGCTGCTTGAACTGGCTGCCCTTTACAGTGCTGGCTTTGAACTTCGCAAATACTTCGGGCTTCTCGGGCAGAGTCTGTGCATAATCGAATACAGCCTGCTCGTTCACGTTCTGCTCAAGAGCAGTCATGACAAGAGCCTTGTTGCCCTTCTTGCCGGGGCAGACATTCGCGCAGGAACCGCAGCCTGTGCAGTCCATAGCGGATACTGTCATAGCGAACTGGAATCCGGGCATACCGGTCATGGGAGCAGTCTTGGTTCCCTCGGGTGCAGCTGCTGCTTCAGCCTCTGTCATAGCGATCGGGCGGATGACAGCGTGAGGGCAGACATAGGAGCAGAAGTTGCACTGGATGCAGTTCTCGGGATTCCATGTAGGAACGTCAACTGCAACACCGCGCTTCTCATAGGCAGCAGCGCCGGAAGGCGTGGAGCCGTCTACATAGTCCACGAATGCGGATACGGGCAGATTCTGTCCGTCATGGGCATTGATGGACTGCTGGATGTTGTTTACGAAATCGACGACGTCCTTGCGGTCTCCGCATACAGGCTGACGAAGGACCGTGTCCTCTGCGTTCTTCCAGCTCTCGGGAACGTCGATCTTTACGAATGCGGTTGCACCGGCGTCGATGGCGTCATGGTTCATCTTGACGACCTTCTCACCCTTGCGGCCATAGGACTTGGTCGCAGCATCCTTCATGTACTTGATGGCATCGTCCTTCGGCAGTACGCCGGAGATGACGAAGAATGCGGACTGCAGGATGGTGTTGATACGTCCGCCGAGGCCGATCTCCTTACCAAGCTTGATACCGTCGATGGTGTAGAAGTTGATGTTGTGCTCGGCAATGTATCTCTTCATCTGGCCGGGCAGATTCTCCTCAAGGCCTGCCATATCCCACTGGCAGTTCAGAAGGAAGGAGCCGCCGTCGACAACTTCCTGTACCATGTCATACTTCGTTACATAAGAAGGATTGTGACATGCGGAGAAGTTGGACTTGGAGATGAAGTAGGTGGACTTGATGGGATCCTTACCGAAACGAAGGTGAGAGATCGTAAGTCCGCCGGACTTCTTGGAGTCATACTCGAAGTATGCCTGTGCATACATATCGGTATGGTCGCCGATGATCTTGATGGAGTTCTTGTTCGCACCGACAGTACCGTCTGCGCCAAGTCCCCAGAACTTGCAGGAGATGGTCGAAGCGGGTGTGGTGACAGGATCCTCGCCGATGGTGAGTGACAGGTTGGTCACATCATCAACGATACCGATCGTGAACTCATGTTTCTCGTGGTTGTTGTAAACAGCGATGATCTGTCCGGGTGTGGTGTCCTTGGAACCCAGGCCGTAACGTCCGGTGAATACAGGTACGTTGTGGAATCTGGTATCCTTCAGGGCTTCGACAACATCCAGATACAGAGGCTGGCCGGCGCCGGGCTCCTTCGTACGGTCAAGTACGGAGATCTGCTTTACGGAATCCGGGATCGCGGCAAGCAGGTGCTTTGCGGAGAAAGGACGATACAGACGGACTTTGATCAGGCCGACCTTCTCTCCTTTGGCAAGCAGATATTCCACTGTCTCGTCGATGGTCTCGCAGACGGAACCCATAGCAATGATGACATGCTCGGCATCCGGAGCGCCATGATAGTTGAACAGCTTATAATCTGTACCGATCTTTGCATTAACCTTATCCATGTACTCCTCGACGACAGCGGGGAATGCATCATAGGTAGGGTTGCATGCTTCTCTTGCCTGGAAGAAGATATCGGGGTTCTGCGCGGATCCTCTCTCGCAGGGATGATTCGGGTTCAGGGCATGAGCACGGAACTCATCGATCGCATCATGGTCTACCAGCTCATTCAGATCGTCATAATCCCAGACTTCGATCTTCTGGAGTTCATGGGAAGTACGGAATCCGTCAAAGAAGTTCAGTACCGGAACCTTGCCCTTGATCGCTGCGCAGTGAGCAACAGCAGTCAGGTCCATGACTTCCTGTACGGAGGATTCGCAGAGCATCGCAAAACCGGTCTGACGACATGCATATACATCGGAGTGGTCACCGAAGATGCAGAGCGCATGGCTGGAAACTGTACGTGCAGATACATCAATAACGCAGGGGAGCTGCTCACCGGCAATCTTATACATGTTGGGGATCATCAGAAGAAGTCCCTGGGAAGCTGTATAAGTGGTGGTAAGGGCACCGGCGGAAAGGGATCCGTGTACGGCGCCTGCAGCACCGGCTTCAGACTGCATCTCAACGATCTTTACTTCCTGACCGAAGATATTTTTTCTTCCTTCGGTTGCCCAGGTGTCGGCTACTTCAGCCATAACGGATGAAGGGGTGATGGGGTAGATGGCTGCAACGTCGGTATACGCATAGGATACATGCGAAGCCGCGTTGTTGCCGTCCATGGTTTTCATTTTACGAGCCATGAATATTTCCTCCAATATTTTTTTGTTGTACCTGTGTTTTTACGCACAGGCAGGTAATTATAGTTTTATACAAACTGCCTATTTAATTATATACTCCAGCACATAAAAGTCAAATGAAACTTCCTTTCATAATCAGATTATTAACGAATTTTAAGAAGGATCTGTCTGAAGTTCCCGGTGCGGAATCTGTCTCTCCGCTTTGGGTTCCGAGAAACACGTTTCATACCATATCACAAAGACGAACACAGCATAGAGGATCTGCCACGACCCCGTTCTCCCCATAAGGAAAGACGCCCAGAAACTCCGCAGAAGTTCCTGATCAAAAAATGCTTTGGATACATTGCCGAACAGTGCCTGTTCGATACACCCCCGGTGCTGTTCCTCCTGCATCCATATCCTGACCGGGACGGAAAATCCGACTTTTGGACGGAATGCGATTTCGTGCGGCAGCCGTTTCCCGGCTGCTTTTCTCAATATGTATTTCCCGCAGCCGTCCTTCCTCTTCAGGGAAGCGGGGATCTTGAAAGCCAGTTCCATCATGCGCGGATCAGCAAAAGGTGCAAGAAGCGTCAGGCCGCCGGCACGGGCATTCCGGTAAATGCTGAAGAGAATATCTCCCTCCAGCCAGAGTCCTGTATCGACATGCAGCATCCGAGTCAGAGGATCGCAGCCCGCTGTCATTTCACAGATCCGCTTCACCAGCCGGTCGCACGGAAATGCCTGCTCCTGACCAAGCAGCTGCATTGCTGTCTTCTGTTCCATAATCCCCGAACAGCCATAGTAGCGAAAACCGTCCTCCTGCCCAAGTTCCTCCGCGCGTTTATAGACATGATATCCAGCGAAAAACTCATCTGCCCCTTCGCCTGACAGCCAGATGTTTCCTTTCATGGCAGCGCTCCTGCATCCAAGTGAAAAAGCAGCAGAAGATGCATCTGCAAGCGGCAGTTCCGTACTGGCGGCCAGGCGGGAGACCGCCTCCATGAAGTCTTCGGATGTGATCCGGATCTCGTGGAACGGAACGTCAAGAAAAGAGGCCGTTTCCGCAGCTGCATCCGCTTCACTGAACGCTTCTTCCGCGTAACTGATGCCGCAGGCTTCCTTCACATCTGCAGAAGCCAGAAGAAAGGACGAATCAACACCGCCGGACAGGAAAGACCGGAATGCGGCTCCCTTCAGGCACTCCCTGTCCTCTGCGAGAATATCCTGAAGCTGCTGATCGATCTTTTCAGCCCATTCTTCCTCCGTCAGACTTTGCTCCGTGCGCGCAGGAAATCTATAGTACTTTTCGATCCGGACTGCGCCATCCTTATAAAGCAGATATCTGCCGGGCAGCAGTTTTCTGATCCCCCGGTACAGTGTTTTTTCACCAACCGGATATCCGAACATCAGATAGAGCTGAAGCGCGTCCGGGTCGATCTCCTTCCGGTATTCCGGATCGTTTACGATCATGCTGAGATCGGCGCCGTACAGAAGTTTTCCCGCGGGCGTAAGATGATAGTAAAATGTAACGCCTCCGACCGGATCCCTCGCGCAGAACAGTTCCTGATTCTGTTCATCCAGCAGCACAAACGCAAAAGGTCCGTACAGATGATTTCCCAGTTCATATCCCCATCGCTTCCATCCCTCTTCAAGGACGGCAAGCTCCGTCTCCCGGCGGGAAGCGCAGGGGGAGATACACAGTGCATCGCAGAGCTGTTTCTGATTGCGCAGATATCCTTCGTACATGCAGATCTTCATGGCCAAGTCCATTCCTTTCGATTTCATGTATCCGGTACAGTCCTCTTGTTTTCAGAATAATTTTATTATACTTCATAGTTCCCGTAAAATATATATCCTGTCAGAATAAAAAAACCGCCCGTTTCCGGGCGGCTGGCTTCCTCTTTCTGAAATTATTCGATGCCTGCTTTCTTCATGTCATCCTCGATCTCGGCAGGAGATGAAACATAAGAATCGACATCCAGCTGTTCCAGCGGTGTAAGATCAGGCACTGCGTTAAATCCCGTTTCCTCCAGACCGATCGCAGTCTCCTCTACTGGCACGGGTGTTTTTTCCCCGGCAGCCGGAACCTCTATGCCGGCCGCTTTCAGATCAGCATTTACTTCGGACGTGCCTGCAATATAACTGTCTGCTTCGACCTTCTCGATCGGAGACAGTTCGGGCGTTTCCATAAAGACGCTTTTCTCGATCCCTATCGCTGTTTCGGAGACCGGGACTTCTTCACTGATCTTTTCCGGAATACTGATGCCGGCTGCTTCCAGATCAGCATTCAGCTCCGATGCGCCTACAATATAACTGTCCGCTTCAACCTTCTCGATCGGAGACAGTTCGGGCGTTTCCGTAAAGACGCTTTCCTCGATCCCTATCGCTGTTTCGGAGACCGGAACTTCTTCACTGCCTTTTTCCGGAACGCTGATGCCGGCTGCTTCCAGATCAGCATTCAGCTCTGATGCGCCCGCAATAAAGCTGTCGATCTCTACCTGCTCCACCGCTGATACTTCAGGTTCCGCGGTAAAACCGGCTTCTATCTCATCGATTCCGGTCAGTTTCTTTTCTTCAGACATTTATATTCTCCTTCCGCTGCGCCTTTCAGTACCGTACTGTCTGAAAGGATCCGTTCTGCATAGAATCATACAGAAATATTTTATCATTTTATATTTTTCTGTTCTATATTGCATTTTTTCATTCTTTTAAAAAATCTTCTCTGATTATGACGGTTTTCTCTGCAGTTCCCTTGCCGCAGGAAGTAAAAATCAAATTATCTTCGCAGGTTTTTAAAATATCCGTCCCCTCAACAGGCATAATCCGACTATCTTCTTTTTTTGTTTATGGATTTTTAGTCGTATAAGTGATATGATTCAATTGACTGGAGGCATTATTATGTGGACTTTTCATTTTGACCGGGACAAGGAGATTGCGGATCAGGTCAAAACGCTTCCTCTTCTGGATCTTATAGAATATTCAAAGAGCAGAGGCGGCCAGTACCGCCCTTTCCATACACATGACGAATTTCATGTGCTTTACTGTACTGAGGGAAGCGGGTTCCTTCGGCTGAATGATGTCGATATTGAACTGACTCCCGGAAGACTTGCCGTGATCAGGCCGGAAGTCCTTCACAGCTGCGGTTCTTCAGACGACGATCTTACTTTCTGGGGTATTTCCTTTATTCCTTCGTCCGGCAAGGATGATCTGTCCGGTTATTTCCTGAACTGCAGTACGCTCACTGCTGATTTCAGTGCGTACATGGATTACCTGAACGGGATCGTTTCGGTCCTTCTGAATCTCTGCGGAGAAAACGGACAGGATACATCACATACGGATGCTGTCCGGATGCACTGCTATTCCCTGCTGGCATTTACCAGGATGATACTGGAGGACCATCCGGTTCAGATCCCAGTGCCCGGCGAACTGCCTATGCGGAATGTACTGCACTGGATTATGGATCACTATGCCGAAGAGATCACACTTGAAAGACTCTCCCGCGAATTTGCCATGAGCAGCTCTCACCTGTCACGCATCTTCTTTCAGTCCTTCAGGATCTCTCCCATCAACTATCTGATCGATTACAGGCTGAGCAAGGCAAAGGATCTTCTCATATTCACGGACATGCCCGTCTATGCGATCGCCGCGGAAGTCGGCTATCATAATGTATATCATTTCAGCAATCTGTTCAGCAAACGCATCGGACCGACGCCGCAGGAGTTTCGTGAGTACTGCAGAAAGAACACACCGGGCCATCACGAATAAGCAGACAAAAAGACCGGAGAAGTTCTCCGGCCTTTCTTTTTCCCAATCCGCTGATCACAGATCGAGCGCTGCGTGATATCCCTGATAAACAGCGTTCGTGATCGTCGATGCACGGTTGCAGTCGCCGATCCTGATGGTCCAGGGCGCGCAGTCCAGCAGTTCTTCTGCGGCTTTGCTTCTGGCTCTCTGGCCAAGCGCGCAGATGACAGTCTTTCCGGGAACAAGATGTTTCTCCCCGTTCTTATCTTCACAGACAATGCCGTCTTCCGTCACTTCCAGGCCCTTATAGCCGGTATGTACGGTGACATACTTTTCGATCTCCTTCAGAAGAAGCGGGCGGTGGCGTACATTGGCATCCGGTGCAAGGACGTCTCTCATCTCCACCAGGTGGACTGTCTTTCCTTCCATGCCAAGATGGACAGCCGCTTCGCAGCCGGCAAGGCCTCCGCCGAATACGACGACTTCATCGGCGACCTTCTCCTTCTCTTTATAGTAATTATTTACGATAACGACATTCTTCCCGTCACGCAGGCCGGGAATCGGCGGTACCAGCGGTTCCGAACCGACAGCGATAATGATCGCATCAACATTTAAGGATTTCGCGTATTCCGGTGTGACCTTCGTATTCAGACGGATATCGACACCGGCTTTTCTGCAGAGGATCTCCTGTGTGACGCCCAGCTGATACATCTCGTACTTGAACGGCAGCGCTCTTTCGCTCTTAAGGATCCCGCCGATCTCATCATTTTCATCGCAGAGAATGACTTCATGTCCGCGTTTCGCGGCTGTAAGCGCAGCTTCCGTTCCTCCGGGGCCGGCGCCGACAACAAGAACTTTCTTCTTCTGCAGTGCAGGAGTGATCTCCATGCCGTCGCTCTCACGGCCGATGACCGGGTTGATGCAGCAGCGGCGGGTAGATGTTGCCGCACGTTCCGCCATACATACAAAGCACCGCAGGCAGTGCTTGATCTCCTCGTCATGTCCTTCATATACCTTGCGGGGGAAATAAGGATCTGCCAGCAGCTGACGGCCCATATAACAGATATCCGCTTTTCCGGATGCAATGATTTCTTCCATCATGACAGGATCTGTCAGTCCGCCAAGTGTGGCGACGGGTTTGCTGACATGCTTTTTGATCTCTGCAGCAAGGAAGACATTTCTTCCGTGATCTTCGAATGACGAAGGATGTGTGATGCCGAAAGTCTTCTGATAGGTTCCGGCGGAAACATGAATGATATCGCAGAAAGGTTCGATCTCCTGCGCAATGCGCACACCTTCCTCCAGGTCATAGCCGCCTTCGCAGAATTCTGCGCCGCTCATACGGAATTCGATCGGGAATCCGGGGCCGACTGCATTCCTGACACTTGTCAGGACTTCCTTTGCAAATCTTGTCCTGTTCTCAAGGGATCCGCCGTATTCATCTTCTCTCTTATTGAACAGCGGGGAAAGGAACTGATTGACCAGCCACCCGTGTCCGCCGTGGACCATGAGCATCTCATAGCCGGCACGCTTTGCGTTTCCTGCCACTTCTCCGTAAGCACGTACGATATCGTCGATCTGTTCCTTTGTCAGCGGGCGGATCTCCATGCCGTCAGCGCGTACGGAAGGGCTTACGCCATACTGTACCATTTCCTTCTGTTTTTTCTTATCCGTCATATACGTTCCGGCGAACTGACCGGAATGCGACAGTTCCAGGCTCGGAATGCCGCCGTGACGCTTGATGGCGTCGGCTGTCATGGTATGGCTGGCCAGATTGCCGGGTACAGCCAGATCGATGTGATAGGCATGCGATCCGTCCGTCTCCGGATGCACCATGCATTCCGAAACCGTTACGGCACCGGCTCCTCCTTTGGAGCGGTACTCATAGAATTTTGTGGACATCGGACCGATACAGCCGTCTTTTGTGATATCGGTGCCGCCCATGGGTGCAGACCACATGCGGTTGCGGAAGGTTACCATGCCTACCTGCAGCGGTTTGCAGAGATTGGGGAATTTACGTTCCATTTCTTTCTCTCCTTAAAAATGACTGATGAAATTACTTATGCCATGTGATCTCCCCGGGATTTTTCGGAAGATCCTTGCTTGCCAGACGTTCCCGGTATTCCGTAGGGGAACATCCGATCCTTTTGGTGAACAGATTTGTAAAATAAAAGCGATTATCGTATCCGACGAGCTGCGCGATCTCAGCCACCGGTTTGTCCGTCCGCCCCAGATATTCCGTGGCTCTTGCCATTCTGGCGTTGATCAGATAATCGATGGGCGAGCAGTGAAAAGCCTGCGTAAAAATACGGCTCAGGTGAGATGAACTGATCGAGAACTTCTTTGACAATGTCTGCAGGGTGATCTTCTCTTCACAGTGCTCGGTAATGTAGACAAGCATGTCGTTCATCGAAAAATCCGACTTTGTCCTGATCGTCAGAGACTTGTTCTCAAGAAGCATCCTGACAAGCCTGATCATGCCCAGGCAGATGATCTGAAGATCTTCATCTGCGAACCCGCCGTTCGACACATGCAGATTCAGAAGCATCCGGCAGGTGCTCGTAAAGTATTCAAAATAACTTCCCGACCTTGTCACTGCAGGACCGAGCTCGGCAAAGTAACGGTGAAGATCCGTATTATCTTCATTGGCCGCAAAGCGGATGACAAGATATTCCATCCCGGCGGAATCGACCGCAACGTTCTTGTGATAGGTGTTGGGCGGCATAACGTAAACATCGCCCTCCTGCACAGGAGTTTCCTCTTCGTTTACCACAAGCCTGCCTTTGCCCTTCATCACAAAGGTCACTTCGTACTCATTCTGATGTGCATGCCACGGATACTCCCATGCGGGAAGAATATCGCTGTAGCACAGATGCGTGATCTCAAGAAACGGCGGTTCTTTAAGCGGGTTGTCACGCTCTGAAGTAAAATCCTTTATCCACATTTCATAAATCCTTCATAGGAGAAAAGGCACCGTGAAGGTGCCCTTTCTGTTGTGATTGATATTGAAATTTGTCCAGGCATCAAAGATGTACAAGTCCGAATACGATACCAAGGATCATGGACAGCAGGTTGACAAAGAACATGATCACACCTGCGTAGATGCAGTAGCTCTTTACATCCTCCACTTCGCAGAGCGAGCAGCCTACGTAAGTGGCGGAGTTCATGGGCGTATTGGATGTAGCCGCAGCCAGGTTGCAGACGAAAGGAGCAATGATGGCGATCGGAGCGATGCCGAAGCTGGCGCCGATGGAGATGAACAGCGGATACATTGCATTGTAGACCTGATAAGGTACGAAGAAGATGATCGGCACTACAAGAAGCAGGAAGATCAGGTACATGTTCTTCATCAGGAAGCTCGGGAAGATGCCTGTCAGGAAGGAAGCAAGGGAGCTGACCATGGAAGGAACAGCAACTTCAAATCCTTCTCCGGGATTGCCGAGAGCGACTACACTGGCGCCGTCAGGACCGGTGAAACGGGTCATGTTGAATACTGCCAGATAGAAGCAGATGCCGAGCAGCATGACGAGAACGTTGAAGAAGGTCATACCGGCCTTGTTCCAGATCTTGCCGAAATCCTTCGGATAGTTGATCATGGAGACTGCAATACAGCCAACGATGAAGATCAGGTAGGACGGATACTTCAGGACTGCGAGGCAGAATACTGCGATCGCAAAGATCAGCAGGTTGATCCAGAAAAGCTTCGGACGTGCATTTTCCTTGCCGGCAAGCGGATCAGCCTTCTGTCCGGCTTCAACGCCTTCGATCTGCGGTCCGAGGGTACCGTATTTCTTTTTGTGCATGATGGTGAAGAAAACGATCTCGGCAATGATTCCAGGAACGAATGTCAGGCCCCACGGAATGGAGGCGGTAGCCAGTTCCTCGGGAGAAACGCCGGCCATCATGGCGGAGTTGACAACACCGATTCCCCAGGGCAGCCAGCACATTGCGCAGAGCGCGGTCTGTGCCAGGATGAAAGCCCATCTCTGATCCAGTTTGAATCTCTTGAACATGGGGATCATGATCGGGAAAACGATCAGATAAGTGGTGGACATGTTGGCGGTCAGGTAACCGACAGCAGCGATAACAGCTGTCATAACCATAACGACAACAACATTGATCTTCTCGCCGATCAGGTTAACAAATGCGCCGATGATTATATCGAACATACCTGTTTCGGAGAGCATCGTGAAGAAGATCAGACCGAACATCAGCATATAGCCTGCTGATTTCATAACGTTGGAGATCTGATCAAGGATCGCACCGCTGACTTCGGGAATGGAATAGCCCATGACAAGCGCGCAGATCAGGGGAACCAGGAACATGATGAAGTTCATCGGGATCTTGTTCCACAGGATCGCTGCGATAACAATGATGATCATTATAAATGCCATCGTGGTAGGACTCATATTAATTTCCTCCTCTTCTTTCTTATGAGTTCAGACTTCGGGTTGCAAATATACTCGGAAAAATGATTATTTCACTTTCAGATGATCCAGCATGCCGAACTCTCTCTGGAGGGACAGCGCGATGGAATCATGCGTCAGATCGGTATATACGCCGGGATGCGCGGTCCAGCAGTGGCAGCTGCGGGCACCCATCATCAGTTCTGTGGGAACGCCGGCCTTGATCAGACGCCATGCATACTTCAGGCCGTCGTCGCGCAGCGTATCATACTCTCCGACCAGGATGAAGTGCGGTCCGAGCATGCCTACATCGTTCGCGTAAAGCGGGAAGGCATAATGGGAAGGCATCTTTCCGCCAAGTGCTGCAAAGTATCCGCCGGTATAGCAGTTCTCTGCACCGATGGCCTTTACGTCCGGGCCCATTCTCATATCAAAGTTCTGATGATAGGAATAATCCTCGTTGAATCCGTTGCTGACGCAAGGGCAGTTCAGGACAGTCAGTTCGGGCTGATGCTCGTTGCGGTCTCTCAAATACAGTGCAAGGCCTGCTGCCAGGTTCCCGCCTGAGCTGGAGCCGTGTACGCCGATCCTCTTGCCGTCGGTTCCCAGATAATCCGCATTGTTCAGGATCCACATATAGGCTGCATGACAGTCCTCGAGAGGCTTCGGATAGCTGATCTCGGGTGATCCGGACAGACGGTATTCCACAGAGACCACGACGCAGGGAACGCGGACAGCGATCTGCGCGCAGCGCTGATTATCAATATCCAGGTTTCCCGCTACCCAGCCGCCGCCATGAATATCCAGGACAGCCGGTGCACCTGCCGGAAGGTCAGCGGGTGTGAAGATGCGGATGTGGATCTCCTGGCCTTCGTCATAGCCCGGGATCATCTTATCTTCCACTTTCATCCCTTCGGGTTTTTCAAAGAACATCAGTGCAGCGCCGTTGGCTTTTCTTGCGGCATCCAGTTCTTCAGACTGGCCTACATGCTGTGCCAGGAACTGGTTTTCATAACCGGGAAAAGGTGTATGCTTCATTGTCTCCTCCTTTTGCAGTATTTTGCGGAACACAGATTTCCGCAAATTAGTACAATTTATAAGTTGTTTATATTCTACTATGGCATTTTTTACAAATCCATTCAAAATCTTCTCAATCAGACTAAATATCTTATCGCATTATCGATGAAATTTTCATTTTTTTATTGTATAAATACGCATTTATCAACTATCTTATCATTGCGTCTATTTTATCTGCTGTTCCGTAGAATATATTTTCTTATCATTTTACTGCAGATGCCCTTTTTCGGCTCCCGCCGCCGTTCCTGCTGTTCCATACAGGTATGGAAATTATCCCGCAGCTGTGGTATCATCGGTAAAACAGCATGCACGGGGAGTCCTTTATGAAGAACAATAAAAAAAGACGGCTGTTTGCCGTCATCGGTATTATCATTCTTGTTTCCATGTATGTCCTCAACCTTGTGCTCGCCCTGATCGGCACGGACTGGTCCAGACAGGCGCTGAAAGGAACGATGATCCTTTCCATAGCCATCCCGATCCTTCTGTACGCCTTTCTGATGCTTATGAAGAAAAATCCGGGCGGGAAGGAGGAAGAAGAACTGACGCAGGAGCAGAAAGAGGAAATCTACCGGCTGATGGAAGAAAAGGAAAAAGAGGGAGACTGAACGATCTCCCTCTTTTTTTACAGGATCATCTCAAAGAGATATACCGCGATGCAGGCGCCGCAGGCAACCCTGAACAGATTGCCGTCAAAGAACGCCAGCGCGACCGCCGCGATGAACCCGGCTGCCGCGGACCGCACATCTCCCGTTGCTGACAGAATCGCGGGGAATGTCATAACGGACAGCGTCACATACGGCACATAATACAGGAACGACCGCAGGAAGGGACTTTTCAGTTCCTTCCTTAATAATGTCATCGGCACAGCTCTTATCGCATAGATGGTAAGCGCCGCAGCGATCAGATAAAGCCAGATATTCACATTCATGCCTCCTCTCCTGCCGGCCAGATCAGCGCCGCTGCCGCGGAGATGACCACTGTCAGCAAAATGATCCGCATACCGGATGAGATTCCGGAAAACAGCGGCAGATACGTCATGATCGTGCTCAGAAGCATGGATACGATAATGATCGGATACAGATGGGCGTTTTTGTGTGCCGGCGGGATCACGACCGCCATGAACATCCCGTAAAGCGCAACGGAAAGCGCGTTTACAATCCTTACCGGAAGGATCGCGCCCACAGCAGCGCCGAGCATCGTACCGATCACCCAGCCCGGTTCAGAAGCGCTGGCCATCCCGTACATCAGGAAAGGGGATACCTTTCCCTCCGTTGTTGCCGCCACACCGAACATCTCATCGGTAATGAACATGGCGGAACCGAGTCTGTGAAGGATCGGCGTATTATTCATGATCTTCTGGGAAAGCGCCGTCGACATCAGCAGATAACGCAGATTGATGATCAGCGTGGAAAGCACCGTCAATGCGATGCCGCCGTCCGTCGCGATCATATTGATGACGGCGAACTGTCCGGCGGAAGCCATCATCGTCGCGGACATCACGCCGCACTGCAGCACGCTCATGCCTGCCTGTTTTGCGGTGATCCCAAGTGCGAACGAGACGGCAAAATAGCCGAGCCCGATCGGGATCCCGGCTTTAAGTCCGCGGAAATACCATTCTGATTTTTTCAAGGACATATCAGACTTCCTCCCTGCGGACAGCTTCAAAAGCCGCCATAACGGCGGCTGCGCTTTTTTCCTTTTCGGTCTCCAGGACCATATCTTTTCCGTGATAATAAAGCCGTACACCGGGGACTTCCATCGCGAACGGGCACACCCCGTTTTCAGACTGGATCACTCTTGTGATCTTCCGGATGCTGCTTATGTCGGAAAGCGGCAGATATTCCCAGCCGAAGCCGGCAGGAATATAAAGCGCGGTTTTTCCGAGGCGGTATTTTTCCAGCCTTCTGCTGCTGCGGAAATCCTCACCGACGTCTCTCGGTTCTATACCGTCCGCAGCAGGACGGAATCTCTTAAAAATCATGTAAACTCCATTAAACTCCCGCCGGAAAGCGGCGGGAGTTCTTTTTTCTTTCTGTGCGTAATCATCCGGGATGCCGGAAATTACACATTATTTTTTCTGCGCGGACAGGGTCTTGAAGGAAACGACTGCCAGAATCACCGCAAGCACGACAAGCAGGCATGCGATGCCGCCCTGGATATAATTCCACATGTCTCCGCCGGCGGAGAACTTCGCCATGATGGTCTGGCAGAGCGAAGTAATGGTCGCGATCAGCATGAAGACCATCGGGATATAGAACATCTTGTTGTTCTTTCCGATATTGCCGAGCCATGCACAGACAGCCATCAGACCAAGGGCTGCAAGGAGCTGGTTCGCTGCACCGAACAGAGGCCAGATCTTGCTGTAGCCGGTCATTCCGAGAAGGATTCCGAGCACTACTGTGATCGCAGTGGCAACATAGGGGTTGGTAAGAATGGCTTTTGTTCCCTGCGCATCCTTTACGGTCTCTCCCTCATCAAGCCAGAATTCCTGGAACATATAACGGGCAAGACGTGTTGCGGTATCAAGGGAAGTCAGGCAGAAAACGGAAACAGCCAGCACGAGCATCTGGTACATGACAGACTGTACGCCCTCTCCGGCAAAGGTACCGATCATGCGGGAGATACCGGTCGCGAATACGACTGTAGGGGAACCGAAGGGAACCTCTCCCGCCGGAACAGCAGCTTCTTTCCAGACATACGCTACAGCGCAGAGAGAAAGGACTGCAACAGCGCATTCCACGAGCATCATTCCGTAACCGATCTTCTGTGCATCTTTTTCATTGTCGAGCTGCTTGGCGGTGGTACCGGAGGAAACCAGGGAATGGAATCCGGAGATCGCGCCGCAGGCAATGGTGATGAACAGTGCGGGGAACATGGAACCGCCTGCAA
This sequence comes from Lachnospiraceae bacterium, assembly GCA_017431345.1. Lineage (GTDB taxonomy): Bacteria > Bacillota > Clostridia > Lachnospirales > Lachnospiraceae > UBA3305. Next base: position 50,896 of record JAFRLH010000065.1, on the reverse strand, counting down.
AGAGGCCGTTTCCGCGTACCGCGGCATCACCCATCATCGGGATCTCAAGGGTCGGATGCGCGCCGATCACGCCGATGATCGCAACGATCAGCATGAAATAAAGCAGGAAAGAGCTGAGGTAGTCACGGGGCTGCAGAAGGATCCATACAGGTGCTACGGATGCGATCAGGATATACAGACCAAGCACCCACATCCATGCGTTATAGGAAAGCGCGATCGGATGGAAATTCAGGCCGATGAAAACGATGATGATGATACCAATGATTCCGATGATGGTCGCGGGACCGATCGGCATGTTCCTGCGGTATACCATGTAACCGAAGATGATCGCCAGTACGATGAACAGAAGAGAGATCATCGCAGTCGAAAGGTTCGCGTTAAGGGCAGCGCCCTCCAGCGCGGCACCTGCCGCATTCGTTGCGCCGAAAGTACCGGCAACGATCGATGCGAAAGCTGCAACGACCAGAAGCAGCGTCAGATAAGCGAAAATAATGAACAGCCGCTTTGCCGTCTTACCCATAGATGCGGCAATGACTTCACCGATCGACTGTCCTTTATGACGGACAGATGCGAACAGTGCACCGAAATCATGGACTCCGCCGAAGAAGATGCCGCCGATGACGACCCAGAGCAGAACAGGAAGCCAGCCGAAAGCTGCTGCCTGGATCGGGCCGTTGATCGGACCTGCACCAGCGATGGAGGAGAAATGGTGTCCCATCAGGACCGGCGCCTTAGCCGGTACATAGTCAACGCCGTCCTCGAGTTCGTGAGCGGGTGTCTTGCGCGAAGGATCGATTCCCCACTGTTTGGCGAGCCAGCCGCCGTAGCAGACGTAACCGATGATGAGCAAGGCAATCGCGATGATCAGTATTAATGCTGCATTCATTTGTTACCCTCCTGAGTTTGTTTTTTTGTAAATATCTATTCCTCACTCTGCGGCCGCTGCTCTTTCGGCACGAAGAGTTCGTTATAGCCTTTTGCCCCGCGTTCGGCCTCTTCAAATGACTTCCCATACATTTTGCGAAGAGATCTTCCTGCGGGATTGGTGTACACCTTCCGGCTGCTCATGTCCGCGACCACCAGCCGTGCTTCGGCGTGACCGCGCATTGAAAAGAGATAGCCCCTGTCGAACCGGAAATTCCGGATCGCCTTTTCTGCGGCTGCGTCCGGTGTCTGACTGCACAGAACCGCGAAGGTCAGGTAGGTATACATATGGTCCTTCTCCGGATATTTCTCACCTTTCCTTACCAGGACCGGCTCCATGTATTCCTTAACGCTTCTCATGAGATCATCCAGAAGCTCCTGCGTCACGGCATCTTCCCTGAGAAAGAATACATGTTCAAATGCTTTGACAGACCAGAGCTTGGCTTTTTTGACCAGCACGTATTTTTCACCGAGCGACGAGAAATATGCATAAGCGGCATAGTGTCTTCCGTCTGCTTCATGATCCGTGTATATATCAAAGCTTTTTGCGTATCTTGCCAAAATAATATTGAGATAGGATGAAGGATCCATAGAGTACTTCTCCGTCGATAATGATCAGTGATGAATATGCGGCGCCAGTTCATGGAGTTTTTTAAGGACATCCTTTGCCGCTTCTCTTCCCGGCAGCTTGATCTGGGCAATTTCCTTTTCCGCATCACAGATGACCAGGTTCTCCATTTCGATCTGTCTGCCGCTGCCGGCCGGGACCGTAAAGACTCTCCGGAAAGCTTTGTCGATCTCCTGATAGGGAACGAAATACGTGCGCAGCCTGACTTTAAAGAACAGGGTCTTCTCTCCGAGTCTCAGATCTCCCGTCTGTTCCGCGGCAGCATATTCGGAAAGAAGTGCTTCATCTTTTACGGCTTCCCGGCTGATCGAGTACAGTTTCATATTTCCTCCTGTGTAAGCGCCGGCTTCCGTATTCCGGAAAAATCCGGTTCCCTTTCCCTTTCATGGTTTTTCATATGTACAGTGTCTGTCACTTTGCCGCATTACAGTGAATCATTATATCTCTGTCTTTATGATTTATCAATATTGTCTTTATTATTTTTTAGGATTTTTTTATTTTTGGGACAAAAAAACGGGCAGACTTTACGTCCGCCCGTTGCTGATCCTTGTTTTCTGCGGTTCCCGCGGTCAGTCGGCCAGTTCATTCATGGCAAGATTGATCCTGCCCATACGGTCTACTTCGATGACCTTTACAGTGACTACGTCACCGATGTTCACGACATCTTCGACCTTGGCGACACGCTTCTTTGAAAGCTTGGAGATGTGGATCATGCCGTCCTTGCCGGGGCAGAGTTCCACAAATGCACCGAAGTTCATGATGCGGACGACTTTTCCGGTAAATACCTGGCCGACCTCGACATCATTAACGATCGCTTCGATGGTCTTGATCGCCTCGGCGATCTTATCCTGGTCTACGCCGCAGACATTGACGGTACCGTCTTCCTCGATATCGATCTGAACGCCGGTATCCTCGATGATCTTGTTGATGACTTTACCCTGCTTGCCGATGACATCGCCGATCTTCTCGGGATCGATGATGATCTGGCAGATCTTGGGCGCATACTTGCTGACTTCTTTTCTGGGTTCGGAGATGACGGGAGCCATCACATCGTCCATGATATGAAGCCTGGCTTCCTTTGTTCTTGCAAGCGCTTCCCTGATGATGGCAGGGGTAAGTCCGTGGATCTTGATATCCATCTGGATGGCAGTGATGCCCTTGTGGGTCCCGGCCACCTTGAAGTCCATGTCTCCGAAGAAATCCTCGAGGCCCTGGATATCGGTAAGCACAAGATAATCATCATCCGTCTCGCCGGTCACAAGGCCGACAGAGATGCCCGCTACCATCGCTGAGATCGGAACGCCGGCTGCCATCAGAGACAGGCAGGAAGCGCATACGCTGCCCTGCGAAGTGGAGCCGTTGGATTCCATCGTCTCGGAAACGGTACGGATCGCATAAGGGAAATCCTCAACGGCGGGGATCACAGGGAGCAGGGCTCTTTCTGCAAGCGCGCCATGGCCGATCTCTCTTCTTCCCGGTCCTCTGGAGGGCTTTGTCTCTCCGACAGACCATGACGGGAAGTTGTAATGATGCATATATCTCTTGCTGGTAACAGTCTCATCCAGCCCGTCGATCTTCTGTGCTGCGGAAAGCGGCGCCAGCGTGCAGGCGTTGAGGATCTGCGTCTGTCCTCTGGTGAACATGCCTGAACCATGGGCTCTGGGCAGCAGATCGATCTCGGCTGCCAGCGGACGGATCTCATCGACAGCTCTTCCGTCAGGACGCTTGTGATCCTTGAGGATCATCTTGCGGACGGTCTTTTTCTGATACTGATAGAGGGCTTCTCCGACAAGCTCTTTCCACTCGGGATGGGTCTCCTCATAACGCTCTTCGAGCTTCTCCTGGATGGCCTTGATATTGGCATCGCGGTCCTGCTTGACATCCGTAAACACGGCAGCTTCCATTTCCTCTGCGGGAACAAAGGCAGTCATATCCTCCCACAGTTCCGGATCGACAACGCATTTCACATAATCGTGTTTCGGTCTTCCGCACTCCGCAACGATCTGATCAAAGAAAGCAATGATCTCTTTATTGACTTCATGCGCTTTCATGATCGCATCGAACATGACATCCTCGGCTACCTGGTTCGCACCCGCTTCGATCATGATGACTTTCTCCCTGGTGGAAGCAACGGTGAGCGCCAGATCGGATCTGTTCTTTTCGTCTGTCGTGGGATTTACAATGAATTCTCCGTCGATCAGTCCGATCACAGTACCCGCGATGGGGCCGTCAAACGGGATATCAGAAATCGAAGTAGCGATTGAGGAACCGAGCATCGCCAGTGTTTCGGGCGCGCAGTCGGGATCGACGCTCATGACCATATTGTTAAGGGTTACATCATTTCTGTAGTCTTTCGGGAACAGGGGGCGCATCGGTCTGTCGATCACTCTGGAGGTGAGGATCGCATGCTCGCTGGGCTTTCCTTCTCTCTTGTTGAATCCCCCGGGGATCTTTCCGACGGAATACATCTTCTCTTCGTAGTCAACGCTTAACGGGAAGAAGTCTATTCCGTCTCTGGGCTTGTCGGATGCTGTAGCGGTAGCCAGCACTACGGTGTCACCGTAATGCATAAGAGCTGCTCCGTTCGCCTGTGCGCCGACACGGCCGATATCGACGGTCAGCGTACGTCCGGCCAGTTCCATTGAATAGCTTTTGTACATCTCTTTTTCCTTTCTTTTGTCTTTTTCCATTCTCTTCCAAAAACTGCGAAAAGGGTGGAGAATACTCCACCCCTGTCAAACTTATTTACGAAGACCAAGTCTTGCGATAAGTGAACGATAGCGCTCGATATCTTTCTCCTTAAGGTAGCTGAGAAGGCCTCTTCTCTGTCCGACAAGCATCAGCAGACCCCTGCGGGAATGATGATCTTTCTGGTGTACCTTAAGATGCTCGGTAAGCTCTGTGATGCGCTCAGTAAGAAGAGCGATCTGTACTTCGGGAGAACCGGTATCGTTCGGTGTTCTTCCATACTCTGCCATGATCTGGGCTTTCTTTTCTTTCGTAATCATTCTGATTACCTCCGTATTATTATTCTTACCCTGTACCGGGCCGTGGTCGGAGAATCCGGCAGCTCAGTACGGGCGGATGCATTGCCTGCGGCAATACGCTGTATTAAAATAGCATAAGTGAAGAAGTGTGTCAAGGGGTCAGTCGAGGACATTGATGATCTTTACAGGCGTCCTGTAAGTCCAGCTGCGGACCTGGATGCCGGCCCTTCGGCTCTGCGCGCCCACGCACTTTCCGTTTCCGATATACATCGTAACATGGTTGATCGTGCCGCCTCTTCCCGCATAAAAGATCAGGTCTCCGGGCTGCATGTCCTCTTCCGAAATTTTCGTGCCCTCTCCGGCCTGTGTTACGCTGTAATGCGTTAGCGATACACCAAAGTGCCTGTAAACGAGCATCGTAAATCCTGAACAGTCGCAGCCGTTCGTGAGGCTCTCTCCTCCCCAGACATACGGATTGCCGATATACTGCATGGCAAAATCCACGATCTGCTGCCGGAGCGAATCCTGTTCCTCGTATTCAATCGCTCTTCCGAGCATATATCCGAGATTGACGTAATTGGCGGAAACATATCCTGAAGATTCGTCATCCAGCTCGATTTTGATCCAGTCGCCCGTCGTCTCAATGACATCGTATTTTTCATTCTGGTCGAGACGGTCCAGCACTTCAGCGTCTGCTTTCGGCTCCGTATGGACATTCAGCGTATCCGTGTCGACCGTTACCTTCAGGTTCTTCATCGCCGCGATGGCAGCATCTGTGCCTTCGCTCCCGGTCAGGATATATTCATCGGAAACATATCCTTCCACCGGGCCTGAAACGATATGATACCAGTCTCCCACGGTCTCTTTGATATCGCAGACGTCATTCCCGACCATTTTCCCGATGACTTTTGCATCCTCTTCCGGTTTTTCCCTGATATTGAGATAACCGTTTTCAATGCTGGCGATCCCGAGATTGTCAAACTTCTGTATAAGGTTCTCAAGAGACCCTTCTTTTGCCAGTTCGATCTGTATCTCGGCTGCCTCTTCTTCAGAAACAAGTTCTCCACCGTCTGCTTCGGATTCCTGGGCGGCTTCCCGGCGGTTCTCGATCATATCTTCATATTCCGACACGATGCCGCCGCTGCCCGCGATCCCGTCCGCGGCGGCCGGCGCATTTACCGGGGATGCAGACAGAAGCAGCAATGCCGCAGCAGACAGCAGACAATACATTCGCTTTCTCATCCTGTCACGTTCCTTTCAAGGACGGCTTCCCTGTCGGCAGCGATCTGAGCCGAAAGAGCGGCCAGGTCGGCAAATCTTCTCTCCGGCCGGATAAAAGCAAGAAGCCGGACATCCGCTTCCTCACCGTAAACATCCTCGTTAAATCCGATAATATGTGTTTCCACACCCGGCCCTTCCGACGTGACGGTAGGCTTTATGCCGACGTTTGCCACGCCGGCAAAGGAACGGTCCTTCACTGTCACTCTGGCGGCGTATACGCCGAACGGCGGAAGTGCTTTTCCCGGGGACGGGATCTGATTAATAGTGGGAAATCCGAGAGAATGTCCCAGATGCCTGCCGTGGACCACTTCCGACCGGAATCCGTATTCATATCCCAGCATTGCATTGACTGCTTCCATGTTCCCGGCACGGAGTTCCTGTTTTATTCTCGTGCTGCTGATATCCTCGTGAAGATACTGCGCTTTTTCCACAGGCACCACATGAATCCCGCCTTCCTTCTCCATCCGCTTTAGGAATTCGAGATTTCCTTTCCGCTGATAGCCGAAAGCACAGTCAGGACCGGCCGCGATGCTCTCTGCATGCAGCGCTTTCTGCAGAATATTCTCGTAAAAATCCTCCGCAGTCATGTGTCTCGTGTTCTCATCAAACGGATATTCCACGAGAACATCAGCGCCGAATGCTTCTGCCAGTTCTTTTCTCTCTGCGGAGGTCACAAGCTGTCCTCTTCCGGCGTCACAGGAAACAACATCGGCAACAGGATTGGAAAAAGTAAAGACGACCGTCTGCATTCCGGGTCTTTTTTCCTTTACAGCCCTCGTGATAAGCTTCCTGTGTCCGAGATGCATCCCGTCAAATTTTCCGATCACCGCCGATGACGGAAGGTCGGGTATTCTGTTTATGTCATCGTAAAACTGCATAGACCCTGGTCAACACCTTTATCTTGTTAATAACATTTTGAACGGTTTCAGGCGGCCTTCCTTTTCCGAGAAGCTGTAGACAGCCTGCAGTTCTCCCTGATGATCGAAAACGGCAGCCTGTTCCCCGTCGGCAAATCTGTCCGAAGTCTCTCCCCAGTGCAGGAAAAGCGCGTTGCCGTTATACAGCGCCTTTTCATGCTCCGGACTTACTGTGAAACGCTTATAACCGGCAAACAGCTCGTTTACCGGAATGATCAGTTCCTCTGCGGCGCCTGCCTCCGCGGCTCTGCGCACTTCCTCAAGCGTTGCTGCCTGTTCAATGCCGAATCCCGCGACCGCTGTCCGTCTTAATTCCAGCATGGCAGCGCCGCATCCGAGACGCGCTCCGATATCATGACAGAGCGTGCGGATATAAGTGCCTTTGCCGCAGCTGACCGTCATGGCGACTTCAGGAAAGGCGATCCGATCGATCCGGATCCTGTTGATCCTTACATGGACAGGCTGTCTTTCGACCACTTTCCCTTTCCTCGCCAGATCATACAGCTTCTGTCCGTTCACTTTTTTGGCAGAGTACATCGGAGGGATCTGGTCATATCCTCCGACAAAGCTGTTAACTGCTGTCCGTACTTCTTCTTCACTGACGGAAACCGCCTTTTCCTGCAGGACTGTTCCGCCAATATCCTGGGTGTCCGTCACGATCCCGAGTTTCAGCACAGCGCTGTAGCATTTATCGGCGTCCGCCGCAAGATTCACGCATTTCGTCGCTTTTCCGAGGCATACAGGAAGAAGTCCCGTGGCGCCGGGATCGAGCGTGCCGGCATGGCCGATCTTTTTCTGGTGCAGGATACCGCGCAGAACCGCCACGACATCATGGGATGTAAAACCTGCTTCCTTATCAATTAACAGTATTCCGTCCATGAATCTATACGGCCTGCCTTTTCAACTGCGCTTCCGCTAATGCAGCGATCGTTTCAAAGATCCTTTCCGGACTGTCTTTCGAACTGCCGCCGGCAGCTCGGATGTGTCCGCCGCCGCCGAAATGACCGGCGATTTCGGAAACATCCACACAATCGTTGCTCCGCATGCTGATCTTGAATTCTCCGGGCGTCAGTTCATACAGGAAGACTGCGATCTCCACGCCGTCCGTCACACGGATCTGGTCTACAATACCGTCCGTGTCACGGCTGTCTGCGCCAAGCGCTTCCATATCCTGCCGCGTCACCGCAGTGCCGATCATCTTCCCGGAAAGGAACAGTTCCGAACGGGTAAGCGCCGTTCCGAGAAGCCTGTTCTGTCTGAACGTCTTTCTGAAAAACGTATCATCAATGATGCGTGAAGAAGAAACGCCGTACTCCAGAAGCTTTCCGGCCGTTTCCATCGTTGCCTTTCTGGTATTGCTGTGCTTGAAGCATCCGGTATCGTGTACGATCCCGAGATACAGACATTCGGCAATCTCCCTGTCAAGGAATTCATCGGAGAGCATGCCAGCCAGCAGCTCGGATGCCGAACTGATGTCACCGCAGATAATGTTCACATCCGCGAACCCGGTATTCGTATGATGATGATCGATACAGATTGTGACAGCCGCTCTGTCGAAAATGTCCGTCCCTTTCCCGAGTCTTTCACGGTCCGAGGTGTCCAGACACACGCAGATGTCTGCTGTGCCCGCAAAATCGTGCGACACCGTCTCACTGCCGGAAAGCATCCGGAAACTGTCGGAGAACGGTTCCAGGATCAGCTTCAGTTCCTGCGCCGGCCGCAGTTTCTTCAGATAATTGTATGCTGCCAGACAGGAACCGACGCAGTCTCCGTCCGGCCTTACATGTCCCAGGATGATGACCGATCCGTTTTCCGGGACCAGTTCCTCAAGCTTCTTCATCCGCATCCTCCTTCGGTCTGTCCGGAATCGCAGCCGCGACTTCATCGATCCGCTTCGTCATGGCAACGCCATAGGCGATCGATGTATCCGGGATAAAGGTGATCTGCGGCGTGTTCCTGAGATTGACGGATTTTGCAAGACAGCTTCTGATATACCCTTCGGCTTTCTTCAGTCCTTCGATGGTCGCGGAAAGCTTTTCCGCATCTCCGAGAACGCTGATATACGCCTTGGCCGTCTTCAGGTCCGGCGCGACGACAACATCCGTGACGGAAAGGAGCGGATCCACCCGGGGATCCTTGACTTCCTCCCTGATAATGGTGCTTAGGGCTCTCTGTACCTCACTGTTTATTCTTGTGTTCTTTATACTGTTCTTTCTCATAAAGGACCTCCGGAATATTTCCAAAAAGAGTCCGCCGTATATGCGGACTCTTTGTTCTGATCAAACTGCTCAGGTTCTTTCCACCTGGACCATATCATAGGCTTCCACGGTGTCGTCTTCCTGAAGATCATTGAATTTATCAAATACAAGGCCGCACTCATATCCTGTGAGCACTTCCTTGACATCGTCCTTGAAGCGCTTCAGGGATACGAGATCGCCGTCGAAAAGCTGCTCCTCTCCGCGCTTTACGCGGCATTTGCATCCGCGGGTGATCTTTCCGTCAAGCACATAGGCACCGGCAATGGTCCCGACGCCGGAAGCCTTGAAGGTCTGACGCACCACGGCATGTCCGAGTACCCGTTCTTCGAAAACAGGATCCAGCATGCCCTTCATGGCGGCTTCCACATCCTCGATCGCCTGATAGATGACCTTGTACAGACGTACATCTACCTGCTCGCGCTCTGCGATGGATTTGGCCATGGGATCGGGACGTACGTTGAATCCGATAATGATCGCATTCGAAGCGGAAGCAAGGCTTACATCAGATTCATTGATCGCGCCGACGCCGCCGTGGATGACCTTGACGACAACTTCATCATTCGAAAGCTTGGTAAGGCTCTGCTTGACGGCTTCCACGGAACCCTGGACGTCCGCTTTAATAATAAGGTTGAGTTCCTTGACATTGCCGGCCTTGATCTGGCTGAACAGGTCATCCAGGGAAAGTCTGGCTTTCGTATCATCAAGAAGCTTTTTCTTGCCTTCCGCAATGAAGGTCTCTGCGAACGCTCTGGCTTCTTTTTCGGTCTCTGTAGCCACAAAGATCTCACCGGCGTTCGGCACATCGCCGAGACCGAGGATCTCAACGGGATCGGAAGGTCCTGCTGTCGTGACTCTTCGTCCCTTGTCATCGATCATGGCGCGGATCTTGCCGTAGCAGGCTCCTGCAGCAACGGAATCACCGACATGCAGCGTACCCTTCTGGACCAGTACAGTGGCAACGGGTCCTCTTCCCTTATCCAGCTCAGCTTCGATCACGATACCTCTGGCCAGTCTGTCGGGATCAGCCTTCAGTTCTGCGACTTCCGCTACCAGGAGAATGGATTCAAGCAGCGTATCAATGCCTTCTCCGGTCTTGGCGGAAACGGGAACAAAGATATTTGTTCCGCCCCACTCTTCGGAAACAAGGCCATGCTCGGTCAGTTCCTGCATGACGCGGTCAACGTTCGCGCCGGGTTTATCGATCTTGTTAACGGCAACGATCACTTCCACGCCGGCTGCTTTCGCATGGTTGATCGCTTCCACAGTCTGCGGCATAACGCCGTCATCCGCAGCGACCACGAGGATCGCTATATCCGTAGCCTGAGCGCCTCGCATACGCATGGCGGTAAAGGCTTCGTGTCCGGGTGTATCCAGGAATGTGATCTTCTGTCCGTTGATCTCTACTACGGAAGCACCGATCGCCTGCGTGATGCCGCCGGCTTCGCGTGCGGTAATATTTGTCTTTCTGATCGCATCCAGAAGGGACGTCTTACCATGGTCAACGTGTCCCATGACGCAGACAACGGGCGGTCTGGTGACCATTTTTTCTTCGTTCTCTTCGGTCGTATCCTTCAGAAGCTCTTCGATCACATCGACTTTTTCTTCCTGCTCGGTAAGAACGTCGAATTCGACAGCGATATCGGAAGCGGTCTCATAATCGATCTCCTGATTGACCGTAACGATCTTTCCCTGCAGGAAGAGTTTCTTTACGATCACGGAAGGATTGATCTTCATCTTTTCCGCAAGTTCACGGATCGTAAGCACTTCAGGCAGGACGATCATCTTGATCTGGGGCTCCTGCGGCTCTTTCTTCTCGGGTTTTGCAGGACGGGAAAGCTCCCTGAGATTGCCTCCCTTGCCCTTGCCGCCGGGACGTCTGAGTTCGTCGGAGTCCTTCCTGTTGAAACGGTTGCCCGCATTCTTGTTCTTCGGACCGCTCTTCGCACCGGGCTTGGCTACGCCCATGCCGCCGAAATCACCGCCCGCAGGTCTGGCCGGTCTTTCGCCCGGTCTTCCTGCGCCTGCAGGTCCTCTGCCGGTCCAGGCGCCTGCGCCCTGCGGCCTTCCGCTGCGCTCGCCGGGTCTTCCGCCGGTTCCCTGTCCGGGTCTTGCCGGTCTCTCGCCGGGTCTTCCCGCGCCTGCAGGTCCTCTGCCGGCGCCGGGACGCCTGTCGGCGCTCCTGCCGTCGCGGCTCTGGCCGCCGGCTGCGCCTCTGGCTCCGCCGCGGGAGACGCCGGCTCTGGCGCGCTCCGCGCGGTTCTTCTCAGCGCGCTCCGCCGCGCGCACCTGCTCCATATCCACAAAACGTCTTACCGGCTTTTTCTCCGGTTCCGGCGCTTTTTCCGGTTCTGCTTTCTTTTCTGCTTCTGCAGGGGCGGCAGCTTTCTCTGCTGCAGGTGCTGTCTGCACGGCTGCAGGCTTCACCGTTTCCGCCGGTGCAGGACTCTCAGCAGGCTTCACGGATATGGATTCCGCGGGAGCAGCGGTCCCAGCTGTTTTCATGTCCGCTTCAGGGGCTGCAGTTCTGATGATCTTTTCTTCGGCAGAGATTTCTGCCTTTACCGCAGGCTTCTCCGCAGGCTGCACTCCGTCAGCGGGCCTTGCGGGACGCACCGGTCTTGCCGGTCTTTCTCCCGCAGGACGGACACGCTTTTCGCCCGGCTTTACGGGGGTCCTGCCGTCTGCAGGTCTCCTGACTGCCCCGCCCGGTTTCGTTCCTGCCGGCCGTTTCGGCGCAGCCGCTCCGCCCGGTCTTGATTTCAGGCTGTTGTGCGCACTGTTCTGCTTATGGAATACAGCGGTTATCTTCTTCTTTTTAGGCTGTTCGCCATTCATATTCTTTAATTCTTCATTATTCTGTTCGGTCGCCATAATCGCTGCCTCCCTTATTCTCATCTTTCGTCATTTCTGATCCAACGATCGCTGCGGCAAAGTTCTCATCCGTTACCGCCACAGACACCCGCATTTCCTGTCCGATGGCGTGTCCGAGTTCCTCTCTTCCGGGCCCGGTCCGTATAGGCACACGGTACCATGAACACATATCATTAAAATTCTTTTTCGTATTTTCCGATGCATCCTTTGCCACTATGACCAGATATGCCTTTCCCGTCTTGACGGCTTTTTCTGTCATGAATTCTCCGCTGACCACTTTTCCGGCACGCTTTGCAAGCCCCAGCATAGAGAGAAATTTATTCTGCTTCATTGATCCGAAGCACCTCCTCTCTTAAGCGCGCTGCCGTGTCCGCACTGACAGGCATTTTAAAAGCACGTTCAAACCCGTGTTTTCTGACCGCCAGGTCAATGCAGTCCGCGTTCCTGCATATATAAGCGCCCCTTCCGTTCAGCCTTCCGGTAAGATCGGGCAGGATATCGCCTTCCGGGGTCCTGACAATACGCAGCAATTCACGTTTTGTTCTTTTTTCTCCGCAGCCGATGCATGTTCTTTCCGGCTGCCTGCGGATCTTTTCCGTCAATTCGGTCTTTCCTTTCAAGCTGCAGGCGTACCGCCTGCTTTCTTTTCCTCAGGAATCTGTTCCTGAGACAACAGCAATTTGCGGATCAAACAGTCTTTATAAAGAACGAAGCATTATTCCTGATCCGGCGCTTCGCTTTCTTCGTCATCGAAATACTCTTCCGTATCCGCTCCGTCCATGCCGTAATCGTCATACTCTTCGTATTCGCCCTCTTCGTAGCCATCTTCGTACTCTTCGTAGTCTTCCTCATCATCGTAGTAGTCTTCGATGTATCCGATCTCTTCGAAGAGGCCGCTTTCTCTGGCCTGCGTCTCACTCTTGATATCGATCTTGTATCCGGTAAGTCTGGCGGCAAGTCTGGCGTTCTGTCCGACTTTACCGATCGCAAGAGAAAGCTGATAATCCGGGACAACGACCTGCGCCGTCTTGTCCTCGTCATCTGCCAGTACGCAGATGACCTTTGCCGGGCTGAGCGCATTCTCGATCAATTCGGCCGAGTTGTCGCTCCAGTTGATGATATCGATCTTTTCTCCGCCCAGTTCATCCACGATCGCATTGACACGGCTTCCGTTTACGCCGACACAGGCTCCTACGGGATCCACATCCGGATCGTTGGAGGATACGGCCATCTTGGTCCTGGATCCGGCTTCTCTGGAAATCGCCCTGATCTCCACCGTGCCGTCTGCGAGCTCGCTGACTTCGGATTCGAAAAGACGTCTTACCAGATCGGGGTGCGTTCTGGAGACCATGATCCTGGGACCGCGGTTTGTGGTGCGGACTTCCAGGATGAGGACTTTAATGCGGTCTGTGGGATTGTAATGCTCTCCCTTGACCTGTTCGTTCTCTCCGAGCACGGCATCCGCTTTTCCGAGATCAATGCTGATCGCACGGCCCATATTTCTCTGTACGATTCCCGTCACGATCTCTCTTTCCTTCGAAATAAAGTAATCATAGACGGAACGTCTTTCTTCTTCCCTGATCTTCTGAAGGATGACATTCTTGGCGTTCTGCGTGGCGATCCGTCCGAAGCTCTTTGATTCCACATACTGACGGACGATATCACCGATCTGGTACTGGGGATCGATCTTTACGGCATCATCCAGGCTGATCTGCGTATCTTTATCCTCCACCGTATCCACGACGGCCAGTTCCCTGTACAGTTCATAATCACCTGTCTCCCGGTCAATGCTGACCTTTACATTGTCAGCCTTGCCGAAGTGATTCTCACATGCCTTCATAAGGGAATTTTCGATCGCCTGAAACAGTGTTTCCTTGCTGATCCCCTTTTCCTTCTCCAGCGCTCCGAGCGCCTCCATCAATTCCACATTCATTTCCCGGTCTCCTTTGTTTCCGTTTAAAAGTCGAACGCCAGACGGATCATCGCGATATTGTCACGTCTGAAGATCATCTCTTCTCCGTCAGCAGAGATGATCGTAACGGTATCGGCATCATAGGCCGCGAGTTCTCCCGTAAAATCCTTCTCCTTATCGATCGGTTTGAACGTGTGAATATCCACGCCCTTGCCGATGCTGCGCTTTAAGTCCTTTTCTTTTTTAAGAGGTCTCGTAAGTCCCGGAGAACTTACTTCCAATACATATGCTTCGGGAATGAAATCCTCCGCATCCAGAAGATCCGAAAGCCTGCGGCTCACCGTCTCACAGTCATCGATCGTGATCCCGCCCGGCTTATCGATATACGCACGGAGGAAATAATTGCTTCCCTCTTTCACGTACTCCACGTCCACAGTCTCAAATCCAAGTTCATCCGTTACCGGCACGAGAAGGGCTTCCGTTTTCTGTTCATAGTTTTCTCTCTTCGTCAAGACAGACTCCTTTACATAACAAAGAGCTTCGCGAAAGCGAAACTCTTTACTCTGGATACTATTCAACTTACGAGAGAATACCATAAACTGCAGGCAAATGCAAGGGCTTTTGCCTTTAAAAACGTGATTATTCGGCGTAAAACCGAACTTTTGCAAAGAAAAAGGGATCCATTCCGGATCCCGGATAGCTCATAGCGGAATCGAACCGCTGTTTCCGCCGTGAGAGGGCGGCGTCTTAACCGCTTGACCAATGAGCCATGCACTATGAAATTACGGGACCCCGGCAGGGATCCCAGTAGCTCATAGCGGAATCGAACCGCTGTTTCCGCCGTGAGAGGGCGGCGTCTTAACCGCTTGACCAATGAGCCATATCGAGGCGACAGGATTTGAACCTGCGGCCTCTGCGTCCCGAACGCAGCGCTCTACCAAACTGAGCCACGCCTCGATGCGCACGTAAGAGTATAATCCGAAAGCATCCGGTTTGTCAAGAGGGAATTTTTCTGCTATACTTTCCCTGTATTACAGGACCTATTCAGAAAGGAGCGGGAACGGATGTTTACAAATGACCTTCTCGGAAAAGAAGTATCCCGGCTCGGCTTTGGCGCCATGCGCCTTCCTCTCGGCGCGGACGGCCGGATCGACGAAGCCCTCCTGCAGCAGATGATCGACTGTTCCATGGCTGGCGGGATCAATTATTATGACACCGCCTATGTGTATCATTCCGGGTTCAGCGAGACAGCCCTGCGCGATGCGCTTAAAAAATATCCGCGCGACAGCTATTATCTCGCAAATAAGTTTCCGGGCCATGTCATTGCCGATTCGTACGACTGCGAAGCGATCTTTAAAGAACAGCTCGAACGCTGCGGCACCGATTATTTCGATTTTTATCTTCTGCACAATGTTTATGAGAATTCGGTAAACACCTATATGGATCCGCGCTGGAACATCCTGGAGTTCTGCAAAGAGCAGAAGCGTCTGGGACGCATCAGACATCTCGGGCTTTCCACCCATGCGCGTCCCGATACACTGGAGCGTTTCCTGGACTACACGGACGGCAGTATGGAATTCTGCCAGATCCAGCTCAATTATATGGACTGGACACTGCAGCAGGGCAATGTCAAATACGAAATGCTGGAAAAACTGGGACTGCCCCTCGTCATCATGGAGCCTCTGCGGGGCGGAAAGCTCGCTTCCATGCCGGAAGAAGCAGGCAGAAAGCTGAAAGCGCTCCGTCCGGAGGAAAGCTTTGCTTCCTGGTCCTTCCGTTATCTGATGAACCTTCCGAATGTGAAAGTGGTCCTGTCCGGCATGTCTGACATGGCGCAGCTTGAAGACAACCTGAAGACGTTCTCTTCCGGGATTCCGCAGACAGCGGAAGAAAAAGCCGTTCTTGAAGCGCTTGCCGAAGAAATGCAGGACGCGCTTCCCTGCACCAGATGCCGTTACTGCTGTGACGGATGTCCGATGGAACTCGATATCCCCATGCTGATCCACGCTTATAATGATCTGAAGTATTCCGGATCCAACATGGTCATCGCGATGCAGTTCGACGCCATCCCGCCCGAGAAGCAGCCGGATGCCTGTATCGGATGCGGCGCCTGTTCCGCCGTATGTCCGCAGGGAATCGATATTCCGGCCGCCATGGCCGAACTTCCCGGTCTCATTAAAAAATCCCCGAACTGGGCAGAAGTCTGCCGGCAGCGCGAGGAAGAAAGAAAACGGATCCAGGCAGGTCAGTGACACCCTGAACACCTGCCGCAGTCGCCGGAGCATCCGCCCCGGCGTTTTCTTTTGATCATCAGACGTACAGCGAGAACGATCACTGCTGCAATAATTGTAATAAGAAGAAAATCAACTACGCCCATAGATCCAGCTCCTTTAAGCAAGTCCGAATACCATACCGATGAGTCTGAGCAGGAAGGCTGCGATCCAGGCGACAGCACATTGCCACAGTACCACGCCGGCAGCCCACTTACCGCCCAGTTCTCTTTTTATGGATGCGACAGCCGCAACGCACGGCGTATAGAGCAATGAAAATACCAGAAGGCATCCCGCAGACAGCGCGGACATTGCTGCGCCGACACCGCCGTTCCCCTGAAACAGCACTTCAAGGACCGATACCACGCTCTCCTTCGCCATGAACCCGGATATGAGCGAGGTGCAGATCTTCCAGTCTCCCAGTCCGAGCGGTCTGAACAGCGGTGCAATGATCCCGGCAAGGAAAGCAAGGATACTGTCCTGTTCATTGACCACAAGATTGAAATGGAAGTCAAAGGATTTCAGGAACCAGACGATCACAGTGGCGATCAGAATAACGGAAAAGGCCCTCTGCAGGAAATCCTTTGCTTTCTCCCAAAGGAGCTGAACAACATTCCGCAGCCCCGGCAGCCGGTAATTCGGCAGTTCCATGACGAACGGAACTGCAGAACCGGTAAACAGCGTGCTCTTATACAAAAAAGCTGCCAGAATGCCGAATACGATTCCCGTAAAATAGAGCGATGTAATGACCAGCCATCCTTTTTCCGGGAAAAACGCCGCCACAAAGAAGGAGTAGATCGGGAGTTTGGCCGTACAGCTCATGAACGGCGTCAGCAGGATCGTCATCCTTCTGTCACGGTCACTTGGCAGTGTCCTTGTGGACATAACAGCAGGTACGGTGCATCCGAAACCGATCAGCATCGGTACGATACTTCTTCCCGACAGACCGATCTTCCGGAGGAGCTTGTCCATAAAGAAGGCGACGCGGGCTACATATCCGCTGTCTTCCAGAATGGAGAGGAAAAAGAACATCGTAACGATGATCGGCAGAAAGCTCAGGACACTCCCGACGCCTTCAAAGATCCCGCCGATGATCAGGCTGTGGATCGCTTCATTGACGCCCGCAGAGGCAAGCGCCGCATCCACAGAATCGCTGAGCGCGCCGATGCCCGCCTCCAGCAGTTCCTGCAGGAACAGTCCGATCACGTTGAAAGTGAGAAAGAATACCAGCGCCATGACGCCGATAAAGACCGGAATAGCCGTATATTTTCCGGTCAGGATCCTGTCAAGCTTCTGACTGCGCAGATGCTCCCTGCTCTCATGCGGTTTGATCACGCAGGATTCACATACCTTCTCTATAAAGGCGAACCGCATATCAGCCATAGCCGCGCTGCGGTCCAGACCTCTCTCCTTTTCCATCTGCAGAACAATATGCTCCAGCATCTCTTCCTCATTCTGGTCGAGATCGAGCTGTTCAAGGATCAGCGCATCCCCTTCAATGATCTTGGACGCGGCAAAGCGGACCGGCAGTCCCGCCCGTTCCGCATGATCCTCGATCAGATGGATCACCGCATGGATACAGCGGTGAACGGCTCCGCCATGGTCATCTGTGCCGCAGAAATCCTGCCGGAGCGGTCTTTCCTGATAATGCGCGATGTGAACGGCGTGGCGGACAAGCTCATCCACGCCCTGGTTCTTGATGGCAGAGATCGGGACGACAGGGACGCCGAGCATGTTCTCTATTCTGTTGATATCCACGGATCCGCCGTTCCCGTGAAGTTCATCCATCATATTGAGCGCTACGACCATCGGAACATTCATTTCCAGAAGCTGCATCGTCAGATACAGGTTGCGCTCAATATTTGTGGCGTCGACGATATTGATGATCGCCTTCGGCTTCTCCTTCAGGACAAAGTCCCTGCTGACAAGTTCCTCGCTGGAATACGGCGACATCGAATAGATGCCGGGCAGATCCGTAATGGAGGTATGATCCTGCCCTCTGATGGCGCCGTCTTTCCGGTCTACCGTAACGCCTGGAAAGTTTCCCACATGCTGGTTCGAACCGGTAAGCTGATTGAACAGCGTCGTCTTTCCGCTGTTCTGATTGCCGACCAGGGCAAATGTCAGGAGGGCGCCGTCAGGAAGCGGATCCCCGCTCCCCTTCGGATGAAA
Source organism: Lachnospiraceae bacterium (assembly GCA_017431345.1). Lineage (GTDB taxonomy): Bacteria > Bacillota > Clostridia > Lachnospirales > Lachnospiraceae > UBA3305. The sequence goes on along the minus strand of JAFRLH010000065.1, from coordinate 32,676 downwards.
TCTTCCTTCTTCACCCAATCCGGGATGCTCGATCTGCTTCGAAGCAGGCTGTTTGCCGCCGGACAGACCGGGAATTTCCTTTTGGACTGCTCCCGCTTTTTGTGTTTTCCCGATCTCAATTTTCTCTGCATCGGCCAGTCTCAGTGTCAGTTCATACCCATGGATCCGGAGTTCCATGGGATCGCCCATCGGAGCGAGCTTTACCAGCGTCACTTCTGCGCCCGGAATAACCCCCATATCCAGGAAGTGCTGGCGCAGCGCGCCTTCTCCTCCAACGGATACGATCCTGGCTGACTGACCGATCGCAAGATCTCTGATAGTCATATTAATATTTCCCCTGCAGTTTCGTTTTGCGGATATTATAGCATAGAATCAGGGAGTGCGGAATACGCCGCACTCCCTGCAGAACGCTTTTTGATTTATTTCATGCAGTTTGTTTCTCAGCCGAAGTATCTCTTCAGCAGGCCTGCAAATGCCTTTCCATGTCTTGCCTCATCGCGGGCCATCTCATGAACGGTGTCATGGATCGCATCCAGGCCAAGGGCTTTTGCTTTCTTTGCAAGTTCGGTCTTTCCTGCCGTAGCGCCGTTCTCAGCGTCAACACGCATCTTGAGGTTCTTCTCCGTGCTGTCTGTCAGGACCTCTCCGAGAAGTTCTGCGAATTTTGCGGCATGCTCTGCTTCTTCAAAAGCAGCTGTCTTCCAGTATTCACCGATCTCGGGATATCCTTCACGATAGGCAACGCGGCTCATGGCCAGATACATACCGACTTCAGAGCATTCTCCGGTAAAGTTCTCGCGAAGACCTGCAATGATGTCTTCCGGAACGCCCTGCGCTACACCGAGCACATGCTCAGCTGCCCATGTCATCTCGCCCTCTTCCTGTTTTGTGAACTTGGATGCCGGCGCCTTGCAGATCGGACATGCTTCGGGAGCAGCATCACCTTCATGTACATAACCGCAGATCTGACATACCCATTTCGCCATATTAAAATCTCCTTTGCAAATTGATCTGATGTAATCCGTTATAATCTTACCGGTTACCTGAACTATTATCAGATATATCCGGATTTATTTCAAGTGTTTTTGTAAAAATTTTTATAAACTTCCGGTAGAACCAGACTTCGTCCGGATCTGCCGTCAACCCGCTCTTGATTGTTCTGCCTTTTTCTGCTACGCTAACAAAGTAAATTCCGCACCGTGAGGTGCCCCCTTTCCCTGGAGGATAATCATGAAAGAATACGCACCGGTAAAAGAAGGAAAAGTACGTGAGATCTATGATATCGGAGATTCCCTGATCCTTGTTGCGACCGACAGGATCAGCTGTTTTGATGTGATCCTTGACAACACGGTCACGAAAAAAGGTACCGTGCTCACGCAGATGAGCCGTTTCTGGTTCGATATGACGAAAGACATCATGCCCAACCACATGATCTCGACAGATGTGAACGACATGCCCGAGTTTTTCAGGCAGCCGCGTTTTGACGGCAATTCGATGCTGGTAAAGAAGCTTACCATGCTTCCGGTGGAATGCATCGTACGCGGATACATCACGGGCAGCGGCTGGGCAAGCTATAAGAAAGACGGTACGGTCTGCGGGATCACCCTTCCCGAAGGATTAAAGGAATCCGACAAGCTGCCCGAACCGATCTATACCCCGAGCACGAAAGCCGAGATCGGCGATCACGACGAGAATATCTCCTATGAACAGAGCATCGATTATCTGGAGAAACGTTTCCCCGGAAAAGGCGCCGCTTACGCTGAAGCGCTGAAAAATGCATCCATCGCCATGTATAAAAAATGCGCGGACTATGCGCTTGGCCGCGGCATCATCATTGCTGACACCAAATTCGAATTCGGCCTTGACGAAGACGGAACGCTTGTGATCGGCGACGAGATGCTGACGCCCGACAGTTCCAGATTCTGGCCGGCGGACGAATATGAACCCGGCAGGAGCCAGAGTTCCTTTGACAAGCAGTTCGCCAGAGACTGGCTGAAGTCCAACGAAGGACATAACTGGAAACTCCCGCAGGAAATCGTTGACAAAACGATCGATAAATATCTGCAGGCCTATGAAATGCTGACAGGGAAGAGGCTTTAATGCCTCTCCCCTGTTTTTTTACTTCCATTTTACTTTTCCGCTGCTGACCGTCAGATCCCAGTCCTTGTTCTTGACCAGGCCGAACGGCTTCTTTTTCACAGACAGCTTGTACATCTTCATATGGCTGTTCATCCGCTGCCTGTTGATATCATAATAGTACCATTTTTTCCCGATCTTCACTTCCGTCCATCCGTGGACGATTTCTTTTTTGGATTTCCCGCCTACGCCGATCCTCGCCTCAAAGCCAAGTGCTTTCGCGCAGTAAGCCAGGGCTGCGGCGCCCCGATAGCAGTTTCCCCCTTTTGTCAGCAGGAATTCTTTGGCGAAGGAAGGCAGTTCCTTTGCCGATACCTTATAACCGCCGCTTCTGTACCGGTAATTCTTTACGAAATACCGGAAGCACGAATAAAGGCGCTTTACAGGCTTATCCTTTGCCTTTGAGTATTTCCGTACGGCTTTGACGGCCAGCTTCATGGTCTTATTACCGCAGCGCACACCGTCGTCATCCACGTAGTACCAGCCGCCGGCTTTATCTCCGGCAATGCAGTTCCTCTTCAGGGCTTTTGTCTTCTTATCAAAGAAATACCATTTCTTATGGATCTTCTGCCAGCCCTTTACGGCCTTCCCATCATTGTAATAGAAAGTCTTCTTCTCTTCTTTCACCCAGCCACTCAGCGGCTGATCCGGCTCTTCCGCAGCACTGACATTCACTGTATGAAGTACCGGCAGCAATGTAAAAAACAGTACTGCAGCAATCAGATATTTTTTCATGGGTCCCCGCCTGTTCAGATTTTTCTTTATTGTACAAAACCTGACCGCGCTTTTCAACCGGAAATCAATCGACGAACTTCCCTTTCTTCCAGGAGACTTTCCCGTTCTTTACTTTCAGATTATAACAGTACTTCCTGACAAGCTTTACAGGATATTTTTCATAGGTGACCATTCTGTAATTTTTCCCTTTGAACCACCGCGTTCTGTTGATATCAAACAGATACCATTTCTTTCCGATCTTTACTTCCGCCCAGCCATGCGCTGTAGGGCCCATAAAGGAATTGCCGACGCCAAGTCTTGTTTTAAAACCAAGCACCTTTGCACAATAGCACATCGCTGCAGAACCCATAAAACAGTTTCCCCGATCACTCAGAAGGAACTGCCGTCCGTATTCGGGCAGCTGGCTCTTTTTGAGCTTATAACCGTGATTCACATAATAACATTTGTCAGTAAAATAATCATAACAGGCCAGCAGTTTCTTCTTGGGTGAATCTGCTGCTTTTGTATGTTTTCGGACAAATTTTACGGCTGCTTTGATCGTCTTATCAGTGACCCTTACGCCTGCCTCATCCACATAATAACAGTTGTTTTTCTTACTGCCTGCGATCGTATCGCATACAAGCACTTTAGACTTTTTATCAAAGTAATACCATTTCTTATCGATTTTCTTCCAGCCTTTTACCGGTTTTTCGTTCTTGTAATAGTACGTAGCCTTTTTCTCTGTTACCCAGCCGTTTTTGACCCCTGCAGCCTGTGTTTCTGCAGCGGCAGCAGACAGAGCCAGACAGGCAATCATAAGCGCAGCAAAAAAGACGGTAAATATCTTCTTCATTCTTTCTTCTCCTTTTCCGGGATCGGTCCTTCTCATTCTTCTCCGTCCCGTTTTCTACACTTATAATACGACTATTATTATAATTATTCAAGGTCAAAAAAAACTGCAGTTCCTGCCGGTACGGCAGGGCTGCAGCCTGTTTGATTGGATTTTTATTGTTTCACCGTTCTTATTCTGCTTCCTTCTCTTCCGTCGGCATGGCCAGCTTTGCTCTCTTATTGGCACGCCATACATACAGACCGAGGGAAAGGCCGATAACGCCGTAGACCATGAAGGTACGGAAATATTCGCCGAGCGCAGCCTGTCCGAAAACAGCTTTACCGATCTCAGGGCTTAAGATGAACATGGCATGGAACAGAAGGCATCCTGTTACAGCCTGTCCGATCGTCGCCTTATCAACGGATGCGCCGCCGACAAGGATCGCCGCTACGGAGAAATAACCGACGTTGTTATGCGCGGTATAGGTATTCAGCGTTCCCATATTCTGCAGATAGATGATCATGCCCCATGCAGCAAGCACAGTAGAAATGATCGTCGCAATAACACGGGTGCGGTCGACATTGATACCGTTCGCTTCCGCGATCGTCTGGTTCATGCCGCAGGAACGGAAATCCTGTCCGAGCTTCGTATTCATGATCCACTGGTTGAACAGAGCAAGCGCTGCTACAACGAGCATCAGGACGACCGGCACTTTACGGACATCATTGAGAGATCCGGCAGTCACATACTGATAGATGAAGTAGGCGCCTACAGCGGCAGCAAGCAGTACATAGACCCAGAACTTGAGCGGATTCATCTTATAGGACTGTCCCTCTACCTTCGGCTTGCGGATGAACTGGTTCCACAGCACGAACAGCAGGACTGCTGCAGCTGCAGCGATCATAAAGGGAACAAACGGAATCTGGAGCAGATTGTCCAGTGCATAAGTCGTGCTTCCCATATCCACACTCATACGGATGCCGATGCCGTCATAAAGGATCATGGGATGGGCAGCTGCCACAGGGATCACTGCACCGATCAGGAACAGAACGATGAACTGATAAACACCGTTTCCGAAATAGCCGACGATCAGGGAGGCGATCATTTCCTGTCCCTTTGTCTTGTTATACAGCGTACCTGTCATCCAGCCGATCACAGCAGCGATCGGAAGGGCAATCAGGAACATCAGAAGCAGGCCGGGAAGACCGCCGAACGCGGTGCCGCCCACGAGTTCACTGTTGATACCCCAGTAACGTACGGCGATGATAGCCAGCTGTCCGGCGATAGCGCCGACAACGATACCGAAGTTCAGTCCGAGACCCGCGATGACCGGGATGATCAGGGACAGAATCAGGAAAGCATTGCGGTAGAAACGGTTGCAGAGTTCTGTGAAAAAGCCGGTCAGGCTGAGGTTCTTGGCTGTCAGCATGCCCAGAATGATAAAGATCCAGAAGATGATGGTAACGATATTGTCGAGCACCCAGTTTCCAAAATCAAAAGAGGGATCTTTCGTGATTTTTTTCATCCATTCATTCATTATCTGTCACCTCCGCTCTTTACCTTGGTCAGCGCATACAGGATAACGCCGTTCTGGATGATGATTCGCATGATATCCGACAGATCCGTACCGGTAAAGATCTGGTTCATGACCGGCATAGCTGTGGTCATCAGTCCCTGGAACAGGCAGACACCGATCAGAACGTTCGGAATGCTGGCCTTGCTGGCGGTAGCGCCGCCGACCAGAACAGCCGCTACGGCAGGGAACGCCATATTCAGCGGTCCGTTGTAGAGCTGTGCGTAACCGTATCCCTGCGAATACATGATGATGCCGAGTCCGGCAAGGATCGTGGAAAGAATATTGGCGATCACGCGGTTGCGGTCAATGGCGAGACCGGAAGCCTCTGCGAATCTGGGATTCTGTCCGCCGGCAAAGATCGCCATACCGGTCTTGCTCCGGAAGAACAGCCAGCTGAGGACGCAGAAGATCGCCAGCGCCAGGATCATGCCGGTAGGGAATGTGATATCTCCGATCTTGAAAGAAAGGAAATTGGAAATGACCTTATCCGCTTCAAAGCTGTCCATCTGGATCGTCTCACGGAGTCCGTTTCCGAGCATCCATCCCATTTTACGGTTTGAAAAAGGGATCGCAAGCCAAAGGATATTGAAGAAAGCAACGATCGAGAAACCGGAATAGGTGGCGATCGTCATCTCCGCACCCTTAACAGCGTTCATCAGCTTGCCGTACAGCCAGCCGAGGATCGTGCAGAAAATGATGCAGAGAACGGCCGAAGCGCCCATCAGCGCCCAGCCGGAAAAGTCGAACTGCATGCAGACGACCAGAGCCATCAGGCCGCCTTCGATGCCGACCGGAAGGGCGAAGTTCGGACCTGTACCGGACTTGATCGCGGGCAGCATGGCCAGAACGAGAAGCCCGTTCATGCCGACACGCTTCAGGATATCCGAGATCAGGGTCGGTATAGACTGCCCCATGACGCCTGCCGCGATCAGCAGGACGACCAGAAGCGTGCCTACCGCGAAGGTAGGGATACCGATGCGGTTGATGAAATTACCTATTTTCTTAACCATTCGCTTCACCTCCCGCATTGGCTGCCTTCATGGCCTCTTCCTTGGAAATGCCGGACATCATCAGGCCGTAGACTTCATCCGAATCGAACGGTGACAGTTCGCCGGCAACTTTGCCTTCACAGATGATCAGGACGCGGTCGCAGATACTTCTCAGTTCCGCCAGCTCAGAACTGGTCATAACGATCGTCATGCCGCGTTCTTCCGCCAGTTCCCGGAGCAGATCGAGGATCAGTTTCTTGGCGCCGATATCGATACCTCTGGTAGGCTCGGATACGAAAAGAAGTTCCGGATCCAGGGCCAGTGCCTTGCCGACGCAGACCTTCTGCTGGTTGCCGCCGGAGAGCGCACCCGTATTCTGGGTCACGGATGTGCAGCGGATATCCAGATCCTTTACCATCTTTTCTGCATTCTCACGGATCGCCTTATCATCCGTCAGCGTGATCGGACCGACTTTCTTCAGGAATTTGCCATGTACTTCCATGGCCGTAAAAGCGATATTCTGTTCGATGGAGCTCTGCAGAAGGAGCCCGACGCCTTTACGGTCTTCCGACAGGAAGGCAACGCCCTTCTTCAGCGTCTCATTTGTCTTCATGACATCCAGTTTCTCGCCCTTGAACGTCACATCGCCGATTACGGGATACATGCCCATCAGTCCGTTCGCAATACCGAGTTTTCCCTGGCCGGCCAGACCGCCGATGCCGAGGATCTCTCCCTTGCGTACATCAAAGGTCACGCCCTTGACTTCCTCACCGGGCATATTGACGCGGAGATCCTTCACGGAAAGGATCTTCTCCTCACTGATCTCCCTGCTGCCTTCCTCCCTGTCCAGTGTCAGCGCACGGCCGACCATCAGACGGGCGATCTCTGCAGCAGTGATATTCTTCGTCTCTTCCGTCGCCACCCACTCTCCGTCGCGGAGGATGGTGACACGGTCGGAAAGGCGGATGATCTCATCCAGCCTGTGGCTGATGAACACAATACCGATGCCCTGCTTTGCGAGCCTGCGGATCGCATCCAGCAGGTGCTCCGTCTCGCTCTCTGTAAGAACAGCCGTCGGTTCATCAAAGACCAGGAACCGGATCCCGGTCTTATCGATCTCACGGGCGATCTCTACGAACTGCATATGTCCGACAGGAAGTCCGTGCACTTTTGTATACTCTTCGATATCCATCCCCATGGTATCCAGCGCTTTTCTGGCATCTTTGGCCATCTCGGCGTGTTCAAGCTTTTCCATACGCTTTCCGAACACGCGGGACATAAGGGAGGGTTTCGTAATTTCCCTGTTTATCTTGATATTCTCTGTAATGGTGAATCCGGGAATCAGCATAAACTCCTGGTGCACCATTCCAATCCCCGCGAGCATCGCATCATGGGGATTCATGATCTTTGCGTCCTGTCCGCCGATACGGACCTCACCGGTAAATCCTCCTGTAGAGTGGATGACCGGCATTCCGAACAGGATATTCATCAGCGTGGATTTTCCCGCGCCGTTCTCTCCGATCAGCGCGTGAATCTCGCCCGGACGCACATCCATGTTGATCCCTTTCAGGACAGCATGGCCGGAATACTCCTTTCCCACATTGACAAATTCAAGAATTCCGTCGTTCAAAACGTATCCCCTTTCGTTCTTTTACTATACATGGAAAGCGGGAGGCTCGCAGATGCGGGCCCCCCGCCGGTCAGCCTTATTTTCAGCTTATAAGCAGGAAATAATAACTGATTATCTGTCTCTGGTAGGCTCGCCGAAGTTCAGGAAGCCCTGCAGATAGACAAGGTAGTTGTCATATTTCTGACCGGTAGCCGGATCTTCATAAGGCATCAGGGTTACGCTGGTCTGGCAGTAGTCGGCGATCAGATCCTGCACGGTCTGCATGTCGCACTTATCAACTTCGCCGTTCATCCACAGGAATGCATACTCGGTAGTAGCAACTGTGTTGGCGATGGAAGCGGGAACGCTCCATGTGGAGAAGTGGCCAAGAAGGTCGTCAGCTTCGAACGTAGCGTTGATCGCATCGATAGTGGTCTGCAGTCCGCCGATAACATCTTCGGGAGACTCAATACCCAGCGCGCTGGGGAAGCCGTGATACGGGCTCGGGCAGCAGGGCAGTGCATAGTAAGCACGTGCTTTGCGGACAGCCTCGATCAGCGGAACCTGCATAGCGCAGTTGGTGGTGAAGAAGCAGGTATCTACGCCGTACTTCTCGACCTGCTTCGGAACATCCTCAAGGATGAACTGCTGTGCACCGGATACGCCGGCATCAGATGTCGGGTCGGGAGCAGTCTCATCATGGAAAGTGATTCCGAGCTCTTCGCACTTCGCCTGGATCTTGTCACGGCAGCCGGACAGAGGAGCCTGCGCCATGTGACGAGGGAAGCTGTAATGTACGAAATCGGTGCAGCCCATATCATAGGCCTGCTGTGCGATATCGGTACCCTTGTTGATCTCATCGATGGAGATGATGATGTCAGCACGCTGTACGATGTCGTCTGCGTTCTCCTGCGGTGTGCAGTACACGATCAGCAGATCGTCTTTTTCTCTGGTCTCAAGGACCTTGTCGATGGAAGCGTTGGAGCCGGGGCAGGCCTGGTTGATGATGATGGCCTTGTAGGCGGGATCAGCACCATACTTGCTGACTACAGCTACGAACTGTTCCTGCTCAGTCATGAAGTTATCGGGCATGGTGTCATGGGTGATACGGTCTTCGCCGTACTTCTGTACCATGAAATCTGCAGAACGATACTCTTCCTCATTCTGGGACAGGGTGTTGGTGATGATAGCGATCTTGCCGTCTGTTGCAGCAACAGCAGCATCGACTCTCGCCTGGAGGTCTCCTGATGCAGCAGGAGCAGCTTCAGCAGCAGCTTCTGTCTCAGCGCCTTCAGCAGCTTCGGTCTCAGCAGCAGCTTCTGTCTCGGCAGCAGCAGCTTCGGTCTCAGCAGCGGCAGCTTCGGTCTCAGCAGCAGCAGCTGTTGTCTCAGCGGGTGCTGAGCTGGATCCGCATGCCGCGAGGGATGCGATCATGGCTGCAGCAACGATAAGACTAAGGACTTTTTTGAACTTTGCCATTATGCAAGTTCCTCCCTTCTGATATTTAACCGTCATTGCGGTTCCGCACAGAATTGTACAAAATAATGAAAACTTTGTCAAGATGAATGACATCCTGCATATATTATTATATTCTATTCATATAAATAAATCTTCTGTTTCATCAACCATCTGTTATCCCGCCGACCATGCGGAATCCCGGTATATTTCATGCCGTATCCTGTAAAAAATGCCTGCCGGTTATATTTCGGCAGGCATTATATTTGTTATTCAAATGATATGTTCCCGGACGGGAAAGCAGGACTCCCGATAGTTTTTTTGAAGGGAGCTTATTTTCTTATAAGAAGAGAGTGTCCCGTCATCTCTTTCGGCTGTTCCAGTCCCATGCATTCGATCAGTGTGGGGACGATATCGCAGAGCCGTCCGCCTTCTGCAAGTCCCAGCGACTTGTCCGGTGATACCAGGATAAACGGTACCGGATTCGTTGTATGCGCTGTAAAGGGCTCTCCTGTCTCGTAATCGATCAGCTGCTCGGAATTGCCGTGATCCGCGCACATGAATAAGGTACTTCCGGTCTCGTTTACGGCTTCCAGGACTCTTCCGACACAGGTATCCACGGTCTCGCAGGCTTTGATCGCTGCTTCGATCACGCCGGTATGTCCGACCATATCCGGATTGGCGAAGTTGATGATGATCACATCATACTGATCGCCCCGGATCGCTTTCACCAGATTGTCGCAGACTGCAGGCGCGCTCATCTCGGGCTGCAGGTCATAAGTCGCGACCTTCGGGGAAGGGACCAGGATGCGGTCCTCACCGGGATTCGGTTCTTCCACACCGCCGTTGAAGAAGAACGTTACATGCGCATATTTTTCGGTCTCGGCAAGGCGGAGCTGCTTCTTCCCGAGGGCTGCCAGATATTCGCCGAATGTGTTGTTCAGATGCTGTTTATGGAAAGCGACCAGAACGTTCGGGATCGTTGCATCATATTCCGTAAAGCAGACATAGGTAAGATCCTGCAGCTGTTCTCTTTCAAATCCCGTAAAGGCAGGATCCACAAAAGCCCTGGTAAGCTGTCTGGCTCTGTCCGGGCGGAAGTTGAAGAAGATCACGGAATCATGATCTTTCACAGTCGCGACCGGAGCGCCGGCTTCATCGACCACAACGATCGGCTCGATGAATTCATCCGTAACGCCGGCATCATAGGAAGCCTGGATCCCGCAGACCGGGCAGGATACATGGTTCCCGATTCCCTTTGTCAGCGCATCGTAAGCTCTGTTCACTCTCTCCCAGCGGTTGTCCCTGTCCATCGCATAATAGCGTCCGGTAACAGTAGCGACCTGTCCGACGCCGATCTCTTTCGTTTTATCAACGAGCTCGGCAACAAACTCTTTTCCGGATGTCGGCGCGGTGTCACGGCCGTCCATGAAGCAGTGTACATAGACCTTTTTCAGCCCGTGCCGTTTCGCCAGCTCCAGAAGCCCGTAAAGGTGGGTATTGTGGCTGTGTACGCCGCCGTCGGATACCAGTCCCCACAGATGCAGGGCAGAGTCGTTTTTCTTTACAGCTTCCACCGCCTGCACAAGGGCGGGATTTTCAAAGAAGTCACCGTCTTCGATCTCCTTTGTGATCCTTGTCAGCTCCTGATAAACGACCCGGCCGGCGCCCATATTCATGTGGCCGACCTCAGAATTTCCCATCTGGCCAGCAGGAAGACCCACGGCAAGACCGCTGGCTTCTCCCTGCACAAAGGGATAGATTTCTCTCATCCGGTCAAAGTTCGGCGTTTTTGCCTGTGCTACGGCGTTGCCTTCGGTACGGGGGTTCAGGCCAAATCCGTCCAGTATCATTAAAATGGTAGTGCTCATGTTTCCTCCGTAAAAACAGTCTGTCATCCTGAGACAGCACAGTGCACCTTAGGATGACAGATATCTGCAAACTATTATTTAAACTTTACGACCTGTTCAAAATCGGTCTTCAGGCTTGCACCGCCGACCAGACCGCCGTCGATATCGGGCTGTGCGAACAGCTCTGCTGCGTTCTTCGGCGCAACGCTTCCGCCGTACTGGATACGGATGGCTTCTGCTGTCTCTGTTCCATAGAGCTCACAGATCAGGGCACGGATGGCGCCGCAGACTTCCTGCGCCTGCTCAGTCGTAGCGACCTTGCCTGTACCGATCGCCCAGATCGGCTCATAGGCGATGACAGCGGAAGCTGCCTGCTCTGCAGTCACGCCAAGGAAAGCGATCTTGATCTGCTGGCGGATCCAGTCAAGGGTGATCCCCTGTTCTCTCTGGGTCAGGGTCTCTCCGCAGCATACGATAGGCGTAAGACCGTGTTCAAAAGCCTTGAGGACTTTCTTGTTGACGGTTTCATTGGTCTCGGCAAAATACTCTCTTCTCTCGGAATGGCCGATGATGACATACTTTACGCCGGCATCAACGAGCATATCGGGAGCGATCTCTCCGGTAAAGGCGCCTTTTTCTTCAAAATACATATTCTCGGCGCCGATCACGATATTGCTTCCCGCGGCTGCTTCCACAGCGGGGATGATATCGATCGCGGGTACGCAGAATACGACTTCCGCATCGGCTCCTGCAAGGAGCGGTTTCATCTCTTCAATAAAGGCTCTTGTCTGGGAAGGTGTCTTGTTCATCTTCCAGTTTCCGGCAATGATCATTTTGCGCATGAATGTTTCCTCCTAAGTGACCGCGGGTTCCGGTCTTTAAAGTTTATTTGTTGTCTGCTGCAGCTACGCCGGGAAGTTCCTTGCCCTCAAGGAATTCCAGAGAAGCGCCGCCGCCGGTGGAAATATGTGTCATCTTGTCAGCAAAGCCAAGCTGGTTGACAGCTGCTGCGGAATCGCCGCCGCCGATGATGGTAACAGCATCGATATCAGCCAGCGCCTGGGCTACAGCGATGGTGCCGGCTGCGAAATTCGGCATTTCGAAAACGCCCATCGGTCCGTTCCAGACAACGGTCTTCGCATCCTTTACGGCCTCTGCGAAAAGCTCTCTTGTCTTCGGTCCGATATCCAGTCCCATCTCATCGGGGGCAATATCGCCGCAGGCAATGCGGGAAGGAGCGTCATTGCTGAATTCCTTCGCGACGACCGTGTCGACCGGGATCAGAAGCTTAACGCCTTTCTCCTCTGCCTTCTTCATCATGTCAGCAGCATAATCAATGTAATCGGCTTCAAGCAGGGATGTTCCGATCTCCTGGCCGCAGGCTTTCATGAAGGTATAGGCCATGCCGCCGCCGATGATCAGGGTATCGACCTTGTCAAGCAGGTTATTGATAACGGAGATCTTGCTGGAGACCTTGGATCCGCCGAGGATGGCGACGAAAGGTCTGGCGGGATTATTTACGGCATTGCCGAGGAAATCGATCTCTTTCTGCATCAGATAGCCGACCGCGTTCTCTTTCATGAAGGCAGTAACACCGACATTCGAGCAGTGTGCACGGTGTGCAGTTCCGAAAGCATCGTCGACGAAGATATCGGCAAGAGAAGCCAGATCTTTGCTGAATTCTTCTCCGTTCTTGGTCTCTTCCTTGCGGTATCTGGTATTTTCAAGGAGCATTACCTGCCCGTCCTGAAGCGCTTCGGCAGCCGCTTTCGCATTCGGTCCGACGACTTCGGGATCCGCTGCGAAAACAACTTCCTGGCCAAGGAGCTCGGTCAGTCTCTTTGCAACGGGCGCGAGTGAAAGCTCAGGCTTGGGCTCTCCCTTCGGCTTTCCGAGGTGGGAGCAGAGGATCAGCCTTCCGCCGTCCGCGATGAGCTTCTTCAGGGTAGGCAGTGCTGCCACAAGCCTGTTCTCATCGGTGATCACACCGTCCTGAAGCGGAACGTTGAAATCGCATCTTACCAGAACCTTCTGTCCCTTTACGCAGATATCATCTACTGATTTCTTGTTAAGCATGGTATCTCTCCTTCTCCATAAATATTAAGGATTCAGCCCGGACCGCCCCGGTATTCTCCGGAGTTCCGGACGCCGTCAATAGTATAATACCACATTTACACAATGAAAGGAAGCACCGTTTCCGGCGCTTCCCATACTGTTTTAATATGATGTTATGCAGTAACTTCGTTGAAGTACTTGATCGTCCTTACCATCTGGCAGGTGTAGCTGTGCTCGTTGTCATACCATGCAACGACCTTTACGAGGGTGTTCCCGTCGCCGAGAGGGGTAACTCTGGTCTGGGTGGCATCAAAGATGGATCCGTGGGTCTCGCCGATGATATCGGTGGAAACGATCTCATCCTCGTTGTAGCCGTAGGAATCATTCTGGGCAGCCTTCATGCACTCGTTGATCTGTTCTGCAGTAACTTCGCCCTTTACGACAGCGTTCAGCTCGGTCAGGGAACCGCTTGCTACCGGCACTCTCTGTGCGCCGCCGTCCAGCTTGCCGTCCAGTTCAGGGAGGACCAGACCGATGGCCTTCGCCGCGCCGGGGCTGTGGGGAACGATATTGATGGCTGCAGCGCGGGCACGTCTCAGATCGCCTTTTCTGTGCGGTCCGTCAAGGAGCATCTGATCGCCGGTGTAAGCATGGATGGTGGTCATGAAGCCCTTTACGATGGGGGCGAGCTTGTTGAGGTTGTAAGCCATGGGAGCCAGGCAGTTCGTGGTGCAGGAAGCTGCGGAAATGATGGTATCCTCATGGGTAAGGGTCTCCTCGTTCACGCCGAATACGATGGTGGGAAGATCCTTGCCTGCAGGTGCGGAAATAACGACCTTCTTAGCGCCGGCATCGATATGAGCCTGGGATTTTGCCTTGGATGTATAGAAACCAGTGCACTCAAGGACGACGTCTACGCCGATCTCTCCCCAGGGAAGATTCTTGGCGTCTGCTTCCTTATAGATGGTGATCTTGTGTCCGTCTACGCTGATGAAATCTTCGCCTGCTTCGATCTCATGATCTCTTCCGTAATGCTTCTGAACAGAATCATATTTCAGAAGATGAGCAAGCATCTTGGGAGAAGTAAGGTCGTTGATCGCTACAACTTCATATCCTTCCGCTCTGAACATTTTCTGGAAGGCGATACGTCCGATTCTTCCGAAACCGTTGATTGCAACTCTTACTGACATTTTGTTTCCTCCTGTTGTTTTTTTATCAAGCAGGATTATAACAGGATGGTTTTCAGCTTGCAATACTTTTTCTTCATAAAATTAAGAAATTGTGCTATAATGCTAATTATCAACGGTTTTTCGTCCTTTTTTAGGATTTTTATTTCGCAGAAAAGTAACTTTAACCGTAAAAATATGACATTATAGTTTTTCTGTATAAAAAGGAGCTTTCTCTATGATCACTGCCGATTCCCATCTTCATACTTCTTTCTCCGCAGATTCTAAGACTGCGCCGCGCGACCAGATCCTTTCTGCCGTTTCCGCAGGTCTTTCCCATATGACGTTCACGGATCATTACGACCCGGATTTCCCGGAGGGGGATCTTGACTTCACCTTTGATATCGACACCTATTTTCATACACTTGCTGAACTGAAGGAAGAATTCGCCGGAAAGATCGATATCGGCATCGGGATCGAACTCGGCGCCCAGCCGCATATTCCCGGGATGCTCAACGAACTCGCATCCGGCTATCCTTTTGATTTCGTGATCAATTCGACGCATCTGGTAAAACGGATCGATCCGTATGATACACGCATTTATTTCCGGGACCGGACAGAAAAAGAAGGACTTCGTCTTTATTTTGAAGAAGTCCTTGCCAATCTGAATGTGTTTGAGGATTATGACAGCGCAGGACACATTGACTATGCGTTCCGGTATCTGCCGTCTCACAGTAGAGACTATGCACCTTATCCGGAGTACGGCGATGTTCTTGATGAAATCTTAAAGACTGTGATCGATAAAGGAAAATGTCTTGAGATCAATACAGCCGGCCTGAAAGCAGGCCTGACTTTCGCCCATCCGCATCCGGAGATCCTGAAGCGCTACCGCGAACTCGGCGGGGAGCTGATCACAACGGGATCCGACGCACACAATCCGGCGCAGATCGGGAAATATTTTGACGTGACAGGTGATCTGCTTACGAATCTGGGGTTCAGATATTATGCCGTATTCCGGAACAGGAAACCTGTTTTTCTGCCGTTATAACATGTCAAAGAAAGCGGGCCATGCCGGCCCGCTTTTCTTTTCCTGCCAAATTTTCTTATCCTACCAGATCTTCGTCGGAAGCATCTTCTTCCTGCGCGTCATTTCCGTATTGTTCTTCGCTCAGATCCCGGTTCCTCCATTCCTCGAAGATCTGCTTTGCGATCGGCGCGGCCACGGAGCCGCCGCTCCCGCCTTCCTCGACAACGATGCTGACTGCTACCTTCCGCTCCGGATCTCTGGAATCCTCCGCCCAGCCGATGAACCAGGCATTCGTCTCCCTGTCAGACCTCGTCTGTGCGGAACCGGTCTTTCCGTAGGCGTGATACCCTTCTCCGGCAGCGTCATCGCCCGTTCCGTAGGCTACACAGGCATCCATATATTCTTTCAGAATCCTGGCTTCATCCTTCGACATGATCCTTCTGAGTCGGGCAGGACCAAAAGAGGCAACTTTTTCACGATACTTGCTCAGCACCCTGTCGATCACATAAGGATTCATCATCGTCCCGCCGTTTGCAACTGCAGACGCGACCATTGCGTTAAACATGGGCGTCAGCTGTGTCTCGCCCTGACCGATCGAAGTCTGCAGGACATCCCACTGGGAATCGTTGCTGTCCAGCACGAAATGGTTCTTTGCGATCGGCACCCTGGTCTTTAAGGAAGTATTGAACCCTGCCTCCTCGCAGGTCTGCATGAACTCTTTGAAATTCAGCTGCTGACCGATATCAGCAAACGCGCCGTTGCACGATTCGGCAAAAGCTTCCGAAAGATCCACGTTTCCGTGGGCGACACCGTGCGCGCATTTGATGGAATATTCTCCCGCTTCGTACACATTGTCGCAGCTGAAAGAATACTCATTATAGTTATAGGGATATTCCCGCAGGAACTCCAGTGCCGTGAACACCTTGAATGTCGAACCCGGCGTATACAGTCCCTGGGTAGCCCTGTTCACGAGATTGCTGGATGTATTGGATTCACTGGTCAGTACTTCCCAGTCTTCTTCCAGGGTATTCGGATCAAATCCCGGACGGCTCACCATGGCCAGCACTTTTCCGGTCCCCGGTTCCATGACAACGATCGCCCCGCTGTGTCCGGACAGCGCACTGTAAGCGGTCTCCTGCAGTCCGACATCCAGTGTGGTGATGACCGAGTCAGCGCTGGATTTGATTCCTCTTAAGGCTTCGACAATGCGGAGCGCCGGATTCGTATGGGAATCCTGCAGGTATGAATTTGCCATTCCTTCTATGCCGGTCGTTCCCCTTCCCGTATAGCCGACGACATGCGCAAAGGTCTGGCCCAGCGGATAGGAACGGCTTTCTCCCCCGTCCTCTGTCACGCTGGTCGTAGCAAGGACGGTCTCATCGGCTGCCATAATATCGCCTCTTAAAAATTTGTTTTCCAGCTGCTTCATCCGCTTTGCATTCCTGGAATCATTTTTATACAGATCGGCATCACGGTATACGAAACGGATCATATAGCCGGCCATGACAACAAAAAGGAGCAGGAAGACATAGGAGACCATCATGATCTCCCTGTTCGTCCTTCGGAGCGCCCGTCTTTCGTCATCCCTGGTCAGTGCCTTACCTTCTGCGGCGGCCTGACGGTCTTTCTTCTTCGAAAAAATCGAAATCTTCTTCCGTTTCTTCTTCCCTTCTTCTGCGGCCATAGTCCTCTTCCGGGAGCCTTCTCCTGCTGTATTCTCTTTCTTCATACTCTTCCTCGTAGTCTCCTTCGTATCCATCAGACACCCGCGCCTCCTTTTCCTTCATCAGATGCAGGCCTTGTATAATACCGATCATGATCAGCGTGGTCAGGACGGAACTGCCGCCATAACTGATCAGGGGCAGCGTAATGCCGGTACAGGGGATCATTTTCGTAACGCCGCCGATATGCAGGAACACCTGGAACCCGAACATAACGGCAAGGCCGAAACCGACGATTTTATAGAAAAGTTCATTCATCCAGGTGGATACCCAGATCATCTGCAGCACGAATCCGAGATAAATGACAATGATGCAGATCGCAAAAATAACACCGAGTTCTTCACAGATCGCCGCAAACACGAAATCGTTCCGGACGAGAGAGATCAGCTTCGGCATTCCCTGGTAGAAACCGGATCCCAGCCATCCTCCTGTGCTGATCGCGAACATGGACTGGGCGATCTGACGGCTCTTGTTGTCATAGTCATAGAACGGATCTCTCCACATCATGACACGGACGCGGACATGGGAGAAAAGGTAATAGGCCCCCACCGCTGCCGCGCCGCCCGCGCCGAAACCGGCAGCCATATAAAGCGGCTGATGTGTGGCAACGAACAGCATGAACAGGTAGGAAACAAAATACACCAGCGCGCTTCCGAGATCGGTACTGGCTACCAGGACAAGCACATGGACGGCAGCAATAGCCGTCACGATCACAACATTCCGGAAGCTCGTGCTCCGCTGCAGCATGGATGCTGTCATGAAAACGAACAGGATCTTCACGAATTCCGAAGGCTGCAGCGCGAATCCGCCGATCGAGATCGAAAGCTGGGCGCCGTATGTCGTATTGCCTACGACCCAGACCGCCAGCAGGGCGCCGATCCCTGCCACCGCGTAGACCCAGCCCCATTTTGCGAGGACATGCATATACCGGATCACGACCGGTATCAGAAGCGTAAGGATCAGCCCGGCGCAGACAAAGACGAACTGTCTGAGTGCGTACTCAAAATCGAGCCTTGTCTGCATCATCAGGCCGAGTACGATCAGTGTAAGCGTGTTGCCGATCAGCAGTCTCGATCCATGCCTGTACAGGAATCCGAAGGAAACATAATACAGGAAAAAGACCGCCAGCTGGACGCCGTAGAAAGCGACCATCCGGATCTCCGTCGTTTTCAGATAAATGATCAGGTATCCGAGCGTATGCAGCAGGAACAGCAGGAACATCTGGTGTCCCGACAGTCTGTTCTGCCATCGGACATCCACGCTCCGGAGCCCGTACAGATTCAGTATGGAATACAGCAGCACTATAAGGAGCATCAGGTACCTTGAATATTCCAGCACCAGATTCGTCATCACTCCACCCCTCTCGTAAAATGTCCCCGCGTAAAACTGCCTTCCGCAGGCCTTCTCCGTTCTGCGAAAGCTTGCAGAACAGCCAGCGTTTCTTCTTCCGTCTCATCCGTAAAATTAAGACGGACCCTGCTGATCCCGTCGGGGATCCTGTCGAGCAGCCACATCGGAACACTGTTGTAAATCACTGTATAGCACAGCAGGCATCTTGAGTCTTCCGCAAACACCGCGCCTTTTCTGTCCGCAAGCTTGCTGTATGCCGGGGAAAAGACGGCCGGTGTTCCGTTTTTCTTCAGGCACCCGCCGGTATTTTTCTTCGTACACTGGGCGGACAGCATAAGCGGGATCTTCCCGTAAACGACCAGCGTATCCGCACCGTCCAGCCCGCGGTCCTGCAATTCGTGAAAATTCAGTTCATACGGCAGCGTCAGTTCATCCGCCCCGAAAGATCTCATTGTTTCGGCGGAAACATGATTCCAGGTATAAAGCCCGGCATCAAAGATCCGCTTCCCGGCAATATCGTTCTCAGCAAAATAACCGGCTTCGTCGATATTCCTGATCAGGAACCCGTCAAATCCGGCTTCCTGAAGCTTCTTTTTATGCCCGGACAGCCATTTTTCTCCTGCATTCCGGAAAACATACGGAAGCGCGAGCACTGCTTCCGCTCCTGCAGCTTTTATTCTGCCGGCTGTTTCCTTCCACCGTTCGGGATCGGTCCTCTCCGCCGGCAGGATGATCCTGTCTGCCTGCCCGGCTGTAAGCACAGCCTCCAGCAGAGCCGGCTGTTCAAGAGATACGTCTGTATGCATCCAGTATCTCCTTTCTCATCGCTTCGATCGCGTCCCGTCTGAAGCGGTTCAGTTCCCCGACCGGAATGAATACTGCGCCTTCCGTGACGATATCCAGTTCCGAAAAGAGGAACCCGGAACCGCCGGTCTTCCTCATTCTCTTTCCGATCTCTTCCGCGGTCATCGGCCTGCTCTTTGCTTCCTGGACGATGGGACCTGCGGCCGTAACTTCATGGTCTTTATATGTCATCGTTATTGTAGCGCAGTTTCCCGGAATGATCTTTAAGGTTCCCTTAATTTTTATATCGGAAGCTTCTGAATCCAGCTTTCCGAAGCAGCTTTTAAGGAACGCCTCGTCCACGATTCTTTTTGCCGGCTTTTCTTCTTTATGGATCATGGACGGTCCGTTATGCATATGATAATAGCCGGAAGAATATCCGCCCCGGTCGAACAGTGTGAGCAGGAATCGGACATCCTCCGGATCCACCGCATAAGGTTCCCCTTTCTTTATTTTATCAAGATACTTTCTGTATACCGCCGTTGTCCCGAGCGTATAGGAAGGGCTCTTCATCCTGCCCTCTATTTTCAGCGACGAGATCCCTGCTTCTGCCAGTTCCGGAAGGAGGCGCAGGGAGCAGATATCTTTCAGATTGAGCAGATATTCCGCGCGTCCGCTCCCGTCCTTTCTGTAAGGAAGCCTGCACGGCTGCGCGCATCTGCCGCGGTTCCCGCTCCGTCCGCCGATCATGGAAGACATCAGGCACTGTCCCGAATAGCAGTAGCAAAGGGCCCCGTGAATGAACGTCTCGACTTCGATCTCCGCCTCTTCCTTTATTTTCACGATCTCCGGAAGAGACAGTTCTCTGGGAAGGACCAGACGCTCCGCTCCCAGCCGCTTTGCGATCCTTGCTCCGTACGGAGAGGCGACCGTCATCTGGGTACTGATATGGACCGGCAGATCCGGGAAATGCTCCCGGATGACCGTCAGTACGCCGAGATCCTGCACGAGCACAGCATCAACGCCTGCTCTGTACGGACGCTCCAAAAAAGGAAGAAGCTCCTTCTCAAGCTCCCTCTCCTTCATCAGCGTATTCACGGTCATGTATAGTTTTGCACCGTGCAGATGGACATAGTCGATCGCATCGCATATCCCTGCTTCATCGGGATTCTCGGCATATGCCCTGGCGCCGAATTTCAGGCCGCCCATATACACGGCATCGGCTCCGCCGGCAACGGCAGCCTTCAGGCTCTCCATCGATCCGGCCGGCGCGAGCAGTTCGGGAATAAACATGGTTACCTCCGATCGTTCCGGTCTCCGCTGCTTCCGCGGTGCGTCACTTCCCTTTTTCCTGCTTCATACGCTCCCTGACGAAGCGGTAACGCATCTCTTCGGATTCGGCCTCCAGACGCTGCAGTTCTTTTTCCAGCCTGTCAGCCCTGTCCTTTGCCTTGAAATAATCATCCGCAATATTGAACAGGAGCATCGCCGTCCTGTCATTTTCCGTAAGGCGTTTATAGGAAGCCGTCGAAGCCATCTCTTCCGTCTTGCCGTTCAGATAATCCGCCAGCCTGGTAACATATTCGGAGTCTTCATTCCCGCTGAGCGTAATGGAACGGCTTCCGAATGTGATCTTTGTACGGTTGTTCTCATTCATTTTCATTCCTCATATCCGCTTTTCCGGCATACTCATAGGCAGCCGCAGTGGCAACGCGGCCTCTCGGCGTGCGCGCGATCAGGCCGTTCTGAAGAAGATACGGTTCACAGACATCCTCCAGCGTACCGGCGTCTTCACTGAGCGCGGCAGCCAGGGTATCCAGGCCCACAGGCCCTCCTCCGAAGGTATCAATGATCGTGCTGATCACCCGCTGATCCATGGCATCCAGCCCGAATTTATCAACATTCAGCAGGGTGAGCGTCTCATCCGCAATTTTCCGGTTGATGCGCCCTTCATATCTGACCTGGGCAAAATCACGGACCCGCTTCAGCAGTCTGTTCGCAAGCCTGGGGGTGCCTCTGGAGCGTCTGGCGATCTCCATAGCTCCCGCTTCGTCGATCTCCACACCGAGCACGGCTGCCGATCTTTTCACGATCATTGCCAGCTCTTTCGGTGTATAAAAATCAAGCCTGTGGATGACGCCGAAACGGTCGCGCAGCGGCGCTGTCAGCATGCCGGCACGCGTTGTGGCGCCAACCAGCGTGAACGGCGGCAGATCCAGCCGGATCGATTTCGCGCCGGCACCTTTTCCGATCATGATATCAATCGCGAAATCCTCCATGGCAGCGTACAGATGCTCTTCCACCTGGCGATTGATCCTGTGGATCTCATCGATGAACAGGACATCGCCTTCGCCAAGCTTCGTCAGGATCGCAGCCATTTCCCCCGGATGCTCGATCGCGGGCCCTGAAGTGATCTTGATGTTCTTTCCCATCTCGTTCGCGATGATCCCGGCAAGCGTCGTCTTGCCGAGCCCGGGCGGGCCGTAGATCAGGACATGATCGAGCGGTTCGTTCCTGCTCTTTGCCGCTTCGATATAGACGGCAAGCAGATCCTTTAATTCCTGCTGTCCGATATAATCCCGCAGATATCTGGGCCGCAGACTGTTCTCTATATGTCTGTCTTCTTCAGTTATATCCGTTGTAATAATACGCTTCTCCATATTCCCTCATCCGATATGCCAGACGGCCATTCATATTCCGCTTCTGCGTCCTTATGAAAACCGGCAGTACCATGCCGCTTCCGGTTCAGAATCCGGCGAGCTTCTTAAGCGCTTCCTTCAGGAGTGTCTCGGAAGCCATGCCTTCCGCGCCTTCAATGCCCTTGACAGCTCTTACCGCTTCCGTTGATGAATAACCGAGCGCGACAAGTGCTTCGATCGCTTCCGTCATATCTGAATCAACGGCGGTCACGGCCGAGGCTGCCGCGTTGGATCTGGCCTCAAAAGCCTCGTTCAGATCCATCTTATCCTTCAGTTCCAGCACGATCTTCTGTGCGGTCTTCTTTCCGAGGCCTGGCGCTTTTGAGATCGCCGTCACATCGTCCGCCAGGATCGCAAAAGCCAGATCATTGGCCGACATTTCATTGATCAGCGACAGAGCGACTTTCGGACCGACGCCGTTGACATTTAAGAGCATCCTGAACATATTCAGGTCTTCCCGGCTCAGGAACCCGTAAAGCTGCATGGCGTCTTCCCTGACATGGAAGTGCGTATAAAGCTTTGCCTCTCTTCCGACAGGAGGCAGGGAAGACAGCACTCTGTCCGTGATCTTTATATTATAGCCGATCCCGCCGGTCTCGATCACGACATTGTCCGGTTCGGTTTCCGTCAGTATTCCTTTTATATAGGAGATCATGGGTTTCACCTCTCTGCCGGCGGGCGCCATCCCGGCCTGTCCGCACGCATCCTTCGTCAGCGCATACTTCATTTATTTATATCATACGCTCGCCGATAAATCAATATCAATCGCACATATGTTCTCTTTGCAGCAGAGCAAGATCGACTTGCATTCTTCTCATAATATTTTTATAATCTGAACCAGGGAAACCGCACCATATCACACAGCAGGGAGGGAGCCATGATCAAAACGAATTTCTTAAATGAAACCGAGAACAAGAGGATCATTGAACAGAAAGGCAAATTCAATGTCATAGAGTACTTCAAGAACCTGAGCGACGATCCGTCCGAAGCCATGTTCTCCTATTTTGCCAGCCAGATGAACGTCCGGAAGCGTCAGCTTGCCATCAATCTGGAGAATGACGACATCACCGTGCAGGGCGGTTCGATGGAATGGATGGCCGGCGATCTGAAAGTGACCACCAATATCAAAGGCGGGATCGATCTCGGCAAGAAGATCATCGGCGGCAGGCTGACGAACGAAGCAGTCATCAAACCGCGCTACACCGGCACCGGTGTGCTCGTTCTCGAACCGACTTACAAGCATATCCTGCTGGAAGATCTGGCTGACTGGAACGGCAGAATGATCATCGAGAACGGCCTGTTCCTCGCCTGTGACGGAGAAGTAAATATCAAGACCGTCATGCGGAGCACGCTCTCCTCCATGGTCCTCGGAAATGAGGGCATGTTCAACTGCATGCTCGACGGCGAAGGAATCGTGGCGCTGGAAAGCATGGTGCCAAGGGAAGAGCTTGTCCTGATCGATCTGGACAATGATGTACTGAAAGTGGACGGCAATTACGCCATTGCCTGGAGCCAGTCGCTGACATTTACCGTAGAAAAAACGACGAAAACGCTGATCGGTTCCGATATCAGCGGTGAGGGGCTGGTCAATGTCTACCGCGGCACCGGCCGCGTGCTGCTCTCCCCTGTTGCGCCGGGCGTAAAGCACACGAAGTACGACGACAAACAGATGCAGCGCCACGAGGAAGCCAAGGAGAAGATCCGGGGCCCGAGAAAGAAAGAAAAAGCGCCTGCCGAAGAGGAAAGCGATTACGAAGAAGAATAAAGGGGCTGTGAAAAAAGCCCCTTTTTTTGTGCGGTCAGGCTGCCGGATACTTTTGTTCCCCGCCGGCACGGCTGCATGAAGTTCATCATTCACAAGGGTATAGAGTTAAATTCGAAGATATGATATACTTAATTAATCCTGGAGTTGTTTGAAATAATAGCAGCACGCAGACTCGTTCTTTGCAATGAGTAACGGGGTGAACGATGTGACGTACTCAATGATTGGGATTTTGGCAAGCCTTCTCCTTTTGATTATCAATCAGGATATTCTTTTGAATCACGATGGACAGATGCTCACCAGAACGCAGCAATACTACCGCTGGTTTCTGATGGGAGTGCTGACGTATCTTGTGACGGATTTGTTTTGGGGGGCGCTGTACTCATATCACCTTACAGGTATTCTGTTCGCCGATACATCGATTCATTTCGCTGCTATGGTCGGGGCTGTGATGCTTTGGACGCAGTATGTTGTATCTTATCTTAATGCCGGCAATACATTTGAACGTATACTGCTGGCTTTCGGCCGCATATTCTTTGTTCTTGAACTCCTTTTTATTGCTGTAAATTTCTTTGTGCCCGTACTCTTTTGGTTTGATGAGAACGGTGTTTATCATGCGGGGATTGCCCGATATGTGACGCTCGGAATTCAGATTTTCATGTTCCTGGTGACAGCAGTTTACACACTCTTTGTCGCCGCCGGATCAAAAGGAAGGGGGCGGCTTAGATACCTGACCATCGGTTTCTTTGGCATCGCCATGATGACATTGATCATGATTCAGGTCTTTTACCCGCTGCTGCCTCTGTATGCAATGGGATGTATGTTGGGTACCAGTTTATTGCATAGCCTAGTAGTCGAGGATGAGAAGGATGAATACCGCAGAGAATTGGAGGAAGCGGCTAAGAGGGATCAGGAGCAGAAACTGGAGTTGGCAGAAAGCAGGGAAGCCATGAAAGAAGCCCTGGCTGTCGCAGAGAACGCAAACAAGGCAAAAACTGTTTTTCTCTCCAATATGAGCCATGAGATCCGTACTCCCATGAATGCGATCATCGGTTTGAATAATATCGCCATGAATGATCCGACGGCCAGTGATCAGATAAAGGAATATCTCAGCAAAATCGGAGCCTCTGCCCAGCACCTGATGGGGATCATAAATGATATTTTGGACATGAGCCGCATCGAATCCGGGCGAATGGTCATAAAAAAAGAAGAGTTCTCTTTTGCCAAAGCACTGGAGCAGGTCAATACGATTATCAGTGATCAATGCCATGATAAAGGCATTGCCTATGACTGCCAGATGACAGGGCAGGTGGATGAATATTATATCGGCGATGCCATGAA
The DNA here is from genome assembly GCA_017431345.1 of Lachnospiraceae bacterium. Classification (GTDB taxonomy): domain Bacteria; phylum Bacillota; class Clostridia; order Lachnospirales; family Lachnospiraceae; genus UBA3305. The sequence goes on along the minus strand of JAFRLH010000065.1, from coordinate 7,611 downwards.
GATCAAGCAGATGATGATCAACATCCTCGGCAATGCGGTCAAGTTTACGCCGAAAGGTGGAACGATCCGCTTTCTTATTGAGGAAGGAAAACGATTTGACCGGAACGCAGTGTTAAAATTTATCATCAGCGATACAGGCATAGGAATGAGCGAGGAATTCCTTCCACACATTTTTGAACCGTTCAGCCAGGAAGAGTCATCGCCTGCCGGCAAATACGGCTCAACCGGTTTGGGCATGCCTATCACAAAAAGTATTGTAGAGCTCATGAACGGTCACATCCATGTTGTAAGTGAAAAAGGCAAAGGCTCTACATTCACGGTTACCCTTCCGCTGGGGGAATCTGACAGGAAACAGCGGATTGATGAAAGCGATCTGATTCCGCAGGACATGAGTGTTCTTGTGATCGATGATGATCCCATAGCCCTGGAGCATGCGGAGATCGTTCTCGGTCAGGTCGGTATCAGCTGCGAGACGGCGGAATCAGGCGGGGAAGGTATAGATAAAGTTCGCATACGTCACGGACGCAGAGAAGACTTTAACCTTATCATCGTTGACTGGAAAATGCCGGAGATGGACGGAGTCGAAACAACCCGGCAGATCCGTAATATTGTGGGAAACGATACACCGGTTATTGTTCTTTCCTCATTTAACTGGGATGAAATCGCAGATGAAGCTCGTGAGGCAGGGGTAGACACATTTGTTTCGAAGCCTCTTTTTGCCAGCACAGTAATGGATGAATTCGTGGAGGCGTTCCGGAGCAAGACGGGAGCACTCGAAAAGAGAACCGTGGATCTGAAAGGCCGCAGAGTGCTGCTCGCGGAAGATGTTGCTGTGAATGCCGAGATCGTGATGATGATCCTCACCATGCGTGAAATCGAAGCGGATCTGGCTGAAAATGGTTTGGCTGCCGTGAAGCTGTTCGAAAGCCACGAATCCGGATACTATGATGCTATTCTGATGGATATGCGCATGCCTGAAATGGATGGTTTGGAAGCGACAAGAGCAATTAGAAACCTTCCGCGGGACGATGCGAAGACAATTCCGATCATTGCTCTGACAGCAAACGCTTTTGATGAGGATGTTCAGCAAAGCATACAGGCTGGTTTGAATTCCCACTTGTCGAAACCTGTGGATCCGGAGGCGTTGTTTGAAACGCTGGGAAGTCTGATCAGAGAATAGGAACAAGTGATTGCTCAAAATATTCGATGCTTACGTTCAGGGAATGTGAAGGGGCTGTGAAAAACGATTTTTCGTTTTTCACAGCCCCTTTATTTATTCCTTCAGTTTTTCAAATAATTCCAGATACTCCTTCTCCGCTTCCTGAAAAGGTCTTAAGGCATAGCTGATCTCCGCCTGCATCTGCGGTTCTTCCCTTTCCATTTTCTCTCCCAGCAGGACGGACAGATCATAATAGAGAAGATCCTTATCTATACCGTCCAGCAGCCGGAATTCCTCCTCTGTAAGATCGCTTCCCAGGAACCGTTCATAGACCATCGACAGGATCCTGTCTTCCGTTTCACGGTATCCGTCAATTTTTGCTTTGAACGGAGACGGCACATCTGACAGATAGCATTCCGATGCATCATGCAGCAGACAGGCAAGTGCCAGCCTCCTGCCGTATCCGCGGAGCATCGCCTCCTTTGCTGCCAGAATACAATGCTCTCCGACTGACCAGAAAGTCTTTACATGCCCGTTCCCCCTGCAGAGCATGGACAGTGCATGGGCGATATCTTCTATTCTTATATCTTCCGGCTTCAGATCATACGGGACGACGCGCATCCCTGTATATGTCGTAATATAGTTATTCAAAAGCAGAAATCCTCCTCCGTTCCATTTGCGTTCACAGTCCCGCGTTCATTCGTTCCCCTTCAGTTTCGAAGAGAAATAAAAATGCATCAGGCTGTTCCCGTCAGCAAGATCGATCCCGCAGATCTCATTGATCCTGCCAAGTCTCCTGGCCAGCGTGTTCCGGTGAACGAACAGCTTCTCCGCTGCTGCATTCACATTGCAGGCGCACTCGATAAACGCCGTAAGCGTCCCGCAGTAGTCCGTTTCATGCATGCTGTCATAAGCGCTCAGCGCTCTGTATTCATTCTGCGTAAACGTAAGCACTTCCAGCCGGTCCAGATCCTCCGCCAGGATAGAGAAGACCATATCCTCAAAAAAGGCCAGCCGGTCCGGTCTCTGCAGCCTTTTGGCAGTCTGCCGGACTCTGATGCACAGCTGATAATATGCCCGTAAGCTGATCAGATCGTCAAAGACGCCGGAGGCGTTCATGAACAGGGAATATTTCTCCGCGGTCTCGATCAGCTTTCCCCGGTATCTTTCCATCGGAGATCTGTCAAAATTCAGAAGGAGAAGCAGTCCTTCCGGGACAAGGATCACATGAGCGGCCGGGATCCTTCTCTTGAATGCTGCGGAGAGATAATCCGCATTGTCGATCCCGGTGCTTGTTTTTTCCGGCGTAATGAGGATGCACTGAAAATGAGGATGCGGTTTCCATCCTGCCGCCCGGAGCCGGTCGTTCAGGACCGTCGCCGACTGCAGCTGGCCGGAGATCAGATCCGTCAGGATACTGTCCTTGATCGTAAGATCGAGCTGCAGCGCCGAAGGGTCTCTTTCAAAGAACACCGTCAGGATCTCGCACAGCAGGTCGCAGACGGCAAGATCAAGATCCGTAAACCTGCGGTCCGTCTCAAAGATCCCGATATAAGCACCGACCTTCCCGAAAACATGGATCTTCTGCAGCATCCGGGGGATCTCGTTCGCAAGCCCCTGGTCCAGGACGAACGCACCGCTGCTTTCCAGCACCTGCCTGGTAACGCCCTCCGATTCAAAAAGCGCCACGGATTCCGCTCCGCAGTAGCCTGTCTCTTCGGCCAGCTTCCAGACCGGATCATCCACCGGCGTTCCCCGGTCCTCCAGCACCAGCACTCTGTAGGTGCTTGTTGTCAGGATAATCGGGCACCGGAAGAAATCAGCGGCTTTCCCGATGACAGTCTCCAGATCTGTCTTTGCGAGCAGACAGTCTGTCAGTGTGTCCTTGATCTCATGATATCTGATTATTTCATCCGGAGGAAGCTTTTCCGGCAGTTCTTTCATAGCAGGTCCCTCCCCGCCTGGATAATGGTGCAAAATGCACCATTATCACTGTTAAATAATTGTCACTGTGACGATGACTTTGCAGTGCCTTTTTATTATACTGTGATTAAACATAACATGGATCATCCAGATTATCCAGCAGTTTATGCATCGGATGTCCGCTTCAGGACATACCGGTCCCAACACATACTTTTTCAAGGAGGTGCTTTATGCCCGCAAAAGATTACCCGCATCTGTATTCCTATGGAAAAATCGGCAAAATGGCTCTGAAGAACCGCATCGTCATGTGCCCGATGGGAACCTTCTCCGAGAACCATGACGGTTCCGTTTCCTCCAACCAGCTCGAATATTTCCGCGCAAGAGCCCGCGGCGGCGTCGGCCTTGTGATCACGGAAGTCCAGTACGTCACCAACAAGACTGACCCCTGGATCAATTATATCACCACAGCCGATACCGACGAGCAGATGAAGGGCTGGGCCCAGCTTGTCGAAGCCATCCACGCAGAGGGTGCGAAGTGCTGCCTGCAGCTTGGCTGCGGACTGGGCAGAAATGCATTTCCGTTCTCTGACGACCAGATGGTCAGCGCCTCTGAGGTTCCTTCCTTCTATTTCCCGGACCGTCTCTGCCGCGCCTTCACGATCGATGAGATCCATGACATGGTCGGCTGCTTTACCAGAGCTGCCGCAAGAGCTGTCCTTGCCGAGGCAGACGCTGTAGAAATTCACGCTCATGCTGGCTACATTCTGGACCAGTTCATCACGCCCATCTGGAACAAGAGGACCGACGAATACGGCGGCAGTTTTGAGAACCGCATGCGCATCGTAAAAGAGATCTATGAAGGCATCCGTTCCCAGGTCGGCCCCGATATGCCTATCCTCATGAGACTGGCTGCCCATCATGATTTCGACGGCGGAAGAACGCTCGAAGAAACGATCGAAGTCGTAAATTACATGAAAGCGCTCGGCGTAGATGCCTTTGATATCGATCTCGGCGCTTATGAAGAAAAGCAGTGGGTATGTCCGTCCATTTACCAGGGCGATTCCAGCATGGCTGACGAAGCGTCCAAAATCAAGGAAGCCTGTGATGTCATCGTCCTGAACGCCGGCACCCATACGCCCGCCTCTGCGGAAGCGGCGCTCGCAGCCGGGAAGATCGACTACGCGATGTTCGGCCGCGCCCTGATCGCAGATCCCGACATGCCCAACAAGATCCTGGAAGGACATGACGAGGATGTACGTCCCTGCCTGTTCTGCAACCAGATCTGTGTAGGACGCCTGTATCAGAACCGTGCGATCAGCTGCGCCATCAATGCACAGGCTGTCCATGAGAAGGAATATCCGCTTGTAAAGACCGATTCTCCCAAGAAGATCGCTGTCGTCGGCGGCGGCCCCGGCGGACTGGAAGCTGCACGCGTTGCTTCTGCACAGGGACACTGCGTAACGCTGTTCGATAAGGCGGATGTACTCGGCGGACAGCTGGTCGGCGCTTCGGCTCCTTCTTTCAAGAAACATCTGAGAGAATTTGTCGAATATGAGAAGACCCAGATCAAAAAGAATGGCGTAAAGGTCGTGCTCGGCAAGGAGATCACCCCCGATTCACCCGAGCTGGCTGAATTTGACCGCATCATCCTGGCTACCGGTGCTGTTCCCGCTCTTCCTCCGATCCCCGGCATTGAAAATGCAGTTGAAGTGCTGAATTCCCACCTGCATCCCGAGCTGGTGAAGGGCGACAGGATCGTAGTGGCCGGCGGCGGCGTCAGCGGCTGTGAAGCGGCTCTTGAACTGGCTTATGAAGGCAAGGATGTCACCATCATCGAAATGCTGCCCGAGCTCTGCCCGACTGCCCTTCTTGACAACAGAAATCCGCTGCTGTTCAGACTGCGCGACAACAACGTAAAACAGCTCACCTCCACGAAGATCAAAGAGATCAAAGCGGACTGTGTGATCGCGGAAGGCCCCGAAGGGGAAGTATGCATCCCTGCGGATACCATCATTGCTTCCTTCGGCATGAAGCCTTATGCGCCTTATGTGGAAGCGATCTGCGAAAAGTATCCTACCACTGCTGTCGTCGGCGACTGCATCAGCGTCGGCCAGGTCGGCGAAGCCGTCAGAGGCGGATTCTTCGCAGCATGGAGCATCCATTGATCCGATAGACACTCAACTCTATATAACTCTCTAAAAGGCGGCGGAGCAGAAGTGACTTGCTCCGCCGTTCTCTTCGTTCCGGCAGGATCCCGCAGCGGATCCGTTTCCCTCTTTACAAATCCCGTCAAATATCTTATAATGCGATGAAAGCGCATATTTCAAAGCTTTGACGAGGAACTGCAGCCTTTACGGCATCCACAGAGAGGAAGGGAACTGCTGAGACCATTCCGTTCACGAACCGCTGCGCACCGCCCTCCGAGCGGCCCCAATCCGGCCCGGTGATCCCGTTATCATCCAATGAGTGGTCATTATGCTCTGTAATAATGACAATAAAGGTGGAACCGCGTAATTTACGTCCTTTAGCATTTGCTGAAGGACGTTTTATTATTTCAGACAATTAATTTTAAAGGAGATACACCATGGAAAGAGAAGAATTCTTAAGCGTTTACAGACATTCGCTTGCGCACATTCTTGCAAAAGCCGTGATCGAGATCTACGGCAAAGAGAACGTTCAGTACGCCATCGGTCCGCAGATCGACACCGGCTGCTACTATGATTTCCTTCTGCCGAAGGCCGTCGGAGAATCCGATTACAAGACCATCGAGAACAAGATGCGTGAGATCATCAAGCGCCGCGAAGACTGGACTGTAAAGGAACTGTCCCGTGCAGAAGCGCTGGAAGTCTTTAAGGACCAGAAATTCAAGACGGAGCTGATCGAAGATCTGCCCGAAGAAGAAAAACTGACTGTATATTATACCGGCGATGATTTTGTCGATCTGTGCCGCGGCCCGCACATCTCCAATTCCCAGGAGCTCATGAGCGTTGCCTTCCAGATCCGTTCCGCTTCCGGCGCTTACTGGAGAGGCGACGAGAAACGCGACAGCCTGCAGAGGATCTATCTGTATGCTTTCCCGGACAAACAGCAGCTGAAAGAGCACCTCGCTTTCGTGAAAGAAGCCATGGAGCGCGACCACAAGAAGCTCGGACCGCAGCTCGACCTGTTCATGTTCGACGAGACCGCGCCCGGCATGCCTTACTGGCTTCCCAGAGGCTTCAAGCTGTACAATGCCCTTCTCTCCTTCTGGAGAGGCATCCATGATGTGCATGGCTATCAGGAGATCGCAGCGCCTGTTCTGAACTCCAAGGAACTTTGGTTAACTTCCGGCCACTGGGCTCATTATCAGAACAACATGTTCCTGGTCCCGATCGACGAGAACAATACTTATGCAGCAAAGCCCATGAACTGCCCGAACGCCATTACCGTCTACAAGAGGGAAGGCCATTCCTACAAGGAACTGCCGATCCGTTATTCCGAGACCGATCCGATCCACAGGAAGGAAAAATCCGGCGAGCTCAACGGCCTGTTCCGTGTACAGCTCTTCCACCAGGACGATGACCACACCTTCCTTACCGAAGATCAGATCGCCGAAGAGATCAACGATATCATGGATATTGCCGGACAAATCTACGGCACCTTCGGTCTCTCCTATGCACCGGAACTCTCTACCCGTCCCGATGATTTCATGGGCGATATCGAAGTCTGGAACCAGGCGGAAGCAGCGCTCAAGAAGATCCTCGACGAGAAGTACGGCGAAGGCGGCTATGAGATCAACGAAGGCGACGGTGCTTTCTATGGTCCGAAGATCGACCTGAAGATGAAGGACTGCCTGGGCAGAGAATGGCAGATGGGCACCATCCAGCTCGACTTCCAGCTCCCGCTGAATTTCGATCTGCATTATATCGACAAGGACGGCGCAAAGAAACGCCCGGTCATGATCCACAGAGCCTTGTTCGGATCCATGGAAAGATTCATCGGCATCCTGATCGAGAACTTCAAGGGATCCTTCCCGTTCTGGCTCTCCCCGGTACAGGTTGGCGTTGTTCCGATCCGTACTTCCCATAACGAATACGCGAAGAAGGTCTGTGAGGCGCTTCGCGATGCCGGCGTGAGATTTGAAGTCGATTACTCCGACCAGAACATGCAGAAGAAGATCAAGGCTTATAAGGTCTACAAAGATCCTTACATTCTCGTGCTGGGCGACAAGGAAGCGGAAAACAATACCGTCTCCGTCAATATCCGCGGCAATAACAACCAGCTGCATGACATCCCGCTGGAGAAATTCATCGAGGTCTGCAGAAAGATGAATAAAGAGTACACACTGGATCTGGTCGATCAGATGTAACCAAAGCAAGAGGACTGAGCCGCGGCTCAGTCCTCTTTTTTATTGTGTCACAACAAAAATAAACCCCCTGCTCTGCAGGGGGAGGGAAGATCTTTAGATAAAAGCAAAATCCCGTGTTAGTATAAATGTAGGTCTGCAAACCACAAATATAAAAACACGGGAGGTGTGCAAGTGAGCACAG
>JAFRLH010000003.1 GCA_017431345.1 Lachnospiraceae bacterium | reverse complement strand
CCGATCAGCAAGATTACAATAGCCGATATAACGGAAAACTGTTCTATGACGAGCCCAACCTTTTACCGTCACTTCAAGGACAAGTACGATCTGATTGCATGGATCTATGTTCAGGAAGCTCAGAAAAACGTGGACAAGATTGGCCACGATGGGTATCTATGGAAGGACACGCTTCTGGACGGCCTGCACTATTATGCCGAGAACCGTAAGTATATGGTCAATGCCCTGAAACATACCAGCGGAAGGGATTCTTTTATCAACCAGATGACAGAAATGAATATCGGATATATCACCGACGAAGTCAGAAAAAAGAATGAAACAAAAAGCATTCCCAAAGATCTTACTGCGATGATAAAGATCTACTGCTATGGAACGGGACAGTATCTGTGTGAATGGCTGATGGACAGCAAACCGGCATCATGCGAAGAGGTGGCGGCGGCAATGGAAGCCTGTATCCCGGAAAAGCTGAAGCCCTATCTCTGCCAGTAGCCTGATGAAAACTTTATAATTTCTCCGGATTATAACGCGGCGTTATAACGGGGCATCTTTATAACTCGAAATTCAGGCATACCTCTGCTATTCTGTAGTTGCGCACAACAGAGCGGCGCACAACAACTTATAAGAAGATTTGGAGGTATGTTATCATGACGTTCGAAGAAAAGATCAAGATGCTCAATGATTATGCTGTTGCCTGGTATTCCAGCTCGCAGGCGGACTACATCCATGAAGCCACCTTCCGTGCGCAGGGCTTTGGCAAGTTTGCGGATCGCTGCAAGGAAGAAGGAGACGAGGAACTCGAAGAAGCCAGAAAATGCACAGAGAGAGTGGTTGCTCTCGGCGGCCAGCCGGTGTTCGGATGCATCGAACAGCCGATCTTCTGCGAGATCAAAGATCTCCTGAAGGACTGGGATGATGGCTTTAAGGAACAGAAGGGCGTGGAAGAGCTCGAAAAGATCGCTGCCTCTCTGACGGATGACTCCATTACCAGAAAGCTGGTTGAAAGCTTTGTCGAATGCGAGGCTGAGCATAGAGCTTGGGTCGCACAGCACATGGGTATTATCGAGAGGATCGGCTACGAAAACTATCTGATCGAACAGCTCGGCTAATCAGCAGGAGGTACATTCATGAGTGCAATCGAGAAGGTCTATCAGTTTTTAGATGAGGCACACACTTATTATTTGGCTACCGTAGAAGGTGATCAGCCCAGAGTCAGGGCGTTTGGAACAGCTCTGTTATACGATGGAAAGCTGTACATCCAGACCGGCAAAGTGAAGCCTGTTTCCCATCAGATCGCAGCGAATCCCAAGGTGGAGATTTGCGCCTTCAAGGGCGGCAAGTGGGTCCGCATTGCCGGTGAGCTGGTCAACGACGACAACCATGATGTCAAGGTTGCCATGCTCGAAAAGATGCCAAGCCTGAAGAGTGCTTACAGCGCAGATGACGATAATATGCAGATGCTGTACTTTAAGAACGCTGTCGCCACTTTCAGTTCCTTTACCGAGGAGCCCGAAACCGTGACTTTTTGAGGAGAATGGATATGAACGAAAAAGAGATCATCCTTGAGGCCATGAAAAAGGCCGGAGAACCTCTGAACGCCGGAAAAGTGGCCGAGCTGACTGGACTTGACAGAAAGGTCGTGGACAAGGCTTTTGCAGCGATGAAGAAGGAAGGCAGCATTGTTTCCCCTATCCGCTGTAAGTGGGAGCCGACAGAGAAATAAAAACGGTTTTGACGAGGCTGACGCTGCCTGTGTGCGCTGCGCCAGCCTCTTCGTAAAAGGGCAGATAAATGCAAGAAAGGCGAAACCTGAATATGATACAGACACAGACAAACGAAGAAAGCCTACGTCTCGAAAACCAGCTTTGTTTTCCTCTGTATGCCTGTGCCAAGGAAGTGGTGCGTCAGTACAGGGAGCCACTTGAGCCGCTGAACCTGACATATACGCAGTATATCGTCATGATGGTCCTTTGGGAGTTCGGGGAAATGACGGAGGGCGAACTCGGGAAAAAGGTACATCTTGATTCCGGCACGCTGGCTCCACTCCTGAAGCGTCTGGAGAAAGCGGGGTATATCAATCGGATCAGACCGGAAAACAATGAAAATAAGCTCTATCTTTCCCTTACTAAAGAAGGTGAGAGTCTGAAGGAAAGGGCAATTGATGTCCCATACCAAATGCAGGGATGCATCCCGCTTTCAGAAGATGATCTTTATCTTCTGCGGGATCTCTTAAACCGCGCACTGACAGGAATGAATGAAAAGCACAGGAGGTAGGCGTCATGCTGGATATTGGAACAAAGGCACCGGAGTTTTCTCTTCCCGATCAGAATGGGATAGTTCACAACCTGTCGGATTATAAGGGTCAGAAGGTCATTCTATACTTCTACCCGAAGGATATGACCGGAGGCTGCACTGCGCAGGCATGTAATTTCCGCGACCGCTATCCGCAGATACAGGAGAAAGGTGCAGTCGTACTTGGCGTGAGCAAGGACAGCGTGGAATCCCATAAGAAGTTTGAAGAGAAACACGGACTTCCGTTCCCCCTGCTTGCGGATGAATCATTGGTAGTCATTACAGCCTATGATGTTCTTAAACCAGGTAAAGACGGAAAACCCACAAAGAGCCTGATCCGCTCCACCTATCTGATCGATGAAGATGGGATCATCATCAAAGCGTTTGGCGGTGTAAAGCCGAAAGAGGATGCGGATCGGATGCTGGAAGAGCTGGGGTAAGGAGAAAAAATGCACTTTACGGAAACAGTATATCGCAGCCCATACTGGCCGACCTACCCGCTTTTGCAGGTGACACAGGGCTGCACACACAACAAATGTAAGTTCTGTACGATGTATACGGGAGTACCCTTCCGTATGCAGCCGATGGAATGGATCAGGGAAGATCTGCAGGAACTGGCTGAAACGGTACCGGAGGCTAAAACGATCCAGCTGCTGTCTGCAAATCCGCTCTGCATGAGCTACGATAAGCTTGCGCCGATACTGGAAAAGATCCGGGAATACCTGCCGAAGATAGAGTTTATTTATACAGTCGGTCGTGTGACGGACGTGAGAAATAAGACTGTGGAGCAGCTTCGTTCTTTAAGAGATCTGGGCATGAGCGAGATATCGCTGGGCGTAGAGAGCGGTGATGACTGGACACTTGAGCGGATCAACAAAGGCTATCACGCAGCGGATATTCTGGAGCAGTGCCACAAACTGGATGAAGCTGGAATCGTTTATTGGATGACCTTCCTCAATGGCGTGGCAGGGAAAGAACACAGCCATGATCATGCCGTCAATTCCGCCCTGATTTTTAACCAATGCCATCCTATGGTCGTGGGGACAGGCGGACTGACTTTGTTTCCCGGCACGCCTCTTCTGGAAGAAGCGGAGCGCGGCGAGTTCACCCCTCTTTCGGAAAAGGAAATGCTGGAAGAGTTAAAAACCTTCGCAGAGATACTGGATCGGGATTGCGGGTTTATCACGCACCATACGATTTCCGGCGTCAATCTGACCGGTCCGGATTTTCTCGGAAGGAAAGAAAAGATCATCGCTGCACTTGACCATGAAATCAAGCACGGTGATCTGGATCGTATGGCGGCGATCCGAAGGAACAAGCAGACACTGTAAGGGGTGATGCGGATGACGATATGCTATTTTACTGCAACGGGTAACTGCCTTTATGTGGCCAGAAGGATTGGCGGCACCCTGCTGTCCATTCCGCAGCTGAAGCGACAGGATGGGATCGAAATAAGTGACGATGCTGTTGGAATTATCGCTCCGGTCTACGCCGGTGAGATGCCCATGATGGTGAGAGACTTTCTCGAAAGGGCCAATATCAAAACAGATTATTTCTTTTTTCTCTACACCTTCGGAATGGCCTGCGGAGAAGCGTTTGCCCACGTGAAGCAGCTATGTGATGAAAAGGGCTTGAAGCTCTCCTATATCAACGCCGTTCAGATGGTAGACAATTACCTTCCCGGCTTTGAGATGCAAAAGCAGATCGACACGCTCCCACAGAAGGACGTGGAAGGACAGCTCACGCGAATCATCCGCGATATTGAAGTCCGAGCAGAAGCTCCTGTTAAGATCACACCGGCAGTAAAGGCGAAAATGGCTATGTTCCGGAAGATGCTGGCGAATCGGATTCTCCGTGGTGATACGGCAAAAAGCTATATCGTAACGGATCAGTGCATTCGATGCGGGATCTGCGCCAAGGTCTGCCCTGCAAATAATATCACTGTTACAGAAAGCGGAGTAGCATTCGCAGATCGCTGCGAGGTCTGCTATGCCTGCCTTCACAATTGCCCCAAGAATGCCATCCACATGCGTGAGGAAAAGAGCGGTGTGCGCTTCCTTAACGAGCATATCAGCGTGAGCGATATCATAGAAGCAAACGAGTGATGCGGAGGGAATGACCATGAGCAAAAGGATTATAGCCGTCAACGCCGGGCCGAGAAAAGGCTGGAATACGGACACATTGATCGAGGAAGCCATCAAGGGTGCGGAATCTGCCGGAGCCGAGGTTCAGAAGTTTGATCTTTTTCGGCTGGAAAAATACACGGGATGTATCTCCTGCTTCGGGTGCAAGAGAGAAAAGAACAAAGGTCACTGCATCTGCCGGGACGGCCTCACTCCGGTTCTGGACGCTG
>JAFRLH010000010.1 GCA_017431345.1 Lachnospiraceae bacterium | reverse complement strand
GCCTTTACCATTCATCTTAGATACCTCTTGTGATTTTGGATTTTACCAACTTTGGCGGGTCAGTAATAATCCAACTTTACTTGAGGTATTTTTCTTGGTCAAGGCTGTTTCCCTTCACTGTTTAAAGTATACAGGAAGCTTCCTATTCCCCTTTGATTGCCTCCACAACAAGCACGTCCGCCGGCAGCCAGTGTACTGCTCCCAGCGCATCCATGCCGAGCCACTTCGCCGCTTCATGTTCCAGTAAAGTCAGGTGTCCGTTCTTCAGGCTGCACCAATAACACGCCATCGACAGATGGAACTCCGGATAATCGTATTCCACTGTCGTAAGATACCCGTCGATCGTGATCTCCGCATCCAGTTCCTCGCGGATCTCCCTGATCAGCGCTTCCTCCGGCGTCTCGCCGGCTTCGATCTTTCCGCCCGGAAATTCCCACCAGTCCTTGTAGGCTCCGTACCCCCGCTGGGTAGCAAAGATCTGATCCCCTCTGCGGATGACAGCTGCCGCGACCCTGATGTTCTTCCTGTTGTCACTCATGCCGCCTCAAGCCCCTTCTGCAATAATTATGTGAGCGCGCTTTACAAAATCCGTATCCTTACATAGTCGACCAGATCATCCACCGTATTGATCCTGGGCAGATCGCCTCCGGGGATCCGGATGCAGAACGCGTTCTCAATCCTGCCGACAATATCGGCCATGTCAAATGAGTCCGCTCCCAGATCGCCTCTCAGGCTGCTTTTTCCGGTGATCAGAGAAATACTCATATCAAGAGAAACCGCAAGGATCCGGTAAATCTTTTCCCTCTCTCCTCCGGTAATGGATGTTCCGCCTGATACGCCTTCAAGCTGCCCGAGGTTCAATTCCATGTTTGCCTTTTCTTCGTTCATAATGATCTCCTTTGCGGATTGCTGTTCAGGAATCTACAGAAAGCATATCATATCTTGTCAAAAAAAGAAATGATCCAGGGGACGGTTCTTCGGTGAGCCAGGGGACGGTTCTCCTGCTCTTCGCTTATCACATTTACAGCCAAAAAATCGAACATATGTTTGCTTTTTGTTTTGCTTTGTGCTATACTATCATCGTGAACACAAGTTGCCCACACAGGATCTGCCCCGCGCAGGGGCAAGCCTGTTTCTTTTTTCCTTTATTAATCGAACGTATGTTCCCTTTTAGTGCCGGATAATTGTCTTTTCCAAAGGAGGTATATGGATGAAAGGATATGTTACAGCCACGGGATACATGGGGTTTGTAGAGGGCAGATATATTCTTTTCTGCTCCGAGTCTGACTATGTGGATTATATAAGAGAAATGAAAGAAATTTCCATTGCTGCGGGGTAACGGCCCATGGATAAAGATGACTCGAGAACTGCGATCGGATACATGCCGATGCCGGACGGTTTCCCGTACCGCTCCGCCTTTCTGAAAGGCCGGCCGCAGCACGAAAAGTACGATGAATTCTGGCGCAGGCATCCGCCAATGGACATCGTACACCGGGCCAAGATCTTCGCACCGTTTGACGCGCTCGCCGGCTTTGGCGAGTGCATTGCCAGCAAGGAAGTGGCGTACACTGTCCGCCAGGATCTCAGCGAAGGAGAAAAAGAGGAACTCGACCGAAAGGTCTCTGTTCTGCGCGGTCTGACTGTCAACGGAGCAGCCGTGAGGAAGAACCGCCCGGAGATCACTGTCCGGTACTTCGTTCCGTGCGCGGATCCGAACAGCAGCGCCTATGGCACCGGCGGAATTTATGAATCCGTAACAGGGATCTGTCAGAAAGTGAATGATGTCTCCCGGACCATCACGGTTGGCGGCAGGGTTCTGGCAATTGATGACATTGCCGGGATCACCGGAGAGCTGTTTGCGCATATAGATGATGAGATACCGTAGGGAAGCAATCCACCGGCACAGACAGAATTCCGCCGGTACAGGCCCAATGGAACATGAGAAAGCCCCGAAGCGGTCGGCTTCAGGGCTTCTCCATCTGTGTTTTCGGTTTTTCTGCCACGCTGTCACTGCATTTCCTTCCACGCTGTCACTGCATTTCCCGCTGCTCCGACAGCAAATTGTAAACGCCATCCTGCGACAGAACACCGCGTTTCAGATCCGCAGGGAACGCGCCTGCTTCATCTGCTTCATAATCCTCCCGCCATTCCCCGGAAGTATAGTAGTCTTCCAGCAGCTTCCTTTTCATCTGCAGTGTCTCTCCGGAGGATATGTTTTCCTGCAGCGCTTTACACAGCTCATCATAAATTTCCTCGTAGAAGGCGACCCGCTCTGCAGCGCTCAGCCGATGAAACCGGCAGAATGTTTTTCCGTCCCGTTCCACCGTTTCGTTCCACATGTCAGCCAGCCGCACCCACACACCGCCGTCTCCGTACAGCGCCTGATAGACTACCATCGCCTCCACGGTCTCACTGTGGCGGGCAATGGAAAGCACCCGATAGTAATTTCCTTTAAAATGCTGATAAAGCCCCGGCAGTATCGCTGCTGCGGCGTCTTCATATGTCATCATTCGTCCTCCGTTTCCAGCCCGAAATACAGCATTTCATTGTAGGCTGCATTCGCTTCCCGACTGGCTTTCCTGTCGCGCCATGCATCAATCTCACTGCGGATCGCCAGCATTTCATCCACGATCATCACATCGCTCGTCGGTTTCACATAATCCAGATAAGCGATCATACGCTCCATGGCCTTCGGGCTGCCAAGATGCTGCGCAACAGCTTCTCCCAGTGCAGCCGGGAAACCGAGCCGTGTCACAGATTGCACCAGTTCGTTTTTCGTTCTGACCCAGATCATTTGATTCGTTGTCATTGCAGTTATCCTATTTCAGAACCTTCCGGAGTGCCGCATCAGTACTTACCGGGAACCACTCTTTTGCTCTCCTGAAAATGCGCTCCGCGGACAGCGCCGGTTCTTCCTTGTAAGCGCTTGTCACATGCTCATAGCCCCATAGTTCTTCCGGTTTTTGGTAGTAGGAAACGGCCATGCCATAGCTCTGCCCGCGTTTGTTCCGCCGCCGCTCGAACTTGCGGATAAGCAGGTAAGTCTGCATCTGCAGCTGCGCCATGCAGCCGTCGAAATTCTTATAGCCTTCTTTGCCGAATCCCGCCGCCGGCTTCAGTTCAAAGCCCGGATGCATGCCGCCGTCCTCGCAGAGATCCATGATCGCTTTGTGCCGGCGCTGGACCAGTCCGTCCTCCCATGCCGCGTCAAAATCATAGCCGTCCCGGCGCGCATTTGCGAAATAAGGGAACCACTCCTGGGAAATGAATCCGGTCTTGTTATTGAAGAATTTCCCGTATGCCACTTCGCCGGTCGCGGGAATGATCTCACGCCATTCCCAGGGATCTTGCTCGGGATCTCCCGTCCACCAGAAGAGAGGCGAAACATGTTCCTCCGCGGAAAAGCCCGGCACTTCATTGGCAAAAAGCGGCAGGAACCCCACTTCATTGATCCAGTTGATCAGTTCACGCCAGGAACGGATCCTGTAGGGATCATCCCAGTCCAGGCCTTTCATGATCCATTCGCCGCCTTCATTGGCCATAACATCACCGCCTTACTGCTTGTTTTTCCGTTCAGGTCAGCTCCTCCCCGGAGCGTTTAGGTCAGCCCCTCCCTGGAGTGCCCAAGTCAGGCCAGGCTATTCCTGAAATGCCCAGGTCAGACCAGCCCGTCCCTGAGCGCCCGGTTGATCTCATCCAGAAGCGGGGAATTGACAGCCTTTGAAACGATCAGCTGGCCAAGCGCCTTATCATACGCATCATAGGTGCTCTGACCGAAGAGTACCCACTCGACCAGATCAAGTGCACCAGGATGTTCTGTAATAAATTCATCTGCCGCGGCAACTGCAATTTCTGCTGCCTCTTCCAGCGGATAACTGTATATGCCGGTGGAAATCGAAGGAAATGCCACGCTCCGGATTCCGTGGTCCACTGCCACCTGCAGGGAATTCCGATAGCAGTCTGCAAGAAGCTGCGCCTCCTTCTTCCTGCCGCCTTTCCATCTCGGGCCAACGGTGTGGATTATGTATTTGCACGGAAGTTTATAGGCCTTTGTCAGCTTGGCTTCCCCGGTATTGCAGCCGTGAAGTGTCCGGCATTCTTCCAGTAGTTCCGGGCCGGCTGCCCGGTGGATCGCACCATCTACGCCGCCGCCACCGAGCAGGCTCGTGTTCGCAGCATTTACGATTGCTTCCACATCGGAAATTTTTGTGATATCACCCTTCACCAACCGGATATCGGTTTCCTTAATATCCTTTTTCATATCTTCTTTCGGCTGCTGTCCGGCCGGCCGATGCATATAGATATACTTCCTCTCCCAGTCCTCATCTCTGTAATGACTGTACTCGGACATCTGACAGCCATGGCACAGATCGTCCGCAATCTCCAGGATCACATCTGAAAGCTCCAGATCCTGCTTCCATTTATCTTCAATCGCTCCATAGCCCAGTAAAGCACCAAGAATATTCCCGGTCACCGCACCGGTCGAATCGCTGTCCCCTTTGTGATTCACTGACGCAATAACGCCGGCAGAAAAGTCATCCTGATATTTCAGCGCGCAATAGAGGGAGATTCCCAGCGTTTCCTCCGCTACCCAGCCTTCTCCGAGCTTATGGATATTGTCCAGATCATTTTCACTGCCTGCCTCCGCGAGCATCACGGCACGATCAATGATCGCAGTCAGTTCCGGAAGATGCGGATCTCCGGCGAAGATCTTTGCAGCCGTATCTCTCGCCTCCAGCACGATCTCCTTCAGGGACATTTTCCTGCCTTCCGGAGGAAAAACGATCCGGTTGATGACGTGGACCAGCACTGCTGCAGGCATGTACCCGAGCGAATGACCATGGGTGATGGCCGCCAGCTGGGCTGCTTCCATATCCAATTTCTCCATGTCAGCCTGGTAATTGACCGCAATTGGCGCGACTCGCATGATCCCGCCACAGCCCTTGCTGTGATTTCGTTTTGCTTCTACATAGTCGTTAAATGATTTGCCGTTCTTTTCTTCCCACAAGGCAGACAGGCATGTATTTCCCGGTGCTCTCCTGGAATACAATTCCGGAACGTCCAACAGCCACGAATAACCGCCTTTTTTTGTATACCGGTCATGCCGGTTCACTTCCTGCATGGAAGATTCCTGCGTCATCAGCCAGTCAAGATAAGCCTTCGCCACATAGCCCCTCGGCCGTCCCTGGATCCCCCGCATCTTACCGCGCGTATCTCCGACCAACAGCCCATTTGCCGTAAACAGCGTCATCTGTGTATCATCGGAAATGATCGCTTTCCCGGTCTGCGGATCTTTTTCATACGCAGTGATTCCATGAGATCCATACTCCGAAAAAATTGCTTTCTCAGACATGAACTCCACCGGATACCCCAGCGCATCTCCGACAGCACCGCCGAAAATGCAGCCGCGGATCGCATCCAGATGAACCTCTGTTTCCGCCTTTTCAGCAAGCGCGCGATCGATCTCCTCCTGATCTTCCTCCCGATAGAAATGTGAAAAATTCCTGGAGAACTCCTTGAAATTGTACTGAGCGGCAGAATGATCCATGACCGCAAAATCGATCCGACGGAACATATCCTTATCCTTCATGCCGTCAAAATCGAATTCTTTCAGCGCTTTATAGAACAGATCGGAAACGACCCTGGCGTCGTTCCGGAATGCGCCGCAGCCGAACGCTCCCAGGACAAGGTGCTGAAAACCCAGATATGCCGCTGTCTTCAGCATGCCGGTGATCCGCCGGTACATCATCGCTTCATACTCCGCCTGCGACATGCCTTCCATACCGTGACGGAGCATCGGCGCCGCGCATGTCATGACCGCCACAATGACAGTATCCGGCAGCAGGTTCCCGTTTTCATCTTTAATGATCTCCACTTGCGGATTAATAATGATCGCATCCGATCCCATATAGGTGTCAAGGGAACGGTTATACTCGTAATACGGTCTGGCATTCCGGCTCTCCAGAGAAAGCAGTAGCGAACTCTTCCTGCACAGATCCTCTTCCTGCGCCTGTGCACCATTGCGGACGCCGCCGCCCGGATGTATCGGATTGGCCAGATTCAGCACAAGGATCGGTTTCGCCCCCTCCTTTTTCAGATCATAGGAAAGCTGCTCTCTCCTTTTTCTGGCCAGGCTGAAGGAATCCATCCTTTCGCAGCCATACCCGCACCGTCCCAGAACGTGGATATGCTCAAAATCCTTCCTTCGGGAAATCTCCAGTACATCCTCCGGCAGATATACATCCGCTGCTTCCATCTGCGCCCGGGAGAGCTTTAACTTCACCTTCTTACCGCCAATTGTATAATATCCCTGCTCAAGAATACGCATCGTATCCTGAAACATCTCAATATTGTCCTGCCGCACAGAAATCACCCCGATTCTTTCTTTATACACGAACGATATACGCCCCGAATGGCCGCAGTGACAGTGCCGCGATTTTAAAGAACTGCGTCCCAAACGAAATCCCCACGATCGTAAGGCACCATACACAGCCGATCAGGAAATTGCCAAGCGCCATCCACCAGCCATTCACAAGGAACCAGATTACATTCACCAGAAATGAAACAGCGCCGCCGCCATATTCGACTTCCTTTCCGAAAGGACAGAATGAGAGCAAGGCAAACTTGAAGCACTGAATGCCATACGGGATTCCCACAATGGTGAGGCACCATAAAATGCCCGACAACACCCAGGCCAGGCCGCTTACAAACCCGCCAAATATGAACCAGCATATATTTCCCAATAAACGCATCTGATTACCTCCATTGATTTATTATTATAGAACACCGGGGACAGTTACACAAGAACTGCCCCCGGTGTCACTGACCGGCTATTCCTATAACATACTCTCAGAATTCCCTGAACACACGGAAGAACTTTGCCATCAGCGGAATATATGTCGCAAAGAAGACCGATAATGCTGCCGCCAGTACAGGCTTCTTATGTTCCTCCCTGACGCCCATCCCAAGCATTACACCCAGTGAAATAAGGCAGAACTTTAATACGGCGATGATCCTCCAGTCACTTGTCTCGATGTATCTGTCGGCGACTTCAAATAATTTGTTCATGATAATCCCCTCTCTGTTATCATTATGAGATGCGCCCGATTGCCAGGCCGGTTCTCTTCTGACACCCGGAAGCTGTCAAACCGTTAGTTCGATCAGATTTCCTTCGATTGCAGCAATACAGCTCTCGTAATACCCGTCTCCGGTCGTTCTCGGGCCGCTGACAACATCGTATCCGTCTGCCTGGAGCAGCCGCGTCAATTCATCCACGCGCTCTTTGCTCCCCACCGAAAAAGCGATGTGGATCAGGCCTGTGCGGTACAATGGTTTTTCAGGATCCTCCATTTCCGGTCTGTTCATGATCTCCAGCCTTGCACCGTCTTCAAAAGAGACAAAATACGATTGGAAACCCGTCCGGGCATTGTAATATCCTTCATTTGATTCTCCGTGGAGGTATTTTTCAAAAAAAGCTCTCGCTGCTTCCAGATCATTGACATACATCGCAACATGCTCGATTTTCACACACTCACCTCCGCGAAATTCCCGGCACTATACATCTTACGCCATTACACACTAACCTGTATAAGTCCCCTCCGGCTGCCGGTCACTGTCCCGGCGCCATCCCAGGCTCACCGGCATAAACAAAGGTCATCTGTAAACGATCCGAAGGCTCCAGGACGATCGTCCCGTTGTCATACTGGTATTCAATCGGCTTGTCATCACCAACTGCAATCATGGTGTCATCCCATTGGACTGCATCCTCAGTACCTGTTGCCGGATCATCAGTCATCCTTCCCGTATGATCCTCATTCAGGACCAGATAAAAAGGTTTTCCGATCTTCTCAAGATACAGACCATTGTATGTTTGACCGTCCTGCACCATCATTGACAATCTGTAATATCCCGCCCGCGTATTCGGATCACAGGGAGCCGGCGCAATGGTCGGAATGACTTCGTCCGAGGCATCGCCCAGTGTATATTTCAGGACGCCGTTATCATGCTCCAGAATAATGACATCTCCCTGCCGGCTGATCGAATAGACCGCACCGTTTTCACTTGTAAGCGTATTCGCATCCCAGGTAACCTTCTGCACATCCTGGTCGAACGTGATCATGCCGGTGCCGTCCGCGTTCAAATCAAGATGATAGATATACCCGAAGCCCAGGATCGCAGCCGTTTCCCGGTCGATCTCTCTTTGCTGTTCGAAGTTGTCCAGGTAAATAAGATAAAAATGCTCGCTCTCGCCATTCACATATGCTTCCGTTCTCTCCGCTTCGTTCTGCTCTGTGCTGTCCGAAGAAGGCTGGGATTCAGGCAGTTTTCCAATCCCGACAGCGAAAATGTACAGATTGTCATTCGCGCGATACCAGCTTTCGCTGGTGCAGCCGATCTCTTGCAAAACGGAACTGATCCTGCCCTCATCGATAAGCGAACGGATCGCTTCCTGATAAGCTTCCTGGCTGGTGAACCGGACCGAAAGATAATTGGAACCGTTTTCGTACTGCTCCCCGAACAATTCCGTCAGCCGGGATTCATCATACAAATCCATCACCAGTCCCTCATGGCGGTAGTAATTGAACGGATGCGGATCCGCATAAGTCGTTATCAGATTTTCATTAAATGCATGGTTTTCGATCTGCTCGATCTCCTCCTGTGTCAGGCCGAAGTAATCATATCCAATGATTGCATTGCCGTTATTGTCTGTATAGCCAAGATCGTCCCACGTGACATCAATATAGCGTTCATATGTATTATCGTTGATCTGGTTCCATGCATGCGTTATGGAATCCGGCTGCTCATCCCAATTGCTGACGACCACTTTGCAGTCTTCTCCCATCCGGTTCAGGATATATTTAAAAGCCAGCGCGTAACCCTCACAAACTGTTTTATGATTGACAAGAGCCCCGTAAAGATCATGGCAATGCTCTTCAAAGCTGCTGTCATATTCAGTCCTGCGGATCAGCTCATCGTGAATGATCCTGCACTTCTGCCACAGATCCGCATCGATCGGAACACAGTCCATGATCTCATCCGCAGCCTGATCGATCCGGCTCTCGATATCCCGGATTTCATCATCGCTTAAAGGATAGTACTCAAAGGTATAGACATAATAGGGGACATCAGACGCATCATCATCTGAATCCCCCTTCGGCAGCCATCCGGTCACGCACTCATAGGATTTCAGCCAGAAGGTACTGTATGGCATGGTGCGAAACACACCATTGTCATACGCGAGCAGGTTGCTGCTGTTGATGTAACCGCCCAGCGAATTGAGCCAGCCGACCACACAGACCTTCTCTTCATGATTTCGAAGCGCCTCCTGAAACTCGGATTCCATATGCTGCTGCATCAGATTTCTTCTCGCGTACTTCTCGTCGTCTTCAGTCAATTCTTCCGCAAGAGTTTCCTTATAGGCCGCCAGATCATCATTGAGTTCATCATATTCGGCGTAAATGATCCGCGTATCCTGATCGATCGACTCGCCAAGGACCTCCTGAAGCGCCTCCTTGGAATCGCTTCCGCTTCCGGTCTTTTCCCCGCTGCAGGCCGAAAGAAGGATAACTGCAGAAAATACCACGACTGCATACAAGAAGAGATTGCGGCGTCTGTTTATGATCACCATATGTTTTCCTCCGTCAGAATACTGAAAAAGCACTTTGACAACAATACTGAAAAAGTGCTTTGACAATAATTGTCATTTTGATATTAACACATCCGCTGATCAGAGAGCAAGACAATACTTCCTACTGCCGGAGACCGCAGGCCCGTACGGTACAATGGTTTTCAGGATCCTCTATTTCCGGTCTGTTCATGATCTCCAGCCTTGCGCCGCCTTCATCATCTCTCTGCAAAGCAGCAGGGGGATCCTTCAGCGATCACTGAAGGATCCCCCTGTTGTTTATTTCACCGCTATGGATTACGGCATTATCCCCACACGAGTGCTCCTTTCTGCTTTACCATAGTCTTTTTAGTCAGCTTTACCCAGCCTTTGGTCTTTCCGGCTTTGACATAAACATACAGCTGCTTCTTAATAATTGCCGCTTTGCTGATCGAAAATTCAGCTTTCTTTTTCACTGTCCCGGCCTTTTGGGAAGAGCCTGCTTTCTTATATACTTTGAAACTCTTCTTTGCTTTAAAACCTGCCTCTTTGGGTCCCTTATTCTTTATGAGCAGCCTTGCGCTGGCTTTACCGGCAGCCTTATCCAGTGTAAACTTCCCATTTTTCAGAACAAGTTTTAAACCTTTCACCTTAATCTGGCCAAGGCTCTTTGTTGCGACCATGAGATCTGCGTAAAGGACATTGCCAGACACTTTTATAGGTGTAAACATGTCATAGCCGTCCGCATAATAGCAAAATCCGGACTTCGCAAGGATCTTTTTATCGATCGCATTCTGTCCCTTGTATACACAGCCAAGCTGCCCTTTGTCTACCTTGTACAGCCCCCAGGTCGTCTTCCCGTCGGCGATTTCTGTACCGATGGCAAGATAGCCCTTATTTTTGATCAGAACAATATTCGCCCAGGCATTTTGATTCCAGATTTTTATTGTTTCACCGTTAATTTTCAGCGTGTAGCTCGAATAATCCTCGCTCTGGATCCACTCCACCAGATCTTTCTTTCCATCACCGGTGACATCCGCTCCTTCATAGCTGTCAGCATTGGCTTCTAACGAAAAGCTTACAATTCCCTTTTCCAGCGTTGCCGCCTGGGCGGGAACAGCTGCAAAAAGAAGTGACAATACAAACATCACCAGAATCTGAGAACCAATTTTTACTGCTTTCATTTCTCCTCCTTAAATCCCTGTCTGTTTTCATTCCGCGTCGAATCCTTTTATTACAGACTGCCGCAGAATACACTTCAAATTGTAATGTATTTTCGCATTATTGTAAATGGTTGTCGTCCTACAAATATTCCGTCTCTTCCGGCGGCAGATATTCCCCTTCCGGGATCCGGTACGGCTGCGTTCCTTTCTGCTCCTCTTCCAGACAATCCCGGACATAGTTGACAAATTCCTGCTGAATCTCCGTCAAATGCTCATTCCTTTTCCATACCAGTGCATACTCCACCTGACGCTCGCTTTCGGTGATGATCTTCTTTACGATCAGGTCATTATCGCAGTAGGTGGTCATGGGATAAATGCAGATGCCGGCATTCAGCTCGGTAAGCGCCATGGCGTCTATATAATTTGCCAGGTTTCCGGCTATCAGAGGTTCCTCTCCGATTTCCGCGAACCATGCTTTAATGGATTCCACCCTGGAACGTCGGTTCGGGACAAACAATGTCTGGCCCGCCAGTTCTTTCAGCCGGATAAAACGTCCTTCCTCCTTCGCAAGCGGATGATCCTTTGACATCATGGCGACCCACGGCTCTCGGCCGACGCTGATCCCTTCCAGATGTTCCGCGTTGTACGGCGCAGCTACGAGCGCCAGGTCTGCAAGCCCCCGGTGAATACGTTCCATCACTTCATCCCCGCTGCCGTTCCACAGATGAAACGCTACCCGCGGATATTCCGAATAAAAGCCCGCGATCCATCTGGCAAGCAGGTAAGGCGCCCGTCCCTCTACGAGACTGATATTCAGATCTCCCGAGAGACCTTCCAGTGACCGGAGTTCCTGCTCCGTCTGTTCGGAAAGCTCCAGGATCTGCCGCGCCCTGCGATAGAGAAGCATGCCGGCGTCCGTTATGGTAAGATGACGTTTTCCCCGGATGAACAGCTGCACGCCCAGCTCCTCTTCCAGGCTTTTGATCTGGCCGGAAAGCGGCGGCTGGCTCATGTTCAGCCGCTCTGCCGCCCTTGTGATATTCAGTTCTTCCGCAACAACGACAAAATAATGCAGCGCACGCAGATCCATAAATTTTCCCCCTGTTCTTGTTTATGCGAAAAATCGGGGATCCCCCCTCACAGGACGGGATCCCCGATTCCGGTTTCAGTCTGTTTATCTGCCGGCTGTCAGCAGCCCTCAAGATGGGAAAAGCTCTTATAATAGTCACTGAACAATTCAAATAATTTCTTCATAACAGATTCTCCTTCCTGCATTCGTTGATGCTGAGGCTTATATTCCGTATCTTCCTGAATTCATTTGTTTGTTCCCGGGTACGATTATAAGATAGCATAAGTTATTCATTTTTCAAAATACTAAATATGTTTCCGTTATGATACGAAACTCGTATGGTAAAAAGAGACACTGGGGATCGTGACACAAGAACCATCCCAATGTCACTCTTCTTCCTCTTCCATCGCCTCTGTCATGATATCGATCGCGTCGTCCAGCGCATCCAGCGCTTCATCCAGGTCATCCACCTCCAGATCGTCCAGATCCATCGCCATCGTCACTTCCGCCAGGCGGTTCTTTGCAGCCTCCACCTGATCAATGATTCCCTGCAGTTCTTTTTTATAATCCATCTTTTTCTCTTCCTTCCTCCGCATCATCGCCGAATTAATTCCGATCACAGTCTGCACCATGTTATGATCCTCCTTCAATCCTGATCATTTACAAATATCCTCCCCACACCGTACGGCCAGCAGATTGATCCATCGCTCATCCTCTCTCCCGGGACGAACATCGTGCGTAATCCATGTCTCCAGCAGTTCGAGCGCAGGAATTTCTCCCCAGAAATCCCGCAGGGACTCTTCTGTGAAATCCGTGAAATATCTCCCGCTGCGGAGTCCTTCAAATGTACCGTATTTGAAGGAAGTGTAGAGGATCCCGCCCTCCTTCAATGCGATCGCGATCCGGCCAAGCACATCTTTCAGTTCCTCCTTCGGCAGATGAAGGATCGATGAACACGCCCAGACGCCGTCATAGACGTCTTCCGCATCAAGCTCCTGAAAAAGCATCTGCTTTACATCGATCCCGGTATACTCTGAAGCGATCCGGCAAAGTTCCGGAGATCCGTCGACCGCATCTGCCGCAAATCCGCTGTCCAGAAAGAACTTTGTATCCCTGCCGGAACCGCAGCCAAAATCAAGGATGCGGGCCTGCTGCGGCAGGCATTGCAGGAACCGCTGCCTGGCATCGCTCATATCTGCCGCAACGGTATCTGATGCAAAGTTCTCTGCGTTTTCTTCATAATACTTCAGGGTCTGATCTGATTGATTCATTGTTTCTTCCATCCAAATGTACAAAAGAAGAGGGGATGATGGTCCCCTCCTCAATTTTTATATGAAAAATGATACACGAAACAAATTCTTTTTTCAACCCCGGGGATTATTAATTTATCAGTCTTGATAATATCGTGATAATTGTTATACTACAGATATATTACTATGTTCAATAGGGAGGTATACAAATGAAAACTGAGCGGAAAATCATTCATTTGTCCGGAGTACTGCTTTTGTTATTATTGCTTCTTGCCGGAATTGCAATGATTCCCTCCGCTGCTTTTGCGAAAGCCAAAGCAGTCAAGATTGAGGGTTCCAAGTCTGTAGCGAAGGGGAAAAAAGTCACCCTCAAAGCCAACCAGAAGGTCACCTGGAAGAGCAGCAATAAAAAGGTCGCGACGGTCTCCTCCAAAGGCGTGGTAAAAGGAGTAAAGCCCGGGAAGGTCACCATCACCGCAGTTTCCAAGGCAAAAAAATCTTTGAAAAAGAAATGGAAAATGACGGTCAGGAAAAAAGCCGTCAAATCCGTAAAGATTTCTGCTCCGACCAAAGAATTGATCCTTGCTGATAAGAAGACGGTCACACTGAAGGCAACGATCACGCCTTCCGGTGCTGCCAAGAGCGTCACCTGGAAGAGCAGCAATACGAAAGTTGCTAAAGTCGACAAAAAAGGAAAAGTGACCGCCGTAGGCGTGGGCGAAGCAAAGATCACCGCCACCGCAGCGGATGGAAGCAAAAAGAAAGCTTCTGTCACCATCACCGTAAAGAAAATGAAACCCATCACCAAGGTCGGCATCTCCATGCCCACCGCTGCTTCCAGGCGCTGGCAAGGGGACGGGCAGAAACTGGAAGAGCAGTTGAAGGAAAATGGCTTTGAAGCGGAGCTTTATTTCGCTGATAACGATAAGGCTGTGCAGAACGAGCAGCTCCAGAATATGATCGCTGGCGGATGCCAGGCTCTGGTGGTCGCTCCGATCGACAGCGCTGCTCTGGAAAGCACCCTGCAGATCGCCAAAAAGAAGAAAATCCCTGTGCTATCCTTCGACCGTTTGCTGTGGGATACGGACGCGGTTTCCTACTATGTCACTTTCAGCAACTACGATATCGGCAAATTGCAGGGCAATTATATTAAAGACAAACTGAACCTCGACAAAGCAGCAGGGCCTTTCAACCTCGAGATCTCGGCTGGTGATCCGGGTGACGGAGTAGCAGGCGTCTTTTATAACGGGGCAATGAGTGTACTCCAGCCTTATATCGACAGCGGAAAGCTGAAAGTTCTGTCAAAGCAGGTCGACTACAGCCATGCCGCGACGCCCGGATGGGAGACCGACAAAGCCCAGGAACGTGCTGCGAAAATCATTTCAAACTATTACAGCAGCGGAGCCCGGATCGATGCCTGGCTGTGTCCCAACGATTCAACAGCTCTCGGCGTGACCAATGCCCTGGTCGGCTCAGGGTACAAGGGAAAGTGGCCGATCATCACAGGGCAGGACTGCGACTATGAGAATGTAAGAAACATCCTTCACGGCAGACAGTCCATGTCCGTATACAAGGACACCGACGATCTGGTAGATCTTACGGTCTCCGCCATCAAATCCATGTCCAAGGGAGAAGATCCGGCTGTGAACACGCGCGAGACCAATGGAAAGATCATGGTGCCTACCCACTATGCAGATCTGAGCATAATCACAGCGGAGAATGTTTCAAAGCTGGTCGAAGACGGCAGATATACATCAGATATTCTGAAGTAAGAAAAGAAACAGGAGGGGATGATCCATCCCCTCCGTTTCATTCTTCTATTGATTTTCCTGCCAGTAATCCCAGGCATCGTCCCAGCCGTCGTCGAAGTTTCCATCGCCGAAATCCTCTGCCCACTCATCCGCGAAATCATCCGGATCATCAAAATCGTGGACGTCGAACGGATCAAGCTTACTGCCGCCGGAACTCCCTGATTTATAGGATTTATAATAGGAACTGCCGCTGGATTTCCCTCCGGCGCTCTTTTTATTCTTCTTTTCAGCCTCCCTGCTTTTCTCTGCCTCTTTTATTCTCTTCTGCATCTGCTCCTCGTTATACAGTTTCCAATGATCTTTGCAGGCTTCCTGCATAACCCTGTTCACCCTGCAGACCATATTCCGGCAGCTGTGATATTTACAGGTATGTTCGTAACAATAATCGCCATCCGCGTAATAGGCAAGCTCGGTACAATTCTCGAAAGCGCAGATTCTCTTATTGGGCGTATGCTCAGTGCAATAGTCCTCCGTCGTTCTGGCCGCGCCGCAGCCGTTCTCAGAACACTTATGCGTCCAGCAGTAGTCATAGCCATTGATCCTGCCATCTGCTATGACTTCTATGGCACAGCTATACTTGCATCCGAATTTTGTACAGTTCCGTCCTTCATAAAACTTCTGTACTTCCCGCAGCCTTTTGTAGCGTTTATTGATCTTTTCTCTGTACTTCGCGATCTCCCCGCTGTAATAACCGCTGTACAACGGGGGGATACAATAATCCATATAGTAATGCTGCCACTCCAGTGCATCTTGTGACTCTCTCCCGCTGTAATACGGATGATCATAGGACAGCGCTTTCAGGTAATCATAGAGTATTGCTTTTTCATCATTGACCTCTCCGACTTTAGACCAACCATAGATTTCAGCAGTTGGATCTGTCACCCGATTGTACGGTTCCCAGTCCTCGCTGCGGCTGTTCATCTTTTCGAGAACGCTGTCAAAAGTCTGCTGCATACTCCGTTCCTGGTACATCCTCTCAGCGCAAAGAATGCCGATTATACATACAATGATGATCGGGATTTTAGATATCCTGTTCGGTTTTTTATTTTCACTGCTGCTCATGACCAAATATCCATTTGCTTATTGTTCCCAAAAATCCTCGCCGGATCATGTCATCTCTTTTCCCTGCGCTTTTCTCTTCTCTTTTCCCTGCGCAGCTCCTCCATGTCGCGTTCAAGATGAAACGTAGTCACGAAGGCAACAAACAGAATAATTGACAGGACCATCGGGATCCAGTTGTAGAATGCGCGGATCGTCGTTATTACAATTTCCGTCTGCGCGATCCCCTGCGCAGCTTTTACGCCGTCGAGACCGGCCAATGCCATTGCTCCGCCAAATATGGCCACGCCGAGTCCAAGACCGAGTTTCTGCGCGGCGGAGGTTCCGGCATTGCCCATACCGATCGCGTCGATCCCTGTCTTGAATTTTATTAATTGCATAATGTAATTACCAAAAATTGCAGAGCAAAACGGAGAATATTGCATCTCCATTTTGGAGAAAATTGCAGGGGATTCTTAACACCA
Organism: Lachnospiraceae bacterium; assembly: GCA_017431345.1. Classification (GTDB taxonomy): domain Bacteria; phylum Bacillota; class Clostridia; order Lachnospirales; family Lachnospiraceae; genus UBA3305. Next base: position 32,193 of record JAFRLH010000010.1, on the reverse strand, counting down.
TTACGATATAAAAATCCATTGCAGACATAATCCTAAGCCATTAACCTTATGTTATATAGCCAATCATGACATAAGGAGGAAGGAGTATGCTAACAATGGATCAGATACATTATATCAGAGAACTGTATTACGAACAAGGATACAATATATCTGAAATCGCAGAAACCACAGGTCACAACTGGAAAACCATAGCCAAATATGTAGACATGGCAGACTTCAATGAGCCACTGCCGTTACCTGTTTCCGCAAAACCATTCTGTCCCAAGCTGGATCCCTATAAAGCGTTGATAGACAGCTGGCTAGAAGAAGATAAAAGCCATCGTCGGAAACAGCGGCATACTGCTATGAAGGTTTACAAACGGCTTACCACGGAGGTTCAGGGATTTGACTGTTCATACCGACTGGTGGCGGAGTATGTGAAATCCCGTAAGGATGCATTGAATCTCAAACGCTGCGAAGGTTTTCTTCCCCTGGAGCACCAACCGGGTGAAGCGCAAGCCGACTTTGGCAGTGCCGAATTCTATGAACGCGGCAGACTTTTCTATGGAAAATATCTCGTGCTCTCCTTCCCCTGGAGCAATGCAGCATATCTGCAGCTGTTCTACGGAGAAAATACAGAGTGCCTTCTTGAAGGCCTGAGCGCGATCTTCAGTCATATCGGCGGAGTTCCGCACGAAATCTGGTTTGACAACGCATCTTCTATAGTAACCAACATCATCAAAGGAGGCGGCCGCAACCTCACGGAACGCTTCTGCCGATTCAAGGAGCATTACGGATTCAAAGCTGTGTTCATGAATCCGAATGAAGGGCATGAAAAGGGCAGTGTCGAAAACAAAGTAGGATATGTGCGGCGGAACTATCTGGTTCCGGTACCCAGGTTTGATGAGCTTACCTTCTATAACATGGAGCTTTTGGAGCTGCTGGACCGTGATCAGAACCGGCCTCACTACTATAAGCAGTCAAATATTTCCGAGCTTTTTAAGACAGACAAGGCGGCTCTTATGCCTATGCCATCTGTCGGTTTCGACACCAGCAGGATCATCACCGGACTGAATACGGACGGATATGGTCGGTTTACTCTGAATAATGGCCGGCATGAATACTCGTCAGCTCCTAAATATGCGCTGAAAACAGTAAACGTAAGACTTTCATCCACGTATGTAACTGTCCTTGATGACAACTATCACGAGATTACCTGCCATCGCAGACTTTATGGTGAAGACCACCAGTCCAGTATGCAATGGATTCCGTACCTTGAATATATTTCCAGGCATCCTCGTTCCCTGAAGAACACCGGCATTTATGAAATGATGCCTGTTACTATGCAGAGTTATCTTAATAACTGCAGCGGCAAGCAGAAGAAGGATGTACTTCACATGCTGTCAGAGCTGACAGAACTGGCTGGTTTTGACAGCGCAGTCCATACCGTTGAGCAGGCAATCCGTTACGAAGTTCATGATCCGGACAGTCTCAAGAGTTTGTACAACAGTATCTTCTCTGATGTACCGCAGCTGCCGCCTCTGACAGACAACGACCTGATCCCGGTCCTTGCCCCCATGCCGGTGCATCTGGAAGACTATGACCGCTTCCTTGACAGGAGGTGAGCCATATGCCTCAGAATTACCATGATGAACTCATTGCATTCTGTAAGCGGCTTAAGATCGCGTCAGCCATGGCTGACAGAGCCGAAGTCACAGAGGGGGAGACTCACGTCGAGTTTCTTTATAATCTTCTCAAAAAAGAGATTGAACTTCGAGATCAGGCACATATCGACAGCCTGATCAAAGATGCCAGGTTCCCAGTACAGTATACCTTCGATCAGTTCCGCGCAGACGAAGTAGAATTCCCGGAGGATTGTACCGTTGACACACTTGAATCATTAAAGTTCCTGCAGGAACACAAAAACATCATCATGTATGGCGGAACCGGGACCGGAAAGACAATGCTCTCGATTTGTATAGGCCTGACAGCCTGCAAGAGAGATATCCCTGTACGATTCTTCAGAACAGCGGCGTTGGTCAATACTTTGTCATCCAAGATGAAGGCGGGCAAGTTAGACTCATTCCGGGAGAAGCTGATCAAGGCATCTATCTTTGTGATTGACGAATTCGGCTACGTCCCATACGACAGAGACGGCATCAACATACTGTTTGACTTTTTGTCAGAGATCAATGATGATCCGACCAAGGTTGTAATACTTAATACAAATCTGGAGTTTTCCAGATGGGTTAACGTTCTTTATGATCAAAAAATGACAGCAGCTCTCATTGGGCGGCTAACGCATCATTGCCACCTGATACTGTTCCCGGGCGAGAACAACCGCTTAAAGGAGTCCAGTATCAACATGATCTACAGGAACATCGCCGATCGTCAGGAACGACTTCAGAGGCACTAATCAAGCAAGTAACTTGTCTGCAGAGCTGCTCCGGTAATGCCTGGGAAGCTAAGCTGAGCAGCCTGCAATTTTCTCCAAAATGGAGATGCAACTTTCTCCATTTTTATCTGCAACTTTCTCCAAAAAGTGGTTGCAAAAAACACTTGAATTTGCCGTAGGTGATCGAATCAGCCACGAGGCCCAACGCCATTCCTGAAGACATGCCCATACCGCATCCCTTCAGGATGTTGCACAGAACGATGAGGATCAGGCTGGATTCACAGAAATTGAAAGCGATAAAGCCGATGGTCATCAGTCCCGTTCCGAGTGTGAACACCCAGCGCTTGCCGAGCTTCTTCATTAAAAGCGGCGTCAGGATCATGACCGCAAGCTGGGAAACGGAAATGGAGTTTGCAAGCAGGCCGAATTTGGAATAGTCTTTGAGAACATACAGTGCATAATTGGTGCCGCTTGCAGACATAAAGATCATGATCAGAAAGCTGAAAAATACCGCAAAAAACATCATGACCCAGTACTTATTCCGGAGCAGCGCCCTGATCGCGACCGAAGGCTTTATTTCGTCGGTTTTCGTCTTTGGCCCGTGTACCCGCTCTTTGGTAGTAAAGACTGTGATCAATGTCAAAACAAACACAAAGATACTGACTACGATAATCGCGCCGGTAAAGCCAGCCTGCGTGTTCGGATTATCAGCATTATCGCTGAACAGCGCCAGAAGGGGTATAAAGAAAGTGTTGACCAAAATGGTACCGATCGACGAGAAAAGCTGCTGGATATTGCCCAGCAGGCCGCGTTCCCTTCCGTTCCGGGTCATCAGGGAAATCATGGAAAAATACGGCACCTGCATGAACGTCAGAAAAACCGAATTGACCAGATTGTAAATGACAAAAATGTATACGAACTTCAGCGCCGAGGGAAAGTTCTGCGGAACGTAGAAGACCAGGACCAGGCTGACTGCCATCGGAAGACACATGCGCAGCAGCCATATCCTCGCCTTGCCCATTTTCGACCGGGTATGGTCCACCAGGTTTCCGATTACGATATCAGACATTCCGTCGATCAGCCTGGAGACCGCGAACATAATGGAAAGGATCCCGGCATCAATGAAGGCTACATTCATCATATAGATCATAATGAACGAGCCGAGCACGCCGGTGAGCATCCCCCGTCCACAGGAGGCCATTCCGAATCCGATCCGTTCTCCCCACCCCAGTTCCAAATCGGGATCATCATGTTTTGTTGCCAATTGAATCATGACAAATCCTCCTTTTCAATTTCAATGCCATACCCGCAAAGGATGCCCGGCCCTGCGCTTCATACATTCTGCCGTCAGGTTCACCCAGCTGACACAATGATCCAGGATAACGGAATCCGAGGTGATCACATATTCTTTCCGGTAAAGCGCACGATCCACATCCCGCAGGATCTGAATATCCAGATCAAACGAGCAATGATCCTCCTCTGCGACATCCGCGATCAGCGCTTTCAGTCTCCCGGAATTGGAAACCGGTTCATCCAGCAAAATGTTTATCTTTCCGGCGCCGGCTTCCTGCAGCACGCTGAACATCAATCTTACAGCCTCTTTCGTCTCCGGAATCAGCCGGTATGTACCCCGAAGAGCCGCAAGATCCCGTATCGTCCCATCCATGCATTCAAAGAGAAGGGAATTACTGAGCAGGACTTCCAGGGTAATGATAATGTTGAAACCATCCACCCAAACTTCCTGTCCCGCCATTTCATTGACCGGACGCAGTTTCATTTTCCGATCAGCCAGCTGCTGCCCGGATGCCACGCTTCTCATGATGGCCAGACGCTGCCGCTCAGAAAGCAAAAAATGATTTCCCACAAAAACAGCAGCCTGCTTCAGGTCATACCCTTCATTGAGAAGATAAGCGATATGACGGGATGCTGTTCTCATTGTATTCATGGCTTCCGGGGAAAAGTTTCGTTCATCCTCCGGAACATAGCCGCGCTTAGCATCCATGGCGAATCCTTTACATATTATGCTTCCACCTGCGTATCACTGTCTCCGAATCCACGATCTCCGCGCCGACTCTGCTCATATCCCCGATATTTGCCTGCTGAATCTCTGCTGTATTCGAAGAACACGCATCCTCGATGACCACCACATCGTAATCCAGGGAAATGCCATCATAGCAGGTCGTCCTTATGCAATTCGGCGTTGTCGTTCCCATCAGGAAGATCTTCCGGATTCCCTTTCTGCGGAGCAGCAGATCCAGTTCTGTCTGGAAAAATGCAGAATATCTCTGTTTGATCACGACATAATCCGTATCCATCGGGCGAAGTTCCGGCGGATTCTCCTCTGAGATAACACCCACACTGCCCGGAGTCAGCGGTTTTCCGCCCTGCTCCCAAGCCGCAAGCCTTGTCCTCTCCACATCGGAGCCATCCTCACGATACCTGCGATTGACGATCACCACCATCTGTCCCGACGCCCGCGCTGCTGCCAGCATTTTCGCACACACCGGAACCGTATCCCGCGCGCCACGAATACACAGAGAGGATTCCGGGTTCAGGAAACCATTCTGCATGTCGATCATAATTAATGCTTCCATTGGATCTGTTTCTTTTCTGGTAGTCATATCCGTTTCCTCAGCAAGCCGGAAGTTATTCCTCCACTCTCGTGATCACCACGTTTCCTTCAGAATCAAGCAGCGGCGTTATACCTCCTGCGTAGCCTGACTTCCAGACGAGATAATTCACGCCGGTCTCCAGGTCTACAAGGATCTGACGAACACCGTCCTCTGCCAGTTGACCTCCGTCCTTAAAAACGACTTTAAATCTTTTTTCTTTATTTGCCATTTTGATGTCTCCTTTAAAAAGTTATATAACCTCGCCGATGCTCATATTTACCATCAATTAGCCGGCTTCTTCTTCCGCCCGTTCTTCTTTGCGCCTTCCATAAACATCGGGAAATACCACGGATCATCCCTGTAATCTTTTACGCTGATCACCTTTCCGTTTGCGACCCGGGCTACATAAATGATGCCATAATCCGACTGAATATAGAAATAGATATCCACTGTAGTTCGTTTGCCGTTTATAGTATCATGATTCGCACCATTATAATACGACAACCCCAGCGATGTACTGTCTAAATCTCTTTCAGGCATTCCTACATACGGCAGCGAAATCTTCCCATTTGTTTTATCCTCAACCGCCGCCTCCTGCAGTTCTGCTTCCTCCTCTTCCATCTCATCCTCTAAACCATACGGCTCGAGAATCTTTGTGGCTTCCTTTACTGCACTGTCCAGATCTGTAATAAGCGAAGCATACCGTATGTAAAACTGTTTCCCGCCGATCTGGCTGCCGATAGAATCCAGCCGGCTTTTCATCTTGACGGCCAGATCCTGCATGACCACACAGACACCGGCAAATGGTTCGGAAAGAACGGTCGTATCCCGCTTTAAGACCATCTCCGACCAGGAATATGTTTCCTCTGTAAATGCTGTCCAATCCGGGTTCGCAGATAAATCGATAACAGTATCATTTGCTATCGCTTTATCCCATTCATCCGGGTTCTTGCTGGTAACAGCCAACATTCGCTCCATGACAACTTGAAGACCGCCTGTCATTTCCTTCATGATCTGTTCGGAAGTCTCCAGGTCATAGACCGTTCCCTGTATCTCAGTTTCTGACTCGGCGGCTTGCTCTGTCAGCGCCCCTTCGGTCTCCTCTGTTATCTCAGATTCAATAATCGTTGGCGCGGCTGTCGGCGCTTCGTTCAAACTGCTTCCGGCATCATTGTTCCCGCGAATTGTTATTAACAATATCAAACCAATAACTGCGGCAGCAGCAAGTGATACCAGAACAGTTTTGGGAGTGCCGGCACTTTTGGACTTTGCTTCGGAATCATTTATTTTTTCAACTGTATATTCCAGGGATGAATCGGTATTTAATGCGGCTGCCTGGGACTTGGTATTTTCTGCTTCCGGCTTGCCATCCAGGAGAACAAGCTGATCGCCGGTATTGTCAGGGATGTATTTACAGCCGCAGTATTGGCAGACGTAAAGATCGCCTTCCTTAACGAGATCGACGCTGCCGCATTGTTCACATACCAGTTTTTTCACGATGCCTGCTCCTTATCGAATCTCCCGCACTTCCTCAAGGATCTCCGCCTCCGTGTTCTCCTCCACAAAGAGGGAGATGTCATCCATCAGACTATCAGCAAGCGCATTGTGCGGCACGATTGCCGCCACGCCAATCACAATGATCTGATGTGTGTCCTGCTCATCTATCTCCGCTGCCGAGACACGGTATTTGTTCTGCAGCTTCGCTATCAGGCTTTTCACGATCATTCTTTTTTCTTTCAGACTGTGAACCCATGCGGCCCGCAGCCTGAATGTCATTACGGCTATTCTCATATCTTTCAATAGTGTCTATCGCTTATCCTCCGCTGCAATGATCTCGCCCACGAACATCCAGTGCGGCTGCCAGTTCTTATAGACTCCGTTGTTGATCTCGTCAGCCAGGCCTTCGCGCTCGAACGGCGCCTGATACAGCTTCCTGCACACAAAGGTGAGGTTCGCTTCTTCAAATGTTACTCCACCCGCCAGTTCCTTGGGTGTAAGACCGGCGGCAGCGACTTTATCTCCGTCACGACCGGAGGCTGCGCCCAGATAACCCAGGGCTTTCCGGTATTCCGGCGGGAAGAAATCCACTGTGAAGATATCGCTGTCCTTCAGGAATTCCCAGGTGTAGCGATCCGGATTCACGTATACAGTGGCAATGGGACGTGCTATGCCGGGGCCGCCCCAGATCGAGCCGAAACTGCCCCAGCCGATGGTGCAGGTGTTATAGTGAGTAATGTCGCCGGCGGTCACTAAGGCCCACTGGTTCTTGAACATGTCGAAGATTTTATAGTCTTTCAGTTCAAAAGGCTGCATCATAATGGTGGTTCTCCCTTTTTACTATTTTATATTGATTAACGGATGATTACCCAATTAACAGTTTTCCAGTCTTCTTTATATATTTCGCAGGGATCGGTTTATCCAGTCTCCATGTGATGTTCATCGGCTTCTCGCCTTCATGCTTCACATAGTTAGCGGTTCCCAGATATGTATAAGCTTCCGCGCCACCGGAGATCCGGTCTTTCTTGAACTCACGGACAAACAGCAGCACACGACTCCCCATTTCTTTGTGATGAATATATCTCCAGGCTGTTTTCGACTGTTCTGAAGTCGTACTTTGGCTCTGCCAATGGAACAGGTACTCATTGATCGAATAATCCTGATACATTGTCGTCGGCGAATAATCTTTATCTGATTTATTCAACGTCACAAAAAACACATCCAGCTTCTGATCCGGCAGCCATTTCACACCCTCACGAACGGTAGAAGGCTTCATAAAGTCAAGCGCAACAAGCAGCTGATCTCTGGTGTATGTGCAATGAAGATCAAGCGGGCAATCAAAGCCGACATCTACCGGTTCATCGATGAAATCAATTCTCTCATACTGGTACTTTAACAGGTCGATGATCTCCTGCAGCATTACCGGACTGTCAGCAAGAGCATACAAATTATCAAGTGTTTCATCCGCATTCCAGTCTAAGACGGTTTTTCCCCAGACCGTAACATAAAACATCTGCAGCATACGCTTTTCCAGATCCGATAATTTATCGAAATCCACATCATCAAGACGCTGCAGAATATCCAGCAGAAATTCAATCAGACGACGCGAATCTACGACTGCCAATCTCGCCAGTGCCTTTGTCACCGTATCTTCCAGTTCTTCTTTGAACTCATCCTTCACATCAGCTCTTACGCAAAGTCGCGAGAAACTTGTAAACTTATAAAGGCTGCGCGGATCCAAATGATTATAATCAAGAAATGCTGCCAATGATAACGGTTCACCCGAATCCTCCTCAAATGAGGCAATTCGCATAACAAGCCCAGCCACATTTCCATAAGATGCACGAATGTTATCAAGAATGTATTTCGTCGCTTTCTTTTCCAGCTGAATGTAACAGCCCTTAGGTACGGAGATAAAACCGTCCTTAATCTCCCGCGAAACACCTCTAGTTGTATTGGACAACAACGCCGCGAACTTATCTTCAAAATGATACTTCTTGTTAGCCTGTCCGATAAAATCTAGGACAGTCAGACAATCTTTCCCCTCTGCCAGACGCAATCCTCTTCCGAGCTGCTGCAGGAAGATCGTTAATGATTCCGTGGGACGGAGAAACAGAACGGTATTCACCTCAGGAATGTCGACGCCTTCATTGTATATATCTACTACAAATATGAATCGAACCTTTCCGGATACCAGCGCGTCTTTTGCAGTTCTTCTTTCTTCATCCGGAGACTTTCCTGTCAGATACATTGACGGAATATTTTTCCCATTAAAATATCTGCACATGAATTCCGCATGATCCACACTGACACAGAATCCAAGGCCTTTGACCAGATCGATATCTGTAATATATCTCAACAATGAAGCGACAATTAGATTAGCCCGCTTTTCTGCAACCATACCACTGAAGGTGTAGATATTGGTCAACTCTCCTTTATCATAGCCTCCTGCAGACCATTTCAGCGAATCCAGATCGACTGTATCCGTGACACCGAAATACTGGAACGGGCTCAACAATTTTCTATCGATCGCCTCAGGAAGACGGATTTCGGCAGCGATCCTGTTATCAAAGAATGTCAGGATGCTCTTTCCATCCATACGTTCCGGTGTAGCCGTAAGCCCAAGCAGAATTTTCGGCTGATAATATTCCAGCAACTTCTTGTATGTCGGCGCTGCAGCATGATGGAATTCGTCTACGACAATATAGTCATAAAAATCTTTTGTCGTTTTTTCGGTAAATGACTGGGAATTAAATGTTTGAATGGATATAAATAATGCGTCGAGACTGTCGGGCTTATAACTTCCTACAAACATCTCTCCAAAATTAGTGTCTTTTAATACCGCCCGGAAAGTATACAGACTCTGCTTCAGGATCTCTTCTCGGTGTGCCACAAACAGCAACCGGCATGGTTCTCCGGCATGTTCCCGCCGAAAGCGTCTATAATCCAGTGCCGAAATCACAGTCTTTCCGGTACCGGTCGCAGCAACCACAAGGTTTCGCATACGGCCTCGCACTTTCCGCTCCGCATCAAGCTGATCCAGAATCTCCCTTTGAAATGAATACGGCTGAATATCCAGCGTGTATTGGTCTGGATTATTTTTATCAAGATACTTCTCGGCTTTCAGCGCCCTGGCAAGATCAGCCTGCTTATCCTCTGTATATTCCTCAAATTCATTTGAGTTCCAATAACTTTCAAATGTTGCTTCGATCTTATCAATCGTCTCCGGAAGATCTGTCCTGGTCACCTTTACATTCCATTCAAGTCCGCTCGAAATCGCAGCATTTGAAAGATTCGATGAACCCACATATGCAGTTGTAAAGCCAGTGTCACGATAAAAGACATATGTTTTTGCATGCAGACGAGTACGTTTTGTATCGTAGCTTACCTTGATCTCTGTGCCTGGGATCTTTCTTAGCTCTTCCACCGCTTTCAAATCGGTAGCACCCATATAAGAAGTAGTAATGACTCTAAGCTTCCCGCCATTTCCGGCAAATTCTTTTAATTCATCGATAATGAGACGTAGCCCACTCCATTTGATAAATGAAACCAGCATGTCGATCCGGTTGCTGGAAACGATTTCCTTCTTAAGCTCCGTAAACATCTGAGGCTCATGAACTGCCCCAGTAAAAAGACTACTCTGCGCAATAGATGTCTCCGGCCTTATAATAGCTGCTTTTTCATTCACAGCCTGAATATTGTTTTTCCGGTCAATCAAAGCCAACAGCTGCTCTGCACGCTCCGCAACAGACTCTGGATTATCTTCTTCCTCTTTTCCTTCTGGAAGTATTGTCTGAATCATACGATTTGCAAGTGCAATCTGATCCTGTAGCTTTCCACCATTATCCTTCAGCTGCGCAAGCCCTTGTTCCGCCACCTGCGCAATATATTTGGAAAGAACTTTTGCAGCTTCCTCCTCATCAATCGGCGCAGTTTGGCTGAGCTTGTCTGTATGCAGAAGCTCTTCTTCTAATTCTTTATTAATGATTTGTTCGTAGAGACCGGGTTTAAGCATGAGTACTCCTATCAATGACTATACAACCTTAATTATTCAATAGTGCCTGTCGTCTATCCTCTGCTCAAGAATCTAACCTACAATAAACATCCAATACGGCTGGTCTCCTTGTAAACATCTTCAGTTTCTATTGATACGTATAGCTCATTGAACGCAATATGCAAATTGCTATATTATAAAGATGTTAAATTGATTGTAATCCATGTCTCATATTTTCCGGATCATTAATCCCGACGAAAGTCCCGATTCCTTCACACATATCAACGTTATTTTACTTCAGCAGCATCAGGCTGAAAGCGATAAGCAGCTGTCCGGCATAATAAAGACTGATATTGGCAAGACGCAGGCTTCTGCGGAATCCTTTGCCGAACGTATTCAATATCAGAAGGATATCGCTGACTAGGAAGAGCACCGCGCCGGCAGCGAACACGCACCTGAATGCAGACGGTGCCTCGATCAGGATGCCTGCCGCGACACAGTTGAGCAGCGTGATCGCACCGATATAGACAACGCCGAACACCTTGAAGACTGGCTTTGCCGTGATCTGCCTGAATATCCAGACCATCAGGAGCACAGTAAGTATGATCCCGGCTGCAATGCATACCGCCGGATTAGATGACAGAGGGAGAACGGCGGCAAGGTACATTATATGTCCGGCAAGAAAGACCAGAATGCCGAAGAGGAAGATAGGCTGTCCTTTCTTCACAAAGACAAAGCGAAGGTTAAGCAGCACGTCGGCGATGCATCCGATTATCAGGCCCCAGAGTATCAGCTTTGCCGTATCCGTCCCCGGGCTGCAGAGCACACCGACCGCAACAAAACAGAGGGAAGCCAGTCCTTTGAATATCAGGGCAGATACATACTTCTCCCCAGACTCTGCATGCAGGAAAAGCCCCGCAAAAACAATGCATAATAAAGCCGCGAAGTACGCCATGGTAAACCTCCTTGATTTTTTTATGCTGCCGGCCCTGCTGTCCGGACTTTCTTCATTATATCACTGATCTGCTTTGACATCAGCCGCTTTTTTCCTCCTCATTCACCCGGGAAACAATCCCGCCATCTTCTTCAAAATGATCGCTTAGTGATAAGGGTGACACAGTCATCATGCTCTGCAGAAATGAGCAAAAAAGCCGGACGGCTTTCAAAAGGAACGGACCGGAAACCGGAGTTCAGTCATCATCCCCGCCATCGGAATCATCATCGCTTCCCCAAAAGCTGTCTCTCCGATTCCTCTCCTCGATATCTCTCACCATATCAAACTGCATCGCCTGCTCTTCCATACTCAGACGTCCATCCTTGTTGAAATCGAACATGTCATCAAAATAATCATTTACTTTGCCATCTAAGAAACTCATTCTCTCTTCCTCCTCGTAAGATCACACTCATTATAACTTCGCAATAGCCACCATCTCCCCGTCTGCCAATCCAGTCAGGATTCCAACACTGTCTCCCTCATGGATCCCGAAATCCCCATACGGTTCATTCAGCAGCGTTCCCATAATCAAATTATCCGATATACTTTCCATGCGGCACCAGATCTCCTCTCCCTGCAATCCCGGCTTGATAAATTTCACCCGCATGTCATCCGGGAACTTCGGATGCCGCAGCAGATCGATATCTTCATACTCCCTCAATATTTCCAGATCCGCATTGCCTTTATAGCCTTCATTGACCATGCGGATCTTATTGAAAAATGCTTCGTTCGGAATGAGACTGCCGAGCGACCGGATATTTCCGTTCTCCGAGTTATATCTCATTGTCATCGTTGAACCATTGCTCACACTGCCCAATTTCAGCAGGCCCTGCTTTGTTTCACAGGCACTGCACAGTATGTGGAGGGAAAGACCGGCGGTATGATCCACATAACCGTATGCCAGCATGCAGTTATCTCCGGGATTGATGCCAAATCCCAGCTTGTCAAGTCCGCAGGATGCCGGATTCTGATAGACCAGAAGGTACTTGTGGTAATACTCCCGGAAAAGAGAATGGTCAATCGGTTTGCGGGACAGATCCCGGTCTGCCGGATCTGTCGTTTTAAGGGAAGACTCGTCGTCTGTATTATCACTCATCTGATCCTCCTCCAGATCTTCCATGTCTATGTCTGTATCGAAGTCATCTGATTCATCTGGAGAATCACCCACATCATCGGATTCTTCTGAAATAACTCTTCTGAACGCTTCTACCATTGTATCTTCGAACTCATCATCGTCGAAATCGTCCGCAGCCATATCACTATGGATCACTTCCATGGCAGAATCCGGATTTTTAAGACCAAGCGAGCCAATCGGATCAAAGTCTATTTTTTCATCCAGAATATCTTCTACGATGCGAACACCGATTTTTCCATATCTGTAATAACGAACCAGTTCTTCCCGGGACGGATTACCCTGTGCCGCAAAAAACTCGGTCGCGATATAGCATAATGACTGCGCATAGAATTCAGCCAATCTCAGCTTATCCTCCATTAGTTTTAGTCACTCTATATGCGTCTTCAAGATACTCTTTTTCATTTGTCTCTCCATACATAGAGATATATGCTGTTGCTGCTGCATATTGAAGATACCAGTCGTCATCATCACAATTATCAAGTATCTTTGCCGCATAAGAAGTTAATCGAAAAATCAATTCTGAGCCAGCTTTTATTCTGGATGCTGCTGCAATTCCATATGGCAATACTTCAGCATAACCTTTATCTTTGCGTGTTTGATAAAAGATACCCGATCCGAGTTTGTCATATGCATCAATTGCTTTCAGACATTCATCACACTTACCCACCTCATATGCGCACTTGGCCCTGGCAAGCCAATAATCACCATAACTTTCAAAATCTTCTTTATGATCATCCAGATATAACCATCGCTGTTCTGCGTTATCATTTTTGATTTTATTTTGAAAACCAGTTATCATCTCAGAATCAAGGAACATCTCATCCGGGATTGCACATTCTGTTCTTAAGTATTTTCTATACGCTAACAGTTCTTTCCGCTTTTCTACAAAAGATATACACTCATCTATCCACATGAAATACTCTTCGACTGTCTTGGGATATGGAAATGATAAATAGCCAGTACCTGGTTACGAAAAAGCCGCGTTCTCTTTTTATCACTTAACTACTCAGCCGTTTTTTCCTGATCCGCCAGATCACTCAGTACCTGATAAAACTCCGGGTATCTTTTGTCCAGCCTGACAAGCTTTCCCTCTCTATCCAGAAAACAATGTTCCGACTCGGCTTCACAGACGATTTTCCCGTCCGCCTTTTCCATCAGATACCTTAATCTCAGCCGTACACCGCGAAATTCTTCCACATTTACTTCAATATAGACTTCGTCCGGAAAAGTTGTACTCTGCTTATACTTACACTCCAAAGATGTCACAGGCGATATGATACCGGCGTATGTGTTTTTTATCTCTGTACCATCTCTTCGCTGAGTTCATACAGTCTCTTAGCGGTCTTCCTGCTCTTTGACCGTTTTGATGACTTTGCGATCCGGCATTTGTAAAAGTAGCCGCCGGTAATCTTTCCGACCGCTTCGTCCGTTGCGAGATAGATAGCTGTTGCAGCGCCTTCCGCCGGCGTCAAGAAGAACGGTTTCAGCAGACCTGTGATCGTTTTCCCGAATCCGGTCTCCCGATCGACGCCCATATTGGTGGCAACGGCTCCGGGATGACAGCAGTTAACAGTGATCCCCTTATCCTTAAGCCGTACTGCCAGCTCCCGTGTAAACAGAACATTTGCAAGTTTGCTCTGGGAATATGCTTTGACCACATTATAACCATGGTGAAGATTGATATCATCGAAATGGATCTTCCCCACTTTATGCGCGCCGGAAGCAACATTTACGATTCTGGAACCGGCGGGCATCCGGTCAAGCAGCAGCGTCGTGAGGAGGAAATGGCCAAGATGATTGATCCCGAACTGTCTTTCTATTCCGTCCTTTGTCTCCTGCCGGTCAAGAGAAATAAAGCCCGCATTATTCACGAGAATATCCACCCTCGGATACTTCTCCTCCACACGGCGGACAAAGTCACGAATCGAAGCAAAGTCGCCAAGATCGCAGATCATCAGATCCAGTTTTCGGTCCGTTTCTGCTGTAAGCCGGGCGAGAGCTTCCTGGCCTCTTTTCTCATTTCTGCAGAGCATGATGACTGTGGCGCCCTTATCACAAAGCGCCTCCACCGTAGCCATTCCCATACCGGAATTTGCTCCGGTTACGATTGCAATCTTATTTTGCAAGTCTGACATGGATCCTCCTTATCATCTGATTTCCCACACATCTTTCCGGAATCATATGCCTTACTTTAGATACTATCAATGATCCCCTGCACGTACCACCCGGACATCCTCTGACTAGCTGATCCGTATCCCTTTCCCGATTATACCCACTTCATCACATTCTTCTGCACTTACACAATGACTGCAGCAATCAGCACTGCCATTGCAGTTCCTTCTGTAATCAATGGAATCATCGCCGCATAGAATGCTCTCATCTCTTCCATTTTGTAATAAGCTACATACAGAATCATGCTTATCAGAAATGCTGCCGCGATAACGAAGCACATGAACAGGAACCGGCCGTCTGTGAGCGCACCGGCTGCATTCAACCGGTTTATTACTGCGATCTCAAGCATCGTCCAACCGACGATCAGGAACAATTCTGATGTAACGATCCTGTCAAACACAAATCGTGTGATCAGCAGCAAAACAAAATATACTGCAATACCAACGCCAATAATCCAGATCGGTTCTACATTCCATTTATCTTCTGTTATTCCCGGTTTCAAGCTGAGCCAAAGACCAATCAAACCAAAAGCGGCTGTAATTAAGAGCAGAAGTCCATTCACTCCGCCAACACGATTTACAATTACGCCCGGTCTGAACCCGCGATACCACCATATCAGATAAAAGACACAGCACATGACGAGCAGCGCCTGTCCCACCAAGATCTGCCGCATTGGAATCTCCTCCTTTTTCTTCCGTTTGATATGCTTAATCACACAAAACCTACATCCACATCACCATTCCATGCTCCGTCCTTTTCGGCATCCCCGCCTCCGGCTCCCAGAACGAATACAAACACACATTTCCCTTTCCCACGCTCTCTTTTCCCCGGGCATACTTCAGATACCTTTTCGCCTCCTCTACATTGATTCGCCTCTCCTGTACACGGTCCAGTATCTCCGTCGAAATCGCATCTCCAAATGCGTCATACAAATCCCAAAACACTTCGATCGGGAGGATCGGATGTCCCTCAGTCCTTCTCTTCATTCTTCCTCTTCCTTCTTGCTTTCTGTATTTTTTGCGCCGGCTTTCCGTTTCCGATTCAGTTCTTCGGCCATCTCTTCCAGATCGAAATGCTCAAGCGCATACGAATATTTATCCAGATGCTCCTGCTCCTGCTGAATCTCTTCCTGCAGTTTCCGGATCTGTTTCTGTTTTTCCCGGATCGTCTTTTTCGACTTTGCGATCTGCTTTTGCAGGTATTGTTTTATCTGATCCGGCGTGATCTGCCGGCGGCAGGTTTTATACAGGCCCGTGATCATACCGCCCAGGAAAGTGCCCATGATGGCCGGGGTGCTCAAGGAAGGCACCGCCGACGCTGCAAGGATCGCTGCCAGCCCCGCATATTTTGGTGTTGCGCGCAAAAACTGCAGCAATGCCTCTTCAGAGATAATGTTGCCGCCCTTCTTCGAGCTCTGTGATGCAGCCAGTTTTCCTGACCGTATCCATCGCCGGACGGTTTCCGGATTGGTATTCAGCAATTCAGAGATCTGTTTGACATTGTATTCTTTCAAGTAAATCACCTCGTCTATATTATATCGAAAAAATAGTATTAATTCAAGCGGTGCTTTGTTGCATTATTTCGCGTTCTATGCTACTCTATGAATCCGGGATTTTTGAGCCAGGGGACGGTTCTCTGGCTCACTCTGTCTCCCCAGAACCGTCCCCTGCTTCATTTTGTTATCAGCCATTCGTATTTTTTTCCATTCCTCTTACAGCGAGCTGCTGTCAGCCCCGCACTCTGATTTCCCTGACACTCCCACCTGCAGTACGCTGCACTCGTCTACCACAAAGGAGGTTCTTTTTCTATGCTTCGTTCTGAAAAAATCGCCATCATCACCGTAAACGACCGCCAGCGCCAGCTGCTCCTCACACTCCGCGACCTGCATCTCATCACCATTGACGGGTGCGACAACCTGTCCTACACCCTCAGCGGCAGAGTGTTCTGCTCCTTCGCTTACATTTCCGGCTTTACATTCATCACGAACATGATTCACAGGCTGATCAATAACGGGTTTCTGGTGAGCGAGGACGGACCGGACAGACGCGGGTATGATGAGGTGATCAGGATCCTGAACAGCGGGGCGGAAAACATGGGCTGCGAGCCGCCGTTCACGCCTTTCGAACACTGAGCAACTGACAGGAGCCAAAGGGCGGTTCTCCGGTTCCTTTGGCTCCCATTGAAGCCTATAATCACCATAGCACAGGCTGCTGTGATATTTATTCCCGCGACAAGATCTGCAAACAATACTGTCAAAGCGACAGAACAAGCCAATCTATAACTGCGTTGAAAGTCAGATTTTTTTGATCTTATAACCATGGAAACATAAAAGCCTGTTTGTTAAAAAGGGCCTCTTTAAAAGACACTTATTCACCAAATAGTACAGTGGATATACGATTAAATAAAAGAAAAATCCGGTCACCAGACCGGATTTTTACTACGTCGTGAAGAACTGTCACACTATCGTTTTCAACATGATAACACTCTTTTTTACTGATCAATTTTATCGACTAACGCGGCAGGAATAGTAATCTGTCCTCCCATTGTCGACTGATAGGAAATCGTTCCAACTGAAGTTCCATATACCGTGATAATATCATCTTCCAGTACTCTTGATGAAACAATCGATGGATCATAGCTGCAGAAAAGAATTGTATCATAATCGCTATTTACTGCTAACCTGATTTGAATCTCATCTGTATCTTCAATGAGCTGAATAACTTTGCCTTTGAACTTTATCTTCTCTCCGATATAATCATTAGGATTTCTCGCAAGCTGATCATAAGTGATTCCAGTATCATAGCCCTTTTTAGCTTTCTCCTCTGCCTGTCTGGATTCTTCTGCTGCTGACTCAGCTGCTATCGATTCTTCTTCTGCTTTTTTAGCTGCTTTAGATGCTTCTATCGATTCTTTTTCTTGTTCGGCAGCTGCTTTTCTGGCCTCAGCCTCTGCAGCGTCTAACTCCTCATACGGCTTCATAGACTCTTTATAAGCATCATACTCTGCCTGAAGACTTGCCAAATCACCTTGTTCCTTTTCAAGATCACCCTTTATCGATTCCAAGTCACCGGTTAAAGATTCAATCTCTGCCTTCAGGGACTCATTTTCAGTTTGCAATCCCTCTAAAGATCCTTGAGCTTCATCGAATTGTGCCTGAATCGACTCTTTCTCAGCTATAACCTGTTCATGTTCATCTGCTGATACTCCAGAACCACAGCCACCAACTGCAGCAAACATAACGAGTGTTAAGACTAATACTAATGGTTTCTTCATACTACCCCCCCCTTTAAGGCTTTTTTACAATTATATCCTTCACTTTCTTTTCAGTCAATGCTTCCGTTTTTTTCTTGTTGTGCGAAACTAGCATTTTGTAGATTCTTTTCGTGAAAAACGAACAATTCGTAACATATCACTGACACACCATCTCAACTGCCATCTCCCTCTACTCCTTTCTCGTATACACCACCTTTTCTCTCGTCATCAGTCTCTCTCCCGCTCTCACGCTCCGTGACCTGGACCTCATCACCATTGACGGATGCGGCAACATAGCCTACACCCTAATCAGCAAAAAGTTCTGCTACTTTGCATACATTTTCTGCTTTGCATTCATTGTGCACACAATCCATAAGCTGACCAACAACGGTTTTCAACTCTTGTCAATAATCCCCTGCAAATACCGCCTATACTCCTCTCTCACATCCTCCGGCCAGCTGATCCGTATCCCTTCTCCGATCCCGGCCAGCCATCCGAAGAACTGCGGGCTGATCGCCGCCGTAACCCCCGCATGAAAGTGCTCCTTATCATACGGATGGAGCATTATATCCGTACCGAAGCGGTCGATCACCACGCCGACCAGATGGTTTTCCCCTTCCAGCGTGATCTTCCGGTCCTCGCCGCCGTACATTCCGAAGGTCTTCCGGGCAAAGGCAGCCAGATCAAAATTCCTGAAGATCTCTTTGCCTAGCCGGCTGTCGTTCGTCACCCGAATCTCCTGCATCTTGTCCACGCGATAATGCTTGATCTTTCCTGAAGCTTCTTCGTAGCCGACCATGTAGTAGTTCTCATCATCCCAGGTCAGCGCCCAGGGGGAAACGATGTATTCGGCGCCGTTCTTTTTCCGGACAAGCTGCTTCCGGACGGTCCACTCACAGTATCTGAAGCCGATCTGCCGGTTTTTCTGGATCGCCTCATGGATGGCGTCCACGTTTGCGTAGATTGCATTGTTATCCGTTTTGATCCGGTTGTAAATGAAGACATGCCGCTGCAGCTGCCGGGCGTTTTCATTGCTTGTCAGCCGCTCCAACTTGCGGATCAGATCTTCGGATTTCTCCTTCGTGATGAACTTGGAAGACTGCACGGCGTCCACCAGGAGCTTCAGCTCCGCCAGGTCGAAATCCCGCTTCTCGACAAAATACCCGAAGCTGGCGCCCTTCGTCTGCCCGATGTGCATTCCGTAAGCCTGCAGGCGCTTGATATCCGTATAGATCGTCTTCCGGTTGTAGGAATATTCATAACGAGACTGCATTTTTTCGCAGAGCTGCGTCGCGTTCAACGGGTGCGCCGGATCCGTTTCCTCCAGCAGGACCTGCATGAGGTATAATATTTTTAGTTTTTCTTCCGCCATGATCTGTCCGCTCCTTTTTCCGCGGTTGTCGCGCCAGGGGACGGTTCTCTGGCTCAAAAACCGTCCCCTTGACACCTGTTGTCAGCATAGCACATGCCGCTTTTCCATTAAAGAGGGAAAAATCTGCACTCGCCGGACTCTTCTGTCTCCAATTTACAGATCACGCCGTTCGCAAGCACGAATTTCACCGTTCCGACCGCCTTGTCTCCGATCTTGTCATAGATCCGGCCGGCGCTCCAGCTCTCTCCCTTGACCGTACGAACGGAGTTGGCTACGTATCCGATGCAGCCGAGCCCGCTGACAATCACTTTGATGGCTTCGGAATCAAATTTGTTGTCCGGCTCCTTTTCCAGTCTTACCTTCATTCCGGGCTTCAGAAAATCCTGTCCGAACCGATAGCATGTTCCTGTGATCGTGAAATAGATCTTTTTCATGGCTGCCTCCTTTCCGTTATCCCCTGGTGAACTCAACATAATCAGATTCGCTGGCAAAAAGAACATATCTGCCATCTACATATCCCATATAGCCGCTGTCTGTGAAATATCCCTTCATGCCGCACCTCCTGCTGTTCCGGAACCGATTCAAATCTGAGATTTTTATCTTTTCTGGTTTCTATGCTTTATATATGCCAGATGCGTTGTCCGTGCAGGCGGACAATGAGAGTTCTTTTTAGAGATTCTAGAATATTTCTCAAAAATGTCCAAAGAAAAGACAGCGTTCCGGAGCGATCCGGAACGCTGTATATAATTGCACACCATTGCTTTTAATCCCTTGTATTTATCAGTTTGTTTTTATGTATTTTCTCCACCTTCGGAGTACATCCTTCAACGGCTCATCCAGATAAGAATATGCTTTTTCTTTAATCCATCCGGGAATGCCGTACGCAGGCTCCGCTATGCTGCCGGTAATCGCAGCGATAGTGTCGCTGTCACCGCCAAGAGAAATAGCATTCCGTATAGCATCTTCAAAATCAGTACTCTCCAGGAAAGCAATGATGGCCTGCGGTACACTGTCCTGACAGGTGGCGCTGAAGCGATAAGACGGACGAATCTCATCCAGCGTGCGGGAGAGGTCATATCCGTACTCCTGCTCGATATGCGCTTTAATGCGCCGTTTGCATTCTTCCGGATCTTTATTGATAGGCTCTTCATAGTCGCCGCAATAACCGCCGAAATAATAGCGGCTCAGGAAGATTGCATCTGCTGTCGCCATCGCGCCTATGATGCCTTTGGGATGATTGTGGGTAACCGCAGCAGACAGTTCCGCCACAGCCCGGCCGTTCGACGGCCAGCATCCCGTTCTTGCGCAGAAACCGCAATCCATTACCCATGCGCAGGGTGAAACGCGCATCGCGGAACCATTGCCGTAACTATTGTACGGCTCGCGGTCATCGGAAAATAACCATGTGCGAAACCTGCCGCCGTATCCTGCATTCGGATACATCCGTCCATACTTCTTCATGGCATCGATGAAATCATCTTTTTTCCCGCCATTCATAATGGCCTCTGCAACTGCGCAGGTCATGACAGTATCGTCCGTAAAACGGCAGTCATCCCGGAATAAAGGGAAGTCCTTTGTTTTGATATTATGCCATTCATAAACAGAGCCAATAATATCACCAATGATTGCTCCAAACATTTATAAGCCCTCTTTCTGCTCTCTCACTCCAATATCTTCAGCGGCTTCCACCGCAGATAATCGCCCGACGCCAGCTGATACATTCTCCCGCGGTACTCTCCCTGGATGCTGTCGTGGAAACGATCCTCTCCATGACAATGCGCATAAATCACCTGCTCCGCGCCATACTCCTCCGCCATATCGGTAAAACCGCTTCGTTCTTCCAGAATGCTGGTCGGCGGATAATGCAGGAACATTATAAACTTCCTGTAACCGCCCACTTTTGCCAGCTCGAAAGATTTTCGCAGGCGCTGCAGTTCACGCTCGACCAGTTTTTTAGCGTGCTCTTCCGCTTCCTCGTCCCATCCGATAATGCGGCCGCGGCGGTCAATATAAAACGGGCCTTCGAAGGTGAATCCTTTTGTTCCGACCAGCGCATAATCCTGATACGTCTCATAGCTGTCCTGCAGGAACGTCAGCGCCGGCTGATACAGTTCGTTCAGATAGCCGGTCTTTTTCACGTCCCAGAACATGTCGTGATTTCCTCTGGTGAGGATCTTTCGCCCGGGCAGCGCACGGATATACTGCAGATCGAGTTCACATTCTGAAAGATTTTTGCCCCAGCTGTGGTCGCCGACCAGCACAAGCGTGTCGTCCGCGGTCACAAGCTTGCTGCAGTTCTTCCGGAATTTTTCATCGTGATGCTTCCAGACCCGGTCGTGAAGCTGGCCGGGTGCTTTGAGGACGGATTGATAGTGAAGGTGAAGATCACCGATTGCGTAAAGAGCCATGTGGATACCTCAGAGGAGATGGGGGGATAAGGCGCCAGAGGACGGTTCTCTGACTCCTCAGCAATACCTCGCGACCGCCCGCATCACCGCGCCATAATATCCCCCGCCGAATATATTCAGATGATTCAGCAGCTGATACAGGTTATACAGATCTCTCCTGTCGGCGTACCCGGGTTCCATCCCGCCGGCTTCCTTATAAGCCTCATAAAACCTTCCATCGAAGCCGCCGAACAATTCCGTCATAGCAATATCCACTTCCGGATGCCCGTAATAGACTGCCGGATCGATCAGCCAGCATTTGCCGTCATTGCCGGTGATCTTATTCCCGGACCACAGATCGCCGTGCACCAGCGACGGTCTCTCCGGTTCGATCAGGAAATGATCCAGATGGGATAAGAGGTATTCAATCTTCCGTCTGTCAGACGCTGTGAAATACGTTTTTGCCGCCTCGAACTGCGGCTGCAGCCTGCAGTCACGGTAAAATGCGATCCACGAATCATTCTTCCTGTTGATCTGTTTCCGCGAGCCGATCCAGTTATCGTTGGGAAAGCCAAAGAATGTGCTGACATCGCTGCGATGCATTGCCGCCAGCTCCGCGGCGAACACTTCCCAGTAATTTTTCACTCTGGGCGCCCCGGAGATATATTCCATCAGCAAAAAGGATGCGCCGGCGTTTGTGCCGACGCCCAGGATTTCCGGAACGCCGATCGCGCCGGTATTTCGGATGGCTTCCAGCCCCTGCGCCTCTGCTTTGAAATTATCGAGCGCAGACAAGGCGTTGGATTTCATAAAAAGAACGGTGCCGTCGTCCAGAGAGAGCGCATGGGCTTCGTTGATGTCGCCGCCGGCAACGTACCGCTGATCGATGATCTGCCGGCCAGGCCCGCAGACATCTGCTATTGCTTCTTTAAGAGAGATGTATTCTTTCATTACCAGTACTTCGTGACGAATCCCCTAATGTCCTCTTCGGTCACACCTTCGAAAAGCACATTATCTATACAGTTGCCTATAAGAAAATTGATCGTCTCATCCGCCGTATGCTCCGTAGTTGGATCGTTTTTCAGCGCTTTGATCAAGGCAAGCATAACATTTTCAGCTTTATCGGTGACAACACCGCCAACGATATTCTCAAGCATTTCCGGCGTCAGTTCCCGGATGCTGTCCATTAATTTGTTTCCGCTCATTTTACAGGTTCCTTCCTTTTTTTATTTTATCCTACTTTATTTTTACTCCTTTGGCAATTCTAAAATGCCGAACCGTTCCATGATGAACATTCTGCAATGCAATTCATTAACGTTATACCGTTATACTGTTCGTTGACTTATTAACGGCATACCGTTATACTGTGATTGAAAGGGAGGTGAGATTCGTGCAGTTAGCCATGCTCCTTAAAGAAAAGAATATGTCCACCTATCAGTGCTCGAAAATCAGCGGGATCCCCTATACGACTCTGCTTGAGCTTGTCAGAGAGAAAACCAGTATTGAAAAGTGCTCGGCGGAAACCGTCTATCGCCTGTCCGCTGCCCTGAATACAACGATGGATGAGCTGTATCGAATGCTTCGTTCTTCCGAGCTTCGGGCTTCTTTTGAGACTTTTAAAAGCAATGTGTGTCATCTTGTAAAAGAAAAAGGTGATATCGACTTTATCATCCATACTCTTCAGTCGGATGATATCGGCCGGTATTGGTCATGCATGTGGTACCCGGAGGCGTACTATACACTTGCTATGATTGATTACCTCAGCCGTATAAATCAGCTGCCGCTGTGTAAGAACTATGATTCCATCCGTTCAACTTCTTTAAAGAAGACCATTTTCCCGAGAGATATTGAAATGGCTGCCAGCCTGGATCCTTCTCTGGATATCAAAAAGCAGGCCATTGCAGAATCTATTCCGGAATTTATCCGTTTCAATATCGTAGAAAAGGAGATTCGCAATGTCTGCTGAGAACACCTTCAACAAGGAAAATCTTGATTTTTACCTCCGAGAGCTTGCGAAGGAATATCGGAAACTGAGCGGAAAGCGGATGAAAGCGGAAATCATACTGGTCGGCGGTGCTGCTGTTCTGACCAATTATGGCTTCCGCGAAATGACAACGGATATCGATGCAGTGATCCACGCTTCCAGTGTCATGAAAGACGCCATTATCCACGTGGGAGACAGATATCACCTGCCCAACGGATGGCTGAACACAGACTTCACAAACACCGCTTCTTACAGCAGTGAGTTGACCGTTCATTCAGAATATGTGTGTACCCGATCAAATGTTGTCGAGATCCGAACGGTTAAAGGACCGTATCTGATCGCTATGAAACTTGTCTCCGGAAGGCGCTATAAAGCTGATCTTTCAGATATTGTCGGCATTCTTTACGAACATCAGCTCGCGGGAACGCCTATTGACTTCACAATGATCGACCATGCCATGATTGATCTCTATGGTTCCTGGGATAAAGTGGATGACTATTCACGTGCTGTTCTTGATAAAGCATTGGAAAGCCCGAATCTGAAAGACCTCTTTGAGACCCAGATGGCCGAGGAGCGGCAGGCAAAGGAATCTATTCTGGAAATAGACCAGAAGTATCCGAGCCTTTTAAATGCAGACAATATTAATGACATCATTGAACTGGCCAGAAAGAAAAAATCGCAATTGTAAGCGACGAGGAGCCAGGGGACCCCTGTCTCCTTGTTTACGCCTTAAAGTTGTATACCGGCTTCATCACATCAATAACATCCACAGAATCGCGGATCACATCAATGATATCCTCCAAGGACTTGTACGCCATCGGCGCTTCATCCAGCGTGGATTCATTCACGGATGTGGTGTACACGCCCTTCATTGTCTCGCGGTACTCCTCGAGGCTCAGCTTCTCCTTCGCCGCGCTGCGGGACATGATCCTTCCCGCACCGTGAGGTGCAGAATAGTTCCATTCCGCATTTCCCTTGCCGACAGCCAGCACGCTTCCATCCCTCATATTGATCGGGATCAGTACCTTCTCTCCGGCGTGGGCAGCGATGGCTCCCTTCCGAAGGATCATTTCCTCCGTATCAATGTAGTTGTGGATCGTGTGAAATGCTTCTCCGCCGGCAATACCGGTCCGCGCAAGCAGGATTTCCGCCATCTTCTCGCGGTTCCTGCGGGCAAAACGCTGGCAGATCTCCACGTCGTGCAGGTAGTCGGCCAGATAGTCTCCGTACAGGTAACACAGATCCTCCGGCATCGCCGCTTCCTTCTGATCCCAGGAAATCTGTTCCAGTGCGGCCTGGATCTCCTTCCTTCTTCCCTGCTCCTTATAGGTGCGGATGATCTCATCTCTCTGCTGGAAGAAAGCCTCCTTCCCCTTGCTCAGATCAATGGCCAGGCGCTGATAAAGCTCGGCGACCTGCTTTCCCAGGTTGCGGCTGCCGCTGTGGATGACCAGATACTTCGTGCCGTCCGCGGCTTCATCGATCTCGATGAAATGATTGCCGCCGCCCAGCGTTCCCAGGCTGCGCTCCAGATACTTCGCGTCCTTCAGGTTCCTGTAGCAGCGCAGTTCCTGCAGATCGAAACGTTCCTGCCTTCCCTCCCAGACGTTCATACCGGAAGGGATGTAGTGTGCCGCCGCGTCCAGCTTCTCGAAATCGACCGCTGCCTTGCCCAGGTTGACGGTGTACATGCCGCAGCCGATATCGACGCCGACAATATTCGGGACCGCCTTATCCACGACGGTCATGGTGGTGCCGATCGTGCAGCCCTTGCCGGCGTGGACGTCCGGCATGATCCGGATCCTGCTTCCTTCGGTGAATTCGTAATCACACATGCGGCGGATCTGCGCGATGGCTTCCTCTTCAATTATGTTTGTATAGCATATTGCTGTGTTGATCTTTCCCTTTATTTCCAGCATTGTGATTACCTCCCTGGGGAGCCGGGGGACGGTTCTCCGACTCCTCCCCAAGCTCCCTCTGACTCCCGCCTCAGGCTACTGCGATAGCCGCATATCTCTCAGAGTTAATGATCTTCTCCATCGCCTCCACAGGATTCAGTCCCACGCACTGCATCACCTGACGGAATACAGCCGCGGACTGACCGCTCACCAGCTGTACACCGGTGCGCTTCCTGTCAGCGTGGAAAACATCGTGGCGGCTCGCCACGTTCCAGAAAATGATGTTCGGGATCTGGTAGCCGCACATTCTGAACCGCTGCGCCATCTGCTCGTAAAATGTCCAGTTCCTGTCACCGCAGTAATCGATCTCCATGTCGGAGATGACGATCAGTGACTTCGGTATATCCTCCTGCGCTACATGATTCTTTACGGCGATCGCCAGCACATGCAGCAATGCCGCCTGCAGGTTCGTGTTGTTCGTCCAGTCGTCCATGTTGATGCTGCGGATCTTCTGCGCCAGCGTTTCTCCCTTCAGCATCTGGATCCGGGATGTCCCGGAAAAAGACATGAACATGTTGTGGTACGGGCCGGTGTTCCGCTCGGCGAAGTACACCGCCAGACCGACCGACGTTGCCATCGGCCTTCCGTACATAGAACCGGACGTGTCCGCAATGACCAGCGCGTTGGTCCCCGCTTCCACGTAATCCGGCAGCTGGCGCCACTGGGCCTCCAGCGTTTCATCTTCCGTGATCCGAATCCCGTTCCAATGCATCGCCATCACCTTCTCGACAATGTCGTAAGGATACAGCGCAGCAGAGTGAATGGTCTCCTCTCCGCTTACCGCCTTCTGAACAAAGGCCTTGTAACGGTCCACGTCATGCTTCATGAACGCATTTCTGTAGATCATCATAGCCCTGGACGGAACCGCAGAGTAGCGGATCTCATCCCAGCGTCCCGCAGACATGAGCGTTTCTACCACGCCGATCTGCTTACGCATCGCGCGCACCAGACGCTTGAACTCGTATACAGAGTAGCCGAGCTTTCGGGCTGTCAGGATACCGAGCTTTCTTGTGTTTTCGGAAGACGCGTCCGCCGTTCTGATCCACTTCGCGAGCAGGGAAATCGCATTTCCCTCCTGCAGGTTCCGGCGGTCTTCCTCGAACTGCCGCTTCATGGCCGCCCACATCTCATCCTCCAGAGGCGTGCCGATCAGGCAGTACAGGTCATCGTAACGGCCGTACACACCGATCAGATCCAGGTTCGGACGCAATGCTTCCGGATGGCGTTCTGCCATATACTGCAGAAGCGTGCGGAAGGTCTGTCTTTCTCCCAGCCCGCCTCTGATGTCACGCGCGTAAAATGCGATCTTCGTCGCGAACAGCGGATCCTCCTTAAATGCCTCGGAGAAAAGACGCGTGATCCGCTCCTTATCCGCGCTGCGGAGGGAACCGGCTGTTCCGAAGAAGTCCAGTCTTGCATCGCCGGTGGTGTTCAACGCCACGGCGCCGTTTTCAGTTCTTGTAAATGCGGCGTTCATCTTGGCCGCTTCAGCGAAATTCATTGTCTTTACCTCCTTTCCGCTGTTGTCATTCATGACCCTTTATGGAGCCAAGAGTGAGCCAGGGGACGGTTCTCCGGCCCAGATGTGATTTGGGGACGGTTCTTCTGTTTCCCTTCCAAGCTCTTCAAGAGCCGTAATCCTGGGGACAGTTCCCCCGCTCCCCTTTGTTTTTCCTTCATGACCCTGTAAATTACGGATTCGAACCGCTAAGCCAGTTAGTAGTTTGGGATTACCAATAAGATTGCTGTGAGGGTCACAGTTGTTTTCAGGATGCATTTTTTACATGATTAAAAGTCATGGGCTAAATCGCTGTTTTGCTGTCAGCATCCCTCTATGGATCTCAGCTGACGCCGAGTCATATTCTGTTTAGGGACTCGTGAATGAGTCCTGATTAGTGATTGGGAGGAGCCGGAGAACCGTCCCCTGGCTCCTTCATCCGCACTTTCTGACTGCGTTATCCACGACCACGAGCTCATCCAGGGTCACATCCAGCATGGCGGCCAGGATGACCAGGTTGTCGATCGTGGGCATGGATGTTCCGTGGATCCACTTGTAGATCGCCTGCGGCGTCGCGAATCCGAAGACCATCTGTATATCCCTTACGGATAATCCGGCTGCAATGCGCAGCCTGTCGATGTTCTGTCCGGTCGCGACAGTGTTCACGAATGGAATTTCGAACATTTCGCACCTCCTGTATTTCGGCGGCTCTATTTTTCCCAAAAATAAAGCCGCCTGTCTGTTTGGACAAGCGGCGGTCTGAGCATTTATACTCCGATCGATCTGATTATTCCCGCGTGCATGAAAATGCACCTGGCCCCAGATTTCCACTTGGTCCGGCCTGGTAAAGGCATGTCGAGTTAAGCCATTCAGCTTTTTTGACTGATGGCATACTTGTTCCCTGAAGATCATACGGACGATATACAGTTGTAAAAATGTTTGCATGAATCTGCAGCATTGCCTTTCCTTTCCGGACATGCGGTCCTGTTTTATTCCAACGCATACTATAACATGAAAAAATGATATTGTCATTAAACTTGCGGTATAAATTTCTGCCTGATTTTGCCACTGAGAGATACGAAGACGGTTCTTCTGTCAGACCAGTGCCAGGAATATTTCCGTTATGACCCTCAGGATCCGGTCCGGGAACTCATAGCAGTCCGTATGCAGCGGCGGATGATCCGTACCGTTTCCCACATAGAACATCGCCCCGGGGATCTCCCTGGTATAATAGCCGAAATCCTCTGAAGCGCGCCACAGTTCTTTGGAATCCAGGACCGTCAGGCCAAGTCCGCGGGCTGCAGAAAGAACTTTCTGTGCGCATTTCCTGTCGTTCCGGGTCTCCGGGAAATAATCCCTGATCTCCGTTTCCAGCCGCAGCCCCTCTTCCTTTGCCAATGCTTCCGCCTGCTGCAGCAATCTGCCCTCCTGCATTTTCATATCGCATTCGTTCTCAGCCCGGAGAGTAATCCGCAATTCTCCTTCCCCGGGAGAGATCCCGAAATCGCCGGTCCCGACCCGCATGCCGGTAACGGTGCTCAGGATCAAAGGCTTCTCCTGATTCATTTCTGCTGTCAATAATGCCAGCCTGGCAGCCGCGCCTGCCGGATTCCGTCCTTTTTCAGGCTCACTGGCATGGGATGCTTTGCCTGTCAGAGACAGGATGATCCCCTCGGATGCCGGCTGTGTCAGACCTTCAAAGCAGATCACGCTGCCTTCCGGATATCCGCTCCGGTTATGGCAGGCATAGATCTCCCGGACTGCAAGCTGTTCTTTCAGGATCCCGGCGCAAAGTTCCCCGCCTTCCCCCACTTCTTCCGCGGGCTGGAAAACAAGGCAGACTGTCCGCGCAGGCACAATTCCCTTTAATGCAACCGCGACTCCGCATACTGCGGCCATATGTCCGTCGTGTCCGCATCGATGGGATACCGGCTTTCCGCCTTCGGCGATCGGAAGCGCATCCATTTCCGCCCGGAAAGCGATGACATCTTCCGTCTCCCGTCCGTCTTTGACAGCATAGAACCATCCCTCCTGCCTTACGATCCGGAAATCTGTTTCCTTTTCCAGAAAGGCTTCCAGGATCTCCCCGGTCCTGTATTCCTGATGCGGCAGCTCCGCATTTTCATGAAGCTGTTTCCTGAGCCGTGTCAGTTTTTGAATCATTTCTTCCGTTAATACTGCAGTCATTATCTTTTCCATCCGTTTGCGTATGCTTCCGGGCAGCCATTGTCCCCGATTACCATCTTTACCAGGAGGTACCTGCCGGCATATTGTCTGAAAAACCCTTCCGTCTTCATACAGTCATTTCTCCGTTCCTTAAGCAAGTATAATGCAAAACCATTCGCTTGTAATCACAAAAAAGATCACCCCTCTGCCATTCCCGGTGTCTCCAATTCGTAATTTTTTCACGTCCTCTAATGAGGGAGCAGCGCCGGCAGATTCTTTCCCGGAATCTATTGACCTGCGCCCGGGCACAGGTTGTACAGTCAGGAAAGGAGGACGAGGTGAAAGTTTACAGGAGCGGATGGATCGTGAAACACACCGGCATTTCCAGAAAAACACTGGAGGATTACGAACGCAGAGGCTACATACATCCCGCAAGGAGCAGCCAGAGCAGCTACAGGGAATACACGCCGGAGGATATTCGGACGGTATGGGAAATCAAGCAGCTGATCCTGATCGGCTACACGCATAAGGAGATCGCTGCCATGCTGCGGGCAGGCGGCAGCCTCCGGTACAGGCAGGCTCTTCACAGGAAGATCTATGAGCTGGAGCAGAAAAAAGATCAGCTGGAAACCATTCTGAAGCGCGCGAAGGAAATCGAATCCACCGGAAATCTGCCCGATCTGCCCATATCGGATGAGGACCTGTAAAAAAACTGTCAGTCACATATGAAAGAACTTTGTTCTTTCATTGACGTTAGTGAAAATGCCCTTACAGGCATTTTCACTGCACTGGATTATAAAGGAGGATCTTTATGGCAAAAATGACCACATGCAAGACCTGCGGACAGCCGATCGCGAAGAATGCAAAAGTCTGTCCGCATTGCGGCGCAAAAATCAGGAAGCATACACTGCTCAAAATCATTGCTGCTGTCGTTGTGCTCGGTATGATCGGGAGCGTTTTCGGCGGCAGGAAGAGCCCTGATGCGGAGCAGAATGAAGCGGCGGTAGAGGAAAGCGAGGCGGCAAGAGCGGAAATGCAAGCGGCCGAAGAATCTCGGCTCTCTGACGAAACGGCTGTTTCAGAGACTGAAAGCGTACCGGCGGCAGACGAAGCACCGGCAGCCGTGGCGGAGACCGCCCAACCTCCCGCTGAGGAAGAACGCGCCTCTGAAACTTCTTCACCGAAAACGACCGAAGCTGTGGCGGAATCTGCGGAAGATCAGAATGCCTCTGCGGACGGCGTGACCCCCGAACTGAAGAAGTTCCTTGACGAATACGAAGCATTCATGAACGACTATTGTGATTTCATGGAAACCTATGACCAGAGCGACACGTCGGCCATGATGGAATACCTTTCCCTGCTGCAGAAATATGCTGATTTTGCCGAGGCCGCTGATGCTTATGACCAGGACGAAATGTCCGACGCGGATCTGAAGTATTATCTGGAAGTGACGACCAGGATCGAAAAACGGCTTCTGGAAGTGAGTACGAACTGACAAAAGAATGTGCGGTCCGCATGCTGAGAACATGCAGGCCGCACAACTTTTTTTACAATCATAATGAATCTTCCTGATCCGGGCTCGTATCGTTTTTAAGGAAACATTTTCCTGATCCACTATCCAATCGTCTCTAATGAAAAGTTCCCTGTTCCGCTCTCCTACCGTTTTTTATAAAGGATCAGTTCCGGATTCTCACCGTCCTTTTCATAAGTGGAAATGAGAATGAAATCCATGCACGCAATCACGCCGAAGCAAAGCCCCTCCACGATCTCCGATTCCAGCTGATTGCCCAGATAGGTGGTCTGGTCATCCAGGAATTTCACCTTCTTCCCGCCGGGAAGCGGGTACTCCAGATTCACATATTGCCCAACCAGCGCATTCAGATTTTCCACTTTCGGCATGCCTTCCACCGCCAGCTCATTGATCTCGCCGATCAGTTTCTTCTTGAATTCTTCAAACTGGCCGTTGTCGCTGAGCTCTTCATATCTCTTCCAGTAGTCCAGCGTCGGCAGTTTTTCTTTCATATAGGAACGAGCCTGCTCTTCAGAAAAGCCCTGCTGCACCATTTGCGGAATGCAGACGCGGATCAGATCGTCCATGTCACTGTAGGTATAGGTGCCGTCGGCGAAACACCATTTGCAATAATCTTCATTCATCGAGCCGTCTTTGTTCCTGCCGATGAACGCATCTTCGAGCGGCATCCCGCAGCACTGGCAGATCAGCTGCCTGGGCGAGCCGAGCAGTGTATTGATCGAAACATTGAATTCCTTTGAAATGATGCGCAGCGTGTCTGTGTTCGGCTGCGTCTCGCCGTTTTCCCAGCGGCTCACGGCTTGTCTGGTGACCATTAAACGTTCTGCCATTTGATCCTGTGTCAGATGATAGTTTCCGCGGATCGTTTTCAGTACATCTTTTGTTTCCATGCTGATTCCTCCTGCCGTTCTTTTAACTGTATTATGCGCTCCGGGAGGAGAAAAAACAAGCAACTAGCTGTTGCGGAGGATGGGACAGAGGCGATCGGCCGCGGAAGCCGGCGGAAAGAGCCGGCAGACGTGGCCATTCATCTGTTCATTTTCAGCGGTTGCATTTTTCTTTGAAGTATAGTAAGATAGTCGGCGCAGGCGTGAGGCCTGTGAAGGATTGTCTACGTAGCTCAGCAGGATAGAGCGACCGCCTCCTAAGGTGATTGCGGACCATCCGCCTGGCGGAAAACTCATATCGGCTGTGAGTTCGAAAAAAGAGCCGAAATCATCAATTTTATACAAGTCCTCGTAGCTCAGCTGGATAGAGCGCGCGCCTC
>JAFRLH010000009.1 GCA_017431345.1 Lachnospiraceae bacterium | reverse complement strand
CATGCCGATTTTGATTATTCTATTCATAGGTGACCTCCTTTTGTATGCGGTAATCCCTGTTACCATTGATCTTCGACAATCATCAGTATACAGGTAAATCCACGTTGCTACAAACGTGAGGTCACTTCATATTATCTAAAGGAGGGATCGATTATGAAGAAAATTTTGGCACTGGTT
Source organism: Lachnospiraceae bacterium (assembly GCA_017431345.1). GTDB lineage: Bacteria > Bacillota > Clostridia > Lachnospirales > Lachnospiraceae > UBA3305. Next base: position 21,031 of record JAFRLH010000009.1, on the reverse strand, counting down.
CTTTCACTGGCTATGATCTGTGCGCTTGCAGCATGCGGATCAAGCAAACCCGCAGAGACCGAAGCACCCGCTGAGACAGAGGCTGCTGCGGTCGAGACCGAGGCACCCGCAGAGACCGAAGCACCTGCTGCTGAAACAGAGGCTCCCGCAGAGACCGAAGCTGCAGAGACCGAAGCTGCCGAAGCAGTCACTGTTGACGGTGACCCTGTAACCATTAAGTTCTCCCTTTCCCATGCTGCGACAGAGCCTGCCTGTGTAGCTGCTTATGAGTTTGCTGAGGCTGTAGCTGCAAAATCCGGCGGCAACATGACTGTTGAAGTATATCCCGACAACCAGCTTGGTTCCGAGCGTGACGTTGTTGAAGGACTTCAGCTTCACACTGTACAGATGGTAGACCCCGCAAACGCAGTTCTTTCCAACTTCGTTCCCGAAGTAGGTATCTTCTCCCTTCCCATGCTTTTCGAAAGCAAAGAGCAGCTTTACAATGCACTGGATACTGTCGGCATGACATTTGTTGACAAGTGTGCAGAGCAGGGCCTGCAGCTTCTCGGATGGTTCGATATGGGTACCCGTCATATCATGACAGTCAACAAGCCCATCGAGTCCATGGACGACATGAAGGGCCTGAAGATCCGTACGCAGGAATCCACTGTTGAGCTGGCCGGTATGGCTTCCTTCGGCGCAGCATCCATGCCCATGGCTTACAACGAGCTGTACACAGCGCTTGAGTCCGGCGTTCTGGATGGTGCTGAGGCTGCGAACACAAACTATCTTGCAAAGGCTTTCTATGAAGTAGCTCCCAACTGGGCAATCGTAGGATGGCTCGAGGTTGTCTGCCCTGTTCTGATGGACAAGCAGTTCTATGACGGCCTGACCGATTCCCAGAAGGCAGTTCTTGAGGAGTGCGTAGCAGACATGCTCGTATCCGAGAGAGAAAAATATGCGCAGTCTGAGGAAGACGCTCTTAAAGAACTTGAAGCCAACGGCGTGAACATCACTCATCCCGATCGTGCTCCTTTCCAGGAGAAGGCTGTTGAGATCTACAAGCAGTTCGAAGGCGATTTCGGCAAAGAGAACATCGAAGGTCTGCTTGGACATTCTTACGAATAATCTGATCTGAAAGCTTACAGCAGAATAAGAAATAATGAAAGCCTTCCGGTCCGCCGGAAGGCTTTTCACAATGAACTTACAGTATTTTATCATTCTGTATGACAGGCACGCCATCCTTCAGAAGCAGCTTTACGCCGCGGGCGTATTCCCTGTTCTGTCCGGAAGCCGCAAATTCCTGCAGATCCAGCAGGATGATATCCGCCGCAGCGCCCGGGAGGATCCTTCCGATGTCATGCCTGCCGAGCCGCTCTGCCGGCGCCATGGTGATCTTGTGCACTGCTTCTGAAAGCGTCAGGACAGGATCGTTCAGAACATAGTTCCGGAACAGTTCCGGCACCCATCCGTAGCATCCCTCCGCCCAGTTCAGGCTCCCCAGAATCCCATTTTTGCTGAGCGCTGTCGAATCCGAAATTACGGAGGAAAGGGGATGTTTCATCATCAGTTTCAGATCCTGCGCGTTTTTAAAATGTCCGAGCATCATGGTGCTGCCCATTTCTTCCCCTTCGCGGATGAGCACCTCCAGCATGGCGAAGAGAGGATCGGTCCCCAGGATCTTTCCGATCCTGTCAAAAGTCAGTCCTTCCCAATCTTTGGCGTGGACGGAATCATACAGAATGATCTCCTCAAATTTCCGGTCGGTGATGAGCCGCCAGAAATAATCCTTTTTCTTAAGCAGACGTTCTCTGACAGCCGGATCTTTCAGGATTTCCGCCAGTTCGCCGGCCGGATGCGTGAGAAGATCAGGCGGGAGAATGGAACGCATAACGGCCGAGCCCCAGGTGTACGGGATGACGTCAAAAGCAATGTCGATATCCGCTGACGCCCTGTCGATCCATTCGAGTACTTTCTCAGCACCGCCTTCGGGGACGCCGTATTTCGGCACCGCGTGGGAGATCTGCAGTCTGACGCCGGTCTTATAAGCGGTATCAATGGCCTCTTTATATCCTGCTTCAAAATGGACATCGCGGTTCCGGATATGGGTTGCATATAAACCGCCGTGCTTTGCAACGACAGTACAGAGCGCTTCGATCTCTTCCTGTTCGGCTGCATTCCCGGGGAAATACTCCAGGCCGCTGGAAAGACCGAGTGCACCCTGCGCCATGCATTCCGAGAGCAGGCTGCCCATAAGGCGGATCTCCTCCTTCGTCGCGGGACGCTTTTCATAGCCCATGACGCAGCTGCGCAGCGCGCCGTGCCCGACATAGGATTCCGCACGACCGTATAAACCGTCTCTGAGTTCAGTCAGATAATCCGAAAAATGCTTCCAGGGTCCGAAAGAAGTATCCGTTTCGACATACCCGTAAATGTTGCGCCGCAGATCAGCTTCTCCGCGCATCGGAGCGGCAGAATAACCGCAGTTCCCCACCGCCTGCGTGAGAACGCCCTGGCGAAGATGGGAAGCACCCGTTTTGTCGATCAGAAGAGTTTCATCGGAATGGGTGTGCAGATCGATGAAAGCCGGCGCGGCGAGCAGACCTTCTGCATTGATTGCCTGACCGGATTCGGCATCGATCTTTCCGATTTCCGAAATGATCCCGTCTGTGATCAGGATATCAGCTGTTGTCAGTTCCCGGCCGGTGCCGTCTGCCAGGGAAGCGTTTTTGATAAGGAACCTGCGCATAATGTGTCCTCCCGGATTGCCGTTCTGGAATGAATCGCTGAAGCTGTCGTTTTTGTGTTTTCTTCGTGATATATCTCAGGTATAATTATCCATGAAGAACCGGCGCTGTCAAGGCGGAAGGACAGAAAAACAATCCCCCTGCTTTGCGGCACGAAAGCAGAAAACAGGCAAAAAGACGAAACCCTGATCACCTTGCGATTGACAAAATATCTGCTGATTTTTATAATAATAAAAGATTTAACAGGGAAAGGGATGGTGTACTTGGCAGCAGGAAGAGAGATCTCTAAGGCAGTAATCAAAAGACTTCCCAGATATTTCAGATATCTTCAGGAGCTCGAAGCAGAAGGCGCAGAGCGCATTTCGTCGGAAGAACTCAGCCGCAGGATGAAAGTAACGGCATCCCAGATCCGGCAGGATCTGAATAATTTCGGCGGATTCGGCCAGCAGGGATACGGCTACAATGTCGTTTATCTGAAAGAGGAGATCGGTAAGATCCTCGGACTGAATAAGATCCATAATATTGTGATTATCGGCGGAGGCAATCTCGGCAGGGCGATCGCGGGATATACGCGCTTTGAGAACAGGGGGTTCCTGGTGCGCGGCATCTTTGATGTCGATCCGGCACTGATCGGGAAACAGGTCCGCGGGATCAACGTCATGCCGATCGGCGGGATCGAGGAGTTCCTGAAAAACAATGAGATAGACATTGCCGCGCTCGCGATCCCGAAAGCGGAAGCACAGAAGATGGCGGATCTGCTGTGCGCATGCGGCATAAAAGCCATCTGGAATTTCGCCCATAAAGATCTGGAAGTCCCGGATGATGTCTATGTGGAAAATGTAAATCTTATTGAAAGTCTGATGCAGCTTTCCTATAAGCTGAATAAAGATAACTGATCATTCAGGAGGCGGGGCTGTTCCAGTTCCCGCCGTTTTGCTATTTGAGCCTGCGGAAGATGAGCAGCGATGCAGGCCAGATCGGGAGGATCTTATGAAAGAACTGCTTGGTGCAGCCGCCATGAAGGAGGCTGACAAACGGACGATCCAGAATATCGGCGTGCCTTCCCTTGTGCTTATGGAAAGAGCCGCGCTCAGTGTATTTGAGGAGATTAAGAAACGCAGGCAGGGACAGATCAAGGCGCTTGTTTTTGCCGGGACCGGGAACAACGGCGCGGACGGCCTGGCAGTGGCCAGGATGCTCAGGCTGGCAGGCGATGATGTCAGAGTGACTGTCACGGGCAACCGCGCGCATGCGACGGAGGAGTGGCTCACGCAGTACAAGATCCTGCAGAAGCTGAACGTCCCGGTGACGCCGGAACTTCCTGACCGGGAACAGCTGCATATGGAGCATACGGATCTGATCGTCGATGCCATGCTCGGGATCGGGCTTGCAAGAGAACTGCAGGGCAAGACTGCTGCAGCGGTAAGGCTCATCAATGACAGCAGTGCATATGTGTGCGCCGTTGATATCCCCACCGGCATAAACGCGGATTCCGGTGCCGTAATGGGCTGTGCGGTAAAGGCTGATCTGACCGTTACGTTTGCCTATAAGAAGATCGGTCATGTGCTTTATCCCGGAACAGAATATTCCGGAGAAACGATCGTGAGCGATATCGGTATCCTTCCGCTCGTGCAGGACAGCAAGGATCAGCGGATCTTTGCGCTGGAGGAAGACGATCTGGATGTGCTGAAGAAGCGTCCGGCGGACGGTCATAAAGGCACTTTCGGCAGAGTCCTTGTTGTCGCCGGTTCGTTCGATATGGCCGGCGCGGCTGTCCTTTCCGGCAGTGCTGCCTATCGCTCCGGCGCAGGTCTTGTGCAGATCCTTTCCCCGGAATGCAACCGGCAGATCCTGCAGACTTCCGTCCCCGAAGCGATCCTGACAAGCTATAGGGAAAATGAGTTCTCACCGGAGAAGATGGATGCCATGCTCAGTGCCGCTTCTTCTGTTGTCATCGGACCGGGACTGGGAATCTGCGAGCAGTCCAGGCGTTTCCTGCGGTATATCATCCAGTATTCAAAGAAGCCTGTCGTGATCGATGCGGACGGCCTGAATATGCTTGCGGAAAAGAAAGCCCTGATGGATCAGCTGACGCCGAATCACATCCTCACGCCGCATATGGGGGAGATGAGCCGGCTGACGGGGAAGGCTATATCCGAGATCAAAGCAGATCCGGTAAAAGCGGCTGCGGATTTTGTGGCAAGATTCCCGGTGACGCTCGTTCTGAAAGATGCAAGGACAGTGATCGCTTCCGCTGCAGGCAGCGATATCTGCATCAATACCTGCGGCAATTCCGGGATGGCTACCGGCGGAAGCGGGGATGTCCTTTCCGGCGTGATCGGCGGTCTCCTCGCCCAGAAGTTCAATCCCTCCAGAGCAGCCTGTCTCGGCGTGCTGATGCATGCCTGCGCCGGCGACAGGGCCGCGCAGAGACTCGGAGAGCGGGCGGTCATGGCAGGGGATATTCTGCGTTCCCTATAAGGAGTTGAAGTATGCGTTTTACAAAGAGAACATCGGTAAAAGTAGATCTTCAGGCACTGGAGAACAATTTTGACGCGCTGACAGAAGGCCTTTCCGCAGAAGTACGGAAATGTCTGGTGGTAAAAGCGGACGCTTACGGACACGGCGCTGTCAGGATCGCGCAGAGGCTGCAGAATAAAGCGGATTTTCTGGCGGTAGCCTGCGCTGCGGAAGCGATGCAGCTCAGGGAAGCCGGGATCCGGCTGCCGGTACTGATCCTTGGCTACAGCTGGAAGGAAGACTACGCCGAGATGATATCGAACCGCATCAGGATGACCGTCTTTAAGGAAGCGGATGCGGTGGAAATATCCAAAGCCGCTGCGGAGTTAAGACGGAATGCCCTGATCCATATCAAACTTGATACGGGAATGCACAGGATCGGCTTTGCGCCCACACAGGAAACTGTCGATGCGGTCCGCAGGATCCAGATGCTGCCGGGCGTCTGTGTGGAAGGAATCTTTACCCATTTTGCCAGAGCCGATGAGACGGATCTGGCATTTACGCACAGGCAGCATGAGATCTTTGACGAGATCGTGAAACGGATCGAAGACGGCGGGAAATATATCCCGATCAAACATACCGCCAACAGTGCCGGGACCATCCGGCTCTCCGAATACTGTCCTGATATGGCCAGGCTGGGGATCGCGCTGTACGGCGTCTATCCTTCGGATGAAGTGGAAAGAAGGGTAAAACTGGAACCGGCGCTGTCATGGGAGAGCGAAGTCGTTTTCGTCGCGGACAGAAAAGCGGGTGAAGGGATCAGTTACAATCATATCCGTGTTCTTGAAAGCGACAGGCGTGTGGCGACGATCCCGATCGGTTATGCAGACGGATATCCGAGGATGCTTTCGGATAAGGCATGCGTGCTGATCAACGGAAAACGGGCGCCGATCCTCGGCAGGATCTGCATGGACCAGATGATGGCTGACGTGACGGATATACCCGACGTGAAGGAAGGCGACCGCGTCGTTCTCCTCGGCAGAAGCGGGGAGGACTGTATCAGCGTGGAGGAGCTTTCCGGGATCTGCGGTAGATTTCCGTACGAATTTCTGTGCGATATAGGAGAACGGGTTCCGCGGATTTATGTGAACTGAATACCGGTCTGTGGGAACAGAAGCCCGATTCAGAGGCCGGAATGAAAAGTGGGAAGGATATTGTTATCACGGTTTTGACAAGCCGTTATTATGGTGATACAATCGTGCTATTAAACTGGTAAAGAGAGGAACATCATGTCAGGACATTCGAAATTTGCAAATATCAAGCATAAAAAAGAGAAGAACGATGCCGCCAAGGGCAAAGTGTTTACGCGTATAGGCCGTGAGATCGCTGTTGCGGTCAAGGAAGGCGGGCCGGATCCGGCGAACAACGGCAAACTCCGCGATGTGATCGCGAAGGCAAAAGCCAACAACATGCCGAATGATACCATTGACCGCAGCATCAAGAAGGCGGCGGGCGAAGGCTCCGGCGTGGATTATGTCCAGGCTACTTACGAAGGCTACGGCCCGAACGGGACAGCCATTATCGTGGAGACGCTGACAGACAATAAGAACAGAACAGCGTCAAACGTAAGGAACGCATTCACAAAGGGCGGCGGCAATGTCGGTTCCCAGGGCTGCGTATCCTTTATGTTCGATAAGAAAGGCCAGATCATCATCGACAAGGAAGAACTCGATATGGAGTTCGACGATCTGATGATGCTTGCTCTTGATGCAGGCGCCGAGGATATCACAGAGGAAGAAGATTCCTATGAGATCCTGACAGATCCCGATGATTTCTCCGCCGTCAGAGAGAACCTGGAAAAAGAGGGGATCCCGATGATGGAAGCGGACGTCACGATGATCCCGCAGACCTGGGTCACCCTGACCGATGAACAGGATATCAAGATGATCAACCGTACACTGGATCTTCTCGATGACGACGACGATGTCCAGAATGTTTACCACAACTGGGATGAAGGCTGACAGATCCATACGCTGCCGCGGGTTTTTGCCTGCGGCAGTCTTTTTTTATTTTCATATATCTGTTATAATTAAAAAAGTGACAAAATTCGCGGAGAATGATTATGAAAAGTGTTTCTGATGGGGAACAGGGCAGACTGGTCCTGGAGCGTATGCAGCGGCTCGGGAGCCTGCTCTCGGACTGCGGTTATGAAAAAGATGAAACGACGCTGATGCTGACCCGGATCATGATCTGCTGTTTTTCCGATGCGCTGCATGTATTTGGAAGCAGATCTTTTTACGATACCGTAAGAGAAGCCGGAAAAGGACGGGCAGGATATGCACTGCATCGCATTTTTGAGGCGCTTGCAGGCAAAATACCGGAAGAGAACTCCGGGAAAAAGTTCCTGCCGGTCATCAGCAGCCAGATCTTTTCGCAGGAGCTGCCGGAAAAAGAATTTCCGGAAGGGTTTGAGAACGTTCTGCTGTCCTGCGGAGAGATCCGTTTTGAAGAGATCAGTCCGGCCATCTTCGGTGCGCTGTTCCAGAACATTACAGACCGGGAAGAGAGAAGAACTTCCGGTGCATATTATACGAATGAAGAGAATATCGACAGGATCCTTGATCCGCTGTTCATGGACAGCCTGCGGGCGGAAAGAAAGAAACTTTCCGGGAACAGGAACGGCCTTAAAAAATTCCTGAAAAAACTCACGCAGATCTGCGTGCTCGATCCGGCGTGCGGCTGCGGCAATATTCTGCTGCGCGCTTATATGCGGCTGCGCCTTCTGGAACTGGATGTGCTGGAAGAACTGTACAGCACAGGCCAGCGGGTACTGGATATTTCTCTGGTCTGCAATGTGAGCACGCACCAGTTCATAGGTATAGAGCTGGATCCCGTCGAAGCAGGCATCACCAGGATCTGTATGTGGCTTACCAAACGAAAGATGGATCTGGCGGCTGCGGAACTGTTCGGCATCCCGGAGGTGCTGCCGGAAGAGATCACCGGGATGGGCATCCGGGTCGGCAATGCCATTTCCGAACGATGGGAGGACATCGTTGACAGGAAGAAACTCTCTTATATCATAGGCAATCCGCCTTATGTAGGCGCGCGCCTAATGACGGCGTCCCAGACAGCGGACATGAAACTGGCTTTCGGAACGCTGTCGGGACTCGGCAATCTGGATTATGTTGCCGCCTGGTACAAAAAAACGGCAGAATTCATCGCAGGGACGGGTATAAAAGCAGCCTTTGTTTCCACGAACAGCATAACGCAGGGAGAACAGGCCTCCATCCTCTGGAAGGAGCTTGTGTATAAACACGGCATGGAGATCGATTTCGCCTACAGGACCTTCGTGTGGACGAATCTTACAGGCGGGGCGGCGAAAGTCCACTGTGTGATCATCGGCTTTTCCGCTGCGGCGCCGAGAAAACCGGAGAAGATCCTGTTTGACGGAGACCGCAGATCGGTCTGCCGGCATATTAATGCCTATCTGACGGAAGGCGATGATGTTTTCATCATATCCAGAAGAAAACCGGTGTCGGATGTCCCGGAGATGGTCTTCGGCAGCATGCCGAATGACGGCGGGCATCTGATTCTCTCGGCAGCAGAGAAGGAAAAGATGCTGGAAGCGGCGCCGGAACTGGCGCGTGTGATCCGCCCGTATACCGGTTCCGAAGATTTCCTGAAAGGAAGATTCCGGTATTGTATATGGGCAGACGGTACAGCCCCGGATGAACTGCTGAAACATCCGCTGATCGCGGAAAGGATCAGCGCTGTCAGACAGTACAGGGAAAGGAGCAGCAGGGGGTCCACAAAAATCCTGGCGCTTCATCCGGACAGATTCGGGGAGATCAGGCAGCCGGAGTCAGGAAAATACCTGCTGGTCCCGAGAGTCAGTTCCGCCAGAAGAGAATATATTCCTGTCGGATTTCTGGATGCCGATGTGATCGCGGGCGATGCCGTTCTGATGGTCCCGGGCGCAAGCAAGGCTCTGTTTGCACTTATGTCATCCAGGGTACATATGATATTCGTCAGAGCTGCGGCAGGAAGGCTCAAGAGCGATCTGCGTTATTCCGCCAGCTTTATCTATAACAATTTCCCGTTCCCTGATATCGATGAATACAGGAGGGCAGCGCTTGACGCTGCCGCGGACGGGATCATGACTGCCAGGAAAGCGCACAGTGAGCTGACGCCTGCGCAGATGTACGGAGAGAACATGCCGGAAGATCTGAGGGCGGCGCACAGGATCAATGATGAAGTAACAGAGAAGATATTCGGCTTTGCCGGGTCATCGGACAGTGAGATACTGTCGGGGCTGTTCGGACGTATCCGCGGACAGCACTGAAAGACAGGAGGTCATTATGAGAAAGGATGATATGTACCGCGAACTGCTCTCGCGCATCACCGAAAGGCTTAAAGATAAGCATGTGCTGAAGCAGCTGGGGAAAGAAGAACAGCAGATCGAGAAGCTGCTGAGGGACCGGCGCTTCAGGGATTCCTTAAAAGAGATCGTGACGCACGAAGTGATGACCTGCGCGGAAGTGCTGGACGCCGTAAAGGATATCATGGGAGAATTCTCTCCGGAACCGGAAGGCGGCTGGCTGCAATTCCTGTTCGAGGATGGGAAAAATGTACTCTATCCGCAGAACTTTCCGGAAGTCATGGAACCGCAGTATGTGCGGGGAAAGATTTTCTATATGGAGGTCCTCCGGAAGTTCCTTGAGGCGGAAAGAGACTTTCACGGCTTCCGGATGACGATGCATTATGCGCTGGCTTCTTTTGAGGAATGCAAAAACTCTCCGACAAGAAGGGAGTATGAATATTTCCTCGATTTCTGCCGCGACACCTATCTCCTGGAATTTATGCGGATCGCTGCGGAAGTCACGCCTTTCAATACCGGCGGACATGTTGCGGGCGTCCATAATGTTGCCATGCATATGGCAAGGGAACTGAACCAGTGCGGCCTTCCGGTCGATCTGGCGCTGATGTCGGGCGCTGCAATCGGCCATGATATCGGAAAATTCGGATGCAAGGAGACCGAATCCCGAAGAGTCCCGTATCTTCATTACTATTACACCGACCTGCTGTTCAAGCGTTATGATATGCCGACGATCGGATACATCGGCGCGAATCATTCCACCTGGGATCTGGAACTGGAAAATCTTTCTCTGGAATCCCTGCTCCTTATTTATGCCGACTTCAGAGTCAAGAGCACCAGGGAGAACGGGAAGGAGATCATTCACTGCTATTCGCTGAAGGATTCCTTTGACGTTATCCTGGGGAAGCTGGACAATGTGGATGACGCAAAGCGGAAACGGTATGTGAAGGTCTACAGCAAGCTCAAGGATTTTGAGGACTATATGGTCCGCCTGGGGGCTCATCCGGCCCTGGACAAAACGGTTCCGGAACCGAAGGAAAAGATCAACACCGCGCTGCTCGGCGGAGATGCTCTGATCAGCGCGTACAAAGACGATGCGATTTATCACAACGTCAGTGTGATGAATATCCTCAGCCATGAGGGCTCTTTTGCATCCATCCTGGAGAGCGCGAGAAGTGAAAAGGATTACAAGCATACCAGAACCTATCTGAATATCTTCAGAGAATATAATACTTACCTGAGCCAGCATCAGAAACTGCTTACGATCAGTTTCCTCTACGAACTGCTGATGCACAAGGAAAGCGATATCCGCAATGAAGCGGCCATCCTGATGGGGGAGATCATTGTCGGCTATGATACCGAATACCGCAAGGAGATCCCGGAAGGCATGATGGCTTTCCTGCAGGTGTCCTCCTCCGTCGAACAGTTCAGGAAGTATGTGAGGATGATCCTGGAGCCGGATCACAAGATTACCGAGCAGCACAGGATGTGGCTGGGATACAAGCTGGAGACGCTCGTCGGCAGCATCCTGAAGAACTGCAGACCCTACAGACGGGAGGAGTATCTGGAAGTCCTTCTGGAGGAATACGTGAATACCGGAAGGGATCGTTTTACGGCATTTATTATGGTGGAGACGGCGGAACGCATGCCGTATACGGGTCTGACACCGGAGAAAATGGAGGTGCTTGTCTCCTTTGCGGAATACTTTTCCGATACGGACGATGTGGAACTTGCGACCACGATCCTCCTTTTCGCGAACCGTCTCATGAACGAGGAAACATTTAAAAATGAAAAGCAGGTAAGGGACTTTGCTGCACATGTTGCCGAAAATATTCATGACAGCCAGGCGGTCAGTGTCGTTTTCCTGAAAGAGATCCTTTATGTAAAGCTGGGGATCAAAGAACTCCGCAGCATAAAGCTTCTGAAAAACACCGAAAAATATATTAATGAAGCGTTTATGCAGAATCTGAAGGCTGCGACGCCCTGGATCGCCAAGCTCGTTAATATCCAGTTCCTGTTCTATCTGACACAATACGGAAAGAATACGCAGCCGCTGCATACCACAACGCATCTGGTAAACCTGATCACCGGCTCGGAATGCGGGGATGTCAGACATCTGGCCGGCCGGACGCTCGTGGATATGACGGATTTCCTTTCTCTGGAACAGCGAAACGAAGTAGCCATGGAGCTCCTGAAGGGCCTGGAACTCGGAGAGTCAGAGTATACCAAGAATATTCCGAGATACCTCGGCGGTATGCTTGTGAAACTGCGCCCTGAGGAGCTGGAGGAAGTGCTTGACAGGCTGAGAGAACTGGTTATTACGGCGCCGGATGCGACTGCGTGCGTCGCGATCGATACCGTAGGATATCTGATCCAGAATTATAATTACTACAAGCGGAGATATCCTGACTATACCGGTCATAATCCGAGAATGCACAAACTGATCGGCACGCTCCTTCGCGGTATGGCTCATTTCCACAGTATGATCACACAGGAAGCCTGTTATGTGATGGGAGACTTCATCTTCGGACAGAATGTGCTGCCGCTGAAGGAAAAGGAAAGAATCTATCATTATATGGCAAAGAAAGCCCTGCATATCATGCATGAGGAGCAGGAGGACAATCTGACTTTCCTGATCAATGCGGCGTCCCTGAACCATATTTACAGATTCCTGTCCGAGTATCTGATGGAATACGACGATATCGTTTTCATGGAAGGGCGGAACGTCGCCTTCTTCCCGGGAAGTTTCGACCCGTTCTCGCTGAGCCATAAGGGGATCGTGGATGCCATCCGGAAGCTTGGCTATACAGTCTATCTGGCGACGGATGAATTCTCGTGGTCTAAGCGCACGCAGGCGCCGCTGATCAGAAGAAAGATCGCTTTAATGTCCTGCGCGGAAGATACACAGGTTTTCATGTTCCCGATGGAAGTGCCTGTGAACATCGCGAATAAAAGCAACCTGGCGGAGATGAGGGCGCTCTTCCCCGGCAGGGAAGTATTTATCGTGGTCGGAAGCGACGTGGTGATCAATGCATCCGCCTATAAAGCGGATCCGACGGAGAACAGTATCCATACCTTTAATCATATTGTGTTCCGGCGGCACGGCGATGAATATGATATTGAAGGAATGGATATCCTTTCCGGAGCGCACGGTATTTCCGGCAAAGTTGTGGATCTTACCCTGCCGCTGCAGCTGGAGGATATCAGTTCGACCAGGATCCGTGAGAATATCGATCTGAACAGGGATATCTCCCACCTGATCGATCCGATGGCACAGAATTATGTCTATGAGAACAATCTGTACTTAAGGGAGCCGCAGTATAAGGAGGTGCTGGCTGTCCGTTCGATCGATTGTGTCGTACTCGATGACGATGAAGTGACGGATGCCGTCTGGAAAGAACTTGAAAAGACCGTCCTCAGAAATAAAACGGAAACGGACAAGATCCGTGTCAACATGCACAGGAACAGGCTCTCGCTTGCCATATTAAGGGATAATGAACGCGGCGGCGTGCCGATCGCGATGGCTGCTGCCGGTCTGATCCATACGACGGATCTGATGGATGAATTCCATGATCTGGAGATGGTCATGAATATCAGGAATCATGCCTGGGGCAAGATGATGGTCATCAAGGGCATTTACGGATTCCGGCAGGAGAACAGCTATGATTATGTACAGATCGTGCTTACCGAACTGCTGGCTCACGCCCTCGCAAAGGATTATACCTATTGTCTGTATCACGGCCGTCCGGAGATGCAGGAGCGCAGAAAACCGGTAGAGGAAGCGCTGGCCAGGCAGGGATTCATCAGGCTTTCCGAGAAAGGCGCCAGAGATACTGTCATGGCGGTGGATATGCATAAGCCGATCGTCCTCAACAAGAACATTGAATCTGTTATCAAGGAGCCGCTCAAATCCAATCCGAGAGTGCTGGGTGTCATTGATGAGGCACACCGGAAACTGCAGAAAGCCCTGACCAAGCTGGAACCCGGACAGCTCGTGCTGTCCTTTGAAGCCGCCGTCATGTATTATAAGCTGGTGGAGAAGATCACGAAACTGAACAATGTTCCGGAGTATGTCACCAAACCCAGGACGCTCGGGAAGAAGATGTGCGTACCTTTCGGAAAGGCGCTGCGCGGCAACATTACGCCGAATACCGTCACAAAGGCACTCCGCACAGAGCGTGTGTTCAACGAAAACATGCGCGGTTTCTCGATCGAGGAATTCCCCGGAAATGCATCGATCCACACACAGCTGCAGATGATCAAATCGTTCGAACGGGATGTTATCTTTGTGGACGACCTGCTGCATAAAGGATACCGCATCAACAAGATCACGCCGCTGCTGAAAGAGGAAGGGCTTACGATCGACAGGATCCTGACCGGCATCATGACAGCCAACGGACGCGATAATATTATGAGCAGAGGATTTGAAGCGGACTGCGCATACTATATCCCGAATATAAGATCCTGGTTCGTGGAATCCACATTGTACCCGTTTATCGGCGGCGACAGTGTCAGAACAAAGGGGAAGAGAACAGCCGGTCTGATCACGAGCGTGAACCTGATCATGCCGTATGTTACGCCGGCATTCCTGGCGTCTGAAAATGTGGGTGCCGTTTACCGGCTGTCGATGACGTGCCTGGAGAATGCCAGGAATATTCTGAAGGTGCTGGAAGAGGAGTACCAGAAAGAGTTTGAGAGAAACCTGACACTCGACAGGCTGGGCGAGGTGATCCAGACCCCGACATGCCCGGATAAGGGACGGTATATGACGTATGATGTGAATGTCCCGGCATCGGTGTATGTGGAAAATGATATCCAGCAGCTCGGCAGACTGGAGTACTTTACCAGGATGAAGACGTGAGAAACAGCATCCGGAAGTGCCTGTTGTGAGTGTACTCCAGGAGACGGAACATCAGCTTTCCGTATCAGAACAGGGTCCTCAGATTGCTTCGGATCCGGGACGAAACATTCGCACTCCGCCGGCCCGACAAAAAGCGTGTCGGTTCCTCTGTCGGCGGTTTCGCCCGATCCTGTCGCTCTTCACACACAGTTCTGATACGGAAACCATGCTGTTCCTGTCTGGTACATCTGACGATATGTCATCCGGAGGCGCGGAGCGACGAAGGATACGCGCCGTAAGAACTGCGGTTTTACTATAGTTTTATCAGGAAATGTTTATTCAGGAGAAAGAATGGCAAGAATATCTGACTTAATCGGTATTAATAACAACCTTGATACATTCACTGTCGGATCCGGTGCTTCCCGTGCATGGTTCCGGAAAGAGAAAAAGCGTGTGAACCTTCTCGCCCTCGGTGACGTCGGCAGTACCCTGCTCCTCGGCCTCCGGCTGCTCGGCACAGAGGCAATCGAAAGCATCGGCATTGCAGACGTCCGCCCGATGGTGCCCGAACGTTTTGAATTTGAAATGAATCAGATCGCAGCGCCGGACGGAAGGCTTCTTCCTCCGGTGAGAGCGCTTGCACCGGACGAATGGTTCGACTGCGATGCTTTTCTGTTCTGCGCATCTAAAGGCGTCCCGGATCTTTCCAATAAGGGGGATGTCCGCATGGCCCAGCTGGAAGCCAATTCGGGACTGGTAAGCAGTGTGGCCGCAAATGCTGTGAAAGCCGGATTCCAGGGACTGTTCTGTGTGGTTTCCGATCCGGTGGATCCGCTTTGCATGTATGCTGCAGCAGCCGGCCTGGATCCGGATAATGTGAAGGGCTTCGGGCTCGGTGTCATGAATGCGCGTGCAGCCTATTATGCCGGGAAGGATGAGCGATTTTCTTCTTATCTGACGGAGGGAAGAGCCTACGGACCGCACGGCGGAGATCTGGTGATCGCAAATTCGGTCGAAAATTATGATGATGCGTTGTCAAGGGAGCTTACAGAACTGACTGTCAAGGCAAATATCCGGATGCGTGAATGGGGTTATAAGCCTTACATCGCACCGGCGATCTCCTCCGGCGCATTCTCGGTGATCGCAGCAATATCCGGGGAATGGCATTACAGCTCCGTGAACATGGACGGTGTCTGGCTCGGCTGCAGGAACCGTGTCACGGACGGCGGAACGGAGATCGAGGATCCCGCACTGCCGGAGGAACTGTTTGCAAGGATAAAACATGCGTATGATAATTTGAAGGAATTAAGAAACGGTTTGTGAAATCAGACATAGGAGGACATGATTTAAGTTGAGAGATCATCCTGAAAACAATCTGGTACTGATCTGCCCGGGAAAGCCGGAGCCGGACTGCCGTCTGTTCAGGCTGCTGGACGCGCTTGACATTCATCCGGGTGGTTTTTCCATGCACATTTACAGAGAGGAGGAACTGGTTCCTATACGGAATGCAAGAATTCTCTTTGCTATTCAGGTGGATGACGCAGGCATTAACCTGGAGTGGAGCAGAATGCTGCGGAAGATCAGATTGAAGCGGAAGTTCTTTGAGGGGTCGGTGGGTGCCGTTATTACGGACAGCCCGTCTGAATTTTTCACCAAAGCAGTCGGGCGCGAGGCAGTGCTTTCCATCAATATGTCAGGCTGCGCGTTTCCGGGCAGACCGTTGGTGGAGGCGACCGGATCGCTCATGAATTTTAAGGTCCTCTCTGATCTGAACGGAACCAGTCTGTGGGAAACGTATGTTGCGGAAACGAAAGGGCTGATCAGCCGCCTGTGCAGTTTCATGCTGCCGGAAAAGAAAAAGAATCCGAAGATCCTGGTGCTGCATGCCAGTATCCGGGAAACATCCAATACGCTCACCCTTTGGAATCTGGTGAAGGACAGACTGCCGGAGAATTTTAAGATCCTGGAGATCCCTCTGCTGAACGGCACGATAAACGATTGTATCGGCTGTCCGTTCACGACCTGCATGCATTTTTCAAAAAAGGGGAAATGCTATTATGGAGGCGTAGTCGTGGAACAGGTGCATCCGGCCCTGGAAGAATGCGACGCACTGGTCATGCTTTGCCCGAATTATAATGATGCGCTCAGCGCGAATCTGCAGGCGACCGTGAACCGGCTGACCTCGATCTACCGCAGAAGGCAGTTCTTTGATAAACTGCTGTTCGGAATCATCGTATCCGGTTATTCGGGAAGCGATATCCTGGCTGAACAGCTGATCAGCGCATTGAATATGAACAAGACATTTACACTGCCGCCGTATTTTGTGATGATGGAGACAGCGAACGATCCCGGCAGCATCCTGAAAACGCCGGGGATCGAAGAGCGGGCAGATCTCTTTGCCCGGAATCTCGTAAACCAGATGATACAGGACGAAGAAAATACTGCGGCCGGATGAGGCGGCAGTATTTTCTTGCTGACGAACCCCGCTTTCAACCGGCGGTTGAAAGCGGGAACGTTGACATTTTCGGATTTGTGCCGTAAAATAAAGGTCTTACCGGGGGATGTACTGGTTTCGACGGGGACTTCGAAGTTCCGGCAGCCATCCGTGGACCGTGGCCACGTTAAAAAACGGAACCTAAATATAAACGCAGAAGATAATTTCGCGTACGCTGCCTGATGGCAGCTGTCGGCCTGAGGTTGCTCACAGCCTCAGATCCCGGCATCATGAACTGTGAGGAACTGCCGTTCCAAAGCTTTGCGGTCCGGTAAGAACTTATGAAGCTACCGAAGCCTGCAGCCTGTCACCGGGCGGCCGGCCGGGGGAATCTTAAATCAGTGACTGTGATGGGAGACACTGGAAGGGACAGGTTTTCGGACAGGGGTTCAACTCCCCTCATCTCCATAGAAAAACAGATCCGCGAAAGCGGGTCTGTTTTTCTATGGAGATGAGGGAGTTGAACGCCGAGGGAGGAGCGAACATTCCTTTTCATTGATTAAAAAATCTGTTTCTGTTAATATTAGGAAAGGTTTTTCAGCTTTCTGTCAGCATGATTAAGGTTCCGTTAAGGTTCTTCCAGTTCCCCGGAAAGCTTCCCGTGCTATCCTTATGCCAACAGAACGGAACAGCCTTCCAGATCTCCCGGAGGCAGCACATAAACAAACGAACGGAGGCATAAGAATATGTGGACCAGAAAAGAACTGAAAACAAAAGGAAAAGAGGCTATGCATCACAGCTACTGGAAAACAGTCCTGGTGAGTTTTATCCTCGTGGTGCTTCTCGGGGGAGGCGGTGCCGCGATCGGCGGCAGAGCCGGTGCCGGAGCAGCGCTGGATGGCGGATCTGCTGCACATGTGCAGGAAGAACAGCAGATCGAAGATGCGGAATCGAGTGAGATCGCTGACGATATCATAAACGGTATCACCGAAGAGCTTCCTCCGGATGTTTCCAAACAGGATGTGGAGGAAATGCATTCCGGTATTCAGTCGATCCTGCAGGCGCTCAAAGGAATGAATCTGGTCCTGGTGATCGGTGCAGCCATCCTGTTCGCCCTGGTGATCGCAGCCGTAGCCATAGTGGTCCAGGCATTGCTGCTGAACCCGCTGGAAGCCGGCGGCGCAAGATTTTTCTTAAGGAACCTGAATTCTCCGGCGGAAGTTAAGGAACTTGCATTCTGCTACGATCACGGATATCTCAATGTTGTAAAAACGATCTTTTTCCGGGATCTGTATACGATCCTCTGGGCGCTGCTCTTCATCATTCCCGGAATCGTGAAGGGATATGAATACCGCATGATGCCTTACATCCTTGCCGAAGATCCGGATATGCCGACAAAAGAAGTATTTGCAATGAGCAGAGAAATGATGTGCGGACAGAAATGGAAAGCCTTTGTCCTGGATCTCTCCTTCCTCGGCTGGGGCATCCTGTCCCTGCTCACACTGGGGATCGTCGGAATCTTCTATGTAAATCCCTACAGGAATATGACCAATGCTGCCCTCTATGAGAGACTCAGATACGGAGCAGATCAGAAGCTGATCGAAGCGGAAGCATAATCAACAGACAGAAAACAGCAATTGTAATGACATGGCGGTGCCGGAGGCGAAAGGCTTTCGGCACCTTCCGGCAGTTTTATAAGGAGAGTATCAAGACATGGACAGGATCCTCATAGCAGATGACGAAAATGAAATCAGAAGCCTTCTGCGGCTGTATCTGGAGAATGCAGGATATGCGGTCTCGGAAGCGGCAGACGGAAAGGAAGCTGTCAGCAAACTGCAGGAAGGAGAGATCGATCTCTGCCTTCTGGATATCATGATGCCGGAGATCGACGGATATCATGTGCTCAGAAAACTGCGGGAATTCAGCAATATCCCTGTCATCATCATTTCCGCAAAAGATACAGATCCCGAAAAGATCCTCGGACTTGATCTGGGTGCGGATGATTACATGGTGAAACCGTTCAGCCCGCTGGAAGCAGTCGCCAGGGTAAAAACGAATCTGCGCAGATATCACGAGATGAAACAGGATAAAAAGCCCGCGCGTCACGAGACGATCACACATAAAGATCTTGTGCTGGACCTGGATGCATGCTGTCTATATAAAAAGGAAGAGAAAATCGATCTGACTTCCGTTGAATTCCGGATCCTTTCGATGTTCATGGAGCATCCGGGAAAAGTATATACAAAACAGCAGATCTATGAGCGCGGCTGGGGAGATGAATATGCGGTGGCAGACAACAATATCATGGTCTGCATCAGCAAGCTCCGTGCAAAACTGGGAGATGCGGACGGAGACTATATAAAGACGATCCGCGGACTCGGCTACAGGATGGAACGTGACTGATACGGGAGAGGGTATTCTTCATGGAAAATCTGAAATCGTTTTTAATCACAAGACTGCTGATGGTCGCGGCGGCAGCAGGAGCAATAGAAGCGCTTCTGCAGTTTGCTGTGCAGACCGTTCTGCTTCCGCTCGCAGCCTATCTTGCCAATACAGGATCGGATGCAGGACTGGTCCGGAGAACAGATCTGCTCACGATTCTGCGAATCATCCTGGCAGGCAATACACAGGGAGCAGTGCTGGGGATCCTGGCGCGGTCGCAGGTGCTTCTGATCCTGATGTTTTCGCTGTTCCTTCTTCTTGTACCGATCGTCAGCGGACTGATCATTTATGCCAGACTGGTCACGGCCAGAGTCAATGAGCTGCAGAAGATCAGGGATGCAGAACGCGAAGCATTATATGCAGAACGCAATCTGATGCTCTCTGATTTTGCACATGATCTCCGTACCCCGATCATGACGATCTCCGGGTATGCCGGCGCGATCAGTGACGGCGTGGTAACGGATCCGGAGATGAAAGCGGAATACATTGATGCTATAAGGCGCAAATCAGACAGGATGAGCACGCTGATCAACCTTCTTTTTGAATATGTTAAGCTCGGCAGTACGGGATTTGCGCTCACGAAGAAAGATTGTGATATCAATGAACTGGCAGCTGAGACTGCAGCTGCTCTCTATACCGACATGGAAGACGCCGGCATGGAACTTCTTGCGGAAATTCCCGAAGAACCGTTTATCGCGGAGGCGGATAAAGCGCAGGCGGGGCGGATCCTGAATAATCTGCTTGTGAATGCCATGCGCCATAACAGCAGCGGTACCCGTATCGCTGTATTGGTAAAGCGGCTGGCCGGAATGGAAGAGATCGCGGTTGCAGATACGGGCGTCAGGATAGAGAAGGATTCGGAACAGCTGTTTGAACCGTTCGTCAAAGGAGATGATTCCCGCAGCGGCGACAAAGGCAGCGGGCTCGGCCTTTCGATCTCCAAAAAGATCGCGGATATGCATGGATGGGAGCTCCTGCTTGTACAGCCGTTCGGAACATATACTAAAGCGTTCGTACTGAGAGTGCCGGAGAAATGAGGAAAACGGATTGCAGGAATAATCACGCAAAAAGTATTGACACAGGTCTTCGGTTGTGCTAACATACTTGTTGCGTCTCACAAGGAGAGGTATCGAAGTGGTCATAACGAGGCGGTCTTGAAAACCGTTTGTCCGCAAGGGCGCGTGGGTTCGAATCCCACCCTCTCCGCTCGCTGCGAGCACTTTGGTGCCGGCAACAAATTCATACTTTAAAAAGTAATTCGGAGAAGTACCCAAGCTGGCCGAAGGGGCTCCCCTGGAAAGGGAGTAGGTCGTTAATAGCGGCGCAAGGGTTCAAATCCCTTCTTCTCCGCGCATAACAGAACGGACTGTCGTATCCGCGGCAGTCCGTTCTGCTGTGAAAAATGACAAAGATGATCCTTTGAAAACGTCAAATAGGGGAATCGCAAAAACATACAAAAAAGAGAAGAATAATCAAAAAATATTTGTAGATTTTCTGCGGGAAGTGAGATATAATATTATTCCCACTCCCGAAAAATATTTTTAAAATAACCCTTGACAAACGGTTTCGGTTGTGATAATCTTTGATGGCTGTCGCCGAGAGGGGCAGTCGAAAAAGCACCTTGACAAATAAACAGTATACTCTATTTACTCCGAAAATTCCGAGAAAATTCGCATCGGGTGAAGCCTGATGCAAACAAAAATTTTCGAGCGAATCGAAAGAATAATCCAAACACGGATAAGCACAAATTT
>JAFRLH010000064.1 GCA_017431345.1 Lachnospiraceae bacterium | reverse complement strand
TTGACAATTTCATGGTTTCCGGATTGGGCGACGTATCCATGTCCGGCGTAAATGTCGCCGGGCAGGTGCTGTTTGTATTTGTGGTCTTCCTCAATGCGATCTGCATGACGGGCGGGATCTTTATGACGCAGTTCTATGGAGCCGGGGACCGGGAAGGGATGGGACAGGCATTCCGCTACAAGCTCATCCTTGGTTTTGCGGCATTTGTCCCATACTATCTGGTCTGCATGGCGTTCCCGCGGCAGGTACTGTCACTGATGCTGATCGGGAACAGTCAGGCCGGGCCGATCCTGAACGAAGGGGTAAAATACATCCGCATTATGTTTTTCATGGGCATCCCGGTGACCATATCGATGTGCATCGCGAGCTCCCTGCGGGACATGGGGAAAGTCCGGATCCCGTTGTATGTAACGATAGCCGCTACGCTGACTAACACAACGCTCAACTGGCTGCTGATCTACGGGAACCTGGGATTCCCGAAAATGGGCGTCGAAGGGGCTGCACTGGCCACAGTCATTGCAAGGATACTGGAATTTGTGATCTTTATAGTGATCTATGTCCGGACAAAGCCGGAGTTTGCCGTGAAGGCCGCTGATTTTCTGAGGATCAACAGGAAACAATTCAGGGAAACGCTGGTGAAGGGCTCCCTCGTACTGTTTTGCGAAATGGTATGGGTGCTTTCCGAAACCATAACGACGGCGATCTATAACGGCAGGGGAGGCGCAGATGTTGTATCCGGGATGGCTTCCGGATTTGCGATCGCCAACCTGTTCTTCGTGGCATTCGGAGGCATTTATTCCGCAACCGGCGTGATCCTCGGGAAAACACTGGGTGCCGGAGACCTTGAGGAAGCGAGGAAGGAAAAGACCTGGCTGCTCTCCGGCTCCGCAGTGTTTGGCCTGCTGATGATGGCCTTCGGGTTCGGGACAACGCTGATCGTTCCGGTCGTCTTCGGAAGACTCAGTACGAGTGCGGTCGCCATCTGCCGGAACATGGTCATGCTGATGGCGCTGTTCATGCCGGTATGGGTCTATATGAATACCCAGCAGGCTGTCGCCAGGGCCGGCGGGGATACGGCCATGGGAGCTTACGCGGACTCTTTGCTGACACTGTTTGTGATGATCCCGATGGTGATCCTGCTTGGACGGTATACAGAGGTAGGGCCAGTCTGGATGTACGGCTGCGTGAAGCTCATTGACCTGGTTAAAGTAGCGGTCTTCCATGTCTGGCTGAAGAAGGAGCGATGGCTTAAGAATCTGACAGGCCGGGAAGCATTGGTGAGGAGCTGATCTTATGGTATTTGGCATTATCGGGGAAAACTGCAGCGGAAAATCCACCCTTGCAGAAAAGATAAAAACAGAATTCGGGGCAGAAATCATAACCGGGAAAGATTACCTGCGGATGGCGAAGTCGGAAAGTGAAGCTGTTTCCCTTTTTAGGGAGAAGCTCCGCAGGGCCGTGTCCGGAGAAAACATCATTTATGTGATTGCCGATCCGGAGCATGTGAAACTGCTCCCGGACGGGGCAGTCCGGATTCTCGTGACGGCAGACCTGGAGACAATTAAGGAACGATTTACAGCGAGAATGCATGGAACGCTGCCTAAATCGGTTGCCCTAATGCTGGAGAGAAGGCATGGGATTTTTGATACCGGGGAATATGATTATCACTTTGATGGAGCGGCAGGAGATGCGGATGCTTTTTGTGAAGTCCTGAAAAGTGACAAGAGTAACGGAGAGAACAGCTTTACGATCCGCAGGCTGTCCGAAGATGAAAGGCAGGCAGCATTGGAACTGGCTTGGAGAGTGTTTTCCGAGTATGAATCTCCTGATTACGCGCCGGAGGGAACAGAGGAGTTCCGAAAATGTATTCACGATGAGGGATATCTGTCCGGGCTGCATTATTATGGTGCTTTTGATGAAGGAAAGCTGGTCGGGGAGATCGCCATCAGGCCGGAGATAAAACATATCTGCTTTTTCTTTGTGGACGGTAGGTATCACCGGCGCGGGGTCGGTACAAGGATGTTTCGGCATTTGCTTGAAGATTATCCGAACGAGACGATCACCCTCAATTCTTCACCGTATGGTCTTCCCTTCTATAAGGCGATTGGGTTTGTGCCGACCGATGAGGAAAAGACGGTGAACGGCATCCGGTTTACACAGATGAAATATGAAGGCAAAGGAGGTGCTGCTGTAATGAATAAAAAAGCCCTTGTTGTAATCGACATCCAGAATGACATTACGAAGCACTACAAGGATATCATCGACAACATCAACGCCGCCATTGACTGGGCCGTGGATCTGGGAATGACGGTTATATATATCAAGCACAATAATCTTTCACCTGGTACGCGGACGTTCAAACCGGATACAAAAGGTGCGGAGCTTGCTCCGGAACTGAAGGTGGTGTCGAACCAGATTTTTGTAAAGACGAAGGCCAATTCGCTGACCAGCAGAGACTTTTCGGAGTACATCCAGAGAAACGGCATCGACGAGTTTTACATTACTGGAGCGGATGCCACGGCCTGTGTGAAATCTACCTGTTTCAATATGACAAAGGCTGGATATACGGTGCATGTCATCTCCGATTGTGTGACGAGTTACGATCTGAAGAAGATCCCCGAGATGCTTACCTATTACGCAGAGAAGGGCTGCGAG
>JAFRLH010000063.1 GCA_017431345.1 Lachnospiraceae bacterium | reverse complement strand
TCTGTGCTCACTTGCACACCTCCCGTGTTTTTATATTTGTGGTTTGCAGACCTACATTTATACTAACACGGGATTTTGCTTTTATCTAAAGATCTTCCCTCCCCCTGCAGAGCAGGGGGTTTATTTTTGTTGTGACACAAACAAAAAAAGACCGGCGAACCGGTCTTTTTTAAAACATATCGCAAACAATTAAATATCTGCTTTCCAAAGTCCATGCAGATTGCAATACGCATAAGCTGCAATGGGCTTCTCATCCTCGGTAAGGGCGAATTCCACTTCGGGAGCACCGCCTACTTCAAGACATTTTCTCTGACCGCCTTTATCTGTCTGCAGATATACCCAGAGAATGCTGTGTGCTTCAAGCATCGGATGTGCAGCTGACCCAACACAAACCTTTACTTTGCATCCGTCAACAGCTACAACAGGAATATGTTTTTCGTGAGAAGCCTCAACTGTGCCGGGCTCCAGCTTAGTCATTTTCTGACCGCAGCATACAAGCGGAACTCCCGCATCATTGATCATACCTACCAGATTGCCGCAATGCTCGCAAATATAAAATCTGCTGTCACTCATAATGAAACCTCCTTAATAATTCCCTGAAACGGGAGAGTATTGATTGCTTCCTAACGGACCATTATAAATATAACATATGTCATAAATAGATACAAGGCAAATATAAATGAATAAAGAAGCAAAAACGATCAACAGTGTGAATCAAAACATATTTCTTTCCCTGGGCGTCACTTTTCAGTTTACCATCTCCAAATAAGAATAAAAAATCATCACCTGATCGGGCTCTTTTTTGGCATGCCTGCTTTTCTCGGGAACTTCTTCGGCGTATGATCAATTTTACTCACCACCACAAGCGTCCTCTTAAAATCTGTCCCGCTTATCATAAATTCTTTCTCTTTCAATATCTTACCGCCAAGAACTTTAACAGCTCTTTCCGCATTCCGGATCTCTTCCCGCGCATCACCGCCTTTATAAGCAATAAACATACCGCCTTTGGATAGAAGAGGAATACAGTATTCCGACAGGACAGCCAGATCTGCTACTGCTCTGGAAACACACAGGTCATATTTTTCCCTGTTAAGTGGATCCCTTCCAAAATCCTCAGCTCTGGCATGAACGGTTCTAACTTTTTTAAGGCCCAGTTCCTTGATCACGGCATTCAGAAAATCGATTCTTTTATTCAGGGAATCAACAAGCGTCAGCTCCATGCCGGGATTCATGATCTTCAGCGGAATACCGGGAAATCCGGCGCCGGTACCTATATCTGCTGTCTTTTTGCCTATATTTCTAGTCTGTAATAGATCCGCGTACATCGGTGCCAGGCTGTCAATAAAATGCTTTGAAACCACTTCATTGAAATCCGTGATCGCCGTCAGATTCATTTTCCCGTTCCACTCGGATAGAAGAGAGGCATAGGCCATGAACTGTTCTGTCTGTTCAGGGCTGATTTCCAGCTCTGCAAGAGCAAATGCAGTTTTTATTATTTCCTTCTTATCCATAAATATACTCCGGATAATAAGAATCAGAATACAGCTCAGTTGATCTGAACTGCGCCGTCAAAAAACTTCAGTACAGTATTCTGTACATATTCACCCTTAATTTCACCAAGCGCCTTAAAATGCGATGTCTGCGTATGTGCTTTCTGCGCATCCATGCTCTCCCAGACTTCTGTCAGGAACACAATGTCTTCCCTGTCGGGAGAAATATAATAGGTATAATCCAGATTTCCCTCTTCTGCGCGGCTGCATTCTGCTGTTCCGAGTTTTTTTAATTTCTTCAGAAAAGCATCCCGCATTCCATCCTTTACTTCATACGTAACATGAATAATATACATTTCTAGCTCCTTTCCTTCATCTGGTTCTTCTGTTCCAGCCACACAAGCAATACGGAAATATCAGCCGGTGACACACCTGATATTCTGGATGCCTGTCCGATCGACCTCGGTCTGAATCTGCCAAGCTTTTGTCTGGCTTCAAGACGCAGATTGATCAATTCGTCATAATCCATATCATCCGGCAGCAGTTTTCCCTCCAGTTTTCTGAAATGTTCTACCTGCTGCATTTGTCTTTTAATATAACCCTCGTATTTCAGAGAAATATTTACCTGTTCTGCTGCATCTGCAGGAATAACAGGCCGGTTCCTGTCGATTTCTGCCAGTTTCTCATAATCCAGCTCCGGACGTTTTAAGAGTTCCGCAAGACTCATACCGGAAACCAGATTTGTGGAACCATACTTATTCAGAAATGCATTGACTTCCTCCGTAGCGCCGGCATAGGTATTTTCCAGTCTTCTGCATTCCTCTGCAATCATGCTTTCCTTCTTAAGGAACTTTTCATATCTTTCCCCGGTGATCAGTCCGATCTCATGACCGATATGAGAGAGTCTCAGATCCGCATTATCCTGCCGGAGCAGAAGACGGTATTCCGCTCTGGACGTCATCATCCGGTAGGGTTCAAAATTCTCTTTTGTCACAAGATCATCGATCAGGACGCCGATATAAGCCTGTGATCTGTCCAGTATGAGAGGATCCAGTCCTTTGATCTTTCTTGCGGCATTGATTCCGGCGATCAGTCCCTGTGCGGCTGCTTCTTCATACCCTGAACTGCCGTTAGCCTGGCCGGCACTGAACAATCCGGAAAGAACTCTGCATTCCAGTGACAGGGAGAGCTGATTCGGATCAATCAGATCATATTCGATTGCATAGGCATTTCTGACGATATGCGCATCTTCCATTCCCTGAACGGTATGGATCATTTCCTCCTGGACATCGGCCGGGAGTGAACTGGACATACCGGAAATATACAGCTCATCCGTATACAGTCCTTCAGGCTCCAGAAAAAGCTGATGCCGGTTCTTTTCTGCAAAACGGACCACCTTATCCTCTATGGAAGGGCAGTATCTCGGACCGGTGCCTTTAATGACGCCGGAAAAGAGCGGAGATCTGTCAAGATTATTCCGGATGATCTCATGGGTCTTTTCGTTTGTATAAGTAAGCCAGCAGGAAACCTGTTCTTTCTGCATGGCATCCGGATCAGAGGCAAAGGAGAACGGTGTGATGACTTCGTCTCCTTTCTGTTCCTCCATTTTGGAAAGATCCACCGTTCTGCCGTCAACACGTGCCGGCGTACCGGTCTTGAACCGGAGAAGCTTAATGCCTGCCGCGGAAAGAGAAGAGGAGAGCATCGTTGCTGCCGGAAGTCCGTTCGGACCGGTATAAATGCTTTCTTCACCGGTAATGCATCTTGCATTCAGATAAGTGCCGCTGCAGAGGATCACCGCTTTGGAATAAAATTTCAATCCCCCTCTTGCCATGACGCCGCATACTTTTCCGGAATCTGTCAGAAGATCCGTGACTTCCGCCTGACGAAGATACAGATTTTCCGTATGTTCCAGCGTCAGACGCATTTCCCTGCTGTAAGCCTGCTTATCCGCCTGAGCCCGGAGGGAATGGACGGCAGGTCCTTTTGACCGGTTCAGCATCTTGGACTGAATAAATGTTTTATCGATATTCTTTCCCATCTCGCCGCCGAGCGCATCGATCTCGCGCACAAGATGTCCTTTGGAAGTACCGCCTACATTGGGATTGCAGGGCATCATGGCAACGCTCTCGATACTGGTGGTAAAGATGAGCGTCTTCATACCAAGTCTTGCAGAGGCAAGCGCAGCTTCACAACCCGCATGACCGGCTCCAATTACGATTACATCAAAGTTATGATGATCCATATAACGATCCTTTAAAAATAACAGTTTTCTATATCAGTGAGATTCATCTGTGCAGTCGTTTATACTTTTGCCGATGAATCAGAATAT
Organism: Lachnospiraceae bacterium; assembly: GCA_017431345.1. GTDB lineage: Bacteria > Bacillota > Clostridia > Lachnospirales > Lachnospiraceae > UBA3305. Next base: position 29,785 of record JAFRLH010000063.1, on the reverse strand, counting down.
TATTTTCCCATACAGAATTTTGAGAATATCTCATTGACCAGGTCTTCTCCGGCAGTCTCTCCTGTAATCTTACCGAGTGCTTCGTAAGCAGCCATCAGATCGATCGTGTAAAAGTCCTCCGGCATGCCGTCTTCCATACTTTTCTTTACATATTTCAGATGTTCTGCTGCCTCTTTCAGGAGCTGCTGATGTCTTACATTGGTAATGATCATCTGACTGTCATCACCGATTTTTCCGCTCATGAACAGTTCGGAAATATATTTTTTGATTTCCTCGATTCCCTGTGCTTCCTTTGCGGAAATAACAAAAACGGGAAATCCGGTCTTGATTCTGAGGAATTCTGCATCTGTGCGCTGCACCAGATCACTTTTATTCAGGAGAACGATCACTTTTTTATCTTTTAATTCTTCTCCAGACAGGAAGGAGAGGATCTCTTCATCCTCCTCTGAAAAATCATCGGAAGAATCGGCAACAAAAAACAGGAGATCTGCTTCCTTTGCCTGCGCAGAAGCCTTTTCAATGCCGATCTTTTCCACCGGCTCATCCGTATCATGGATGCCGGCGGTATCGACAAGCTTCAGGGAAAAACCTGACATTCTCAGATTTTCTTCAATAACATCTCTGGTGGTACCTGCATATTCTGTTACGATCGCACGCTCTTCACCGAGAAGCCTGTTCATGATCGAAGATTTTCCCACATTCGGTTTACCAAGAATGACTGTTTTAATTCCTTCGGTCAGGATCCTGCCTTCCTCAAAAGAATCAGCAAGGCTGCCAAGCTTCTTTATGGTATCCTCCAGTCGGGGAAAAAAATCTTCCTGAAACCCATCCAGGGAAAGATGCTCCGGATCATCCAGAGATGCCTCGATCCTTGCCGTATCATTCAGGATTGTTTTCCGAATGAATCTGATCTCTTCGGACAGATCTCCGGAAATCTGTTTTGCAGAGATGACAGCTGCTTTTTCATTTTCAGCACGGATAATATCCATGACAGCTTCCGCCTGGGCCAGATCAAGCCTTCCGGATAAAAAAGCTCTTTTGGTAAATTCTCCGGGTTCTGCGGGTCTTACTCCGGTATCCAGTACGGCTTTCAGGATCTTCTGCATCACAAAAGGCCCGCCGTGGCACTGGATTTCACAGACATCCTCACCGGTATAGCTTTTCGGAGATCTCATAACAAGAACGATCACTTCATCGATCACGTTTCCATCCGCTTTGATATGACCGTAAAAAAGTCCTCTGTGCTTTTCTTCTCTGAGATCTTTTCCTTCAAATATGCTGTTTACGCTTAATACCGCTTCCTGACCGCTGACCCTTATGATCCCGATCCCGGAAGGTGTCAGTCCGCTTGCAATGGCGGCAATAGTATCCGAAGACATCATGAAAAAATCCTTTTCTTATCAGCAGACCCGAACACATAATGTGCTCGGGTCTGTTTTTATCAATCCTCTATATCAATATCCTCTGTCTCATGGAAGCCATGATCGTCTACCGTATCAAAATTGTGCTTTGATGTGGCAACTGTCTCTTCACGTCTTGTATATCCGAAGGTCCTGTAGCCGTAGGTCCTGTTTCCGGACTTCTTCTCGTTTCCTTCGTTTGTCTGGCTGTCATCATGATCCTTGTAGACCACGGAAGACTTCTTTCCTCTGTTGTAGTTTCCTCTTCCTTCGTTCTTCTGGAATCCTCTGTCGGATCTGTAGCCGCCTTCACGTCTTTCTTTCTTGGGCGCTACGATCACGAATCTGTGAGGCTCTTCCCCTTCACTTCTGGTAACTACATATTTGTCAGCCTGGAGTGTGGAATGAATGATCCTTCTCTCATAAGGATTCATCGGCTCCAGAGAAACTTCTCTGTGTGTTCTCTTTACCTTGGAAGCAATGTTCTTTGCAAGGTTCTCAAGTGTTTCTTTTCTGCGCTCTCTGTAGTTCTCGATATCAAGTTTTACTCTGACATATTCATCAGAATACTTGTTGACTACAAGGCTTGTAAGATACTGGAGAGAATCCAGCGTCTGTCCTCTTTTTCCGATCAGGATGCCCATGTCGTCGCCCTTCAGGTCGATATCCATGGTCTTTTCTTCCTCATTATATACGGTATCAAGATCTACCTTCAGATCCATCCTTCCGAATACATCCGCGAGAAAATCTTCAGCAGCGGAGGTGAGTGTGAATTTCTTTTTTGCCTTTATCTGTGCAGGCTTGCTTCCGATTCCGAGAAAACCGGTGCTTCCTTCATCAACTACTTCATACTCGATCTCTGTAAGCGGCACACCGAATTTTTCCTTTGCCGCATTGAGCGCTTCCTCTTTGTTCTTCCCGGTAAAAGTAATGTAACTCATATTCTCTCCTTACTTTTTGTGCCTTTCATTGTAATCCTTTACCATACCGGCTTTTGCCGCAAGACTTCCGGGTTTCGCAGCCTTCTTTTCATAATAGTCTGTGGAATCCTGTATTTTTTTAGCCCTCTCGCCGTAATCAATCTTAGGCTCTGTTTTGGGTTCTGCAGGCGTATTGATCCTCTTTGTCGAAATATTCGCCTTTTCATTAATGGGAGGAAGGCCCTTCTTGGCCCTTTTCTTATTCCTCTTTGCAACGCTCTTCTTTATCAGTTCATCAACATCCACTTTTTTAAGCCACTGGTTGATGAACAGCTGCTGGATGACCATAACGACTGACATGGTGATCCAGTATACGCCGATAAATGCAGGGAACGTAAAACAGAAAAATACAGACATAAGCGGCATGGTATAGTTCATCGTTTTCATGCTGCTTGCCATAGTGGACTTGCTGTCCATCTGCGGCTGATTTACCGACATCAGCTGAACCGACAGGAACTGTGCCAGTCCGGCCAGGATCGGTATAAGCATTGAAGCATTCATGCCGAGTTTGGGTGAATCCTTCAGATAGATACCAAAAATGGTATACATTTTTGTAAGCTCTTCTGCTGAAAAATTTGCCAGCTCCGGTACATATTTTTCCATATTATAAACGACCGGATAAAGAGCGAACAGAAGTGGAATCTGGATAAGGGAAGGCAGGCATCCCGCTGACATCGAAACACCATATTTGTCATATAAAGCCTGCTGTTCAGCCTGCATTTTGCTCATGGAAGCCTGGTCTCTTTTTCCCTGGTATTTTTTCTGAAGAGCCTGGAGTTCCGGAGACATCACAGCGTTCAATTTTGAAAACTTCTGCTGCTGAATCGTCAGAGGCAGAAGGATCATTCTGGTGATTATTGTAAATAATACGATGCATAAGGTTATGTTGAGGATTCCCATGGACGAAAGTCCTACAAAGATTCCCCTCATTACAAAACCAAGCAAGTAAGCTATCTGCTTAATGATCGGCCAATCACCGACTGTGGATGTCCGCTGTGCAGCTTGTGCAGCTAATAATAACATACTTTCCTCCAAATCAGATTCCGGTTTACGGAACGGGATCAAATCCTCCCTTTGAAAAAGGATTGCATCTTAAAATTCTCCAGGCTGAAAGAAGTCCTCCCTTCAGGACTCCGTATTTTTCAATGGCCTCGATAGCATATTCCGAACATGTCGGAATATATTTGCAGCGTGTAAAGCTTTTATAAGGAGAAATATTCTTTCTGTAGAACCTTATAAGAAAGATCACAATTTTCTTCAGCATGATGCATGATCACTTTCCTTATGCTTTTTGATCAGTTTTTCCAGTGCTTTTCCTATCTCATGATAGGAAGCATCCTCAGCGCCTTTCCGCGCTATGATTACATAATCGCTGCTATTGTCATACATATCAAGATTCAGCCTGATGTTTTCTCTTATGAGACGCTTTATACGGTGGCGCACTACACTGTTGCCCACCTTTTTGCTGACTGAGATCCCAACTCGTCCGATATGATCACGGCCGCCCGGAAGTACATACATAACGAGCAGCCGGTTTCCACAGGATCTGCCCTGCCGGTAGACCCTTCCGAAATCAATATTTTTTCTTAATGAAACAAATCGCTCCATTTTATTTTCCCGGCATTAGCATCAGGCCGAGAGCTGCTTTCTTCCTTTCGCACGTCTTGCTGCAAGTACCTTTCTGCCGCCTCTTGTGCTCATGCGTGAACGGAAACCATGAACTTTCGCACGCTGCCTTTTTTTAGGCTGGAATGTCATTTTCATTTGTAACACCTCCTTTGTAATGAAATCATCCGCCGATCCGCAGATAAGCCATCCGTATCAAATGCACATAAAAATAGAGATACTGACCGGATTCTAAACTTTATATATTATAGCCAGAGGCAATATGCTCGTCAAGCGCAAAACTGTTGTTATTTCTAAAAAAATCATGCCTGTTTTTCCACATTATGTGGAAAACGATGTGGAAAACCTGTGTTTATTCCCTTTATAACCCCTTAAATACGGCATACAGACTGCCTTTTCCCGAGTAAAAAGTTTTCCACTGAACAACGATCCCACAGATTCTTCTATGGGTATTTTTACATTGAATTCCGGCTGTTTTTGATGTAAAATGTTATGGACTGGCACTATATACCAAAACCGTTCCTGAAAAATTATTTCCTTATATTAATAATACCGGTGAGCCATGGAAAAAAAGATCAGAGAAAAATGGAATGAAGTACTGAACTTTCTGAAAGAGGATCCTTATCTGGGAACCGTCTCCTTCGATACCTGGATCGCTCCTCTTACGATACATTCTTTTGATGAGAAGACAGGCGTTCTGACGCTTCTTATCCATGGTGATAAGATGGAAGACAGAATGGCTGCCAGTTATGTCAACAAAAGATACAGTATTTTTATACAGGTCGCCGTGGAAGAGATCACCGGAATTCACTGTGAGATCAATATCACCACACCGGACAGTGTAAAAAAGAAAAAGGATGAAATTAAAAAGATTCCGCAGGCCGCCTATCATGTAGGGCTCAATCCAAGATATACATTTGAAAATTTTGTTGTGGGAAGAAACAATTCCCATGCCCATGCAGCGTCCCTGGCTGTTGCGGAAAGACCGGGCGATGAATTCAATCCTCTTTTTATTTACGGCGGTCCCGGCCTTGGAAAAACGCATCTTCTTCATGCCATAGCCCATTTTATGCTGAAGGACAATCCACAGGCAAAAGTAGTGCTCGTTTCCTGTGAAAAATTCACAAATGATCTGATCGACGCTCTCTTTAATAACAAAAAGGGAATGTCCACCGAAGAATTCCGTGAAAAATACAGAAACGCCGATGCTCTTCTGATCGATGATATCCAGTTCATTATCAATAAAGAAAGTACACAGGAAGAGCTTTTCAATACTTTCAATACACTTTATGAATCCAAAAAACAGATCGTTTTTTCCAGCGATCGTCCTCCGAAAGAATTCGTCACGCTGGAAGAAAGGCTGACGACCAGATTCGGCTGGGGCCCGATCGTAGACATTGGGCTTCCGGATTATGAAACAAGGGTAGCCATTCTCCGGAAGAAAGAAGAGATGCTCCGGGAAGAGGGAAAGCAGGTAAACATCGACAATCAGGTGATCCAGTATATCGCGGCCAATGTAGTAAGCGATATCAGGAATCTGGAAGGATCGATCCAGAAAATCATGCTTCTTGCAAAACTGAAGAATATCAAGACGGAAGATATTGATCTGGAACAGGCCAAGGAAGTGCTGAAGGATGTCATTAATCCGCACTCCAAGCGGGAGATCACTTCCGATTATATTATAGAAGTAGTGTCCAACCACTATCATGTCAATCCTTCGGAAGTGATGTCGAAGAGACGCAGCCGCAATATTCTGATCCCGCGCCAGATCTCCCAGTATCTGATCAGAGATATGATCGGCATGACCTTCGACAGTATCGGTGAAATTTTCGGGCAGGATCATTCCACGGTCATGCACAGCGTTGAAAAACTGGAATCTTCGTTAACCGATGACGATGATCTTAAAAAATCGGTCGATACTCTTATAAAAAAGATAAATCCCGGCTGATTTTTGTAAGTTTTCCACATTTTCCACAAATTTTAGCGATTTAATGTGGAAAATTCAAAAATGACAGTTCACTTTTCTTTTCACATTTTCACAGAGAAGACAGGTGAACTCATGTGGATTATCTTGCGGACTGGGTTACCGGACTATTGAAACAGCTGCTGCCTGTGTTGAAAAAAGAGGATGTTTCCCCTGCGGAATCAGAGGTTCACAACACACTTTTTCCCATCGGAAACGCTTATCTTTCAAGGCTTTTGATGCTGTTTCCACCAATCCACAACCCCTACTACTATTACTTCTAAGGACTTACTAATAATTCATTTATGAAGGAGCGCTCTATGAAAGTTAATTTCTTTAAGACCGATCTGATGAACGGTATAAACATGGTAATAAAAGCAGTCTCTTCCAAAACGACGATGCCGATCCTTGAATGCATTCTTCTGGATGCTTCTGCGGATACCGTCCGGCTTACCGGAAATGATATGGAACTGGCCATTGAGACCTCTGTTCCCGCGGTGATCACGGAAAGCGGAAAAACAGCGATCGATGCCAAACTTTTCTCGGAAATTGTAAGAAAGCTTCCGGATGAAGAAGTTTATATCTCCTCCGGAGACGGTGATACAGTAAATATCAAAAGCGGCAAAGCAAGCTTTACAGTTCCTTCCAGGGACGGAGAAGATTTCCTTGCCATGCCGGTGATGGAAAAGAAGGACTATATCTGCCTTTCCGAATTTACTTTAAAGGAAATGATCAGACAGACGATATTTTCCGCAGCTGCAAATGAGAACAACAAGCTGATGACAGGAGAACTTTTCGAGGTGAAAGACGGCATGCTTCGGATTGCAGCGCTGGACGGACACAGGATCGCTGTCAGGAAAGAGGTCTTAAGAGATAACTATTCTGATAAAAAAGTGGTCGTTCCCGGAAAAACACTGAATGAGATACAGCGGATCATTCCGGGAGACAGAGAGAAGGATGTTTATGTTTTCTTTGCAAAGAACCACATCCTGTTCGAGTTCGGCGATACGATGGTCCTTTCAAGGCTGATCGAGGGAGAGTATTTCAATATCGAAAGAATGATATCCGGAGATTATGAAACCAAGGTGACCCTCAATAAGAAGGACTTTACGGATATTATTGACCGTTCCATTCTTCTGATCAGGGAATCCGATAAAAAACCGCTGGTCATGGATGTCAGGGAAAAAGAAATGAAACTTTCACTGACCTCTATGATGGGGTCTATGAAGGATGAGATCGAAATCGATAAAAAAGGGAATGATCTGATGATCGCGTTTAATCCCAGATTCCTTCTGGACTGCATGAGGGTCATTGACGATGAAGAGATTAAGCTGTTCATGACGGATCACAGATCTCCATGCTTTATAAGAGATGAAGAGCAGCGGTATATATATCTGATCCTGCCGGTAAATTTAAACGTATAAGCTCTTGCTGAAACATATGCAGATGTCATGCTTGCATGAACAGCTGCATATGTTTCAAGCAAGGCAACCGAATATGAGCAAAAAAGGATCGCGACACTTCAGGAAAAATAAAAAATTGCTCCCACGAGCGATTCGATTTGCGAATGTTCGGGCAGATCGCGAGAGCTGCCAGGGGCAGCGGAGCGATCTGAGCTTATACGTTTTCCCATCATTTTTATAAAGGACTTACATCATGCTTTCATTTACCATCCGCGATGATTACATCAAACTCGGCCAGCTCCTAAAAGCCTGCGACCTTGTTGGTTCCGGTGCCGAAGCAAAAGAAGAAATACTCTCCGGAAATGTTGCTGTCAACGGTGAAGTGTGTACAATGCGCGGCAAAAAGTGCATTCCTGGCGATGTGATTTCCTTTCACGGTGAAGAAGTGACCGTTGAAGGGGAAAGGAACTGAATATGATCCTGACTTCCCTAAGTCTTTCTCATTTCAGAAATATACCCGAATGTCATCTTTCCTTTTCTCCGGGTGTCCATGTTTTTTACGGGGACAATGCCCAGGGAAAGACTAATCTTCTGGAATCGATCTATGTCTGTGCGACTTCCAGATCGCACAGAGCGACCCGTGACAGGGAACTGATCGATTTTGAAAAAGAAGAAGCGCATATCAAAATGACAGCCGAAAGAAGAGACGGTCCTTTAAGGATCGACATGCATCTTCGGTCCGGAAAAAGCAAGGGAGTGGCTATCAACGGCATACCGATCCGAAAAGTATCGGAACTGTTCGGAAACATCAATGTGATCTTTTTCTCGCCGGAAGATCTTTCCATCATCAAAAGTTCTCCGGCAGAGAGAAGAAAGTTCATGGATATGGAGCTCTGCCAGCTTGATTCGTTTTATACCCGTTCGCTTTCAAGCTATAACAGGGCTCTTATGCAGAGAAACAAACTATTAAAAGACTGCGAGGAAAACGGTTCTCTTCTGGATACTGTGGATGTCTGGGATGAGCAGCTTTCAGGATTCGGAAAGATCATCATCAAAGAAAGAGAACGTTTCATTAAAGAAATTTCTCCTGTTATACAGGAAATCCATTCGTCTCTTACCGGAGGAAGAGAACAGATCGATATAAAATATGCTCCCAATGTTACGGAAGAATCCTTTTCGGAAGAACTGAAAAGAAAAAGAGCAAGGGATCTTGGTGCGAGGACGACACTGACAGGACCGCACAGAGACGATATAGAGTGTTTGGTGGACGGAATTGATATCAGAAGATATGGTTCCCAGGGGCAGCAAAGGACTGCAGCCCTGTCTCTGAAACTTTCAGAAATTGAACTTGTAAAAAAACGTTTGAAGGATGCGCCTATCCTTCTTCTGGATGATGTTTTTTCGGAACTGGATTCCGGAAGACAGGAGCATCTTCTGTCTGCTCTTCAGGGCGTACAGACTTTTATTACATGTACCGGTCTGGATGAATTCATCACGGAAAACATCCATATTGACAGGACATTTTATGTGGAACACGGAAGCATTTCCGAGAAAGAATAAAGGAAAAATATGGAAGAAACATTAAAAGAGGAAATGACTGAAAACAAGCCGTATGATGCGGAACAGATACAGATCCTGGAAGGACTGGAAGCCGTCAGAAAACGTCCCGGCATGTATATCGGGACCACTTCACTGCGCGGTCTTCATCATCTTGTCTATGAGATCGTTGATAATGCTGTGGATGAGGCACTTGCAGGATACTGCAATACGATCGATGTACAGATCAATGCGGATAATTCCGTGACGGTCATGGATAACGGCCGCGGTATTCCTGTGGGAATGCATCCGAAAGCGGGAATTCCCGCCGTAGAAGTCGTATTTACGATCCTTCATGCCGGCGGAAAATTCGGCGGCGGGGGATACAAAGTATCCGGAGGACTGCATGGTGTAGGTGCATCTGTCGTAAATGCGCTTTCCGAATGGCTCGAAGTAGAGATCAGGCATGACGGAAAGCTTTATTTCCAGCGGTATGAAAGGGGAAAAGCAGTCTGCAAGCTGAAGATCATCGGAGAATGCGATCCCGGTTCGACCGGTTCCAAGATAACATTCCTGCCTGATCCGGAAATATTCGAAGAGACGGTATTTGATTTTGATACACTGAAAACGCGTCTCAGAGAGACTGCATTCCTGACGAAGAATCTGAAGATCATTCTCAGGGATGACAGGGAAGAAAAGAAGGAACGTACCTTCCACTATGAAGGCGGTATCAAGGAATTTGTCACTTATCTGAACAAGAGCAAAACAGCACTGTATGATAAGATCATTTACTGTGAAGGCCAGAGAGACGGTGTATATGTAGAAGTCGCTTTCCAGCACAACGACTCCTTTACGGAAAGTACATATACATTTGTAAACAATATCATTACGCCGGAAGGAGGAACGCATCTTACCGGATTCAAGAATGCGCTTACCAAGACATTTAATGACTATGCCCGGGAGAAGAAACTTCTGAAAGACAGTGAGCAGAATCTGTCCGGTGACGATATCAGAGAGGGTCTTACGGCAATCGTCAGCATTAAGATCGAAGATCCGCAGTTCGAAGGACAGACCAAGCAGAAGCTTGGCAATTCGGAAGCGAGAGGTGCCACAGACAGTGTTGTCAGCGAGCAGGTCACGTATTTCCTGGAGCAGAATCCTACGATCGCAAAGATCATCTGTGATAAGGCGATCCTGGCGCAGCGGGCGAGAGCAGCTGCCAGAAAAGCAAGGGATCTCACAAGAAGGAAAACAGCACTGGATGGCATGGCACTTCCCGGAAAACTGGCAGACTGTTCCAACAAGGATCCTGAAAAATGCGAGATCTATATTGTAGAGGGGGATTCCGCCGGCGGTTCCGCAAAATCTGCAAGATCCAGGGATACCCAGGCGATCCTTCCGCTCCGCGGAAAGATCCTGAATGTTGAGAAAGCGAGACTGGACAGGATCTATGCGAATGCTGAAATTAAGGCTATGATCACCGCTTTCGGTACCGGTATCCATGATGATTTTGATATTTCCAAACTGAGATATCATAAGATCATTATCATGACGGATGCGGATGTGGACGGCGCGCATATCAGTACACTTCTGCTGACATTCCTGTACAGATTTATGCCGGAACTGATCAAACAGGGGTATGTATATCTGGCGCAGCCTCCTCTTTACAAAGTGGAAAAGAATAAGAAAGTATGGTATGCGTACAGCGATGATCAGCTGAATGAGATCCTGACAGAGATCGGAAGAGATCAGAATAACAAGATCCAGCGTTATAAGGGACTCGGTGAGATGGATGCCGATCAGCTTTGGGAGACGACCATGGATCCTGAAAAGAGGATTCTGAGAAGAGTCGTCATGGATAATGAAACGGAATCGGAGATCGATGTGACGTTCACGACGCTGATGGGAGATAAGGTAGAACCGAGAAGAGAGTTCATAGAGGCAAATGCAAAGTTTGTGAAAAATCTGGACGTTTAATAAATATCAGTCAGAGAATTGTAAGAAACAAAAGATTGAAAAACTTTTTCATGCAATGAAAGTGACGCTCGGCAGTACAGTATGTACCTGAAACAGGGCGCTCCGATTGCTTCGATTACGGGACGAACTATCTGCACTCCTTCGGTCAAACAAAAAGCGTGTTTGCCCTCCGTCGACAAGTTCGCCCGAATCTGTCGCTCTCCACTTACAGTTTCAGGTACATACTGTACTGCAGAGCTGTTCATGGAAAAATGAAATTGCAATGGACTAATGATTTTAAAATTATAAATAACTTTCAGTAAGGAGTTTACATGGACGAGCATATTTTTGATTTTGACCGGATCCATGATATAGATTTGAAAAGGACTATGGAGGATTCGTATGTGGATTACGCCATGAGCGTCATCGTCTCCCGTGCCATCCCGGATGTGAGAGACGGCTTAAAGCCCGTGCAACGCCGTATCCTTTACTCCATGATCGAACTGAACAACGGGCCGGATAAGCCGCATAGAAAATGCGCGCGTATCGTCGGCGATACCATGGGTAAATATCATCCGCATGGAGACAGCTCCATTTACGGCGCGCTGGTCACGCTTGCGCAGGATTTCAATACCAGATATCCGCTTGTCGATGGGCATGGGAACTTCGGTTCTATTGATGGCGACGGTGCGGCTGCCATGCGTTATACGGAAGCCAGGCTTTCGAAGATTTCCATGGAGATGACAGCGGACCTGAATAAAGATACCGTTGATTTCATTCCGAACTTTGATGAAACGGAAAAAGAGCCGGTCGTTCTTCCTTCGAGATATCCGAATCTTCTTGTCAACGGCGCTTCCGGCATTGCAGTCGGCATGGCAACGAATATTCCTCCCCATAATCTCCGGGAGGTCATTTCTGCTGTGGAGAAGATCATTGACAATAAAGTGAATGAGGATCGCGAGACTGAGATTGACGAGCTCATTGCAATCGTAAAGGGTCCTGATTTCCCTACCGGTGCTGAAATTCTCGGAAGAATGGGAATCGAAGAAGCGTACCGCACAGGCCGCGGAAAGATCCGTGTGCGTGCAATTACAGATATCGAGCCGATGGCGAACGGAAAGAACCGGATCGTTGTTTCCGAGATCCCTTACATGGTCAATAAAGCAAGGCTGATCGAGAAGATCGCCGAGCTTGTAAAGGATAAGAAGATCGACGGCATCACGGATCTGCGCGATGAATCAGACCGTTTCGGTATGAGGATCTGTATCGAACTGAGAAGAGATGTGAATCCGAATGTGATCCTGAACCAGCTTTATAAACATACACAGATGATGGACAGCTTCGGCGTGATCATGCTGGCGCTTGTCGGCAATGAGCCGAAGGTCCTGAATCTGAAGCAGATGCTTTACTACTATCTGGATCATCAAAAAGATGTGATCACCAGGCGTACAAAATATGAGCTCAATAAAGCGGAAGAACGCGCTCATATCCTGCAGGGACTGCTGATCGCGCTTGATAATATCGATGAAGTGATCGCACTGATCAGAGCTTCTGCCAATACACAGGAAGCAAAGAATGCCCTCATAGAAAGATTCGGTCTTTCAGATGCCCAGGCCCAGGCAATCGTGGATATGCGTCTGCGCGCTCTGACAGGTCTGGAACGGGAAAAGATCGAAAATGAATTTAAGGATCTGGAGATCAGGATCGCTGAACTGAAGGCGATCCTTGCCGATGAAAAACTTCTGCTCGGCGTGATCAGGACAGAGATCCATGCGATTGCTGAAAAATACGGCGATGACAGACGTACCAGGATCGGTATTGATGAAGATGAAATTTCTATAGAAGACATGGTTCCCGATGATCCTACTGTGATCGCCATGACACGTCTCGGTTATGTTAAGAGAATGGATGTGGAACAGTTCCGTTCCCAGAACCGCGGCGGCAAGGGAATTAAGGGGATTCAGACGATTGAAGAAGATACCATAGAAGATCTTCTGATGACGACGAACCATCGCACACTTCTCTTCTTTACCAATAAGGGACGGGTATACAGGCTTAAATCCTATGAGATTCCGGAAGCCGGACGTACTGCCAGAGGAACTGCAATCGTGAATCTTCTGCAGCTGCAGCCGGAAGAAAGAGTCACTGCCATGATCAGTGTCAAGGGAATCGATAATGATCATTATCTCCTGATGGCTACCAAACAGGGTATCGTGAAGAGAACAGCGGTACCGGAGTATGCCAATATCCGGAAGACCGGACTGGCGGCCATCACGATCCGGGATGACGATGAACTGATTGAAGTAAAGGATACCGACGGAGACCGCGATGTATTCATGATCTCAAGGAACGGCATGTGTATCCGCTTCAACGAAAATGAAGTCAGGCCTACCGGACGTCAGTCTATGGGTGTTCGGGGAATGAATCTGGATGTGGATGATGAAGTGGTAGCCATGCAGCTGGATTCCCAGGGCGAGAGCCTTCTTATTGTTTCCGAGAACGGGATGGGAAAGAAAACGAAGCTGGATGCTTTCCCGCTTCACCACCGCGGCGGAAAAGGAATCAAGACTTACAAGATCACTGAAAAGACCGGCAAGATCTTCGGCGCGAAGGCTGTTACCGAAGACAGGGAGATCCTGATCATCACAACGGACGGAATCATGATCCGGATCCGGATCGCGGATATCTCTACGACCGGCAGGATCGCCTCGGGCGTTAAGCTCGTCAATATGCCGGACGGCACGACAGTTGCAGGCATTACAAAGGTGAGAGAAAGCGAAAATCCGCAGACGGAGGAAGACGCGGATCCGCAGCCTGAAGAGGGAACTGCAGAAGAAATGGAAAAAGAGTAATGAATAAGGCAGGCCATCCGGCCTGCCTTTAATGATCCTGTTCATTGTTTTCCGAGAAGATACGTTACCAGCTGGCTGGCAGCTCTGCCGCTTCTGCCGCCGTGCGACAGTTCCCACTGATTTGCCAGCAGCATAAGCTCTTCATCTGACAGAAGAAGCCCTTCTTTTTTGGCAATGCCCCGTACGATATCCATATATTCTTTTTTCACAGGCTTTCCGTAATAGATCTGGATACCAAATCGGGCTGCAAGCGACAATCTTTCCTGTATACTGTCGGTAGGATGGAGATCGTCATCTCCGGTCCTGGCATCAGAGAACGTTTCCTTCATCAGATGTCTGCGGTTGCTGGTCGCATACAACAGTACATTCTCAGGGCGGCGCTCCATGCCCCCTTCAATGACGGCCTTCATGTATTTATAATCCGTCTCGAATTCCTCAAAGGACAGATCGTCCATATACAGGATGAATTTGTAATTCCGGTTCTTGATCTGCGCGAGCACTTCGGTAATGTCACGCATCTGGTGTTTGTAAAGCTCGATCAGGCGAAGTCCCCTGTCATAATATTCATTCATGATCGCCTTGATGCTGGAGGATTTTCCGGTCCCGGCGTCTCCGTAAAGAAGCACGTTATTGGCGCGTTTTCCGTTCAGGAATGCTTCCGTATTTTCAACGAGCAGTGCTTTCTGGGATTCATAGCCGATAATATCAGAAAGCTTTACGTGTTCAGTCTTTGTAATGGGAACGATATCGACTGTTCCGTCATTGTTCTCGATCCGGAACGCTTTGTGAAGACCGAATTTGCCGACGCCGAAATGCTTATAGAAATCCGTCACCGCATTGGTAAACTCTTCTTCATTGGCAGCATTTGAAAGCTCTTTTGCAAGCATCAGGATACGGTCTCTGACTCTCTGGTTGTAGACCTTGCTGCTGCCGGATACGCTTTTATAATCTGCCAGCACGCCGAAAAGATCTGTGCCGTATTTTCTGTCCAGTGAAAGAAGATCGAGCCTGAACCATTCCCTGATCTTCTTAAAATCATGTTCGGCCATGATCCGGATGCTGCCGGATACATTTCCCCTGACCTCACAGGCTGTACTGAAAGCGTTTTCATGCTGGGCAAGGATAAAGGCCAGGTAATCGTGCCATACATTTCCGTCCAAGCCGTGCCTGGCGGCAAGTTCGGTAAGGGAATTGAGCACGTCAAAAAGATGCGTATCATCGCCTCCCTGCAGTTCTTCCATATAGTCAAGGATCTCTCTGTGTTCCGGTTCCCTGTAAAGAACAAGCTGATTTCTTCTCAAAATAATCTCCTGTGAAATAAAGTTTATACCGGTCTGTCTGCTCTGGATTCGTGACGCACCACACGGAATACGGCAATATCGACAATGATCACAAAGGCGAAGAACAAAAGTGCGGACATTGAAGTGCCGGACATGGCACAGGCATCATAAAAACCATGCAGAAATACCGGCACGATCAGAGCAAGCCGTTCATAAGCCCTCTGTGCGGATCTGTTTCCGTCCAGGAAAGCCGTTTTAGCCCTGCTGTAATAAAAGCCCATAAATACCGAAAATGCCAGATGTCCGGGAATGGCAAGCAGAGCCCGGGCCGGCGCTACGGATAATCCGTAACCCATGACATAGCCGATATTTTCAAATCCCGCAAATCCAAGAGATACAAAGACGGCGTAAATGATGCCGTCGAAAGTATAATTGAAATTCGGATTCCTCCATGTCTTCCGCCGCATCAGGAAATATTTTGCCCCCTCTTCGGCAAGGGCAACAACAAGAAAGGCAAAAAGGATCACAAAGAAAGGGTTATCGGGGTGAACGAACGTCGTCAGGATCTTTTCCCCGATATTCTCCAGGACCATCGCAGCCAGCGCGGCCAGAACGCCCATGAAGATCAGAGAAAGGAGAAGTCCTCCCGGTTCTTTCTCAATTTTGTCCTGGCGGTAGATCACACGCATCAGAAAGAGTGCGGGAAAAAGGGCGGCAATAATGCAGAGCGTTACCGGGCTGAATAAAATAAACATTTTTCCTCCTTTTTCTGTATGTTATGCACTTTTTTACACAAACAGTGAATAAATCAGGTGCATAACGAAATTGAAATGCCTCATTGACATATTATTTTGGCTGTGCTAATATAGTCAGGCAGGTTTTTAGGGGTATAGTTCAATGGCAGAACAGCGGTCTCCAAAACCGTCAATGTGAGTTCGACTCTTACTACCCCTGCTGTTCAGGGAGGTTTCACGGATGTGGAACCTCTTTTTTTCTCCTGCTTCACTGAAAGGGTTTCTCATCATACATGATCTTTCCCATCAGCCAGATATCGCCCTTGAATCTTCTTCCGACAGCCGGTTCTCCGGTAAGATCGTCTTCATTGATCATGACAGAAAGCGTGAGGTTGTTGCACTCCAGAACAAAACGAAAGCATTTTTCACCGGTCAGTGTGTTCACATGCTTTTCGATCTGCAGGATCTCTCCGATGACGGAATACTGATCCGATTCCAGTCCGTAAGGCATGAAACAGGTATCCACGATGGAATAGACATCTTCATGGGCCAGTCTTTCAGACACATTCTGGAAGATATTCATATCTGCCATCGCAAGTTTTTCCATGGCGGATTCATCGCCGTTCCGGGCATTCCTGATCAGATGATCTCTTTTCTTTTCAGCCGTCCTGATCTTTTCAAGCTGCCTGTCGGTCTTATATAAAGGAAGAAGGATCTTTCCTTCGGTACAGAGACCGTTCAGGGCGATTCCTCTTACAGGCACCGGATCGCTGCTCATCCGCTGATGGTGGATAAAATCGATTCCGTTGGAAAGATGGAAGATCAGGGATACTCCCATCGCATTGTCTTCCACGATGCCCCCGAAGGAGATCCTGTCGGAATGACGTTCTATATTGCAGTATTCCGTTGTGGTAACGATCTCGTTTTCAGAGTACGGAAAATAGTATTCGGTATTGAATCTCCCGTTGTCTTCATAATAGCCGAATATGCGAAGTCCGAAATTTTTTCCGAAAGCCTTTTCGAAATATTCATATCTTTCCTCTTCATCACCCAGTACGAGTGAACGGCCGGGGTCGCTGACGGAAAGATTGATCAGGCTTCGGACATCTCTTTTCCTGAATAATTTTTTAAAACCTATAGCTCTTAAGTATTTGTGCATAGGGATCCCCCTTATCTTCTGCCTCATTATAAAGTACATAAAGTAATGATGCAAGCGCAATAAAAGGAAGCTGCAGCGATTGTTCATAACGTCACGGCAGGGATGGTAGTATACTGATAAAAAGCCTGTAACATTTTCTTAAATATTAAAACTATTTCACCTTATTTACTTTTGATAAAATAGTGACTTTTTGATGCCTGAGGTTTATATTGTTAACGCAGGCAAACGGGAGTATTCCCGCTACAAAACAAAATAATTGTCTGACTATAGGAGGATTAGAAATGTCATACGTAGATGAGGTATTGGCAAAAGTAGAAGCTAAGGACGGTGCTGAAAAAGAATTTATGCAGACTGTCCGTGAAGTGCTCGAGTCCTTAAGACCCCTGGTCGAGATGCATGAGGAAGAGTACAGGCATCTTGCAATCCTTGAAAGACTCTGTGAGCCTGAAAAGATCGCACAGTTCCGTGTACCGTGGGTAGATGATCAGGGACAGGCTCATGTAAACCGCGGCTGGAGAGTCCAGTTCAACTCCGCGATCGGACCGTACAAGGGCGGACTTCGTTTCCATCCCACTGTAAACTTAAGCGTACTGAAATTCCTTGCTTTCGAGCAGATGTTCAAGAACTGCCTGACCGGCCTTCCCATCGGCGGCGGCAAGGGCGGTTCCGATTTCAACCCCAAAGGAAAATCCGAAGACGAACTGATGCGTTTCTGCCAGTCCTTCATTACTGAGCTGTATCGTTACATCGGTCCCGATCTTGACAGCCCTGCCGGAGACCTTGGCTGCGGCACAAAGGAGATCGGCTACATGTTCGGTACCTATAAGAGAATCGTTGGCGAGTTCAAGAACGGCGCTCTGACCGGTAAGGCTGTCCCTTACGGCGGATCCCTTGGACGTGACACCGCTACCGGTTACGGTGCTGTGTACTTCACCGAAGAGCTTTTCAAGGATCTTGGAAAGACGATCGCAGGCACCACATTCTGCCTGTCCGGTTTCGGTAATGTTGCATGGGGCGCTTCCAGAAAGATCGCTGAGCTCGGCGGCAAGGTCGTAGCTCTGTCCGGTCCTGACGGATACATCTATGATCCCGAAGGAATCACCACACCCGAGAAGATCGACTATCTTGTAACCATGCGTGACTCCAGAAGAGACAAGGTTCAGGATTATGCCGATAAGTTCGGATGCGAGTTCCATGCCGGCGAGAAGCCCTGGGGCCGCGTAAACGCTGATGTTTACATGCCTTGCGCAACACAGAACGATATCCGCATTGAAGATGCTCACCGCATCCACGAAGAAGGACATTCCAAGATCATCATCGAAGTTGCCAACATGCCTACCACCCAGGAAGCAGTTGATTTCTTCGTAGAGAACGGTTACATTGTTGCTCCTTCCAAGGCTGTTAACGCTGCCGGCGTTGCCTGCTCCGAGATGGAAATGAGCCAGAACGCCATGAAGCTTTCCTGGACTGCTGAAGAAGTTGACGAGAAGCTGCATGTTGTCATGGCGAACATCTATCGCAACATCACCGCTGCTGCCAAGAAGTACGGCAAAGAAGGCGATATGATCGCCGGTGCAAACCTTGCCGCTGCTGAGAAGATCCTTGACGCAATGGTAGGACAGGGAGTCTGCTAATCCACCTAGTATATTTATATATACACCTGGAGCGTGCCCTCGGGCACGCTCCTTTCTATATCCATATTGATCACAGCAGAGACTTCTGTCAGTCTTTTTTTATTTCCTCTGTTTCAATCAGGAACCTGACTTCTCCGGTCTTTCCGGGAAGGATACCCGAATAATTGAAGTACCCGGTATCCGATTCCTTCAGTGCCTTTATTGTATTGACGATCCGCTTCATTTCAGGACCGGCTGTTTTTTTCAGATCCTCCAGGCCGTCTTCCTTAAAATCATTCAGTCCGTCGGACATTTCCTTTACGCCGTCTTTCAGTTCCCCCATGCCGTCCACCATTTTGCCGCCGGCTTTCTTCAGCTGCTTCGAACCGGATTTCAGCTGAGAAGCGCCGGTATCAATTGCATTCACGCCTTTACAGAATGCTTTGACGCCGGTTGCCAGATCATCGCTTCCCTTGGAAAGGGCGTTGACGCCTTCACTGAGACCGGAAAGCGTCTTTCCGAGTGCTGCTGCCTGTTTTGTCATACCGAGAAGTGCATCGGAATAAGAAATGATGATATCCATCTGTTTGTTCATTTTCTTCAGGAGTTTTTGTGCTTTTTCCCTGTCCCAGCTGATTTCCGGGACAGAGACTTTCGGGGCGGAAAGACGATCGATCGCTTTTGTGACCTTCGCTGCCTGTTCATCGCTTACACCCGAGAGATCAATACTGTTCCTGACTTTCTTCTTTATTTTTTTGATTTGTTTTTTGGAAAGTCCGGAATCTGCAAGCGCATTGCCTACTGCAGCGGCTGCCTGTTTTCTGGCAAGGGATGTTGCTTTGGAATCGATCGACTGCAGATCGATTTCTTTCAGCGCCTTTTTTGCTTTCTTATATGATTTCTTCATTTTCTTAACACAGGCGGAGGCGTCTTCCGTGAACTGAACCATTTCATCATGATCCTGATCTGCTGCTTCGATCAGGGCGGACAGATCCTTTGCCTGTGAAGACAGATTTTTAATGGCTTTCAGCAGTTCTGCCGGGTCCTCACCGCCGGCACTTCCCGCGCTGATCGTATTCACACTGGTCAGAAGCTCATGGAGTCCGTTGGAGAGCGTGTCTGCGCCTGCGGCCAGCTTCTCTTTCTGCTTGCTCATTTTGGAAACGCCGTCTGCCAGGGACCCGATTCCCTTATCCAGCGATTTAACACCGTCCACGTATTTATCGAGGTAATCCTGTACCTCGTCCAGACCTTCATACAGGTCGTCCGTGCCCTCTGTCAGGTCATCGATGGCCTCTGTCAGATCATCCATGCCGTCAGACATATCATAGAGATCCTCCAGATCTTCCTCCTTCAGATCTTCCAGGAGACCGTTCGTGATCATGGTTGCGGTGAAATCAAGAGAGAAATCAGAGGCATCCGCTTCTATTTCCACAAAATCCGGAATATCAATATCTTCTGCAGGTTCCCAGGCTTCCAGCCGCAGTGTTTTTTTCAATCCCGGAAGAGCGACGCCCATGACGATCGCCTGATCGTCCATCTTTATGACCTTGCCGTTTTCGGCTTTGATATTGGAAAAGGAATCGGCAGGCAGAAATGCAGCTGTAACGGCTGTAAAAGGGATCGGCACCTGATATTCGGCGTCTTTTACAGTGACCGTTTCAATCGTATTGTTTTCATAATCGAACCGAATTTTCACATGGCCGCTCTTTCCGGCAAGATCATCCGGCAGGATCTCCTCTCCGTCGAGGTAATAGGTGACTTTCACAGTCACGGGAAGGTCGGATGAGGATGTTCCCTCATATTTGATATCGCCTCCGTGATCTTCAAAGACAAGATCGCTGCCGGTCAGCGTATATTCTTCATCGCCCTCCTTGTTTTTTATAGCGGAAAGATTCGTCGAATCCGGAATATCCTTTCCGTTTCCGGGATTTTTCAGCGTTGCTTCCACCGTGATCTTTTCCGGGCGTCCGGAAGCGTCTGCTTCCACATGGACGGATTCGGATTTGTCCGGTGCATCCGGATCTGTTTTAAAAGGAACGTATTCTGCTTCCGCGGCAGTCTCTGTTTCTGCAGCGGTTTCCGGCTCAATATTCCCGGAAGACTGCGAACTGCCCGTCATGCCGCAGCCGGAAACGATCATGGAGAGTATAAGAGCAACTGCAAGGGTGAGTCTTTTCATATTTACACCTTTCTGCGCCGCATTTACTGCCGTCGGCGTGCCGGAAAGATCATTCGACATTCTTCAGGGCTTCATCCATCGGTATCCTGCTGATCCTTCTGTATTCGATCACTGCGATGACCGCGTAGGATAAGGATCCCAGCGCGAACATTTTATAATACACCTGTTTCCCGAGGGTAAGGGGAAGCCATCCGGTCATTTCCAGAAGGAGCATGTAATGCAGCAGTTCCACGATCACTTTATAGACCAGCGGCAGGCTGACCAGCAGACAGATCACAACAATGATCGATGTGGAAAGCACGTACAATCCGGCGATCTCTGAATTTGTATATCCCAGGATCTTGGTAAGGGAGATGGAATTGGCATTCTTCTCTATGATGATCTTTGAGAGAAGGAACATCAGTACAAGGAAAATGATCACGGCAAAACCGTTCACTATTCCCATCATGCCGCCCATGGACACCCTGAGCTGCCTGCTGATCTTTGTCAGCGCTTCGAAATCAATAACGGAACCGACATACTTGTTATCTATATCCGTGATCTCGGTATCTGAAAAATATCCCGCAAAGGAATCCGCGTCCTCATCAAAGATCCGGTTCATGGTCCCGCGGCTCATGAACAGATCCATACCGGCCTCGTAATCATAGATTCCGTTTATGGTAAAGGAATATTCATCGGGATCATATTTTTCCTTCAGCGTCACTGTATCTCCCGGAGAGAGATAGTATTTTTCCGCAAAGGCGCTCGATGCATAGACCTTCCCGCCGGAAACATCAAGCGGAAGGTACCGGCTGTTATCCTCGATCCCGTAGATCGTGATCTCCTCCGTCCGGTATTTTTCCCATGTCGTCTGCAGCGCATGGATATTGAACTTCTCAGCATCTGCGTTTTCGGTCTCCACAGCATTGGCGAACTGCATCATGGACAGCAAGGATGACAGCTTGTGATCCCCGTTATTCATATCGACCGGCAGCGTCAGCATATACTGGTAATTGCTGATGATGTTTCCGGTCAGTTCGCGGTCATAGTTGTCAAGCACCTCCGGCAGTCCCATCCCGAACATCAGCAGAACATTTGCAAACGTGATGCCGGCAAACAGCACCAGATAGTTTCCCATGTTCTGGAAAATGACTCTGAGACGGAAGCGTGTCATGAAAGGAAGAATAGCCGGCAGCGGGAATGACAGCGTTTGTTTTCTTCCGGAAAGATCTCTCCGGATGAACTTCAGGGGAGAAAGTGACAGTGCCTTTACCAGAAGAAGCCAGGTGATGACCGTCATTAGGAGCAGGGGAATGACCGTTGTCAGCACAAAAGCATCCATGCTCCAGATCGTCATATAAGTCGGAAGACTGTAGCTGTTGTAATACATATCGGCGCAGACCGTGCGAAATACGGTGTATCCCAGGATATTGCCGGTCACGGCGCTGATCAGAGAGACAAGCATCGGGGCAGTCATATAATGACGGAGCAGCTCTCCTTTTGTATAGCCGGAAGCCCGGAGCGTTCCGATGACGTTTGCTTCACGGAAGATCGTGTTCTTTATGGTGACCCCGAATACAAAAGCCATGATCACGATGATGATGTAGAGAAGGACGATTATCATGGCCTTATCAGATCCCATGTCTTCCCCCGTGAACTGGATCGCCTGATTCGCATACCGCGGCGTATATAATCCTTGAGCTTTACTTCCTTTGCCAGTGTTTCCAGGAGGTCTTCTGCTTTGTCCTTTTCGGCATATTCCTCTTCCGGGATGCCGTCATTGTACATAAATGCATAGACAGGCAGGAGTTCGTTTTGCGTATAGGTGCCGAATTCTTCTGCAGATACTGTTCCGACGCCGAATTTTACAGAGTCGAACATGGCGTCGTTGTTGTCAGAGAACAGTGCGCTGTAATCGGAGAGAGCAATGAACCCCGTGACAATATAGCTGCGGCTGCCGGAGGATAAGGTGTCCCCGACAGAGATGCCGTTGTTCCTTGCGTAAAGTCGGTCCAGCGCGATCTCCCCGGCGGCTGCCGGAAGACGGCCTTTCATCAGACAGACAAGATCGATCCTGTCTCTGTTTTTGTAGATGCGCAGAACAGTGCCGTTATCCATGCTCCTGTCTGTATAGAATAAGTCGTACAGGGTGATCCCGAGCGCTTCAGCAGACTTTCTCTGTGCTTTATTCAGAAATTTTGCCGCGCGGAAATGTCCGTGCTCGATCTTATACCGGTCAAAGCTTTCGTTATAAGCCGTGATCATGGAAGTATCCGCGACCAGAAAACCCGAGACAAAACCGATGGAAGCGGTCATCAGGATAAAGATGACCAGATATTTGCCGAAACCTTCACGGATTTCCCTGAAAATGCGGCGGTTCAGCGGATTTTTCATAGCTGCCTCCGTTACCACTCCAGATCCTGCACGGGAATCCTGGTCTCATTTCTGATTTCATCCCGGATCCTTCCGTCACGCAGGCGCACCACGCGGTCAGCCATCTGTTTGATGGCATCGTTGTGCGTCACCATGATGATCGTATTGCCGTATTTCTGATTCACGGTCTCAATGAGCTTCAGGATCTCTTTGGAAGTATTGTAGTCCAGCGCGCCGGTAGGTTCGTCGCACAGCAGGATGTCAGGATTTTTTACGATGGCACGCCCGATCGCTGTGCGCTGCTGCTGCCCGCCTGAGAGCTGGTTCGGGATCTTGTTCCTGTGTTCATAAAGTCCGAGCGTATGGAGAAGCTCGTTCACATCCAACGGATGTTCTCCCAGATAAGCACCGACTTCTATGTTTTCACGGACGGTGAGATTGGGTATGAGATTGTACATCTGGAAGATGTATCTGAGATGCCGTCTCCGGTAGGCGGTAAGCTTCGATTCCTTCATGGAAGCCATCTTTTCCCCGTTGATGATAATGTCTCCGGAATCGGCGGAATCGATGCCGCCGATGATATTGAGAAGGGTCGATTTGCCGGAACCGGACGGGCCGAGAAGGATCACAAATTCGCCATGGCTGATCTGAAGGTCTATGCCTTTCAGGACTTCCACACGGTTGTCTTTTGTGCCGTAGGCTTTTTTGATATTCCGTATTTCTATGAACATTATTAAAGGCTCCAAACGTGCATTAGAAGATATATATGACGGTTAGGATTTACTAATTAATGATAGCACATACAACCTTTTTGTCAAGAAAGGAAACACTGCCGCGCAGGTGGTTGCAAACGATCATCCGCTGCAGGAAAATACAGAGAACGAAATTTTAACCGGAAGATTCATTTGTCATTGAAAAATAGTTCATGCAGACGTATGATAATAACGGAACGATTCATCAGTTCCGTAAGGAGATGCTTTCAGATGATTTATACGGATATGACAAAGAAAGCAATGAAGTTCTGCTATGAGGCGCACAAAGGCCAGTATGACAAAGGCGGGGTCCCCTATGTTTTTCACCCTTTCCATCTGGCTGAATCGATGGATGACGAGATCTCTGTTACTGCAGCACTGCTTCATGATGTTCTGGAAGATACGCCTTTCACAGAGAAAGATCTTCTGGAGGAGGGGTTTTCAGAAGAAGTGATCCGGATCGTAAAGCTTCTGACAAGAGACCATGATACACCTTATCTTGCCTACGTGGGGAGCCTGGCGCATGATCCGGTCGCCAGAAAGATCAAACTGGCAGATCTTGAACATAACATGGATGCAAGCAGACTTCCTTACAATAAGGATTTTATGAAGAAACGTTTTGCCATGTATGAAGAGGCAAAACAGCTCTTAAAAAGTATGTCTTAAGCCCTGCTGTGCTTTGAAAATACTGGACAAATACTATATCTTGTACTATTATGTCAAAGTAAACACAATTCCGGAAGCATCACAGTCAGGATTCCGGAAAACAAATCATCTGATATCCCCGGGACCTTTTTCCGTGAGAAAACAGGCGCCGGATTTTTCGGTATTTAAGATTGGAAGTCATCTGATCGATTATCGTAACCATTGGATAAGTAAGGGGAAAATATGGGCAGAAACGACACTGACAACGAAGAAAAAGTCTCTGTTCGCAGCGCAGCTACTGTTCTGAAGGAGATGGCGCTGTTTATCTGGGGATTCATCAGCGAAGCAGTTGTGACACTGGCGGCTGCCACTGTCGAACATATACGGCACGAATGGCGGCCGAAGAACCGGAAGAATGTGATCTCAAGGTATTTCATGGGATTCATCATCTTCTATTATGAGATCGTTTTCAAACTATCGACCACACGAACGCCCCTGGGGCTGTCCTTTTTCTATATCTTTCTGTACTCCATTGCATGGGGACTGATCGCTTATTTCTTCACCACTTTCCTGAAACCGAAGAGAAACAGAATCGCCAGGTCGATACTGATCTTCCTGATGGCGATCCCTTTTATTGTCGAATATTTCGTTTATCTGCAGTTCAAGGTCCTTTATGATCTGAATACGGTCACGGCCGGAGCCGGCGGCGTCGTGAGAGGATTCATGGGAGATGTCCTGCGGCTGGTATTCAGTCTCAGCGGTCTGTCCCACCTTTTCCTTTTCCTGCTTCCTTTCCTTCTTTACGCAATATTGTTCCGCAGGATCGATCCTGCCAAGCGTATCCGTATCAAGAGAAGGATCCGCACCGTGCTTGTCGTGCTCGGCATCTTCTTCTTTACATGGCTGCTCGTCCTGATCAACGGAAGCACCAGACGAGTTTACAGAAAAGAATATGATTTCCAGAGCGCGGTCGGCAACTTCGGTCTGTATACCGGACTCCGGCTGGAGGTCAGGAATAATATCTTCGGCAACAAGGTCTCTTTTGAAACAGAGGATACTGCCGCAGTGGAAGAGACGGAAGAAGCAGCGCCTGTTGTCTATGGTGACAATGCGCTGAAGATTGATTTCAATGCGCTTGCTGAATCCGCTTCCGGAACGGATCAGGAACTGGATTCCTATGTTGCGTCTCTTACGCCTTCCAAGCAGAATGAGTACACCGGTCTGTTCAAGGGCAAGAACCTGATCATGATCACGGCGGAAGCATTCTCCGGAGATATCATCGATCAGAATCTGACGCCGACACTGTACAGGCTTGCGAACCGCGGCATCAAGTTCACGGATTTCTATATGCAGGCTACAGCCGGCACCACGGGCGGTGAATATGAGCATATCTTCGGTATGCTGCCTACGGACGGCGGAAAGTCCATGATGGATACGGAGAACTTCCACAATCTGATGACGATGGGCTCGCAGCTGAACCGTCTCGGGTATTACGGAAAGATGTATCACAACAACGATTACACGTATTATCACCGTGATACCACGCACTTTACGTTCGGCTATTCAGACGGATATACCGGCTACGGAAACGGTCTGGAAGATAAGATCACCAAGCAGTGGCCGGAGAGTGATCTGGAAATGTTCCAGGCGACGCTGCCCGACTTCATAGATAAGGAACCTTTCAATATTTATTATATGACGGTCAGCGGACATTCTTCCTATACTTATGACGCGAATGCGATGGCCAGGAAGAACTGGGATGCCGTCAAGGATATGGAATATACGGAGCCGGTCAAGGCTTATATCGCGGCTAACCTGGAGCTTGAGAATGGTCTGACATGGCTGGTCAACGAGCTTGAGGCGGCCGGCAAAGCAAACGATACGGTCATCTGCCTGACAGCAGATCACTTCCCTTACGGTCTGGACAACGATGCGGCGCTCGGAAATATGCCTTATCTGTCCGAGCTTTACGGTTATGACGTGGTGGATTATCTGCACCGTGATCATAATACGCTGATCATCTGGAGCGGCGCGCTGGAATCCATGGATCCGATCGTTGTGAATACACCGGTATCCGCGATCGACATCCTTCCTACGCTGTCGAACCTGTTCGGTACGGAATATGATTCGAGGCTGTTCCCCGGAAGAGATGTATTCTCGGATGCAGAGCCGCTGATGTTCAACTTAAGCTACGACTGGAAGACAGAGCTTGGCACCTATATCGCGGCGGACGGAGTGTTTACACCGCTTACGGATTCCACGGTAGTGCCGGATGATTATGTCGACAGGATCAAGAAGATCGTCCGGAATAAGATCAATTATATGTCTGGCTTCCTGAAGACGGACTACTTCGGACATGTATTTGAGAATTATACCTTCACGGATGAAAAGGTCGTGCGGGAGAAGGAGGTCTACGGACCGGTACCGCAGGGAATTGAGGTGGTTCCGGTGACGCCGGAGGGTGCCGAGCCGACGTCAGCTGCTGAGACGACGCAGGCAGCGGAGGAAGGCGAAGACCAGGAAGAGGATTAATACAAAAAGGGACGGGCAGCCGGAAGGCTGCCCGTTTTTAAATGCCTTGAACAGGAAGCCTCCGCTTCTTTGCGAAGCGAAAGCGGTGGGAGTACGTCGAAGGATCCACGCCGTAAAGACTGCGGTTTTAATAAAACTGTAAGCAGTGATTGCAGAAAGTGACATAGATATGTCTGCTGATATTTTTAACAGGTTTAAGTAGTCGGCCAGACATTGCTGCCGCAGATGGTATACTTTATTTTTCCGTACAGTTCCCATCCGGTAAAAGGGGAGTTGGAAGCCTTTGACCGGAAGGCGGTGACGGTAAATTTCTCATCCGGCGCGAAAATTACCAACTCGGCGGGCGCGCCGGCACGGATGCCGGGTCGGTCCAGTCCGTAGAGCTTTGCCGGATTGATGCTCATTTTCTCTATGATCCCGGCCAGGGAAAGATACCCGCCTTTATATAATGCAGTAACAGCAAGCGGCAGAGCAGTTTCAAGACCGATGATACCGCTGGGGGCCTGTGCATACGGACGGGCTTTTTCCTCCGCTGTGTGCGGGGCGTGATCCGTCGCGATCAGATCGATGGTCCCGTCCATCAGTCCGCGGATGATCTCCATCCGGTCTTTTTCCGTCCGGAGCGGCGGATTCATGCGGGCATTTGTCCCGTATTTTAATACTGCTTCTTCGGTCAGGGTGAAATGATGCGGTGTGGCTTCAGCATGGACGTCAACACCGCGTTTTTTTGCTTCTCTGATCAGCTGCACGCTTTTCCCGGAACTGACATGCTGGATGACCACCTTTGCACCGGCCGTTTCGGCAATCGCCAGGTCTCTTGCTGTCATGACTTCTTCGGCAAGCGCTTCCGCGCCGCCGAGGCCGAGCGCTTCGGAGACTTTCCCTTTATTGACACCTGCTGATGCGATGAAGGCAGGATCTTCTTCGTGAAGACTGATCGGCATATCCAGTTCCGCGCAGATCTCCATGGCGTCACGGAGGAGCGCTTCATTCATGATCGGAATGCCGTCGTCCGTAAAACCGGCGGCGCCGGCTGCTTTCAGGGCAGGCATATCCGTAAGCTCGCCCCCCTTAAGGTCTTTGGTTACCGTGGCTGCCTGCAGGACATGGATGCCGGCCTGAGCCCCTTTTTCAAGATTGGCTTTCAGGATCTCGGGTGTGCTTACGGCAGGTCTGGTGTTTGCCATCATGACAACGGTCGTAAATCCGCCTGCGATGGCAGCAGAGGCTCCTGTAAAAATATCTTCCTTTTCCGTGAATCCGGGATCTCGGAAATGAACATGGGTATCGATCAGGCCGGGTGAGATCACGCAGCCTTCTGCTTCGATGATTTCTTCCCCCTCCTCCGGGATGAGATCCTGACCGATCATCCGGATGATACCGTCGGTGATTTTCATGTCTGCAATCCTGTCAAGCGCGTTTGAGGGATCGATGAGATGTCCATTCTTAATAAGCATGATAACTCCTTTTCGTGACTGTTCCGGCATATATAAAGACTAACATACAGGCTGAGGAATGTACAGAAAGAAAAGAATTGTTCCCCATACAGTCAATATTGACATGAAATGCCCAATGTGGTATCATACTATTTGCGTTTCGGTGAGAAGATCAGCGGCGCGAAATTAAACTTCACATTGACAGAGGTTTATTCGGAGAAGTACTCAAGAGGCCGAAGAGGCGCCCCTGCTAAGGGTGTAGGTCGTTAACGCGGCGCGAGGGTTCAAATCCCTCCTTCTCCGTTCGGTGAAAAGATTGCGGAAAGCCTTATTTTACAAGGGTTTCCGCGATTTTTTTTTGGTTTTTGAGAAGATGTGTTTTGAAGACTTTTTGAAGACACTAATTTTCGCCATTTTTTGTTTCGTTGACGTTGATGATATCGGAAAGCTGGCTCAATGCATTTGTCTTTTCCGAAATTTCAGCGATGGAATAATTATAATACATTTCATTAACAGTTTCAGTGTGCCCGAGCATTTCTGCAACCACCTTTTGAGGAAGTTTCTGATTCAGAATAGATGATACAGTCCTTCTGATCCTGTGAATCGTTCCTTTTTCAATTCCAGCCTCCCTGCAGCGTCTGATAGCCGCCAGACCTATTTCCTGGGCGGTATGTCTTTCTCCGTATTTATCGGAAAATACAAACTCTGCTTTTTCCGTGAATGAAAGAGATTTAATTCTTCCGAAAAGCAGATGCATATCATTGGTCAGAGGAATCTTCCGGTGCTTTCTGTTTTTGGGCTCTCCAACAATTAATTCACTCGGCTTATCCTTATAATCAAGTCTGTGTTCTGAGTAGTCGATATGTATATAATCATCATCGACACAGTTCCACTTCAGGGCTGCCAGTTCTCCGACACGCATTCCCGTCAACATAGCCATTTCAATAGCATAATCAGGCATATACTCAGGTTTTTTGCTCTCATGGAGATGTATGGCATCTTTTAAAGCAACGAGATCTTTTGGCGTACGTAAACGCCTGATTTATATAACCGAACAGATTTCCCGCACATCTGTCTGACATTTCGTGCTTTTGAATAGTATTCAGAATAAAACGTTCCAGTTCAATCGTACTGATATCTGAAATAGCTGTTTTCGCAAACCGGGTCCCTTCGATGAAGTTCTCAAAATCTCTTTCATATCTTCTGACTGTTGAAGGCGATATGCTTTTTTTACTGTTGGATGCACTGATAAATCGTTAAGGAAAGAATCGAAGGTGGTGCAAACGAAAAAGCAGCATTGCGCTTTCCGATAACTGCCCTTTCGTTTGCATCAATTTCGATTTTTCCTGGTTGAACAAAGCGCGTCCGGGTTGCCGTTATATAT
>JAFRLH010000062.1 GCA_017431345.1 Lachnospiraceae bacterium | reverse complement strand
TTTGAAAAAACTAAAGGGGCGGGCGAAGGAGCCGGACCGGCGCACAATACGCACATCGACAAACAAAGCAAAAACAGCTGCACACCGCATAAAACCGTGGTTTACAGCTGTTTTTAATTTTTCCAAGTGTCAAAGCCGGGAGTTTGTTATAATTAATAGTTCAATGATATTGATCGGAGACATCAAAATTATCAATCGCAGAAATGATTAAAAACGAAAAAAAAAAGTCGGGAAAAATCATATTCTTTGACGAAAATATTATAGTCATCATAAAATCAATACATTTTTAAGAAATGACAATTCACACATTGTCATTTTTTTATTGCAAACATTTGCTTCTGAGGGAAGGAAAAACACGGTTTTCTGATTGCCGTGATTACAGCAGCAATTCTCTGCAGTTTTCCGGTCAGTTTAATTTTTTCACATTTCCTGATTTTATTCTTATATTCATAATGTATTGATGAATGTATTATAACGATAACTGATAACAGCTGATGCAGATTGCCTCCAGGCATTCCGCATCAGGGAAACACTCTGACGAAAAAGGAGGGTAAAAATGCAAACGTGGATGTTCTTTTTAGGTTGGGAAGCAGTCATCGTCATTATCTGCCTGGTATGGTGCATCAGGTGGATGAATGTAAAAGAACTGGATGAAGATGACAAGATGCTGGAAGCACTGACCCAGAAGCACCTGAGAAAAGTGCAGCAGGAAATGGAAGAGGCTGAAAAGAAAGCCGGAACACAAGCCTGACACTGAGATAGAGGAGGAAAAAGATCATGTCATTACAGGCAGTAAGTATTGTTTATTTTGTGGGATTTCTTGCCGTACTTCTGTATGTCGCCATCTGGTCCGGCAAGAAGAATAAGACCGGACATCAGGATAAAGCGACCGAGCATTTCCTGGGCGGAAAAACAACACCTATGTTCGTTCTTGCCATGAGTTATGCAGCCTCTGCTGTTTCCGCAGGTTCCTTCATCGGAGATCCCGGTGTCACATCTGTCGTAGGATGGCCTTACTACTGGTTCACCCTGAGCCTGATCCCCGGTCTTGTTATCCCCGGCTTCTTCATTATCCGCAAACTCCGTCTGCAGAGTGAAAAGTACGGATGTATGACGATCACAGAGTATATCTCGGTCCGCTACCACAGCAATTTTCTGCGCTGGTTCATTTCCGTCGTTATGACGATCTGTTTGTCCCTGGTTCTGGTATCGCAGTTCAAGGGAGCTGCTTCCCTGTTGAACCGCTTCACCGGCATCCCGTTTAAGATCGGCCTTCTGGTCATTGCTGCAGTCGTTATTTTCTATACCAATACCGGCGGTCTTCGTTCTGTTGCGTGGACCGATATGATTCAGGGCTGCCTGATGGTCGTCATGGTCATCATCCTGATCTGCACCGGTTTAAGCCAGGTCGGATGGCTTTCCGGACTGGAGATGCATCTGGCTGAGACCCATCCGGAGATGCTGCAGATCTTTGAAGCGCCGTCCAGAGATGCACAGGTCGACGTGTTCGGTATGATCGGTCTGCTTCTGCATCCGTTCTTCGTCATGAACGGTCTGCCTTATGTCACTTCCCGTTATCTGGCTCTTCCGGATGTAAACCGCAGGACGATCGGCCGTTTCTCCCTGATTTCGCTGATCACCGGTACACTTTTTAATGCGATGAACATTCTTGGTCTGACCGGCCGTGTCCTGATGCCTGATGGAGATCCCGATCTGATGACCATCTCCATTGCCAGCGATTATCTGCATCCCATTATCGCCGGATTATGTATGATTGGTTTCTTCGCGGCAATCATCTCGACGGCAACCTCGATCCTTCTGGTCATCGGCCAGGGCGTCGGCCGTGATATCTACGCCATGATCGACAGGAAGCCCGGATCGGAAGCCAGACAGATCCGTGTAAGCCAGATCACCAACTTTGCAGTCATGGCAGTTGTTATTCTGTTCAATTTCTGGCATACACCCGACATGCTGCAGATCTTCATCATGCTAGGAATGACAGGTGTTGCCTCCTCGATCATTTTCCCGCTGTTCTGCGGTGTGCTTTGGAAAGAATCCAGAAAGGAAGCGGCGATCGTCTCTTCGATCGTTGGACCTGCAATGCTTCTGTTCTCCAATGTTGTTATGCATCAGAGCTGGACGCATCAGATCGTTATCTCCATCGTATGTGCGTTCGTCGCCATGATCGGTGTGACCTGGATCCTGAATGCCATCAAGGGCGTGGATCAGGAGATGGTAAAACATGCGACCGTAACCATGGAAGATATTGCCTGATAGTAAAACAAAACGGATTCATTAAACCAAATGAAGCCTTCCCGGTGTTTTCCGGGAAGGCTTTTTCCGTTATAAGCGGCAGAAGAAAGGGATATAGCCGGAAGTCTGCATGGAATATGTAAATTCGATTGACTAAATATCGCGGATTATGTATTATAAGAGCGTAGGAGCTGTGAATACACTTTAGTGGGAGACGGACATGGCCGAGGTAAAATTAGTCAACATTAAAAAAGTTTACCCTTTTAACGGGAGCGAGAAAAAGAAGCAGAAAGAGAAAAAGACGACGGATCGGTTCGCCGAGAAAAAAGCCAATCTTCAGGTGACGAAAGAAGGCGTGGTCGCTGTACAGGAATTTAATCTCGATATAGCGGACAAGGAATTTATCGTTTTGGTAGGCCCTTCCGGCTGCGGAAAATCCACTACACTGCGTATGATCGCAGGATTGGAGGAGATCAGCGGCGGAGAATTGTATATAGACGGAAAACTTGTTAATGACGATGCGCCGAAAGAGAGGGATATCGCCATGGTTTTTCAGAATTATGCACTGTATCCGCATATGACAGTTTTTGAAAACATGGCATATTCACTCAAACTGCAGAAAAAATCCAAAGCGGAAATAAAGGAAAAGGTGGAAGAGGCAGCTGCCATCCTTGACATCACCGATTACCTGGACAGAAAGCCGAAAGCACTTTCCGGAGGACAGAGACAGCGCGTGGCAATCGGACGCGCGATCGTCCGCCACCCCAAAGTCTTCCTGATGGATGAACCGCTTTCCAACCTTGACGCCAAACTCAGGAACCAGATGAGAGCGGAGATCATCAAGCTGAGAGAAAAGATCGATACGACTTTCGTGTATGTTACGCATGACCAGGTGGAGGCGATGACGCTGGGCGACCGCATTGTCATCATGCGGGACGGGTTTATCCAGCAGGTCGGAAAACCGCAGGAGGTCTTTTCCCATCCCGCCAATCTCTTTGTTGCCGGATTTATCGGCACGCCGCAGATGAATTTCTTCGAAGGGACGTTCGTGAAGCATGAAGACGGATACAGAGTCCGTGTTCAGGGAAGGGAGTTCGATATCCCGGAAGCTAAGCAGGCTGTGCTTAAGACTATGGAGAAGGTGCCCGAAGAAGTGATCGTAGGCGTTCGTCCGGTTCACATCAGCCTGAGTGATGACGGGATCAAAGCCAGGATCGATGTATCCGAAATGATGGGAAGCGAGCTGCATCTGCATATGAATTCGGATGGAAAGGATATCGTTGCCGTGGTTCCTGTTTCCGAATCGGATGATCCGCTTCTTGAAGCGGGACACAGGGAAGTATGCTATACCTTTAAACCGTCCCTGATGCATTTCTTTGACAAGAAAACGGAAAAGAATCTGTTTTGAAAAAGAGAGCGGCTTTTCGGGGGGATGGAATGCCGCCCTCTTTTTCTTTGCACATGTTACATGGGTCTTAAAATGCTGTAGTCATAGAGGTCTGCTTTGCCGGTGCAGCCCAGGAGGTCGAATTTATGACGCATGACATCCTTCATGACTTCTATGCAGGGCGGATAGATCTCGCCCGGTTCGCGGATATACGGATCCTGCAGCACTTCCCTGCATTTCTGATAAAAAGGGTCTTTTATATCGCTTGAAATATTGATCTTGTTAATGCCGCACCTGGATGCTTCTGCGATCTCTTCGTCTTTATTGGCTGATCCGCCGTGAAGAACAAGGGGAATGGGGAGGCGTTTTTTGATTGCCCTGAGCCTGTCCAGCTGAAGCGTAGGAGTCATCCCTTTCGGATACAGGCCGTGGCAGGTCCCGATCGCGACGGCAAGCGTATCCACGCCGGTCCGTTCGACGAATTCGGCGGCTTCTTCCGGTTCGGTATAGTGGATCTCCGTCGTTGAGGTGACGTCCTGGGATACCGAAGTCGTCCCGATCGTGCCCAGTTCGCCTTCCACGGATACATTGACCATATGGGCAAGACGTACGACTTCCCTGCAGATCGCAACGTTTTCATCAAAAGGTTTCGAAGAAGCGTCGATCATGACGGAAGTATAGCCGCATTGGATGGCAGTCATGATCTGTGAAAGGGTCGAGCCGTGATCCATATGAATGCATACGGGCACTGTGCTTTTTCTGGCTTCTTCCACAAGCATGGTGATGAAGGAACTGCGTGCGAATTCCAGTTCGTCGGGATGGACTTCAATGATGACAGGTGTTCCGGTCTCTTCGGCGGCTTCGATGGCACCTCTCAAGATCATCTGCGTAGGAGTGTTGAAAGCGGGGATCGCGAAATTGTTTTCGTTAGCCGCTTTAAGGAGTGAAGACATGTTCAACAGCATAAGCATTCCCTTCCTTATAACACGATTTGCACCGGGCAGGAGACAGATGAAGGAATGACCTTGCACCGGATGTAACAAAAGTATTATAATTTTCTTAGAGCTTATTTGTCAAGAGAGTTAACAAATATGACAGACGTTCTGTTTATCTGTTTTCTGAATCCGGAGGAACTATGATCAACCCATTTCTCGAAACCAAACTGAACTATCCGCAGATGAATCCGGCCATGAGAAGAGTGGCTGACGTAGTGCTGTCCAATGAAGACCGCCTGCGAAAAATGACGATCGGGAAAATGGCATCGGAAAGCGGTGTCAGCAATGCGACCGTGACCAGATTTATCCATGTGCTGGGATTCAGGAACTACAAGGAATTCTCCGCTGCCGTCCGCTATTTCCTGGAGGAGATGCCTGAAAGCGCCAGGAATATCCGGAAACCGTCCGAAACGCTGATCAACAGTGAATTCCGGAAGAACAGCAGTCCGGAATCGATCTGCAGATTTGTTATCCAGTCCGAGATAGAAATGCTGAAGGATACGCTGGCACTGATGGATTATGATCTCATGCGTGAAGTGGTCGCCATGATCATGAGCGCCAGACAGGTCCTGTTCCTGGGCGAAGGACGGTCCTATCTGGCAGGAATGAACGCCTGCAGCAGGTTCCTGAGACTGGGGATCGTTGCAAACTGTTATTCGGATTACCACAGTATGGTCGGCGCAGCGGCCAGCTGCACGGAAGAAGATCTTGTGGTAGGAATCAGCAACATGGGCAGAACCGCCTCTGTTGTGGAATGTCTGGGGATTGCCAGAAAGAACGGCGCGGCGACGGTGGCGATCACATCTGCAAAAGGATCTGTGGTCGATCAGAGCGCGGATATTACGCTTCTGACCGGTTATGACTACAGCAGTTTTTTGAAAGATCAGCAGATCGTCTGTTATGAAGCGGACGCGGAAAATCTGCCTCAGTATGCCATTGTCGACAGTCTGTATCTGATGTGCGTCGCCGCCGCGGATGAATCGGCGATCGACAGATACAGACTGACTGCGGATCTGATCAATGCAAAAAGAATGTGATCCCGCCTTCAGGAAAATCGTGCGCTTTCCCGTATTTCATCCGGGAGCAGAAGCGGCAGCATTCCTCCGATAAAGGAATCGCCAAGCCCGATCGTGACAGGCTGCGGGACGCCGGACAGATCTTTTGCGGGAACGATTACCAGTTCCTCTGCGGAAAGAAGCTCTTTGACGGATGCGATGAAAGCGAGCGATTCTTTTTTGGGAGGAAGGCCGGCGGTCTCCCTGTAATCGGACAGATCGTAATGATCTCCCAGACGGAAGCGGGTGGAAGCCATCGTCACACCGCCTTCCAGGGCTTCTCTGATCCTGCCTGCTCCTTTCCCGTAAGCCAGCGCCCAGCAGGCGGAATGGCAGACCAGGATCGGTACATTCAGAACAGCATATTCTTCTTTGACCGCCTCCGCGACCTGCACAGGATTCAGGATATCGATCTTTCTGCCGATGCGGTCCTGCAGTTCATCTTCATTCATGCTGAAAAGCGTCAGCCGGGGCACCAGCATCTCAGTGATGATTTCACGCATGCGGGGATCCCTGAAGCAACCGTCCTCCATCAGCTTAAAACAGGCGGGGCTCAGTCTGTCCATGATCTTCAGCGTGGTATTGAGCCTGTCGACGAGATCCTCCCTGTGTTTTACGATATTATAACTGGCCGTCAGAAAGACTTTTGCATCAGCAGCCAGATCTGCAAAATCATCGGTAATGATGAGTTTTTCGCTTGGCGGATCGCAGGTAAAAATGACCCGGTTGGGTCGTTTTGTTGTTATCTCAATATCATTTGCCTGCAGGGTGCAATTCCCGGGATACTGAACGATGACATGAGGATGAAAATCCTCCCCTTCATCGCTTACCGAAGAGACCCAGGTGACATTCTCCGGGATCAGCGCCCTGAAATGCCTGTTTAGGCTGCAGGCATGGATGGAACTCTTATACCCCAGTTTTTCAATAGCCATGGCTGCACGGACGGCAGTGCCTCCGAGCGTGATGGTCATCTCGAAACGGGCGGCAAAATCTCTGGTAATTTTGCTGGAAACGGCAAGACATTCACTCCCGCTTCCGTTCTGCATATGAAACAGAAGGGTCAGCAGCAGTTCCCGTTCGCTGTTGATGGGAGCGTATTCCCTGATCTCACTTCTGCAAAGTCCATACATACGGCAGAGCCCGGCGAGCGTACCGGGATCCCAATCCAGTTCAAAATCGACGGTGTTCTGAAAACCGGCTGCAATAAGATTACCCATAACGACTCCTGCTTTTTCATAAAAGGCAAATTCCATGATCTGATCGAACAGTACAATAAAAAGAAAGAAAATGCAAGGGAAGTTTCGCTGAAAATTTTCATAAGAATAGATAACAATGAAAATTTAAGGGGTATACTGCATCATCAAAAAGATTGAAAAAGCAATATAATACAACAAAAGACCAGAGCACCCCAAAAAAAATGTCATGAAAAACGCAAAATAATGATGATAAAATATTTTGTCAAGGCACTTGACGAAAGCGGCATATAAAAATATAATGGCATTGTGACCGCATGAAGGCGAGTCGAAGACCAATAAGGAGGAGCACTATGAAAAAACTGTTATCATTTCTTGTAGTAATGGCTATGACATTGTCGCTTTTTGCACCTGTTCCGGCACAAGCTGCCGCAGCGGAAGGTCCGACAATTGAATTCGTACAGTGGTTCGGAAAAGAGATGCCTGACGGATATCTTCAGAGCCTGGCTGACAAATTCAAAGAAGAGACCGGTATTACCGTAGAACTTTTGAGCAACCCTTATGCTGACACAAAGACCATGCTGCAGGCTTCCGCCGCAGCCGGAACACTGCCGGATGTCGTTGCACTGGATGGTCCCTGGATCTACGATTATGCTACGCAGGGCCTGCTTGCGGATCTCGGCGCAGCATTTAACAGCATCGGATTTGATCCCGCAGATCTTTCCATGCAGATCTCTGTCAACGGAACGGTCTATGCACAGCCGATCGTGAACTTCCCGAACCTGATGGCTGTGAACATGGATCTTCTGAAAGCAGCCGGTATCAACGAGCCGCCCAAGACCTGGACAGAGCTGAAAGAAGACTGTCAGAAACTCACGGATCCGGCCAACAATGTATACGGCTTCGGAATGAACATGAGCACGGATAATGCGACCTGTGTTGAGAACTTCACCGCATTCTGCTGGAATTCCGGCGGCACGATCCTTACGGAAGAAGGAAAGCCTTTCATCAAAGACAATGAGCTTTTCAAGGCTACCTGCGAGATGTTCAAGGATCTCAATGATTCCGGTCTCTGCATCCCCGGCATGTACACCATGACCGACGCTGACAAAGTTGAGGAATTCGTAAACGGACGGATCGCTTTCATGCCCGACTCCGTTGCCCATCTGAATGATATCTCCCAGCAGGCTCCCGATATGAACATCGTTTATATCAATATGCCTCATAAGGATGATTACGACGGACAGGCTTACTGCCGTATGAACAACTGGGCCTGCGGAATTTCTGCAAAGAGCGAAAATCCCGAAGCAGCTGCGAAGTGGATCGCTTATCTGCTTGACCAGCAGGTCAATGCTGAACTGTGCGTAACAGCAGGCGGATTCGTCGTAAATACAAAAGCGGAAGCCAACTATGAGAATTCTTCCGATGCCTTCAAGACTATCGAAGAAGTCTATAAGACCACCTACGGAAAATCTGAATTCAACTCCCTGCCTACCGCAGAGAACCTTGAAAAGATCCTCGATGAAGCGCTGATCCTCTATCTGGACGGCGATACTACCGTGGATGAAATGCTTGCAGACGTACAGGAACAGTATGATGCTGCATACAACTAAATAACTGGTTTGCGGGGCCGGCGTAGTTTCTTGCGTCGGCCCTTCACTTAAAAAACGAAAGCAGTTTAACGTTATGAAAAGCAGGAACAGAATCCGGAAAGCCTTACAGCCATATATGTATCTGCTGCCGACAATCGTACTGATTGCCGGGCTTTTATTTGTACCGATCTTCATGGCAATCGGCTATTCTTTCTTTGACAATGTGGTCATAAAACCCGATCCCCAGTTCGTGGGACTGGCAAATTATTCCGCAGTTCTTAAGGATAAGGTGTTCCGCCTTTCCATGAAGAATACAGCCTGGTTCGTTATCCTTAATGTGATATTTCATCTGCTGATCGGAATGAGCCTGGCGCTTATGGTAAATGCAAAGCGTCTTCATAATGTGCCGAAGGCAGTCTTCAGGATCATTTATCTGCTTCCCTGGATGTTCAACGCCACTGTTATTGCCATCCTGTGGAAGCTGCTGCTCAATCCGAGCGGAATTGTAAATTATCTTCTTTCACTGACCCAAAGCATGCCGGTAAAGATCGAATGGATGAGCAACAGGAAGATCGTACTTCATGTCCTGACCTTTATCAATATCTGGGCCGGTTACCCGTTTTACATGATCAGTATCCTGGCGGGACTGCAGGGTATTCCTTCGGATCTCTATGAAGCGGCAAGCATTGACGGCGCGAACGGGATCCATCAGTTTTTTGACATGACGCTCCCGCAGCTGAAGCCGATCCTGATAAGCATAGCGATGCTGGATTTTATCTGGACAACGCAGAACTTCTCCCTGATCTGGCTTTTGACGGCAGGCGGGCCGTCGC
Source organism: Lachnospiraceae bacterium (assembly GCA_017431345.1). Lineage (GTDB taxonomy): Bacteria > Bacillota > Clostridia > Lachnospirales > Lachnospiraceae > UBA3305. Next base: position 46,059 of record JAFRLH010000062.1, on the reverse strand, counting down.
ATGCGACGGAAATGATGAGTACCTATGTTTATACGACGGCGTTTACGAGTTTCCAATACGCAAAGGCTTCTGCAGCTGCAGTGCTGATATTGATTATCTGTACGATCCTGGCAGTATTCTATGTCAGGAATCAGTTCAGGGAATAGGAGGCAGTCAGGATGAAGACAAAAAAACACCAGACAGTCTTACTGTGGATCGGCCTGATCCTGGCGGCACTGTTCTGCGGCCTCCCTGTGCTCTGGCTGGTATCGTGTTCGTTTAAGGCAAATGCAAATATTTTTGCCTATCCGCCGAAACTGATCGATGAAAGTTTCAGCTTTGATGCATACAAGGCTGTGCTCAGCGATCCCGAAAAGATCCGGTTCTTCATAAATTCCTATGGAATAGCGGCGATCGTGGTGTGCTGTACGCTGGTGGTAGCGCTGCTTGCCGCGTATTCGTTTTCCCGGTTCAACTTCCCCGGAAAGAAGACGATCAATACCATTATCATCGGTGTGCAGGCAATACCGCCGATCACCCTTCTGATCCCTTATCTTGTCCTGATGGTGACGATCGGATTTTACAACACCTATCTTGCACTGGTGCTCACGTATGTCTGTTTTACGCTTCCGTACGCGATCCTGATGCTGACAGGGTATATGAACACAATGCCGAAAGAGCTTGATGAAGCGGTAATGATAGACGGGGGATCGAGATTCAGGGCTTTATGGGGCGTCCTTGTTCCGTCCTGTGTGCCCGGACTTGTTTCCGTAGGGCTTTATACCTTTATTCAGTGCTGGAATGAATATCTTTACGCACTGACACTGACACGGACGAATGATATGCGCACCGTTCCGATCGGTATTGCGTCGCTGATGGGACAGTACGCTTTTGAATGGAATCAGATAATCGCAATGAGTGTTTTCGGCTCTCTGCCTGTTATCGTGATCGCGCTGTTCTTCCAGAAATACTTTATTTCGGGAATGACGGCCGGCGCCGTAAAGGTTTGAGGCGGCTGCATATTTTTCATAAAGGAGGCTTCAGAATGAAGACAGCTTTGGTCGGACCGAATAAAAATCCGCTTCCCGCTATCGTGGTGGGCACAATGCACTATGATGAACTGAATACAAAAGAGGTCTGCGAACGGATTAATTATGCAATGGAGCTGGGTACGAACTATGTCGATACGGCGAACTGCTACGGCAAACCGGAAGGGCTTGTGGAAAGCATTCTCGGAAAGACATTTGAGGAAAATCCGGGTTTAAGGGATCAGATCGTGCTGCAGTCAAAAGGAGGGATCACTTTCTATCCTGACGGAAGGCCGTATCACAATTATTCAAAGGAACATCTCATGAAGACGCTGGATGCGTCCCTTTCCCGCCTTAAAACAGACCATCTGGATTACTTCCTGCTTCACCGGGCGGACGCGCTGTGGGAGCCTGAAGAGGTCGCCGACGCGTTTGATACCATGAAAAAGCAGGGAAAAGTCCTGCATTTCGGCGTATCCAACGAAGTGCCTTACGGCATTGAACTGCTGAAAAAGTACTGTACAGTACCCATCGAACTGACGCAGATGCAGTTCTCGATCGCGCATGCAGATATGTGCGTGCAGCCGATCGCAACAAACAATCACGATTTTTATGCGGTGGACAGAGACGGCGGCATCATGAATTACTGCAGACTGAATGATGTTACGATCCAGGCATGGTCGCCGTTCCAGTACGGCTTCATCGAAGGATGCTTTATGGATCATCCGGATTACAAGGAAGTGAACGACGCCATGCAGGCTGTTGCAGACATATACGGTGTCAGCAAGACGACGATCGCGGTCGCATGGATCCTCAGACATCCGGCTGTACCGCAGGTCGTGATCGGTACCACGAAGATGAAACGGTTCGCAGAGTGCTGCGCAGCGTGCGATATTAAGCTTACCTATGAAGACTGGTACAATATCTATCTTGCTGCCGGATATCCTATTATGTAATGGTTTCAGATGCTGCAATGGATAAGAAATTTGATATTGTATCGATTGGAATAATCGCATACGATACGATCCTGAGGACTGTTGATGAAAGCGTGTTTTCGCGGGACACCACAGTCCTTTCCAGTGTGAAGAGTTCCGTGGGCGGAAATGCCATGATCCAGAGCCTGACTGCGGCAACGCTGGGGGCCAGGGCCGCCATTGCGGGAAAAGTATCGGATGACATTCTCGGGCGCGCCTGCCTGGAAACGCTGGATCAGGCGGGCGTTGACCGGACGTATCTCCGTTTGTCGGAAAAGGATGAGATGCTGCAGTCCTTTGCACTGGTACGGCCGGACGGATCCCGGCATTTTCTGGGATACCCCGGAACGAATAACCGGACGTTATCGCTGAAAGATCTGGATCTGACTGTACTGGAAGAGTCGAAGATCGTAAGCTATGGTAATTTCTTCTGGCTGAATGAGCTGGATAAGGGCGGATGCACGGAACTGTTCCAACGCGCACAGAAAGCGGGGGCGCTTACCGCTGCGGATTGTTCGGACGATTCCTTCGGAGAAGGCGCGGAAACAGTTCTGAAGAATCTCCCGTACATAGATTTTTTCATTCCCAGCAGAGTAGAGGCTGAATATGTCTCGGGAGAAAAGGATCCTGAGAAAATGGCAGACAGGCTGTTCGCACGGGGATGCAGGAATCTGGTCATAAAAATGGGAGAAAAAGGCTGCTATGTCAACACCGGCAAAGAAGACCGGATGATCCCGGCTTTTTCGGTGGATCACTGTGTCGATACGACCGGTGCCGGCGATTCCTTCGTCGGCGGGTTCCTGACAGGCATAGCGGAAGGCATGAATATTTTTGATGCGGCAGAGCTCGGCTGTGCAGCCGGCGCTGTCAGTGTGACTGCGGAAGGCGGTTTTGCCGCATTGAAGAGCAGGGAACAGGCAGACTGTCTGATCCGTGCAAGGAAAGGTTTTTAAAGAGGTGACGGATTATGGCAAAGGATATTATGCCGTTAAAAGAGTATCTTGTGGATGCGAGAGCCGGGAAATATGCGCTCGGCGGATTCTGTATCTGGACTTATGCTTACGGAAAAGCCGTGGCGGATGTGGCGAACAAACTCGGCCTTCCGATGCTTTATATCATCGGTGATGCGGAGATCGGATTCTTCGGCGGCGAGAAGAACGCCGTGCAGGCCTGCAGGACGATCGCTTCGGAAGTAGATGTTCCGGTCATTCTGCATGCGGATCATTTCCGGGATTTCGAGAGCATCAAAAGAGCGGTGGATGCAGGCTTCCGGTCTGTTATGATCGACGCTTCAGCCTATCCTTTTGAGGAAAATATTGAACGTACGGCGGAAGTGGTGGAATTTGCCCATAAAGCCGGCGTTACGGTGGAAGGCGAACTCGGCAGGATCGCGGGATATGAACAGCATCTGTCCGTGGATGAGGAGCAGGCGCTGCAGACAGATCCGGATGACGCCGTGAAATTTGTAAAGGATACGGGCATCGATATCCTGGCCGTTTCGATCGGCACGGTTCACGGCTTGTATAAGTTTGAGCCGCATATCAACATCCCCCGCCTGAAGAAAATCGCAGAAAAAGTGTCGATTCCGCTTGTCATGCACGGCGGTTCGGGAACGCCGGAAGACAAGGTGGCGGAAGCGGTGGAAAACGGCATCACAAAACTGAATCTTGCCACGGATCTCGTCAAAACAGTCGGACTTGCCACAGCAAGGGTCCAGCAGAAGGAAGGATTCGGCTATTCTGTGGCGAATCTTTATGCGGAAGCTTATGAAGACCTGAAGGTCTATGCGGAACACAAAATGCGTCTGCTGGCAAAGCACAAACTGAAAGAGGACATGTGATGGAAAAGGTTAATGTCGGAAAAGATCTGAAACTGGCACCGGTCGCTGTCGGAACAATGGGATTGATGGACTGGGGGCTTGACGTCAACGGTCTGGTAAAACGCATTCACGAATACATCGAACTGGGTCTGACGACATTTGACCTGGCGGATATTTACGGAGACGGGGAATGTGAAACGCTTTTCGGAAAAGCGCTGAGAGCTGATCCGTCCATCCGGGACCAGATAGAGATCGTCACCAAAGGATGCATTGTATTTGACAAAAAGAGACGGCCGTATTTTGGCGCTGAATCGTGGAATCTCACGAAGGAGCATTTGCTTTCGGCCTGTGACGCGTCCCTCGCACGTCTCGGCGTGGATTATGTGGATCTGTATCTGCTGCACCGTCCCTGCCCGCTGATGGATCCGGAAGAAGTGGCGGAAACCCTGGAGGAAATAAAAACAGCCGGAAAAACACGGAACTTCGGCGTATCCAATTTCCGGCCGGAACAGCTGAAACTGCTGGATGCCTATACGGATATCCCTATGGTGACAAATCAGATCCAGATGAGCGTACGGTGCATGGATTTCCTGGCTGATGGTACGCAGGAAGATGCGCTGGTAAGAAGAATGCCGCTCATGGCCTACTCCCCGTGTGCGGGAGGCGCTTATTTCAGAAAGGATCTGTCGCAGGAAGATTATGAAACGGTCGGTGTGCTGAAGGAAATTCAGGAGGAAATCGGTGCCGAAACGCTGGATGAAGTGCTGTATGCATGGCTCTACAGACTGCCTGTAAAGGTGATCCCGGTTACCGGCACGGGAAAGAAGGAGCGGGTGTTAAGAGCGGTAAAGGCGCTGGAATACAGACTGACAAGAGAGCAGTGGTATGATATCCTCCGCGCTGCTGCGCCGGCCCATGTTTCCCGTAAATATCACGATATCTGAGGAATGAAAAACTGCAGGAGATTTCCTGCAGTTTTTTTGTGTTCTCAAATCACCAGGGATGCATAGACTGCAGCGCCGGAAGCGGCTTCTTCCTGAAAGGCGGAAAGGTGCAGAGGCAGTCCGAAATGTTCTTCAAAGCTTTTGATCAGAGCAGGGTTTTTCCGGAGCCCGCCGCCTGAACCGTAAAGACTGGCAGGGAGCGGTGAAGAACCGCTTTCGCTGAGACTGTCTCTGTAAAGTGTGAACATATCAAACAGTTCGCTGCTGATGCCGTCCAGCATTCCGTAAATAAAATGCAGCGGGTGAAAGTTGTTGGCGTCAAGTCCGGTAATGCTGCCTTTCAGCGTCGGATCAGTGCGTGTTCCCTGGAAACGGGTGTCAAAGACGGGAATATTCTGCGGCTTCGGGTTCTTTTCAAGAAGTGCCGCCATATTCGCATAGCAGTCATTTGTGTCTGTGCCCAGCATCAGGGCAGTCTCTTCAAAGAATTTGTTTAACAGCGCATAGGCTCTGCCTCCGCATAAGGAGGCGCCTACGATCAGATATCCGCCAAGCGGGAACGGCCTGGTCTCAAGACCGGAGCATTCCATGTATTTCTCAGTATAGATGGAGATCTGGCTTCCGGTGCCCACATTGACAAGAATACTCTTTATATCTGCCTCCGTACCGCCGATGAAGCTGGCCTGATTATCGCCGATCGCCGCAGTTACCGGTATGCCCCGGTAATATCCGATGACGGGAGCAGTCGCTTTTTCGGGAAGAAGAGATAGATCGAATCCTGCCTTTTCCATGACATCGCGCATGAAATCCCCGGACCGGAGATCGTACATGCCCAGGCTTGCCGACATGGAAGGATCGGCTGCCGGTACCCTGCGTCCGGTGATCTTCATGGCAAAGTAATCCGGAACAGTGCAGTACTTTGCTGCATCCTGCGGGACACAGCCGGTGCTTTGCTGATAAAAATGAGTAACATTTCCATAGCCGGAAGCCTGCATGGCGCCGGAAATGTCTGTCAGATACGCGGCATACGTAGTTTCGTTCTGAAAGGGATTGTCCGCGCATTTATCCTGCCAGGTATACAGCGGACTGACGGCATCCCCGTTCTTATCCGTATAAAGAATACCGTGCTGCTGGCCGGTAATGCCTATGCCGGAAACTTCCGGATACAGGGAAAGAAGATCGTCCAGAAGATCTGCAGCGGTTCTTATGATCGCTCCCGGGTCCTGTATACGGCGCAGGGGATCAGCGTCGGAAAGCGCCGCATTGTTCGGCACCGTTCTGTAAAATACAGGCTGTGCCGGAATATCCGAAGCGCCGCAGTCAATGACTGCGGCACTGATCGTCGTGGTGCCTATATCCAATCCAATATACTTCATAGCATTTCCTTATCTTTAACAGGCGGTCGACATGGGATCGAGCCGGGTGATGATATCCTGCTGGATCGCCGGGGACAGATCCAGGAAATTCACAAATGTTCCGTGGATGCGCATGATATATACGCCGTTCGGAGCATATTTCTTCGGCTCTGCCAGCACTTTTCTTAAGGTCTCGGCTGTTGTTACATTGACATACAGGTAGAAGGGGGCGCGTCCGTCAAGCTTTGGGTTGAAGAACAGCGGTTTCATGACCCTGTCCCGGAACTGGATGCCCTTTTCTTCGAAAGAACTGCCGGTGAAGAATTTCGGATCGATCCCGAAATGACAGGCCATGCCTCCGTTCATTTCCCGGTAAGGCAGGTGCATCATCGAAAGGACTCTGAAGCCAAGCCCGGAATCAGATGTCCCGTAAAGAGGATCGACTCCGTAATTCAGCATATCTCTGGCAGAACGTCCGTCAGGCGTCGCGGCTACCCAGTAACCGTACAGCAGATGGGTGGAAGGCGAGCTCCAGTCCGGACGGAAAGGATTCCCCAGATAGTTTTTCCTGGCCCGGACCATCTGAGAGATTTTCTCCGCCATCTCCGCTGTTTCGAGATCAACTTCCGGGATATTGTTGCCGTATTTCGGGCACGCGCTGAGGTATTCCTTCAGGTCTTCATATCCCCTGAAATCCGCTTTCAGTGCATCGATGAGCCGGCCGGCGTCTTCCGGCCTTTCCCGGAGCAGATGCTCCACGGCGATCAGGGAATCGGCTGCGGTGGAAAGCCCGTGGATCAGACATCCGCTGCCGTTGTATCTGGTCCCCTGTTCTTCGGGATCCCTCATGTCGATCCCGGTATCGATCCCGCCCATGAAACAGGAAAGGAACGGTACCGGAAGAAGAGAGAGCGCCCTGGATGCACCGTTTGCAGCCTCGCACATTTTGTCAATATAAAATTCACAGTTGGTGTAGAAATTCTCTTTCAGGCCGGCCAGGATTTCCTCCGTACTCTTTCCGGTCTTTACGCCGATCTGATGACCCGTCAGCATGGATGCACCATCGTTCAGGGTCAGTTCCAGGATCTTTCCGAGGTTGAGCCAGCTGTTGGTCGTATTCCCGTTGTCCTTTCCCATGATCAGCGGTTCCTGACAGCCGGCTACGGAATAATCCGGAAGATCTTCTTCCGCGATCCCGTGCTCCTTCAGCGTTTCAAAAAGACTGTCGTCATTGAAGAAGGACGGCGTAAGGCAGCCGGGGGTAAAAAGAAATCTGCCGAGACTTGCATAGAATTCTTCCGGCGTGTTCCTGTGCAGCTTTACGGACAGGATCGGCTGGGGCAGGATCATATCATAATAGGCATCCAGGATCGCATACGTCATGGGATTCGTAAGATCGTTCCCGGAAAGATCGCGGCCGCCAAGAAGGACGTTCTGCGAGATTGCCCAGGACCGCTCGCCTACATTATAGAATACAAGAAAATGTTTGAAAAGAGCGGCGGCTTCCTCCCTGGAAGCATTGTCCATCTGCCTGTACGGTTCAAAGATCCGGTCAGCATTTCCTACGGAAAAAGCGAAAGGATTCGGCGCCTGCTCTATACACATGACCTGCCACAGGATCAGATAGGACTGCAGGGCTTCCATGAGGGAGCCTGCGCCGTACGCAGGAACTTTGAGAAGATTATCCCGCATCATTTCAAGCCGTGCCCGGGCTTCTCCCGCCGCGGAAAGCGCCATGGAACCGGCCAGATCGGAATATCTGCGGGCAAGGGTGACACAACAGGAAAGAGCCGTTTTCATTGCTTCATAATTGATGCGTTTTTTCTTCGGTATGGAGGGATCTTTCAGTCTGCCGTCTATCTCATCGATAAGATAAAGAACACCGTGCTTAAGCGCCTGTCTGAAATCCGGAACGACATGGCCGGTGACATGCTCTACGAAAAAAGCTACCTCATCCGTATAAACATTGTTCTCGGAATATACGGCGTTAAGTGATCTGACCCAGTCTGTCTCAGCCATTCTGCGGCGCATGTTCTCAATGCGTTCGGTCGTAACATCACCGTCGGGACTGGCAAAATTGTAAACCTCCAGCGGATCGCAGTAGCCTTTAAATGTTTCTACCTGGAAGGCAGGATTGATCAGCGCATAGCTTGCTGCAAAGGCATCCCGCTGTGTGCCGGCAAAGACAGCATACCGGCTGATCTCAAGCGGCATGGTCTCAATGATCTTTTCCAGTTCTTCTGCAGCACGCATCTCCGCAGGAACGTCCTTCAGCGTTTCCGCTGTGTCAAGCGCAGTCTCGCGGGAAAGCAGCCATCCGTTCAGGATCTTGTGTTCTTCGCGTTCTTCATTGTAAAGATCTTTGGCAAGCGCTGAAATATAGTCTGTGGTGGTATTTTCAAACAGTTTCATGATGAGATTCCTCCGGGATTCAGGTTGTTGCAGGTTCTATTCCATGGGAGACCAGAATATCCCTGAATGTGTGAAAACACTCCGTTGATATAAAAGCCTCTTCTGTCATCGTGTACGGAAGGCCGAGTTTTTGATATTTGTCTTTTCCGAATTCGTGGTATTTCAGGACTTCGACCCGTGCATGGCCGGGCACGTCCAGACTGCAGAACAATTCTGCAAACCGTGCGGCGTCCTCCGGAGAAGCATTGAATCCTCCGATCAGAGGGATCCTGATCAGCACATCCATTTTTAAATCCAGTGCACAGGCCAGATTGGAAAGCGTGTTTTTCAGTCCGGCTCCGCATACTGCAGACAGGCGGTTCTCATCATAATGCTTCACGTCAATGATCAGGTGATCGAGTGAAGGAAAAACTGTCTGCAGGGCAGGGGCAGTTCCGTTCGTCTCAACGCAGGTATCTATTCCGCTGCCGTGAACGGAAGCCAGCAGCGCTGACGCTGCGGGCAGCTGGAGACTGAACTCTCCTCCTGTAAGCGTAAGCCCGCCGCCATCAAAAAAAAGCATGCTGCTTCGCAAGACCTCCCCGGTCAGTTCTTCGACGGTATAGGGGCTTCCGGCGGAAGGCTTCAGGCCTTCCGGATTGGAACACCACGGGCAACGCATATTGCACCCGGAAAGATGGTAGATCAGACGGTTTCCGGGGCCGTCCTGAGAGTAATTAAAACCTTTTTGAAAGATATTGAGTTTCATTTTTCCCTTCCTTATATAATGAATGATAGCAAAGCAATGCGCAAATGTCAAATGAATTAACAAAATAAAAAATGCCTGAATCATGATTTGCAGCAGGGAAAATTGACATGGTTTTGGGACTGTAATATAATCCAATTAATTAATTGTTAAGAAGCTGACAGTATTGTCGGGCACCGGGGCAGATATGGCAATCAGAACAAGAAATGCGGAATACACAAAAAAATACAACCGGAATCTTCTGTTAAGGCTTTTAAGGAAAGAACCGCTCTCCAGAGCCGAACTGGCAAGGCGAATGGGGCTTACGAGGGCAGCGGCTTCCCTGATCACCGCTGAGCTGATCGAGGAAGGGATCATTGTCGAAATGGAACCGGTAGCGGGGATGCGGGGAAGAACGCCGACACCGCTCCGGATCAATCCCGAGGCCGGGTATGCGGTCGGGATCTATCTTAACCGCGACGGATGTTCCATCGGGATCACGAATATGACGGAGAATCTTGTCATTCAGGATGAAGTAAAACTGAATGACATCGTTCCGGGAAGAAAACTGAATTTTCTCGGAAGCGCTGTGTCAGATCTGATCGAACGATCAGGCATTGAACAGAAAAAGATCCTCGGCATCGGGATCTCGGCACCCGGTCCCCTGAACGGCGAAGGCGGAGAGATCCTGAATCCTCCGAGATTCGATCTGTGGCATAATACTCTCATCGGACCGGCACTTTCAGAGGCACTGGGACTTCCCGTTTTTCTGGAGAACAATGCGACCTGCCTTGCGAGATATCATCAGGGAAAGCCGGAAGCGGGCGGCAGCGAGAACTTTCTTCTGCTTCTGGTCGATTCCGGTGTCGGATCCGGCGTGATATCAAAGGGAAAGATCCTGAAGGGCGCCGGTTATTATACCAGTGAGATCGGGCATGTTTCCATCGATATGCATGGCAGAAAATGCTCATGCGGAAATATAGGCTGTCTGGAAGCCTACGCGGCCATGCCGCACATTCTGTATGGAACAGGTTACAGAAACTGGGAAGAACTGATGAATAATATCGGCAGGGACGAAGACGCCGTGGAGATCATGTACCAGGAAGCTGAATATCTGAGCGCAGGCATCGTTACCCTTACCAATCTGATCAGTATAGATACCGTACTGCTGACAGGTGATATCTGGTATGAAGCAGGCAAACTGTCACCGGTCATAGAAGAGCTTGTCAATCAGAGGATCCTGACAAGAAACAGACAGCCTGTCCGTGTAAGATCCGCATCGAACAATGCAGGGATCAGGATCCTGGCTGCAGCAGATGTGGTGTTTGACAGGATCCTGGCAGGATAAAAAATACCCGCTTACCGTTTCAGCGGGTATTCCATGCCGAGCATCTCATATTTTACGGGAGAAAATTCATTATAAGGCAGAAGCTCATGAGGGAGATCTCTTATGAGCTTTTTGATTGCGGAAAGATTCTCCGGCGTATCCGTAATACCGGGGATGAGCGGTGTGCGAATGGTCACGTTTGTTCTTCCGTAAAGGGAAGTAAGATTCTGCAGGATCAGTTCATTGGAAACGCCGGTATGCTCTCTGTGCATGGAGGGATCCGCGAGCTTGATATCCATGAAAATGTGATCCATCTCTTCCGTGATCTCATGAAAGACCGACGGATCCGCATAGCCTGATGTTTCGATCGCCAGATCATGGACAAAAGGCCGGATCAGCGGGATCAGTTCCTTCAGGAAAGCCGCCTGCATCAGCGGCTCGCCGCCGGAAAACGTCACGCCTCCGTGCGAGATCCTGTTGATTCTTGCCAGACGGGCGGCAAGTTCCTCAGCTCCGATCCGCCTGCCGGATACGGTCAGCAGATTGTTCGGACAGATATGAAGACATCTTCCGAACGGGCGGCATTCTTCATGCGTGCAGGGCTTCCGGCACAGACCGCAATGCGTACAGGAGGTTTTTTTATACATCAGCTGCGGCGCCGGAGAAAGTCCCTCCGGGTTATGGCACCAGCGGCATCGCAGCGGACAGCCTTTGAAAAAGACAGTTGTACGCAGTCCGGGTCCGTCATGGATCGCCAGCTGCTTGATATCGAATAGTATGCCGTCCATTTCCCGCATCTCCTGACTGCCGGTGTCTGAACCGCCGCGGGCGGTCACAGACAGTATTCCTGCCTTCTTATGACATGATCCTGATAGGCTTCTTCCAGTTCGGTGAAATAGGCACTCCAGCCCCAGATCCGTACGATCAGATGAGGATATTTTTCGGGATGGGCTTTTGCGTCTTTCAGCGTTTCAGCATTGACAGCATTCAGCTGAAGCTGATGGCCGCCAAGGGTAATGAACCGTTTGACGAACTGTCCGACCTGATAAACTGCTTCGGGGGTGTTGAACATCGATTGATGGAATTCCAGTGTAAGCGGCCCGCCGTTGATCACTTTCTTCAGATCCGGCGCTGTCATGGATGCCAGTACGGAGAAGGGGCCTTCCGGTTTTGCGAACAGGCTTACGGAATAGTTCGCTGCAAAAGGTTCTCCTCTTCTGCGTCCGTCAGGTGACGCGCCGATCTCATCCGCTGACCAGAGATAGTACATGGCAGATCCTGTTCCGGCCCGCCAGATCCCGCCGTATTCATTGCGCCTTCCGGCAAGTTCATCGGAAAAAGTGCCGAGCAGCCATTCCAGAAGTGCATCGGCCCGGTCGGAATCGCAGCCGAGTTTGGGCGTCTCAAAGCGAAGTTTATGGAGCAGCTCGGGGGCATTCGCAAAATCCTCATCCACTGCAGCGATCAGTTCAGCTGCGCTTACCGTTTCTTCGTCAAACACATACTTTTCTATGGCAGTCAGGGAATCCACCGCAGTGGAAGCGCCGACACCGTGCATACCGAAATTCCGGTAGCGTGGAACGCCGTTTTCATAATCCATCATGGTTGACAGCATCGGAGAGGGAACAAACCAGACATTTCTGATATCCGTCAGTTCATCACATTTCCGGCGGATCTCTTCTTTTATGCACCCGAGAAAATCGGTCATCGTCTTACAACCGGGCAGATCCCTGTGAAGGCAGGTATCGACGATGCCGGGAAATGACAGCGCACAGATATTCGGAATATCTCCGCCGACGCCGGGGATGATATATTCCCAGCAGGCGGCAACCGTATAGTCAGAGGCGTCTTCCGGTGAATAGCCGAGTGCTTCCAGACCGGGAATGACTACGTCATCATTGGAATACTGCGGAAATCCGAGACCGGCTTTTGTCAGTTCACTGCAGGAAGTGAAGATGTCATCCGGTGTATCTTTGTTTACCCGGACGTTGATCTTGGGATCGATCAGTTTCAGTTCATGGCTCGCCTTAAGACACAGCATGGAAAAACGGGAGAAGCCGTTTTCCCGGTCCGGAAGGGCTCCGAGCATCATACTCTGTCCGTTATCGCCCTGCTGGACCCCGGGGTACAGATCACTGTCGCGGTTAAAGGTCAGGAAAAACTCACAAAGGAGATCAAAGGCTTCCTGTTCGGTCAGCAGGCCGTTTTCAATGTCGGATTCCATATACGGTCCCATGAATTTGTCGAGACGGCCGATGTTGTTGTGATAATTGCCTTCGAGCCAGAGTGCAAAACTTAAGATACGAAAAGACTGCATGGCTTCCCGTAAGGTGCGGGCACCGTAAGCAGGAACACGCGAAAGGACGGAAGCGATATCCTCCCGGCCTTTTTTCAGGGCTTCCTGCCGGTATCTTTCCGTCAGTGCCAGCAAAGCGTCTATGCTTCTGGCGTTTGTATCCGTTCTGAATGCCAGCAGCCCGTGCTGCAGGATCTTTTCATAGTCGGCACAGAGGTTGGAATGGAAACCAAGCTCATGAATGTAATGGTTCTCCCTGATCGAGTCCCATTCTTCGGGAGTGAACAGGTCGGGAAGATTCTCCGAAGTGCGCAGGAAGCAGATCCTTTCTCCGGGAAAAATGACCGGTGTCTCGGTTCTGCACAGATATTCGAATCTGCGGATGACGCGTTCTTCCGGAGGGAGACCTGCCGCAGCATAGGCGGAAGCGAGATCTTCGCGGACGGGATGCCGATACTTTCGATGTTCTTTCAGATTTGCAGTCAGCTCGTATAAACAGGATAATTCAGGACTCATAACACGATCACCTTTCCGGAATAGTAATGAGACTTCTGAGGTATACATACTATAGCAGGAATGGGCAGGAAATGAAACCGTTTTTGTTAAGCGAATTAATAAAAATGAAAGGCAGAATCGTCGCTTGACGTAGTACAATCCATTCAGTATTATAAAAGCAGCACTGTTTGTCACGGTTTTCAGGTGCCAAAATCCATCCAAAATCAGAAAACCTGTTCATTTCGGGATTACCGCAGGGTGAACCAGATCGGGAAAGGAGAGATCAATGAAGCAGTACCTACGCAAAGGTGTCATGCATGCAATGCTTTCATTGGCAGCAATATCGTTAATGTTCATTGCTTTCGCGACCCCTGTATCCGCCGCAAAACCGAAGCTTTCGAAATCAAAGGCTGTGCTTATTAAAGGCCAGACCCTGAAACTGAAAGTGAAAAATTATAAAAAAGCGGTCAAATGGAGCACAAGCAGCAAAAAGACCGCCAAAGTGAAAAAAGGAAAGGTGACAGCCCTGAAAAAGGGAAAAGCCACCATTACCGCCAAAGCCGGCAAGGCGACACTCAAATGCAAAATAACGGTAGAGACGCCGTCTATCAGCAGTAAAAAGGAATCGCTGAATGTCGGTGGTACGGTCACCCTGAAGCTTAAGGGCGCCTCCGGAAAAGTAAAATGGAAATCCAATAATACAAAAGCAGCCACTGTATCCAAAAAAGGCGTTGTTGCGGCAAAAGGCGCCGGCACGGCAGTCATCACGGCGACTTATCTGAAAAAGAAGTTCAAGTGTACCGTTACTGTAAAAGCAAAGTCTGCCAGCCTGCAGGATCAGGTGGATGCCGCTGCAGCCGCGACAAAAGGCAAGATCGCGATCATTACCGTTACGAAGGAGCAGGGGGTAGAAGAATATTACTCTGCGGAGCTGATGGTGAAAAAATATGGTTCCGCAAGGATCACCCATGCCACCCTGCCCGACAATTTTATGGAGGAGATCGGGAAGACCATATCCGTTATAAGCAAGTATGGAAAAGACCCGGATTACAAGGCGCTGATCATTAACCAGGCTGTACCGGGCTGCAACGAAGGCGTCGATCAGGTCCTGAAAACCAGGAAGAAAGATGATCTGCTGGTCGTTTACTGCACGCCGCAGGAAAATGCGGACGATGTATCCAAACGGGCTGACATCATCCTGAATATCGATGAAATCGGCAAGGGCACCCGTATTGCTGAACAGGCTTACAGAATGGGCTGCAAGACAGTTGTTCATTACAGCTTCCCCCGTCATATGGCGCAGGCGCCTCTTGCAGGATGCCGCGACAAGATCGAAGCCAAGTGTAAGGAGTACGGTATTAAATTCGTTTCCGCGAATGCGGTGGATCCGGTCGAAAAAGAAGGAATCGATGCCGCGGTGGAGTTCATCCGCGAGGATGTTCCGAAGAAAGTCAAGCAGTATGGAAAGGACACCTGCTTCTTTACCACTAACTGCGCGCTGCAGCCTCCGCTGATCAAGGCTGTTCATGACTGTAAGGCCTACTATGCGCTTCCCTGCTGCCCGAGCCCGTACCACGGCTTCCCTGATGCGCTGGGTATTAAAATGCCTGAAGATCCGGTAAAAGGACTGGAGCCGACCATCAATGCCATCACGAAGAAGCTTCATAACGATGGCCTTGACGGACATTTTTCGACCTGGAAAGTACCTGTGAACATTACCAATACGGTTGCAGCGACTGAATATGCCTTCCTCTGGATGAACGGAGATGTCACCAAGTGCAATTCTTCTAAATTCAAAGCCCTGATCTCGGACTATTGCGGTTCCGATATAACCCTGTCGGTTTATAAGGAAAGCGGAAAAACATATTCGAACTATCTGCTCTATCTGGAAGATTTCCTGAATTTCGGGGAACCGACGAGAGCAAGATGATCCGGAAACAAATCAGATCATAATAATCGGGAAGAATATTTCCAAAAAGCAAATAACCACGCGGGCTTCAGTGCCCTGCGTGGTTTTTTGTGGTATGATAGTAAAAAGAGACCGAACGGAACCGGGCAGTAAATACGGAATCCGTTCAGAGCAATAAGGGGTTGGAAATATGCAGATAAATCCTGACGTCAGTGTGATCATTCCGTTTTATAATTCAGCAGACTATCTTGCGGACAGTGTGGAGTCGGTGCTCGGACAGACGCTCGGCAGTCTGGAACTGATCCTGGTGGATGACGGTTCGTCCGACGGATCCGGAGAAATTGCGGAAGAATACCGGAGAAAATATCCGGATAAGGTAAGGGTCCTTCATCAGAAGAACCAGGGCCCGGCCGCTGCGAGAAATGCCGGCTTCGATATAGCCGGCGGGAAGTATGTTCATTTCCTGGACAGTGACGACCGGCTCGTCAGACATGCGCTGGAGACGCTGTACAGAGAGGCTGAATCCCGCAGCCTGGATCTTGTTCTCTTTTGTGCAGAGGTTTTTTCGGATGATCCGGCTCTGCAGAAAGACGTTGCAGCGCACAGAGATGAGTTTATCCGTGCGGCAAAGCAGGATGTCGTGACCGGACGGGAGAGCCTTCTGCAGCTGTATAAAGAACTGCGTGAGGAATATCCTGCGCCTGTGTGGACACGGCTTTACCGCAGGGAGTACCTGACACGCTGCGGGATCCGGTACCCGGAAGGGCTGATCCATGAGGATGAGGATTTCGGATTCTTTACGTATCTGTATGCGGAGAGAGTCGAACAGATCGGCGATGTTCTGCTGGAGCGGCGTCTTCGCAGCGGTTCGATTATGTATACAAAAAGGCTGCTGGATTCTGTGCAGGGATACCGGCATGCATACCTGAAGATCATGAATGCCTGCGAACAGACAGATTCTGCATCGGATCGATTCCTGTTTATCCGTCACAGCGAGCGGATGATCTTTTACACAATGCTCTTTTATTATCAGGCAGACCCGGATACACGCAGGGAATGCCGGCCGGTGATCGACGCTTATATGGACAAAGCGCGGGCGTATCGTTCGCATTACAGTGTTCCTTTACAGCAGGCGATGGACTGGTATGACGGAAAACTGCCGGAGAGCGCCGTACAGCTGCCGGAACTTCCGTATTTATGTTATACGCACGGTTGAAACGATGATGTATGCATTCGTCTGACTGATCAGGCCCGGTTCTGCCGGGTCTGTTTTTGTGCTGGAATATTTATTTGGTGTTTGTAAGGTTCTTGTGATATTATAGTCTTGCAGCAACGGTTGTTATACTCCCGCAGGAGACGGACGATGATTCGAAAAGCGACGAGATCTGATCTGGATGCTGTCGTAAAGATCTACGATGAGATCCATCAGGCTGAAGAAAACGGACAAATGTCAGTCGGATGGATCCGTGGGATCTACCCGGTGCGGAAAACGGCGGAAGACGCGCTGCAAAGAGGCGATCTCTTTGTCCTTGAAACGGAAGGGATCATCGCCGGTGCAGCGATCATCAATCAGATTCAGGTGGATGTGTATTACGGAGCGCCATGGATGCATCCTGCAGAGGATGAGCAGGTGTGCGTTCTGCATACGCTTGTGATCTCGCCGCAGGCCGGAAAACGGGGACTGGGAAGAGCGTTTGTAAAGTTTTACGAAGAGTATGCAGCAGCGCATCAATGTCCGGAATTACGGATCGATACGAATGCCATAAACAGCACTGCAAGAGAAATGTATCGGAAGCTGGGGTACACGGAAACGGATATTGTGCCGACGGTATTTAACGGAATACCCGGTGTGAATCTTGTTTTGCTGGAAAAATGGATCGGCTGCGGGAATGAAGAAAAAAGGAAGAAGACAGAATCGCGTCTTCCGGGACCGGATGCTGTCTTCTCAAATACAGGAGGTGTTTTAATGCCGGAAAAAAAGAACGGAACAAAGAAAACGCGTAAGACCACAGAAAAAGCAAAGAAGACCATTCAGTCTGCTGCAGAACCGGAAGTGATCGAAAAAGCAGCAGAGGAACCGGTAAAAGAAGTTGTCAGGAAGACAATAGAGGAACCGGTTAAGGAAACCGTTAAGAAAACCGTTAAGAAAACAGTGAAAGCACCGGTTAAGAAAACCGTTGAGAAAGCAGTGAAAGCACCGGTCAAGGAAACCGTTGAGAAAGCAGTGAAAGCACCGGTCAAGGAAACCGTTGAGAAAGCGGTGGAAGCGCCGGTCAAGGAAACCGTTGAAAAAGCGGTGGAAGCGCCGGTCAAGGAAACTGTTGAGAAAGCGGTGGAAGCACCGGTCGGGATAGCTGCTGAGGAGATTGTTGAAGAACCGGTCAAAGAAGCTGTCGAAGAAGCAGCCGTGGAGACAGCGGAAGTGGCGGAAGCACCGGTCGAAAAGCCGGCTGAGGAGACAGCCGAGGCGCCGGTCGCAGAGCAGCCTGAAGAAGCGGAAGAACCGGCCCCTGTCATCGAGCCGCTTCCCGAACCCCGCAGGAGTATCGCCTTTATCGGATCGGAATGCTATCCGTTCGTCAAGACCGGCGGTCTGGGTGATGTAATGTATGCGCTTCCCCGCGAGCTGACGAAACTGAACTGTGATGTAAAAGTAATTCTGCCGAAATACAAATGCATTCCGGATAAATACAAAGAGAAGATGGAGTATCGGGGTGCTTTCTCTATGAATCTGTGCGCTGACGGGAGAGCATTTTACGTCGGCATCATGGAAATGGAGATGGACGGCGTTGTCTATGATTTCATTGACAATGATGAATTCTTCAACTGGGGCAATCCGTATACCGATCTGGTGAAGGATATCCCGAAATACTGCTTCTTTGGAAAAGCGGCGCTGGCAGCGCTCAATTATCTGAACTGGATTCCGGACATCATTCACTGCCACGACTGGCAGGCCGGACTGGTCCCGGTATATCTGCGGACGCTTTTTGCTGATTCGCCTGTGGGCCGCGCAGCCTCCATCATCACGATCCATAATCTTCGTTTCCAGGGCATCTATAATATTCCGACCATACAGTATTGGTCAGGACTACCCGGATACGTATTTGATCACACGCTGCTGAAGCAGAATTATGAAGATGCGAACATGTTCAAGGGCGGTCTGGCATACGCCAACATCATCACGACAGTCAGCGGGACATATGCCGGAGAGATCCAGACTCCTTTCTACGGAGAAGGCCTGGACGCCCATCTTCGTTTCCACGCCGGCAAACTCCGCGGGATCGTCAACGGCATCGATACCGGGATCTGGAACAGCCGGACAGATAAACTGCTGACGGAAAACTATGATGAAAAGGATGTGCTGCAGAAGAAGCGCGCCAACAAGCTTGCACTGCAGGAGCGCCTCGGCCTGGTACAGGATGAAGGCAAGATGGTGATCGGCCTGATCTCCCGCCTGACGGATCAGAAGGGGCTGGATCTTGTGAACGCTGTCATGCCCGCCATGATCGACGGAAATACACAGATCGTGATCCTCGGGACTGGAGACCGTCAGTATGAGGATTCCTTCCGCTATTACGAGGGTGTGAACAGAGGAACAGTGTGCGCATACATTGCGTACGACGAATCTCTTGCGCATCAGATTTACGCCGGCGCAGATGCATTGCTGGTACCCAGCCTGTTCGAGCCCTGCGGACTGACGCAGCTGATCGCCATGCGCTATGGTACAGTCCCGATCGTCCGGGAGACCGGCGGCCTGAAGGATACCGTGCAGCCTTACAATGCGTTTACGGATGATGGGAACGGCTTTACATTTGACCGTTATGAAGCCGGATTGCTTCTGGATGCCGTCAACCGCGCAAAGACCGTCTACTTTACTGCGCGGGACAGATGGGACGAGATCATCGTGAGGGATATGGAGAAAGACGTTTCCTGGAGAAAATCCGCATGGGAGTACAGGAATCTTTATCTTCAGCTGAAACCGTAAGTACCGGTTTCCGGAAGCTGCCGGGAGATCCTCCCGGCAGCTGGTTTTATCTGCAGGCAGGGGATGGCAGAGAGAAAAACGGAAGGGATTATGATGAAGAGCATTATGGAACACGGTAACTGCAGCGGCTGCGGCGCCTGCAGTTTTATCTGTCCGCACGGCGCGGTCACAATGTCGGCAGACGACGAAGGTTTTGCCATCCCTGTGATTGCAGAAGAACAATGCACAGACTGCGGAGCATGCAGGGATATCTGTCCGGCAGCACATGCGGAAGACCTGAAAGAGAGAACAGCACCTTCTTTTTATGCTGCAAAACATACCGACGGCGATGTTCTCTTCCGGTCGACCTCCGGAGGAGCTTTTACCGGTTTATCCGATGCTGTACTGGCGGAAAACGGCACGGTCTACGGCGTTGTTTTCGATGACCATCTGGACGTGTGCCATGCGCGTACGGAAACCGCCGCCGGCAGAGATGCAATGCGTTTTTCAAAGTATGTCCAGAGCAGGCTTGAGAAGGATATCTACGAAAAGATCAAAGCGGATCTGGACAGCGGGCGGCTGGTCATGTTTACCGGAACGCCCTGTCAGACCGCAGCGGTCCGTTCTGTCTTCGGCAGGCCGGAGAATCTTATTCTTGTGGATCTTGTCTGCTTCGGTGCGCCCAGCCCGCGCAGCTGGACGGATTATAAAAAGACACTGGAGGAGGAACAGGGATCGCCGTTGGTCTTTGCTTCCTTCCGGTCGAAAGAAAAAGGCTGGTTCCGCGGCCAGTACCAGGTCTACTATAAAGTGGCGGGAAAAGAAGAGCGGCTGGAAGATACCAGGTTTTTTGAAATGTTCTTCAGGAAACGGTATCTGCTGCGTCCCAGCTGTTATTCCTGTCCGTATACCGACAGGCACAGGACCGCTGATCTTACCATCGCCGACTATTGGGGGATTGAAAAATTCAGTGAGGAATGGTGTGACCGGCGCGGCGTTTCCCTGATCCTGGTCAATACGCAGGCCGGGGAGGCGCTTCTGAAGCGCAGCAGGAATCTGTTGTTTGAACAGAGAGATCCGCAGGAAGCGTTGTCCCAGCAGAAAAAACTGTCCGCGCCGGCGGAGGAACCTGCAGACAGAGCGCAGTTCTGGAATGTATACAGGAAGTACGGCTTTGCGGAGGCGGCAAGGGAATTTGGAGACCATTGAGAGCGGGGAGCACAGGGGTTCCCGGTTCCTGATCGATGGAGAGGATGAGTGATGGATACTAAAAAACTGCAATGGATAAGAGAACCTGATCAGTATTGTGTTCAGCAGGACCGGATCGAGATCGTGACCATGCCGCATACCGATCTCTGGCAGAGGACGTATTATCATTTCCGCAATGATAATGCGCCGGTGCTCCAGATGGAGACGGAAGAGAAATTCTTTTCTTTTATCGTGAAGACCGATTTTACCGAAAGCGGCCATCGTTTCGACCAGTGCGGCATCGTAATGTATCTTGATTCGGAAAACTGGCTGAAAGGCTCGGTCGAATACGAGAATGAACAGTTCCAGCATCTCGGTTCTGTTGTCACGAATCACGGTTATTCGGACTGGGCAACGACTGCGATCCCGTCTGACGTAAAGATCATGTGGTACCGGTTCAGCAGACGGGAAGATGATTACTGCATTGAGTGTTCGCAGGATGGGGAGAATTTTACGCAGATGCGGGTCTGCCACATGTGGGAGGGCGCCGGGAAGATCCGGTTCGGCATCTATGCCTGCAGTCCCGAGGAATCGAGTTTCAGAGCAGTATTTACGGATATGAAGATCACGGAATGTGCGTGGAAAGCGCATGACGGCCAGCAGCCCGACCAGTAAAGATCGGATATCCCGGATGAAGAGACAGAAGGCTATATTGACAGAGAAAATCGAATAAAAAAAGCGGCTGGCTTTACGCCAGCCGGAATTCACTCTTTTTCCACGCGGAAATCGCAGACTTCACAGCCCTCCATGCGCGTCCCTTCCCGGACCAGGCGGAGGGCTTTTTCCATCCCTTCATAAAAGCCGATATCCCGGCGGCAGGAGAGAAGCCAGCCGAGATCCTTCAGACCGATCCGCTCATACATACGGACATATGCACAGTCACAGGTGTGTACTGTGACATGGTCAGCTGTTTCCTCGATCAGGCGGTTGTCGCAGTCCCCCGCATCATTATGGGAGAGCAGCTGCCGGCGGATCGCGGGAATGAGATGCGCATCTTCCGCAAGACCCATCTCAGCGGCATATGCTCTGCCGGATTCACGGGCAAGCCGGTCAATGACGCTGCCGGCAATCTCCAGTGTTCTTTCGCGTCCGATCTCTTCCGCAAATGCGTCGAGAAAAGGCGCGATCATCAGCGCTTCGATTTCACGGCGGGTAAGCCAGGGTACCTCTGATACTGCCATTGTTTTTTCCATAGCGGGTTGCCTCCTGTTTATTTGCTGTAGGGTGATCTTTGTAATTTCAGACCGGTTGCTGCAGTACACCGCAGCCGTCAGTCTGCCTGCGCAGTGATGTCTTTTACGATCCGTCCGTCCTGGATCACGAGCTTAATGTTATCCGCATCACACATGAGCCTGATATCATTGAGCGGGTTTCCCTGAACCAGTATGACGTCCGCCAGCTTTCCGGCTTCCAGGGTACCGATGCGGTCGGCCATGAGAAGAAGCTCCGCATTGGTCTTTGTCGCTGCCTGCAGGATCTCCATAGGTGCGAACCCCGCCGCTTCCATCCTTTCAAATTCCATATTTGCCCGGTCATAGGTGCATCCCAAAGCGGGATCGTTCACAAAATCACATCCCATTCCGATCTTTACACCGGCTTTGTGCGCCAGATCCAGACTGCGGTAGTGTGCTTCATAGGACCGCAGCGTTTTTTCTTTCAGCTCCGGAAGTACGTGCGGATTCGATTCATTGAATACCTTCGAAGTGTGCATGATGGAAAGCGTAGGGACCAGATAACAGTCGTTCTTCAGCATCAGCTCTATGCAGTATTCATCCAGATAGAAGCCGTGCTCAATACAGCAGACGCCGTTTTCAAGCGCTGTACGGATCCCTTTGTTCGCCTGGGCGTGGGAGGAGACATAGGTCCCCTGGTTCTCTGCCTCTTCCACAGCGGCGCGGATCTCTTCCCTGCTGAAATGACATGTCTCGCAGGCTTTATCTCCCTGGGAGAACACACCGCCTGTGGTCATGATCTTGACAAAGTCAGCACCGTTCCGGAAGTTGGTGCGGATGGCTCTGCGGACTTCATCGACTCCAGTCACGATAAAAGCCGGGCCGTAGACTTTTTCACTGGCTTCCAGCGTGAGCTTCTGATAAGCATCTCCATGTCCGCCGATCTGTGTCAGAATCCTTCCCGCAGCGAAAAGACGGGGCAGGTCGAGAAGCCCTTCCCGGACGCATTCCTTGAGGAAAACGCAGCCGCTGCCCATATCGCGCACTGCAGTATAACCTTCGCTGCGCAGGAACTGAAGATCGCGCAGGGCGCGTGCCATTTCCAGCTGCGGCGTGTAATCGATCCAGTGGATGGAATTGGCGCCGCCCCAGGACATATGGACATGTCCCTCGATCAGCCCGGGGAGGATCGTCCCGTCCCGGATCTCCAGGACCTCTGCTTTGCTGTATTCTGCCGGAAGGCCGGCTGCTTCCCCCGCATAACAGATCTTATTTTTGTCGATCGCGACAGCCCCTGCTTCGATCGGTGCTGCGCCGGTGCAGTCAATGAGCCTGCCTTTCAGGACTTTCATCTGAATTCCTCCCTCGCATTTCTTTTTGCAGGATCGTCTGTACCATGCAGCTGTCCAGAAAATCCATTGATTGATTGGCGATATCAGTCACAGCAGAAACGGTATCCTTCAGTGAATCGTCGCAGATCCCGTCGTAATACCCGGCTTCCACGCCCAGGGAAGCCAGATCTGCAGCCTGCAGCGCGCTCCGTACAGCGACGGACATTTTCAGCGCACAGGCATTTTTGGCGCCGTCGCACAGCATTCCCGCAAGCGGGGTGATGGCATTTTTGACAGCGGCTTCCGTCTGGCTGCGGGTCAATCCGCGCAGCGCGCAGATGCCTGCAGCGGCGCCGGCAGATGCTGCGATGGCGCACATACACATGGCAGCTGCGCGGCCGATGTGCATTTTTACATAGAACAGCATCAGTGCGCCGAAAGCCATCGCCCGGGTGATCTCATACGCAGGTTTATGCAGAGATTCCCCATAGATACCGATGGGCAGGAGCAGCGTGATCCCCTGGTTCCCGTCGCCCATGGCAGCAGATGCGGGAAGGCGGCTGCCGCCCATGCGGGCGTCTGATGCCGCGCATACCAGAAGATTGATCCGGTCTTCCACGGAGTCGGGAAGATAGCGGAAAGGATGTTCGAACAGATCTCCGGCAGCGTTTCCCGCTGTTCTTTCCAGGAGAGCGCGGCCGGTCTTCAGCCCGAAGCCGCCCCGGATGCCATCCTCCGCCAGCGCGAGATTGATCCGGTAAGCTCCTTCAAGGAAAGCGGTTTCCTCATCGGTGCAGGTCTCCGCATAGGAAAAGATATCGTCCAGGGAGAGCAGATCGGGATGATCTTCGAGCCGTTCTTCCTGTACATCCGGATCGACGGAATAAACGGTCTCATCTCCAACACGGATAAGACGCAGACCGTCATGGGTATGCCGGACCACGGCGGTGACCGTTTCATGATCCGTGGTCATTTCATTTCTGACGTAAATGCCGGTCTCCTTTTCGGCTGCTGATATCCTGATGATGCCGCTGTCGCAGATCGCCAGCGCTTTTCGCAGATCGTCAGCAGTTGTATTCTTCAGGACCTGCAGGCCAAGAGAGGCGTCTCCGCCGATAAAACCGGCCGCGGCAGCGACGCCGATTCCTGTCCGGGAAGTGCCGGGCGTGGCCACCCCGAACCCCATTTTCAGATAAGCGGGGGAAACAACAACATTCCAGGAGAGGATGCTGCCGGTAACATAAGGACGGCAGGCGGCTGCAGCCAGCGCATAAGCTGTCGGGCCGGTGCAGCCTGTGACCGGTACGATCTCACTGTGCAGCAGCGCTGTGATTTCTTTGTGTGTCATTGCGGATCGTTCCCTCCATAGCAGAAACAGAATCAGTGTAATGGTATTGCAGCGGTCTGTTTTCCGCTTTCAGAATATCATTAATGACAGGCTGGCACAATTCATTTGGTTTGATCGTTCTCTGCCGGAACATCAGTTTTTTTGATTTCCGGATTTTCGTGCCCTGCACAGACCTGTTTTAGCATTTTGCTTATCAAAATAGCAAACAGAATATTTTTTATGTCAAAATGTAAATTATACTTGACAAAAAGCTATGTAAATGCTATTATGAGACTGCAAGAGGAAAACAGAGCCTGAGAGACAGGCAAAGATTAAACCATAAAGGAGAACAGACATGAATATCTTCAGATCGGCAGGATTTGCAATCGGTGTAGTTATCGGACTGGTACTTGTAGTGATCCTTTTCAAAGCTGCAAACAAGGATCATAAAATAAAGACGGAATATGACGAGAGACAGAAGATCATACGCGGGAGAGCGTATATGTACAGTTTTTACGCGGTCCTTATCTATGAAGCAGTCATGATCCTGTTCGATCTGGCTAATGCATCTTTCCCGATCGAAGGTTCTATCCTTCATTTCGGCGCGATTCTGTTCGGATGCATGGTGCTGGCGTGCTACAGCATCTGGACGGGAGTCTACTGGGGGCTGAATAATGACCGGAAAAAATATGCCGTCATTTTTGTGATCGTGGGCATCTTTAACCTGGTTCCGGTCTGGGCTGCTTATAAAAGCGGAGAATTGATTGAGAACGGCAGGCTCGGAACACCGTTTGTTAATCTGCTGGTCGTGATCATGATGTTCATCCTGGGCGCGGAAATGATCGTGAAGCTGATCATGGATGCCCGTGCAGCGGAGGAGGAATGACCGGTGAAAAATCTGAAACTGAAATCCGCCCGTGCGGCGAAGGACCTGTCGCAGGATGAGCTGGCAAAGCTGTGCGGCGTATCCAGGCAGACGATCAGCGCGATTGAGAAGGGAGACTACAATCCGACCATCAATCTGTGCATAAAGATCTGCAAAGTGCTGGATAAGACGCTGGACGAGCTGTTCTGGACAGAGGAATAAAAATAACAGGATCCTGCCGGTACTGCAAATATCATGCGGTACCGGCTGTTTCATTTGATTTCAGGTATGGCAGACAGAGAAACTGCAGGAAATTATCCTGAACAAGGGGTTTGAAACGGAGCAGAATGTGTTATTATGGAAGAAGACAAAGCAGTCTGAAACTATAAAAAGCGGGGAATCACTATGTCAGCATTATCGGAACTGATCAGAACAAGAAAAAGCGTCAGAAGTTTTGACGGCAGGGAACTTGCCGCAGAGGATCTTGAAAAGCTGAAGCGGTACGCGGAAAAAATCACCAATCCGTTCGGCATACCGGTGCAGTTCGTATTCCTGGACGCAGAGGCACACGGACTTTCCAGTCCTGTGATTACGGGAGAGAAAATGTATGTCGCGGGGAAGGTCGAAAAGAAGCCTTATGCAGACGTCGCCTTTGGCTTCTCTTTCGAGAAGCTGGTCCTCTATGCATGGTCGCTCGGCATCGGGACGACCTGGATCGCGGGCACGATGAAGCGGGAAGTGTTCGAGAAGGAAGCCGGCGTCGCAGAGGGAGAAATGATGCCGTGCATCAGCCCGCTGGGATATCCTGCCAAAAAGAGATCCGTAAAGGAAAGCCTGATGCGGAAAGGCGTCGGCGCGGACAGCCGGTTCCCGGCGGAAAAGCTGTTCTTTGACGGCGTTTTCGACATCCCGCTTGCCGGACAGGAAAAGGAAGAGATCGCAGATCTGATCGATCTGGTGCGATTTGCACCGTCCGCTGTCAACAAACAGCCCTGGCGGATCGTCTGTAAAGACGGACAGTATCATTTCTACAAGAAAAAAGACAAGGGGTATGTAAACGAGGCTGCAGGAGATCTTCAGAAGATCGACGTGGGGATCGCACTGTGCCACTTCGTGGTGGGACTGAAAGAGAAAGGGATAAAAGCCGAAGTTTCGGTGAGTGATCCCGGAATACAGTGCACTGAGAATACAGAGTATATCGCGACCGTGACAGTACCCGGACAGGAATAAGAAAACAGGAAAAGATACCGGCAGAACAGGGAGGATACTATGCTTACATTGGAAAGAGCAAAGGAACTGAATTCCGAAATGGTTACAACAGAGGCGCTGATCCATCATTCGCTCAGCGTATCCACGGCGATGGGTGCCATGGCGGAACATTTTGGCGAGGATAAGGAACACTGGCAGGCAGTGGGATATCTGCATGATTACGATTATGAGAAATATCCAGAGGAGCACCTGCAGCATACTGCAGAACCGCTGCTGGCAGCAGGCGTCTCGGAGGAGGAGGTCAGGGCGATCCTTTCGCACGGCTGGGGCATCTGCACGGATGTCGAACCGATCACCAATATGGAGAAAAGCCTGTATACCGTGGATGAACTGACGGGAATCATCGGCGCCTGTGCGAGGATGCGTCCGAACGGTCTTACCGATCTGAAGGTCTCCAGCTTTATGAAGAAATTCAAGGATAAAAGATTTGCAGCGAAATGCAACCGCGAACTGATCAAAGGCGGCTGTGCACTGCTCGGCATGGAAGTGAGGGATGTCGCGGAGATCTGTATTGAGGGCATGAAGCCGTATGCGGAGGAACTGGGACTTCTCGGAACCGGCGGAGAATAAAAAATGACAGCAAGGGACGATTACTACAGGAATTGCATTACTATTCTGGAGGAAGAACTGATCCCGGCGATGGGATGCACCGAGCCGGTGGCCATCGCGTATGCGGCGGCCCTTGCCAGGGATACGCTGGGAGAAATGCCCGACAAAGTGCTGGTCACTGCAAGCGGAAATATCATCAAAAATGTCAAGAGCGTTATCGTTCCGAATACCGGAGGCCTGAAGGGGATACCGGCTGCTGCGGCAGCCGGCATTGCTGTTGGCGAAGCGGATAAAAAGCTGCAGGCGATCGCAGCCGTTCCGGAAGAGAAAGTGCATCTGATCGCGGATTATCTGAAAAAAACAGAGATCGGGACCGAACTGGCAGATACGGATCTGGTATTTGATCTCGGCGTGAAAGTTTGGGCAGGAGCATCCGAAGCATCCGTCCGCATTGTAAACAACCATACAAACGTTGTACATATCGAAAAGAACGGATGCGTATTGAAGGATGACCCTGTAACGGATAATGATGAAGCGGGAATGACGGACCGGGAGTTCCTTTCGCTTCAGATCGTATACGATTTTGCAAAGACTGTGGATATTCCCGATGTGAAGGAGATTCTGGACCGTCAGATCAGTTATAATATGGCGATCGCCGAAGAAGGAATGCGGGAAGACTACGGTGCCAATATCGGAAAGATCGTGCTGCAGGGCAGAGGCGATACGGTCAGGAACCGATGCATCAGTATGGCTGCCGCGGGAAGCGATGCAAGGATGAACGGCTGCAGTCTGCCGGTCATTATTAATTCCGGAAGCGGCAACCAGGGGATCACTGTTTCAGTGCCGCTGATCGTTTATGCAAAGGAAAAGAAACTGGATAAAGAACTTCTGTACAGAGCCCTGGTTCTCTCGAACCTTACGTCTGTTTATCAGAAGACCGGGATCGGAAGGCTGTCAGCCTACTGCGGCGCTGTCAATGCCGGCGCAGCCGCCGCCTGCGGCATCGCTTTCCTGGAAGGCGGGGATTACAGGATCATCGCCCATACGCTGGTCAATGCGCTGGCCGTGTCTTCGGGAATGATCTGTGACGGCGCAAAAGCTTCCTGTGCCGGCAAGATCGTCCTGGCGCTGGATGCCGGCCTGCTGGGATATGATATGATAAAGCATGGCCAGCAATTCCGCGGCGGAGACGGGATTATTAAAAAAGGCGTTGACAATACCGTTGATAATGTCGGAAGGCTCGGCAAAGTCGGAATGCGCCAGACCGATATAGAAATACTCCATATGATGATCGGTGAATGAAAAACGGATAGGAATAATTCCTGCCTGAAGCGGAGACGGACTGTCTCCGCTTTCATTTTGTATTCGGTTATCTGATACAATTCCGATACAATTCCGACTCATTTCAGAGATGTCCGGGTGATACACTGCAGGCAGAAGAAAGATAAATGAAAAAGCAGCGGCCGGACAGACTGCCTGAAAGGAGCATCTGTTATGAGAAGAAAAAGAGAATTTCCGCTGGTAATGGCCGGGCTTACAGCTGTGGCGCTCGTGTTCCTGCTGGTATGCCTGCTCATCGGAAAACTGCTGGACGGCAGGAGATATTACGATCAGGATTTCGGATTCGAACCGTATATCAGCAGTACGGACGCAAACGGAGACGGCATAGACGATCAGACTGAGATCCTGGAGCAGGCGAAGAAATATGTAGCATCAAAGCCGAGTTACCGGAGCGAATACTACGAGACGGGATACCCGGTCGGCGACTGCGGCGTGTGTACGGATGTCGTAGGCTACGCGATGCTGCATTCCGGGTATGATCTGATGAAGCTGGTGCATGAGGATGTGCTGGCTGTGCCGGAGGCATATCCGAAGGCAGCAGATGAGAGGATCGATTTCAGGAGGGTCGTCAATCTGGAGGTCTGGTTTAAAAGACATGCAGCGTATGATCTTACTACAGACATTTATCAGATCGATCAGTGGGAAGGCGGCGATATCGTGCTCTTTCCAGGTCACATCGGCGTGGTCTCTGACCGCAGGAACAGGAAAGGGATTCCGTATATCATTCACCACGGAAGACCCGGACAGCAGGAATACGAAGAGGATATTCTGGAAGGCAGGGATGACGTGACCGGCCATTACAGGATGAGCTGAGGCAGGCGCATCCCCGTGCTGCAGGAAATATTTACATTTTGGATACATTATTCCGCCCCTGATATGGTACAATCTGCACTATAAAGACAGACAGGGGTGTTTTTATGCCTGAAAAGATCCTGATTATAGAAGATGAAAAACCGATCTCGGATATCCTCCGCTACGGACTGAAGAAAGCAGGGTACGATGTCTATGCGGCGTACCGCGGCGCAGAAGGCTTTCAGATGCTGCTGGAGATCCGCCCGGATCTGCTGATCCTGGACTGGATGCTGCCGGATATAGACGGGGTGGACATCTGCAGGATGGTCACAGAGCAGGTCAACGTGCCGATCATCATGCTTACTGCAAAGGGGTCGATCGATGATAAGCTTGCCGGTCTTTCAGCAGGCGCGGATGATTACATTACAAAACCTTTTGATCTGCGGGAAGTGATCCTGCGTGTGCAGGCGATCCTTCGCAGAATGGACCGGGTGCAGAAAAATGCGGAAGAGCCTGAAAAATATGCCGGAGGCGTCAGGCTGTACCGCGCCGAGCACAGGGTGGCAAGCCATGGTGAAACAGTCACGCTGACGCCGAAAGAATACGAGCTTCTGATTTATCTGCTTGATAATCCGAAGCGGGCGTTCACCCGCGACCAGCTGCTGGAGCATGTATGGGGCTATGATTACGCCGGGGATACCAGGACGGTGGATATCCATATCCAGCGTCTCCGGAAAAAGCTGGGGCTTTCCGATCATCTGGTGACTGTCTACGGCGTGGGATACAGATATTCGCCGGAAGGAGACGGGCGGCAGCAGCAGAAAGAACAATGACAGGGGAGGATGAAGATGAAGCGGTTCCGCCTGGGGATGAGATTCAGGATGCTCGCAGGCCTGCTGCTGGTATTTGCTGCCAGCGCGGGTCTGCTTGCTGTTCTTCTGGGGCAACGCATGGATGTACAGCTCTCCGATCAGATACAGCAGGATATGATGCGTACTTGGCAGGATACGAATCTCTACGCGCGGCAGCTTCTGATCGCGGGGAAATACAACAATGACGGCAGCGGGCTGGAAAATATCAGCAGCGGTCTTTCAGAGATGCTGGATAAGGAAGGCGTTTATACGATCTGTTCTGAGGAAGGAACCGTGCTGGCCGGAAAGAAGACCGGAGATGATGCGGCATCTTTCTCTCCGGAGGACCGGCAGCGGCTGGAAGCCGGGAAGACATCCCTGAAAATAGAGTATTCTGAAAATGATGTCTGCACAGCCCGTGCGCTGCTCCCGGTCATCGTTGACGGAAAGACCGTAGGGGCCGTGCGGATCGAGGCGGATTATACGGACAGGCGCCGCAGCGGCATGGAACTGCTGCAGCTGGTCATGCGATGGATCCTGCTGGCACTTCTGGCGGCGCTTGCCATGAGCTATATCCTGATGGGCAGGGTCATCCGGCCTGTGCTGCAGCTTTCGGCGCTGTCCGGCCGGATCTCGCAGCTGGTCGGGGAGGGCCGGATGGACGAACTGCCGTCCCCGGATGAAAGACTGCTTGCAAGGCGCGATGAGACGGGAGAACTTGCCGGGAACTTCGGCAGGATGATCGGGACGATCAGCGGACAGTTCACACAGAGCAGGAAAGATCAGAAACGCATCCTGGATCTGATGCAGGCAAGACAGACTTTCTTTGATCACGCGACGCATGAGCTGAAAACGCCGCTGACCACCATAAAAGGCTATGCGCAGCTGATCAGCGAAGACGGAGGACAGGATCAGGAACTGTTTGAGACCGGCATGGACCACATCCTTTCCGAGAGCGAACGGCTGCACAATATGGTCATTGAACTGCTGGAACTGTCGGACAGGCGGGAAACAGAGAGCCGGATCAGGCTGGATCTTTCTGCGGTCGCGGAGGAAGTCGCCGGTGCGATGCAGCTGAAGGCGAACCGCTACGGGAACGAGCTTCATTTTTCGGGAAAAGGAGACTGCACGATGACCGGGCAGCCGGGCCGCCTGAAACAGCTGATCATCAATCTCACCGACAATGCTGTGAAATACGGATATGAGAACCGGCCGATCCTGATCAGGACGGAAGGCAGGGGCGGCAGCGTATTGCTTTATGTGATCAACTATGGTCCCGAAATCTCCGAAGCGGACGCCGGGAAGATCTTCGAACCGTTTTACAGGACGGACAAGGAGCGTTCAAGAGAGATGGGAAGCGCCGGACTCGGGCTTTCCATCTGCCGCAGGATCGCGGAAGATCACGGCGGCAGGATCGATGTGCGAAGCCGGGACGGGAAGACGGTTTTCCGTGTGGAGCTGGCCCGCGGATCAGAGGAAGAAGGTGATGCGGCGGTATGAGTATAATGAGGAGAACGATCCGCAGATGCTGCAGAAGGTTCATCCCGTTCTTGGCTGTATTGCTCATGGTATCCGGTATGCTGTCCGGCTGCGCTGCAGGAGGGACGCAGACTGTTGAACTGGAAATGACACTCCCGGATCAGCAGGAAATCAGTACCGGCAGTGAAGTAAATGATATCGATGTATATCAGTACACTATCCGTATTGCAGAGGCGGATGAAAAGCTGAGGGAGGCACTCAAAGATATCTGGTCAGAGATAGTGAAAAGTCCGGAGTACTATGATATGCTGGTGCAGATGCTGCGTTCCTACGGGCTTGCCCAGGCAGGCTTTGCGGACGGGAAAATATGGCTTCAGAGCGCGGGAGAAGACGGTGTCAGCTTCCGATATATCGATCCGTCCTCCGGTTTTTACGAAGAAGCATTTAAGAATATAAAAAAAGCCGGCAGACTGGAACATGTCTGGACGGCGCCGGACGGCAGCGCCAGGATCAGGGAAGAGAAGACCGGCTGGGGCGCCGGAAAGCTTTTTTTTGAGACGCCGGACGGAAAGGCGGAGGAACTGAAACTGACTGACAGAGCGATTCCGGAAGGCTCCCTGTGGCAGTGCGCATGGAGCGCAGACAGCAGTACTGCCTGCCTGAGACTCTGTTTTCTGACAGGGATGGGCGGAAACTGGGATGAACTGGCAGTCACAGCGGTCACAGATCTTTTTGCAGAATATAACGATTCGGAAACATCCGAAGATGGCCAGACAGTGACAGACGGAGATGCCGTGACGATTTCAGAGGATATGTCTGAAGAAAAGGAACTGCAGTATTTCAGGGAATTGTGGAAGGTCGTCCGTACTGAAAACGGCCCGGAAGTGCGCGCTGTCCCGGAAGGAGATTTCCGGGACGGGCCGAATCTGTTCGCAGGACAGGACGGACAGAACATTCTGACTTATTATGACTATTATAATGCTTCTGATATGGATGCCCATCTCATTGCCAGATACAGAGGGGATCATGAAATCCTGTATTATAACGCCGACCGGAATCTGCGTGAGCTGGATCAGCGGGCATGTCTGAACGGAGATGTGCTGATCTGGGCTTATGAGAATCAGCTCATAAGGACGGAACTCGTCGGTGAAGATGCAGTTTCCGGCGTCTATGTTGAGGTGCCGGAAGCAGAATACATCACACAGATTGTCGCGGAGCATAATCCTGAAAAGGACATGACAGGGGTGCTGGCAATGTGCGGGCCGGATCTTTACAGGCTGGGCCCGGGTACAAAAGAGCTTCTTTACAGGGGGAGGCCGGACCAGCTGGCAGTCGGACTTGCGCTGCAGGAGGAGAACGGGGAGATCCTGATCAACTATCTTGATAAACGAACAGCCGGTTTCGATGAACCGGAATTTGAACTGGTGTGCCTGCGGTACTGACTGCCGGCGTGCTTCTGCCTGATGCGGGAGATCTGCAGATACGGATTGGATTATTCAGGGGGTGATTCAATGTCTGACATTTCTATTTTCAGAAACAGAATACCGGCAGTGATCGGGGAACACAGCGTCCATCATTCCGCGGTGATGATCCCTGTCCTTGAAACGCCGGAAGGCCCGCACCTTCTGCTTGAAGTCCGCTCGGAAAAACTGGAACATCAGCCGGGCGACATCTGTTTCCCGGGCGGCGGGATCGAAGAAGGAGAAACACCGGAGGAAGCTGCACTGCGGGAACTGACCGAGGAACTGCTGGTATCGCCGGCACAGGCGGAGATCATCGGTCCGGCCGATGTTTTTGCTGCCGGCACCCGTTTTGTTTATCCTTTTGTATGCATCCTGAAAGGGTATGATCACCGGTTCAATGAAGCGGAAGTGGCGGACGTGTTTACCGTTCCGCTTTCCTTCTTTGCAGAGAATGCGCCCGCGATTTATAAAGTGGAATACAGACCGGTGTTCGGAGAAGATTTTCCTTTTGAAAAGATCCATGGCGGCAGACAGTACGGCTGGAGAGTGCAGGAGGACAATATTCTGTTTTATGAATATGAAGGCCGCGTGATCTGGGGCATGACAGCGAAGATCGTGAATGCATTTGCTGCCGTCCTCGAAGATTGTCTTCTGTAAACTGCTGTGATATTATAATAATAGTCGTTTGGGAGACAACTTGTGAAAGACAGCAGGTATGTCCATGAAACAGCAAATATACCCGGAGGGAGACGTAAAAGGATGAAAAAAAGAAGAAATGTACTGTGTATGATTTTGATGGCTTTTGTACTTGCCTTTCTGATCCCGCAGGCTGCCATGGCGGAAGAGCTTGTGGAGGTAAAGGATGACGGGGATAACAGTCTGTATCAGGATACCACGCTGGTGTATACGGTAAATACATCTGCATCGGCTTTTAACGGGTATTCCTGGAATAATATTACGATCGATACAGGCTTCTCGGTTATCGATCCGGATACGGAAACAGAGACTGCGGTCACACTTCCTGCTGATACCTATGAATGGGATGCAGTAAAACGGGAGATGACGGTATACGGAGAAAAGCTTTCGCAGTACCCGGATCTCTGGGATCCCGGAGAAGAAATTCATATCAATTTCACGTTCCGCTGTAATGGAAGCGAGATCGTATCCTGCAACCCTTCGTTCTGGATGGAAGATGCGGATGATGACGCAGAGTTTGATGAGGATGAGGACGAAGAGGAGAACGGTGAAAAGACCGGTACAGTAATTGATAAAGAGACCGTTCTGACAAATAAAAAGACAGATCTGGAAGTGAAGAAGACAGCGGGGAAAGACAAAAAATCTCTGAAGAATGTCGCTGCTGTCATAAAGAAAAGCGCAAAGAATAAAGATACAAAAGGATCTTCTTTCTCCTCTCTGAAAGCGGTGCAGAAAAAAGCGGATAAGAAATCCATCACCATCCAATGGTCGAAGATAAAAGGGGCAAAAAAATACAAAGTATATGCTGCGCCTGCCGGGAAAAAACTGAAGGAGCTGAAAGAAACAAAGAAACGGTCCCTGAAGGTCAGGAAGGTATATGGGAAGAAACTCAAAAAGAACACCTATTATAAATTTGTGGTAACAGCGGTGACCGGTAAGTCCGGTAATGAAAAGGCATCGGCTGTTTCAAAAACGATCTATGCAGCATTGAATACCGGCAAGCGCACCAATCCCGGCAAAGTCACTGTAAGCAGCAAGAAGATCAAACTCCGCCTGAAAAAGAATAAGAAGATGGCTAAGATCAAAGCAAAGATGAAGGCGGGGGCCCGGAAACGAAGCGTGAAAAAAATATGCGGGTTCAGATATGAATCGACGAAGTCTTCGGTGGCGTCTGTGAACAGCAAAGGAAAAGTGACTGCAAAGAAAGCAGGAAAAGCAACGATCTATGTTTATGCGCAAAATGGAAAATATGCGAAGGTAAAAGTTGAAGTTAAGAAATAGGACGGATGGGGTTTTGCGGAGAATACTGCAGAGGCGGGACCTGTCCGGAGAACGGATACGGGCGGAGGCAGTTCGCTATAAGCGGCTGCCTCCGTTTTTGATCGTATATGCGCGGCGTTACAGCCTGAGGAATTCCCGGAAGAACGACCGGCTTCCCGAATAAATATTGACATGCGCCGGATCTGCACTTCGGCCGGTAAAGGCCGGATACAGCAGTCCGCATACGGGCTTTCCGGGTTCGTATTCCCCGATCAGCGGGCAAATGGAAACGATCAGATAGGAATACACTTCCTCGGATTCCATGGTCTGCTGATGATCTGTTGTCTTGATCGGGACATCATACATGCCATGGATAACATAGACCGCGTATTCTTTCCCTTTGGGATACTGCTCTGCAATTGCTTCATAAAAGCTCAGAAGCAAAGCGTCATTCTTCAGATCACACTGGCACATGGCAGCGAAAAACTGCCAGAAACTGCCGGGGGTCAGTCCGGGGATGCGGAACTGCTCAAGCTGTGTGTTCGTTTCTGAAAAGACAACTTCTTTTGCTGCTGCCAGCATGGACTTTTTCTCGGTTGCCGAAAGACCCCGGAAGCTGGTGTTGAAGGTATTGTCGATATAGCCCTCTTCATCGATATAAGCGCCGGCGATCCTTGTAAAATGAGACCGCGCCGGCGTCATTCGTCTGGTGAGCTCCATCATGTCTTCGCGGTTGATTTTTCCCATACCGTTCCCCTTTCCTGCTGTTTTTGGAACTGTTTCAACATTTTAGCACTGCAGCCGGGATTTGTGAAGCAGGAAAGAACAGCAGGGAATTATGACGATACTCCTCTTTTTTCGTCTTTCGGTTTTGTTTTGTTCCGGAATCTGTTACAATTACAGGGAATTGCAAATTACCGGGTTCGCCTGCTGCCGTTCTCCGGTCACGGGAATTTTATAATGATCATGAGTACAATTAAGGAAAGAAAATTTGATATTGTCTGTATCGGAACGGCGCTTGTGGATTCGATCATCAGGGGATTTGATCCGGAACCGGTATCCGCCTCGGGCTTCAGAGCCGCTTCAGGTTCTCTGAATGCCGGCGGAGAAGCTGTGAACGAAGCTGCCGCCGCTGCGAAACTCGGCTGCCGGACCGGAGTTCTGTGCTCACTCGGTGCTGATGCAGCCGGTGATCTGATCGCTTCAGAACTTGCAAAGAACTGTGTGGATACTTCACTGGTGATCCGGGATCCCGATCATCAGACGCCGGTCACAACGATGTTCGTGAGAGACGACGGGAGCAGAAAATCGGTGACCAACGCTGCCCACCGATATAATTTCCATCCGGAACGTTTTTGTGACTGCCTGGCAGATACGAAGGCGGTGATCCTGGGCTCTCTGTTCAGGGCACCGTTTGATGATCCGGCTGTGATCCGGGAGGTAGTCCGGACAGCATATGAAAACAATGTGCTCATTTTTGCCGATACAAAACTGCCGAATTTCAGAAAGCTGACGCTTCCGGATATAGCGGATTCCCTGGCAATGATCGATTATATCACGCCGAATGAGGATGAAGCCCGGTACTATTCTGGGAAAGAGGATCCGGAAGAAATGGCGGATGTTTTTCTGGGATATGGCGTCGGAAATGTACTGATCAAGCTCGGCGGCAGAGGATGTCTTTTTAAGAATGCGGAACGGACGGAATATCTGCCTGCCTGTCATATCGATGCGGTGGATGCGACCGGTGCCGGAGACAATTTCCTGGCAGGCTATGTTTCGGAGATCCTGCGGGGAGCGGATCCTTCCGATGCGCTGCGTTTTGCGAATGCCTGCGGGGCGATCTGCACGACGGCGGTCGGTGCCGGAACGGCACTGAAAGACCGCGCGCAGGTGCTGGAATTTATGGCGGAAACTTACAGATAAATGGAAATAAGCAGGGGCTGCCGGCAGGCAGCCCCTGTGTTGTAATTGATTCTGTTTATCGGTCATTTCCTGATCAGTATCCGGATCGCTTCCACGGCTGTCCGGATCGCGCTGTCCGTGTCGTGCGCCTGTGTATTGTCCAGACCGGCTTTGGCTCTTTCCTGATTCGCGACGACAAGGAGTACCGTTCCCACTTTTACGCGGAGTACGCTGCCCACGACAAACATCGCGGCGGATTCCATCTCGGAAGCCAGCGCGCCGCAGCGGATCCAGGCGTCCCATTTGTTCAGCAGTTCATAACCGACCGGCTTGTTCTCCGGTTCATGCTGCCCGTAGAAGGAATCCTTGCACTGCACTACGCCGGTATGGGCTGTGAACCCGAGTTTCCCGGCGGCTTCCCGGAGAGCATTTGTAACATCTATGTCAGCGACTGCAGGAAATTCGATCGGCGCATATTCTTTGCTGGTGCCCTCCATACGGATCGCACCTGTCGCGATTACCAGATCGCCGCCCTTCACGTCAAGCTGCATACCGCCGCAGGTCCCGACGCGGAGGAATGTCTTCGCGCCGCACCGGCTCAGTTCCTCCATGGCAATCGAAGCAGAGGGACCGCCGATGCCGGTAGATGTTACACTGACCTTCACACCGTCGAGATAACCGGTATAGGTGACATATTCCCTGCTGTCCGCGATCAGCTTTGCGTCGTCAAAATAAGCCGCGATCTTTTTGCAGCGCTTGGGATCGCCGGGCATGATCACATATTCGCCCACATCGTCGGGGCCGACCTGGACGTGATACTGTTTTCCGGAGCCTTCTGTGTAATCTACCATTTTTCATTCCCTCCGCATCTTTGTTATGATATATTATAATTAAATGACGGATGTAATGCAATGAGGGAAAGCTGAAAAGGAGTTTTCATGAAAAAAGTAAGGATCGCACTTATCCAGATGAAGGTCTGCAGGGACACTGCGGTGAATCTGCGGACAGCCGAAACTATGATCCGGCAGGCTGCGGAACGTGCGGATATCGTCGTCCTGCCGGAAATGTTCTGCTGTCTGTATACAAATAAGGCTTTTGTCGCTGCAAAGGAACCGAAGGGCGGCAGGATCTGGTCTGTGCTTCAGAAAGCGGCGGCGGAAAATCATGTTTATCTGATCGGCGGTTCGATGCCGGAAGAGGAAGACGGCAGGATCTATAATACATGCTTTGTCTTTGACCGGGAAGGAAAGCAGATCGCACGGCACAGAAAAGTGCATCTCTTCGATATTGATATTGAAGGCGGGCAGCATTTCCGAGAGAGCGATACATTTACACCCGGTCATTCCTATACGGTATTTGATACCGAATTCGGGAAAATGGGCGTGGAGATCTGCTTTGACATCCGGTTCCAGGAGCTTGCGCGGATCACCGCGCTTGCAGGTGCGAAGATGATCTTTATTCCTGCAGCGTTCAATATGACCACCGGACCGGCACACTGGGAACTGCACTTCAGAGGCAGGGCTGTGGATAATCAGGTATTTGTGTGCGGATGCGCCCCTGCCCGGGATGAGAATGGGCCGTATATCTCGTATGGCAATTCAATCGCAGTATCTCCCTGGGGGGATGTGACAGGAAGGCTGGACGAGAAAGAAGGCATTTTGTATCAGGAACCGGATCTCGATCTGGTGAACAGTATCCGTGCCCAGCTGCCGATCATGAAGAACAGACGCACGGATCTGTACGAAGTAGAGTGGAAACAGAAATGACGGGAAAGGTGATCCGTATAAGCGGAACAGGATATGGGAAACAATAGAGAAAAAGCTTCCAATAAGAAAACGGTCTATCTGGCGGCGATCGTCGGGCATACTTTCTGGGGCTTCAGTTTCATGGCTTCCAGAGTCGCGCTTGACCGGGCTCATATGTTCCTGCTCCTGAGCCACCGGTTCATTCTTGCCTTTGCGATCCTGAGCGTGCTTGTCCTGACAGGAATCGTGAAGACCGGGCTCAGACGCAAGAAGATTCTGCCGGTCCTTGTTCTCGGCATGGCAGAGCCGGTCGTTTATTTCCTCGGGGAGCAGTACGGGATATTAAATTCCAATACGATCTTTTCCGGCGTGATGATCGCGATGATCCCGGTGGCGTGCACGCTGGCCGCCGCACCGGTGCTGAAGGAGATCCCTTCAGCCGGGCAGCTGTTCTTCAGCGTATTGTCCGTGGCAGGCGTGATCGGAACAGGAATGCTGAGCAGCGGTTCGGGTGCGCTGAAGATTGGCGGCGTGATCGGGTTACTGGTGGCGGTCTTGTCCGCCATGGTATATACCCTTCTGGGACGGAGCATTTCCGGCAGCTATACGCCGTTTGAGCGTACATATGTGATGATGGGGCTCGGCGCAGGCGTGTTTACATTGCTTGCTGTGTGTTACTGCAAGGGAGATCCGGGCGTCTATCTGCGCCCGCTTGCAGATTCCCGTTATCTGCTGGCTGTTTTGTTCCTGGGGGTATGTTGTTCGGTAGGCAGCTTTTTCATGACCTCCTATGCTATTACGTATATATCCGTAGCCAGGGCGACGGTGTTCGCGAATCTGACAACGGCGGTGTCGGTGTTTGCCGGTGCCGTGTTCCTGAAAGAGCCGTTTTCGGCGGTCGGGCTGCTGTTCTGCGTGATGATACTGGTCGGGATATACGGGGTGCAGCGGACGTAGATTGGGAACTGGTGTCCTGGACAGGCGTTTTCGATATTTCAGGTCACGGAAAACCGCTGTCGGAGGCGGAAATTGACAGGAGAAAGTATCCTGAAATTGAAGAATGGCTGAATCAGGTCACGGAAAACCGCTGTCGGAGGCGGAAATTGACAGGAGAAAGTATCCTGAAATTGAAGAATGGCTGAATCAGGTCACGGAAAACCGCTGTTGGAGGCGGGAAATGGCAGGAGAAAGTATCCTGAAATCGGTAATTCGCTGAAACAGGTCACTTATTTATCATCGGGGGGCAGTCAGGGAATGAAAAAGGTATTGATGCTGACCGTTCTTATCTGTATTATGTTCCTTACCGGCTGTAAAGCCGGGAACGGCGGCGCGGAGACGCAGCCGCCGGCGGAAGATGCTGCCGCGGCGGAAACAGCTGCTGTTTCTTCCGCGGACAGGGAACCCTTTCAGGCAGAGACAGCCGATCCGGCTGAAATTGCGGGGATGGTCCTGACAGAAAAAGAATCCGAAACATCCGGCATCCATCCCGGCAGCAATTCAGAGGCCGATCAGGATGAATACCTGGGAGCACCGGAGGAAAATGACGGCGCGAATCTGAAAGGCTATGTGGAATCCGACAGGGAGAAGGAGATCTATTCCTATCTGCAGGTGCCGCTGAAGTACTCCCATGATCCGGTATGGACAGGGGACTGGACGTATATAGAAGCCGGAGGCCAGCAGTTCTTCTATTTCGGCTGCGGGATCTGCTGCCTGTCCAATATGTGCAGTACATTTACGGGAACCGCAGTGCCGCCGGATGTGATGTATGAAAGAGCCCGTGAGGAGGCCGGCTACGATCCGGATTCCGGCGTAGGGGCACTCAGCTGGAATCAGCTTAAGCGGATGGCCAAAACTTTTGCGGAGGAAGTATCGGTAAGGGAAAAGCCCGGGGATTACAGCCGGTTCCAGGAAATCATTGCAGATTCGGATACTGCGATCGTGCTCGTCTGCAAGGATGATGATGACAAGCTCTGGTCCTATACGAAGGGACATTATGTCAATATATGGGAATATGATCCGGAGACAGATACCGTGTTCGTGACGGATTCCAGCAGCATGTTCAACAGGATGCGTGTACAGCTGGAGGATATCTACAACGCGCTGAAGATGGCCAGCGACGCGCAGTATATGACGGTAAACTATAAAGCGGAGGATGCAGAGGCGTCAGATTGATCTTTCCTGATTCCCGGCATCATGGTGGTGTACAATGGGAAATGATTTCAGAACAGTCAGAGCAGATTCATTGCCGTTCCAGGCAGGCGCTTATTATGTCCGGATCCAGGCGATGGCGGTAAAGCACAGCATTCCGCCGGAAGATGAATTCGATGAGCATGACACCCCGGAGACAAAATACATCGTAATCTATGATGACGTTCTTCCGGTGGCCACAGCCAGGCTCTATCCGCTGGATGAAGAAGCGGTGATGCTCGGCCGGATCGTCGTTCTGCCGGAATACAGGAACAGAGGCCTCGGACGCATGGCTGTAACAGCGGCGGAAGCCTGGGCAGCGGATCTCGGGTTCCAAAGAACAGTCCTTGAGAGCAGGCTGAACAAGACCGGGTTCTATGAAAAACTCGGTTATATTGTGGATGAAAGCATGATCATTCACGGAGATACCTTTACCTGTGTGCATATGGAGAAAAAACTCGGACAGACGGAGGATATGCCGCAGGGTCAGCAGACGGAAGGATTCTGAAAGGATCTTTACAAATATAACCAGAGGGGGAATGCACTATGGAAAACTTCAATTTCTATTCACCGACCTTCTTTGCATTCGGAAAAGACAGGGAACTGGAAACAGGCAGTCTCGTGAAACGCTTCGGCGGCTCGAAGGTACTGATCCATTACGGCGGCGGCAGCGTGGTCCGCTCCGGTCTGCTGGACCGGGTGAAAGCCTCGCTGGAGAAAGAAGAACTGCCGTACATTGTTCTGGGCGGTGTGCGTCCGAACCCGCGCAGCGGCCTGGTCTATGAAGGGATCGAACTCTGCCGCAGGGAAAAGGTGGATTTTATCCTTGCCGTGGGCGGCGGCAGCGTGATCGATTCTTCCAAGGCGATCGCTGCCGGAACGATCTATGACGGAGACTTCTGGGATTTTTACAGCGGAAAGCGCATCGAGGAGGCCCTTCCGGTCGGGACGATCCTGACGATCGCTGCAGCCGGCAGCGAAGGGAGCCCTGATTCCGTGATCACACTGGAAGACGGTATGTTCAAGCGCGGCGCCAGCGGTGACGCGATTCGGCCGAAATTCAGCATTCTGAATCCTGCGCTGACGCAGACATTGCCGCCGTATCAGACGGCTGCAGGCATCACGGATATTCTGGCCCATCTGCATGAGCGTTATCTGACGAATACGAAAGAAGTCGAAGTAACAGACCGCCTGATCGAGGGGCTGATGCTGACGATGATCCATGAGGGGCCGCGCGTGATCGCTGATCCGGACTGTTATGAAGCCCGCGCGAACATTATGTGGGCCGGCATGATGGCGCACAACAATTCCTGCGGCGTCGGTCGGAGCCAGGACTGGAACAGCCACAATATCGAACACGAACTTTCTGCAATGTATGACTGTGCCCACGGCGCAGGACTGGCTGTGACGATGCCTGCTGTTTTCCGTTATGTGATGGATCATGATGTGATGCGGTTCGCCCAGCTTGCCGTACGTGTCTGGGGCTGCCAGATGGATTTTGCGCATCCGGAAAAGACGGCAGCTGCTGGCATCGACGCGCTGCAGTGGTTCCTGGTCTCGCTCGGAATGCCGGCGAACTTTGAGGAGCTTGGCGCAAAGGAAGAAGATATTCCCGAACTGGTCAGAGTACTTTGCCGCGGAGACGGAAGGGACGGCACGATTTCCGGATTTGTGACGCTGGATGAGGAAGACTGCACTGAAATTTACAAAATGATGGTGTAACAGGATCTGGTGTACAGGGACAGACGCTGGTGTTGGTTTGGATCCTCCGGTAAAACCGCATGATGCAGGGCGTGGATCCTTCGACAGGCTCAGGATGACAGGGCGCTAGTAGGTCAGTCAATATGTCAGCAGGTCAGAATGTTATAATGATATTAAATGGTTCCGATATGTATTGTTTTAACTGAAAATGATACATATCGGAATTTTTTGATTTCGTTTTGTAAAACGTTATCTTGCATCCGCATTTTCTGCCTGTTACAATATCATTATCGAAGTCGACATCGATGATAGGGAACAGGAGGATCTGATGCAGATAGAAGGTTTGGATGAGATGGACAACCGCATCCTGGAAGTGATCGCAGACAATGCCAGAATGTCCTATTCTGACATCGGAGAAAAAGTCGGTCTGTCCAGGGTCGCCGTGAAAAAACGCATGGATCAGATGGAAAAGAACGGGGTGATCAAAGGGTACCGCACGGAAATCTCTGCGGAAAAAGTGCCGGAATCCATCCCGTTTTATCTGGATATCGAAACGGATCCGCAGCTGACAGATGAAGTACTGGACCAGCTGGCCAGGGATTCCGTGATCCGCCGTCTGTATCTTGTCAGCGGGAACTGCCGTATCCATGCGGAGGGCCTTGCACCGAACCGCAATACGCTTCAGGTCTATACCAGGTATCTCTATCGCAGCCAGAAGGGCGTGCTGAAGCTGAACTGCAGTATTATCCTCAGCACACTGAAGGATTTGGATGGAGGCATCGAATATGTACAAAGACATCTGGAACAGGAGCATCTGGAAGAAGGAGGAGGAACGGCCGGCGCGCATTGAGGATTATTCGGGGGATATCGAGGAACTGGGCCTTTCAGTCAGATCATTCAACTGTCTGAAACGGGCAGGCTGCCATAAGATCAGCGATGTCCTGAAGATCCTTGAAGACGATGAGGAGGGACTTCGGAAGATCAGAAATCTCGGGACCCGCAGTGAAAACGAGATCAAGGAAAGCCTTGCACATTATCAGGAGATCTGCGGATCACCCACGCAGAGCCCGGCCGGAAGCAATGCCGGTACAAAGTACAAACTGATCGTTCCGGCAAAGAAGGTCTGGGATACGGAGATCGAACGTTACGGCCTCTCGGACCGGGCGATGCGCAGCCTGAAAAGGAAAGGCGTCAACAGGATCAGGGATCTTTATTCCGCTGACCTCCCGGAGGAGCCGGGATGGTATGCAGTAAGGGAACTGCTTGACAAGATCCCTGCCGGGCAGGGATGATCTTCGAATGCACGGCAAATTTTGTCAGAAGTCCGGACAGCAGGGGATCATAGGATCATAGATTTACAATATCCTCAGAACATGGGAAAAACTGCTTGGTTTGCCCGCGTTTTGAGGATATAATGTTTTTCGGACCGGAGAGATAAAAGAAAGCGTTTCCGGTCCGGAGAACCGGTGAGCGGGCAGGAGGAACAGGATGAGGATCAACACAGCTGCAGTAATCGGCGCAGGAGCGA
This sequence comes from Lachnospiraceae bacterium, assembly GCA_017431345.1. Taxonomy (GTDB): domain Bacteria; phylum Bacillota; class Clostridia; order Lachnospirales; family Lachnospiraceae; genus UBA3305. The sequence continues at coordinate 2,127 of JAFRLH010000062.1, read as the reverse complement.
TCGGTGCGTATTTTCTGGCAGGCCTGGAAGAAAAACTGGGCGGGAATCTCTGGGTCATTGCAGAGGGGGAACGTGCTGAAAAGCTGAGAAGAGATGGAATTATTGTAAATGATCATACCGTCAGGCTGCATGTAAAAACGCCGGAGGAAGCAGCCGGCGCAGATCTTCTGATCGTCTGTGTAAAATACGGCGGCTTGCAGGAGATCCTGCCTGCGATTGAAACGATCGTACAGGACAACACCATTGTTATAAGCACGCTGAACGGCGTGGACAGTGAGGAGATCATCGGTGAGAGAATCGGTATGGAGCATATGATCTACGCCGTGATGAAGCTTTCGTCCAGACGGATCGGCAACACGATGCGCTTTAATCCGGCTGTTACGCTCGGTGTTTTCTTCGGTGAGAAGGACGGTGTCAGGACAGAACGGATCCGGGCGATCTGCGATCTGTTCGACGGCACCGGCGTAAACTATCAGGTGCGGGAACATATCTGGCAGGAAATCTGGTACAAATACGCCCTGAACGTCAGCAAGAATATCCCTCAGGCGATCCTGAACTGCGGATTTGGCGCCTATACGGACAGTGAACATGTCGCTTATATCAGCGACCGGATGAGGGAAGAAGTTATTCAGGTGGCTGCCGCGAAAGGCGTGGATATTTCTGATCCGGACAATCCGGCAGGAAAGAATACAAAGCTGGCACCGGAGACGAGATTCTCCACACTGCAGGATCTGGACGCGAAACGCCCTACCGAAATTGATATGTTCTGCGGCGCGATGGTGAAGATGGGAAAGGAGTACGGCATACCGACGCCTTTTTGTGAATTTGCTTATCACGCCGTGAAAGCGCTGGAAGAGAAGAACAGCGGGAAGATCAGTTAGATAAATACAGCCGGCGCACATCGCGCCGGCTGTGTTCTGCTTTCAGGGGAAAACTATATTCAGATCTTCTTGTGATTCGGAAAATCATCGCCGTATTTGAAATAAGAGATCAGCTCATTCGTCAGGGAATTATCCTTATACGGTTCATCGATCTGATCCCTGGTCAGCCAGACTGCTTCGGCGACTTCCTCCGTATCGTGGACGTTGATCCTTTCCGTCCCCTCGATATCACAGATCACGCCGAGCAGAAGGTTGGAAGCGAATCCCCAGGGCTGGGATTTGTAGTAGCGGATATCCACGGCCTTCAGTCCTGCTTCTTCCATGACTTCACGCCTTACGGTATCTTCGATTGTTTCTCCGATCTCTACAAAACCTGCAATGAGTGCCGTGCCGGCATAGCCGTCTTCCGCACGTCCTCTGTAACGGATCTTAAGCAGCTTGTCGTCATGAACGACCGCGATGATAACAGCAGGCATGACGCGGGGGAAGACCATGTATCCGCAGGAACTGCATTGTACGCATCGGAGCTTGGGGTGTACCGTCATTTTCCCGCCGCAGCGTCCGCAGCGCCGGTTGTCGTTGTACCAGGAAGAAAGCTGCCAGGCGGTTTCCGCGCCGAAGTAGACATTTTTCGGGATCGGCCTGTTCTGGAAAGAGAACGGGAGATAATCCATTCCGGTGAAAGAGAAATCAGGCTGACGGGAATCCGTGTAGATAAAACTGTAGTAATTTCTGCTGCTGATGGTGAACAGATAGACCAGCTGTCCGCCTGCTTCAGCGGCTTTTTCCTTTGCCTCCGGATCGGAAGGATCGATCCAGTAATCTGCGAAAAGCACCGCTTCAGGCAGTGTCATGGTTCCGTCTTCCTCTCTGTGCATCAGCAGTTTTCTGCCGCCGTTTTCATAGATTGCAGCGAGATCGCCGGGCTTCGGGGCGGCGACGAGATATTCAGTGGTAAACACTTCCTTGTTCTCAAGATCCTGGATCATTGTCCTGCGTCTCCTTTTTATTATTTGTATAGCTTCAATATAATTATAAAATAACAGATTTCATTTTCAAGTGTGATTTTGAACGGAGACAAGTACTCCGATCTGCGGACAGGAGTTCACGGAGTAAAGATTTCATCAGTTGAATAAAAAATAATTAAAGAGAGCAACCAGACTTTTGAGTATAATGGTAATCACGACAAAACCTTAAGCTCAAAGGAGGCTGCTCTCATGGATATTGTAACATTAATTTCAGGATT
>JAFRLH010000061.1 GCA_017431345.1 Lachnospiraceae bacterium | reverse complement strand
CTCTATTCACCATACCCACTATCAGCCATTCAGTATCCAATACGATGATGTTCATACCCATCTGGCTCTGTTTCATGAGGTATAGAATTTCAACAAGCCCGCATAAAATCTGAATTTAGGGCTTGACTTGATAGGAAGGAGTATCTGATCCATGAGCATATTTTCAAAACTTACACCCGAGCATGCGGAACAAGTAAAGAATTGCAAAAGTAAAGAAGAATTGAAAGAACTGCTCAAAAGCTTCACTGAACTCTCAGTCGATGAGTTGGATGCGGTTTCCGGTGGCTATGGTGGTGCACATATCTTCAGTTATAATAAAATGGACTATAATAATTGTCGTTATCACGACAGATGGACTGGAAATGAGGATTGTTACATAGACTGTTCATATCGTAATGAATGTAATAATATTGTTTGGTCTCCTGGTGATCCCTGCGAAGATGTAAAACCTGAAAATGTCAGCAGTGACTTTGCAACAGGCAGGATCACCGGCGCCGACTTCTTTGCCTGACAGATGACGGCTGTCGGACATTTGGAGTTTACCTGTAAAGGATTTTAAGCAATTTGACAACGATATGGCTGCCAGCCAGGAACTGGTGGATCAGTATAATCAGATTACCCGGCGTATCATTGAGGAAAAATCAGCTGATTCTGATGCCGACATAGCTATCAAAGCTGCAGCGGAACTGGGGTACACCATCACCCTTGCGGATTTGGAACGAGCAAGGGCCAAGAATGAGCATATGGATCCGGATGAAATGGAAGCCGTTGCCGGAGGAGTCGAAGTATGTTGGGTGGATTACACCTGCGTGGTTGCCTATGAAACCGTCACAAAGAATGACGATGGCCATGATTTCATGTGTGTGGCTTCATGGCACTGCCTGACGGCGTTCATGCATACAACACCGTCGGACGGATATGAGGGTGATGATAAAAGAAATAACCAGAATTGCACTTGCTGGTCGAATTATGCATGCATTATCGTCAACAGGGATCCCTGCAGTGTAGGTGCCACCGCAGGCTGAGAAGGCAAACGGGAACATTTTATTACCGGGAAGGAGAAAAAATGAAAGACGCAGAAAAATTGGATTTACAGGATCTTGACTCAGTATCAGGCGGCTTCAATTATGCTCAACTGACACGTGAAGAACTAAACAAGTTCAATGAACTGAAAGATCATTTTTATAAGGTCTGCGCAGATTGGGAAGAAGGAAAGGCCAGCGCACAAGAAATGAATGAGGCAATGCAGGAGTATTATAATTATAGAAGATCTTTGTGGGATAAGTATGACTAGTCCTGATATACATAATGGAATCCAGGCGCCTTATCAAAGCAGTTAGTGAAAAAGAAATGAGCGATTTAACACATGATGAAAAGAAAAACGAAAACAAATTAACATCTGATGAAATGGAAAAGGTAAACGGAGCTTATATAGTACCGGTCAACAATCATTGGGCAGAGCCGTACAAGTATGAGGTGGTCACGGATGATACCGGAGAAAGTTTAGGAATTTTCGATACATTGGAAGAGGAAAAGGCGTGGGTCAAAGACAGAAGATATTACTATGATGTTTCACCGAACTTCCTGAACCAGGAAAATCTGAGATACAAGAGAGAAACCGGAGAGTGGATCTATCTTACGGAGAAGCCGGATGATGAGGAACCATGGTTTTGACGGGATCCCTTCATCCTCTGTGTCACGATATACCGGAAACCATTGATAAAGCAATGGTTTCCGGTATTATTCATTTAGGCTATGGAGATTGTAGAAATTGATGAAGAAAGTTTTTCCGGGATAGTTTTTTAAATAGTAACAACTGTTTCAACGAGATGTTTAAATGAAAATAATGCTGAAGAGAGTTGCTATATTGGCTTTGGTACTGCTGCTTATCCCTGTATGGGTTTTTGCAGCTGAAGACGGAATATTCATTCGTATCGACAGGGACGATCCGGATGCCTGGAAGAATGAACTTGATAACGTGCGTTTTCTGCCGGAAGAACACATGTCGGGTAGTGCGCAGTTCTCTGAAGATCAGTTCGGCAATGTTGCCTCACAGTTAAGGGAAGTGTCGGATAATGTCTGGATTGTCGACTGTCGGCTGGAAAGCCACGGTTTTATAAACGGGATCGCTGTTTCCTGGTGCGGAGAGGATAACGGGGCCAATCAGGGCAAAACCACAGAAGAAGTGGAGGCTGAGGAGGAAGCGCTTTCCGGCCTCATCGGAACAACCGTTATGGCATACACTGCTGAGAATGACCAGCCCGTGGACGGTACGGAATTTACTGTGGATACATGGGAGACTGAACGGGAACTGGTTGAGGGCGAAGGATTTCAGTATTTGCGTCTGGCGTGTCCTGATCACTGCTGGCCGCCTGCCGATGTCATCGATGCGTTCATTGGTTTTGCGGCCAGCCTGGATGACGATGCATGGTTTCACTTCCATTGTCAGGCAGGTTCAGGGCGAACCGGAGCATTCATGACTATTTATGAGATGATGCAGAAATCCGATGTATCTGTGGAAGAGATCCTGCAGCATCAGGCTGATACCGGCAGCGGCAATCTGGTGGACCGTGCCAAACCGGAAAAAAGCCATGCGCAAAAGGAACGCTGCGTCCTGGCCAGGGCTGTATATCTGTACATTCAGGAAAACAAAGATTCCGCTTACGAATTGAAATGGAGTGAATGGCTCGAAGCGCATTCCCGGGAAGTGACCATTCATGTCGGCGAAACACTTGAGGGAGAAGGCTTCAGTTCTGACCCGCTCGTTGTAAGCGATTCTCTCGAAGCCTTATCAGACGGTCAGGCGACTGTGCTCGTCGGTGACATCCTGTATTTTGTTACGGTTTCGGCGCAGGAGAGTTGAGGAAGAGGATTATCTGAAAAAAGTCCTTCGTGAAAAGTAAGGAGCCTGGTGAAGGAAGCTGTTTTTGTTGCTTCATTTATCTTTTATAAAGCTTTTGTCCGAGGCAGATACTTTTACTGACAAGAGATTGAGAGAAATCGCAGACAACTTCCTTTATGCCTGTGAGGAAAAAAGCGTATTTCCGTGGGAGTATTACTATATTAAGTACTCGTCATTCAGGCCGGGAAGTTATGGAAAGTTCTGCAACGACAAAATGGCAGAAGAACCTTATTTATCTGTGGTAATGCAAACAAGATCCCAGCTTTCTCAAAATGCATATATACCATATCTGAAAGAAGCGGATGACAAGCATCTATCAAGAGATTCTTTAGGGCAGCGGTTGGTATATGGTGATTCTTATATTATTTGTAGAAATGATTGCTTTTTGGTCATAGACAATGCAACTGAAGAAGAAATTGAAACTATTGCTTTTAGACAAAATGAACAAGGAATCGATACGGAAGATAGAATTGAAGTTTTAAAGAAATATATTGATCGGATAAATGATAAGGATATGACGAATGACGTTTGAAAGAGCTAAGAAATTCATAGACGAACAAACGTGGACATTTGCAAAAACCTATGCAAATAAAGCGCCACATGAATATATTGTTAGAGGAAAGTGCCATGGAACAGATACAGATTTCCTTGAAATGGCATATTATATACAGGAACAAGGTGTGACTATGCATTATTGGGGACACCCCAATAAATATCTGTTTCTTGGAGATAAATACTATTGGGTCATGAAAGACGACAACAATGATGCAACTATGATTATCAACCGTGCAATAATTAATGATTATTATATTTCTGTTTCATGGAAAGGACAAAGCCATGATGGACAAAATGGATCAGCGGAATTCAGAAGTTCAAATTGAAATGACAGATGAAATTAAGAACCACCTCCGTATCCTGTATTTATATCAGCTCCTCCTGACGGAATCTGACCAGAATCACATGCTGTCCACGATGCAAATCCGCGAGAAGATGCAGGAGTATCATGGCATTTACATGCACCGGACGACGGTTCCGAGTGATATTGCCATGTTGCGCGCAGCTGGCATGTCGAGGGCAGTCAGCCGCCGGTCTACGACGGGAGGATGCCGACAAAGGCTTCTACTGCTCAGTACAGCTACTCTTTCACAGGATGGGATACCGGCACAGTCGCGGGCACAGTCACAACTTACCAGTCACTCTTTAAAGGGGACGTTAATAAATACAAAGTGACTTTCGTGGATGACGATGGTGAAACGGTGCTGCAGGAACCCACGGAATATGAGTATGGTACGGCTGTTGATAAGATCGAAAAGCCTGCCGAGCCGACGAAGGCGGCAACCGCGCAGTATACCTATACATTTGCCGGCTGGAGTCCGACGCTTGCGGAAGTGACCGGAGACAACGGTCAGGTCGGACTCTGGTTCATGCTGATGGCGGCCTCGCTGTTGGGACTTGTTGTTACGGCAATACGGAGAAGGAAGTTTAGAAGATAGTATAAAAAAGTTAACCGGAGAAACTGATGAACTCCCGCCCGAGCAAATCGTGCGGGAGTATTGTTAGACCTCTTGCAATAGTACGTCTTTACCCGACTGGCGATGGCGGATTGGCTTGAAGGAGGAATTTATCCATGACGATCAAAAAACATCTCAAACGCGGAGTGGCGTAGCTGCTTTCCGCGAGCATGGATAATAGCCGCGGATGGTACGAAAAGGGCGACGGAATAACGACGCTGAAGAACTACGAAACACAGATAAAGCGCATTCAGCGGCTGGTGAATTGGATCAATACCGGGGATCCTGCGCGCGGCTGGCGATAGATGGACAGTACGGCCCGAAAACAGAGGGATATATGAGACAGGCACAGTACCGCACCACGCGCTGCACGATGCACTGGGATGGTTTGCAACGTGCACCGAGGAATACGCCCTGCCCCTTTCATTGTTCTTAAAAATGACAATTGACATCAGCACTACCATTAATGTATACTTTTATTCACCGTTTCTCGGGCGAAGAAAGCCCCGGGCGCATTACCCAGGGCACAGAGGCGATTTTCTCACGATTTTTTTCTTCATCCAGATGAACAGAATGAAATTGTGATAATTACAGTAAAATAGGGCAACGGAGCCGCCCGGAGCAAATCCCTCCTTCTCCGCTTGAAAAAGGTATTGCCGACAGGCAGTACCTTTTTTACTTTTTCGCAAGAGTGAATAATACATGGAAGAGGTTCCATTATCATGCTCAGAATAAGAATCGCGTTATGTCTTTTACTGATACTCTGTTTTTCTCTGTCGGGCTGCGGCGCAGCTTCAGACGGTGAGGACACGGACAGCCCTGCCGCAGCAGCCGGCGGAACAGTGTCTTCCGCAGACTGGGATTATTCCGGTGTCAGTGAGAGCGATCTGCCCGGAATGACCCGTATCTGCCTGTACTGTGAGAATGACGGCAGGGACTTTGAACATGATCTGGAAATTGTCAGAGAGCGGGTGGCTGCTTTCACCGGAGGCAAGTATGCCATTGCCAGGACATCGATGGGGGTCGTCAGCCGCACGGGAGAACCTTCCGGGGAGGAATATCCTGCCATCGAGCTTTATCTTCCGGGGGAAGTGTTCCAGACGAGACTGCCCCTGGATGCACTGCGTTTTCTGATCAGCCGTCCGGTCGATCTTTGGATCGGAGAAAATGAAGGCACAGGGAATGACAGCGAGTATCCGGAAAAGCTGTCGCTGCGCCGTGAGGATATTGCGTCAGCGGAGGTCCTGGAAGGGTGTCCGCCGGGCATCAATCCTTTCGACTACGGGATTGATGCGGATACATTCTCCTATCTGCAGGTCACTTTGTCAGACGCCTTCTGTGAACAGAACCCGCAGATCCGCAGCTGGAAACGGCCGGCCTTTCTGCATGATGCGGAAAATTTTGACAAGTATTATCACACAGAAGGGGTATCCGCCGGGGACGGGAAGACCATTTATCTGTTGGGGTTCTCGGAAATCGAAACAGGAGAAACGTTTGAAGAGGGCAGGCGGTATCTTGAGGCCCTGGCTTATGATTATACCCATGAACCGCTGACACAGGGATTTTATGTGAGCGACATTCCCGGAGCAGCATGGGAAACACCGGATCCGGACAGTCCTGCAAATCAGATCGCACCGGATGCTTTTACGAAACCTTCGATCGTATTCACCTACAGGCTGGAGGAGGAGATCTGCAGCGATGATGACTGGGAAGCGGCAATCCAAACGGTCAAAAACCGTTTGGAAACCCTTGGGATCGAATATGCGATCGGGCAGGCAGACAGGGAGATCCGTACTCTCCTGGTCCGGGTGGAATACAGCAAGGCTATCTCTGACCTGATGAGGTATCTGATCATGGAGAACCCGGATCTTTCCCTGTCCATGTGCGGCAAGACGATCCGCATCAAAGGCGGAGAAGCCGGCGCAGCCATTGTGAAAGAAGGTGACGGGTATGTTCTTTCCCTGGATCTTTCCGCAAACAGAAAGGATCTCTTAAACCGTCTTACCAGTCTGTCGTCTAATCCGGAGGGAAACCGGCTCGTATTGTCGATCGGCACATTGCTGGATGCCATCCCTTTTCTCTGGACAGACTGCAGTGAAATGATCCGGGATGGAAAGATCACACTGGATCACAGCGCTTTCAGCGGGGAACTCGGTTTTCCGGAGGAGGACAGGGCGTTTCTTGACTTTGCAGCAGCCCTTCTTAACGGAAGCCTTCTTCCGGAGGCAGATGGAAAACAGATCGTTACCCTGTCAGAGGAAGACTACGCAGAACTGGATGCTTCCGGACAGTTCTGTATGCTGGACGGCATTGATCTGAAGTTTGATTACAGCGGTTACTATGCGGGGCTGGAGAAAAAAGCAGCAAAGTTCAGCCCTGTGTCCTCCGGCAGGGGGGTCAACAGCCGTTATGCATCGCCGTCCAGTTACATCGTTCAGTTCGACAAGCCTTCCGAAAAGACGCAGACAAAAGAGATCACGGACGCGCTCGCCCGTATGATCCCTGCTTTTGAAGATGATATTTTTGAGGTTGGTATGCGGTTTGACTGGCAGGAAGGAGAGAATGCCATCCGTATCAGCTGCATCAGCCAGTATGATGCGCCCGGAATGATCTGCCTGAATATTCTCGGATATGGCAATGTGAGCCAGCCGGAACTGGATGCGCTTGCAGAGTCGTTTAGAAATGATCCGTTCCTGCGCGGCAGGATCCTGGTCGACATGGTCCTTTGCGGATGACACCAGGAAGGCGGTATTTTAAAGGAAAGGATACGATTCAGAAGATGGCTTACCGGTATAAAGCGTTTATTTCCTATCGTCACGAAGCGCTCGACATAAAAGTTGCCACAGAGATCCAGAACTGTCTGGAGCGATATCACATCCCGGGAAGTATCCGCAGGGAAAAAGGGATCCGCTCGATTGGCCGGATCTTCCGCGACAAGGACGAGCTGCCCTCCACCAGCGACCTGAACGATACGATCAAAGAGGCCCTTGTCTCCAGCGAATTCCTGATCTGTATCTGTTCCCCTGCTTATACCGGATCGGTCTGGTGCCGTAAGGAACTCGAGTTTTTTCTGGAGAACCACGATAAGAATCATGTGCTGACCGTTCTGGCAGACGGAGATCCCCTGCAGGTCGTGCCGGAGATCCTGCGCATGGAGACAGTGACGTTTACTGCAGAGGACGGCATGACCGTGACAAAGGAGATGCCGCTGGAGCCTTTGAGCTGCGACTGGCGGATGGACAGGCACAGGGCGCGTACGGAAGAATTGCCGCGTCTTGCGGCTTCGCTGATCGGCTGCCGCTATGCGGATCTGCGTCAGAAAATGCGGCGCCGTCAGATGCGTATCACTGCTGCCGCTGCCGGGGCCGGAGCACTCCTTTTAGCCTATTTTGTCTGGAGCTATCTCGGGATTCAGAGAAATTATAAAGCATCCCAGATCAATCAGAGCCGGTATCTGGCTGCTTCCGCCCAGGAAGCACTGGATGGAAACGACAATCTGCTGGCAGCCCAGCTTTCCCTGGCAGCGCTCCCGGATGAAGAAAACGACCGCCCTGTCGTCCCGGAGGCCCTTTACACCCTGTCCCAGGCTGTCGGAGCCTATCAGACCAGGGATCTGCTGAACTTTCGCAGCGCGGCTTCCTATGAAGTCCCGGGCGGCGGTCTTTATCAGCATATTATTTCTCCGGATGCCAGGCACCTTGTCATGATGGATATCAGCGGCAAGGTCATCGCCATTTGGGATCTGGAGAAGGATGAAATGACAGCACAGATCTCTTCGCAGGATGTGCTCGGTAAAGATTACAATGTGTCCCTTTCAGGACACAGCAGGGATCATTTTGTATTGTGGAATGAGGACGGGCATGATGCGGCACTTCTTCGTTACGATGATGGTTCGGTCCTGTGGCATCAGCAGTTTGAAACGGAAGAATGGATCCTGAATCTGTTCTCTGCAGGAGAAGAGGATTCTCCTGTTATTCTCCTGTCCAGGGAGGATCTCCTCTTCATCGACCCTGTTTCCGGAGAAGTCTTTGCCCGTCTGGATGCCGGCACCGTTTCGGGAGGACAGGCGTCACAATGGTACAGTCATAACAGCGGCAGCGCAGCCTCCTGGAACCCCGGCGCCGAGGGCCTCTTTGCGGTATGTCCCGAGGCGGAATGCGTCTGCGTGGCTGCCGGAACGTCCTATGAAACAGAGCCCTCCGCGGGCGACAAAACCTTCCTGACCGGATTTCTTACTTATTATTACAGGACCGGCAAATCCGTCTGGACGCCTTTTCAGCGAAGCTGCTATACGGTCAGCGGTCTGTCCTGTGACGAGGCAGGCAGGATCCTTCTGACCTGCGTCGATCAGGCAGAGGATTTGGTGGTCAATTCCCTGCAGAAAGCGTCTTTCCGTTCCTCCAGTGAGAACCTTGTACAGGGCCGGGAAACGGTCCTGCTGCTGAAGGAAGGGACAGGAAAGGTCCTGTGGGAAAACGAACTTCTTTATCAGGGCTACAGATCCCGCAAGACAGAGTCCCGGGCATGGGCCGGGAACCCCTATGTCTATCAGGACCTGCGGGTCATGCCCGGGGATGAGACCCATCCGGACAGAGAACTGGCGGCAGCAGCCACTTCCAATGTCATTGCCCTGTACGACCCGGACACAGGGGAAACCGTCAGACAGTTTGTCCTCCCCGAGGAGATCGTTTCCGTAGATCCGCAGATTCCCGGGGATAATGTGATCCGGATCAACTGCAGGAATGGAACGCAGTACTCGTTCCGGTATTATAACGATTATTTTCTTGCCATGAACTTTTTGCCGGAAGGAATGGATGATGCCGGTTACTATTCGGGAAGCGAGTCGGCTTTGAAGGAAAACTGTTTTGTGATCCGGCAGGGGGAGACGATCCGTGTCTTCAGGGGAGAGACAGGAGATGAAGAGTGGCAGCCTTTTGACTGTACGAATCCGAAGCAGATCAATGATTCCCGCATATGCGGAACGACCCTTGCCGTGCTTGACAACGACAATCATCTGTATGCCTATGATCTGAAGACGGGCACAGACCTGTGGCAGGCGGATCTGAGCACTATAGAGATCGAAGGACCATATTCTATACGCGGCGTGTCAGAAAAAAATACGTATCTCTTTCTGCGTGGGAACTCTTCCCCTTATTATATCCGGGTGACCCTTGCGGACGGCACATGCGAAGCGGTCTCCATTCTCGATCATGAGAACCTCACAGGAGCCGGTCAATGGGCTTTTGACGATCATTATGGGACCGTCAGCGGAAACTATATCTTTTACAGGGCGAGCAATTATGACAGAAAACGGAGTTTCTGGTTCCGTTATTCGATGGAAGACGGGAGCCTGACGCATGTCGGGATGCCTTATTACACGGACAGTTCTAAAACGGACAAAAGCGCACATGTTTTTACGGAAGACGGAACAAAAGGAATGATCACGGAAAAAGGCATCGGCTATCTGGCGGATTTTGAGAAAGGAACGATGACGCAGTATGAAGATCCGTTCCCGGATGCGACAAACGGCGCTGTTTCCGCGGACGGAAAGATGTTCGCTTTCTGGGGGAACGAAGAAAGGATTCTGCGCGTCTATTCATCAGACGGAAAAAAGATCTGGGAAGTGTCTGATCTGACGGAAGAATATATTGACCGGATCTGGTTTGACAGGGGAGATCTGTTTGCGGCAGCAGAAAGTAAAAACCTGTACCGTTACCGCGCGCAGGATGGAACACCCTACAGCGTGCTGACAACAAGTTTTATGATCAATCCTGCTGCCAGCGGATCCCGGGGCTTTATCGATGCAGGCAGCGGCAATCTGATCATCGATTGCGGGAGCGGTGAACTCCTGATGCTTGATCCTGACAATTGGGCCGTTACCGGGGAAGCCGCCGGTACCCTGGGATACTGCGAAGAGACCGGGCAGATCATCAGCGCAGCCGCAGGCACTTTAGAGCCGATCCTTGGCGCCTGCCCCTGCTATTCTCCGCAGCAGCTGATCGAAAAGGGAAGACGGTATGCGGGAAACCATTCGCTTACCGATGAACAGAGAGCCAGATATGGGCTCAATTAGCGTGATGGGAGCAGTGTTTTTTCCGCAAAACCACAACCTGTTGTGGTTGGAAAATGTGCAGCCACAACGGACTAAAAAAACTTTGAAAAACCTTGAAAAAGTAGTTGACAAAGCCGGAAACGCGTGGTATTTTATAAAAGTTCCCGCTGACGGGGGCACTTAAAAGTGCGGCCTTGAGGCAGGAAAAAGCACCTTGACAAATAAACAGTATACTCTATTTACTCCGAAAATTCCGAGAAAATTCGCATCGGGTGAAGCCTGATG
>JAFRLH010000060.1 GCA_017431345.1 Lachnospiraceae bacterium | reverse complement strand
ATATTGATACGATGCTCAAGCGCACCGGGGGCCGGCTTGTTATCCTTCTCAAGCGTCCAGTGACAGGTGGTAGCAGCAGAGGTGATCGTGATGCCACGCTCCTGCTCCTGCTCCATCCAGTCCATGGTCGCTGTACCCTCATGAGTATCACCGATCTTGTAGTTCACACCGGTGTAATAAAGGATTCTCTCGGTAAGTGTAGTCTTGCCTGCGTCAATATGCGCCATGATTCCGATGTTTCTGGTTCTCTCTAACGGATATTCTCTTTCAGCCACAGGCAAACCTCCTAATTAAAATCTGTAATGTGCAAATGCCTTGTTGGCCTCTGCCATCTTGTGCATATCTTCTTTTCTCTTTACGGATGCTCCGGTGTTGTTCGCGGCATCCATGATCTCTCCGGCCAGACGGTCTTCCATGGTCTTCTCGCCTCTCTTGCGGGAGAACATGGTCATCCAGCGGAGCGCCAGCGCCTGACGGCGGTCAGGTCTTACTTCGATCGGCACCTGATAGGTGGCACCGCCGATTCTTCTGGCCTTGACCTCCAGCACCGGCATAATGTTGTTCATAGCCTCTGTGAAGACTTCCAGTGCGGGCTTGCCGGTCTTTTCCTCGACCTGGGCAAATGCACCATATACGATCTTCTGTGCTACGCCCTTCTTGCCGTCCAGCATGATGTTGTTGACCAGCTTGGTAACTACCTTGCTGCCGTACATCGGATCGGCTAAAACATCTCTTTTCTGGGTATGTCCTTTACGCGGCACGTTTCTTCCCTCCTTAGTTATTTCCCGCGGCTGCGGGATTTTCATAGATCATCGGTACTCACATGCTGAAAATGTGTTCGCACCGGGATGGGGACACAAACCATTTATCGGTAAATATGCCTTCATTCCGGGCACTGCGGACTTGCGTCCTAATACATTTCATCTGTGCTCGATTAGTTGTTCGAGACCAAGTAATGTCTGTCAGAGATTACTTTTTCTTCGGTCTCTTGGCGCCGTACTTTGAACGGGCCTGCATACGGTTAGCAACGCCGGCGGTATCAAGTGTGCCGCGGATGATATGATATCTGGTACCGGGCAGGTCTTTTACTCTGCCGCCGCGGACGAGGACCACGCTGTGCTCCTGAAGGTTGTGTCCTTCGCCGGGGATATAGCTGGTCACTTCAATACCGTTGGAGAGACGGACTCTGGCGATCTTACGAAGCGCAGAATTCGGCTTCTTCGGAGTAGCGGTCTTAACAGCTGTGCAAACGCCTCTTTTCTGAGGGGAAGCAAGGTCTGTTGCGCGCTTGTGCAGGGAGTTGTAACCCTTCTGCAGAGCGGGAGCCGTAGACTTCTTCTCGCTGGTCTGTCTGCCTTTTCTCACTAACTGATTGAACGTAGGCATATCTTTTCCTCCTTATAGTTTTTTACGTGTTTACGCCGTTTTGACTGTTCTTTTTTTGTCTATAACACAAAAAGAACACGTGACGTGCGCACGCGTTCAACATTATAGCATGACAGGTGGGATTGTCAAGAGAAATCGGCGAAAAAACGTGATTTCCCGCGTTTCACCGGCTGCTGTTCACGGTCCGCAGGAATGAACCGCCGGTCCGTGAACAGGCATTGCCGCAGCGGATCACTCCTCCGCCTGCCCGACAGGCTCCGTCTCGATCTCCTCGATCTCCTCATCGGGACTCAGATCCGCATCAAACCTTGTCAGGTCGTATTTTTCCACTACTTTGCACAGCGTATCCGCATAGGTATGGCTGGTCGCGTAACCGCCCAGCTGGATGATCCAGAACGCTGTGCGGTAATCCTTGCACTGGTCGATTCCGGGATATCTGGGCTTTCCGTTCTTCTGCGCATGGATCAGATACGCGCTGTGGTCGGCAATGGATTCCTTAAAACTCGGATAAGCGCGGAATTTTGCAATGATACTCACATGGCTTCCGTCAGCCAGCTGCTCACTGGTCCGGGTCTGGACATAAGATTTTCCGTCCCAGGCACTGTATTCCGACCACGAAGTCGCGGATGCGCCGGCCTTGATGCCGAACAGGTTATTCGCTTTCTGCGCCAGGCCGCTCTGTCCCCAGCCGCTCTCCAGAATGCACTGTGCAATGGTCACTGACGCCGGAATTCCCGTAAGCGCCTGGTCCGCCATGCAGAAAGGAGCGATATATTCCACGAATTCGCGCTTTGCATCATTGGAAACGTTTACCGACATCAGTTCCTCGTCTTCCCACTGGATCTCGCGTTCATCATAAAGCGGCTCATCCTCTTCGTCGATCTGCTTGACGGGGCCGTAGATCTCCTCTTCCATCGCTTCCAGATCTTCCTCGTCAAGACTTGCAAGCCATTCCTCGGCAGAATTATCTTCCGGGAGCACGTCCGTCCTCGGCACGTCAGGCGTCGTATTCATGGCACAGATCCGCACAGGCATAAACAGGCAGGCTGAGCAGATACAAAGCAGTATCAATATCCGGGAAAGACCAGGTCTTTCAAAAGAATTTGTAAAAATGTTTCTGCGCCGGGTATTTCCTTCAGCGCTGAATATAACTCGTTTCATTTCCATCCTCCGGTCTCCGGCATCACATCAAGCTTTACCGGCTCCGGGTATTTCACTCCGAATGTATTAACAGTTACCTTTTCAATGACGACCGGCACGGCCGGCTCATTGATCACGATGTCCTCCAGCCCTTCAGGGCTTATCACAGGCCGCAGTTCCTCTTTCTCCAGCGCCAGGATCAGTTCCAGCCCCTCCGTGATCCTGCCGAACGCCGGATAGATACCGACGATCGAAGGCATCGGCGCAAGCGGGAAAAAGAATTCGCTTCCGCAGACCATGTTCTCCCCATAGCCGCCGAGTCCGATAACGCCCGGCACCATATCCAGATATTCCGCTGATCTCTTTGCATCGCTTTCGATCAGGTATCTGCACTCCGGCCTTCCGAAGCCGGTGTAGCTCACGTCTACACACCAGCCGGGCACAACACGCTGGATCGCATAATTGTCATAATATCCCCTGGAAGCCAGGCTGATGAAGCTGTTCACGGCGTTCGGGGCAGCTTCCGGGAGCAGTTCGATGACGATATTTCCTCTGTGTTTTAAAGTAATGGTTGCTATAGGATTCATGGGTATACCTCACTGCTGAAATGCGTCTGTCATCCTGAGCCTGCTGGAAGATCTTCGCCTTGCAGTCAGCGGCTTTACAAAAACCGAAATCGCCGCACGGTGGATACTTCGACTCACTTCATTCGCTCAGTATGACAGCATATAGTTCACAGACAAAGTGAATTCCACTGCGGGCAATAATTGCCTGTCATCCTGAGCCTGCTGAAGGATCCCCCTCCCTGCTGTCAGCAGCATTGCAATGCAGCGATAATGTTTGCATACAGGAACATTATCGCATACGTCAGTGAATAAACTGTGTTCATTCATACAAAAATTGAAGACACTGCGCGGCGGATGCTTTGACTCACCTCGTTCGCTTTTATGATACTGCATCCCCCGCAAGAAAAGCCTTCACTTCTTCCAGCCGTCTTTCCGCTTCTTCCCGTCCGACTTCATACACTCTCCGGAGCTCCACGGGATCCTTCTCTGTCCTGCTGATCCCCAGCGCCTCCGGCGGCCGGATCACCAGCGCCGTTCCTGCTTCTTCGCGCTCCGCGATCTCTTCCATCTCACGATTATACCGGATATGCCTGATCTCCATAGCCTTTACGATCTCCGGATATTTCCGCAGCGACGCCTTCATGAGCGGCATGGCAGAAAATTTCTTCTTAACAAATCCCTTTGGCTGGGTCAGGATAATGACATTTCTGTTATAACCCTTGTGCTCCATGAATCTGTACGGCACCGGATCGATGATCCCGCCGTCCAGAAGCGTATATTTCCCGATCTTCACCGGTCTTGATACCATCGGCATGGACGCCGAAGCGCGCATCCATTCAATATCTGTTTCGCCGCCGTCCGTACATTTATAATAGACCATCCTGCCGGTCTCGACATTCGCGGCGCCGATATAGAATTCCATCGGATTTTCCGCAAATGTTTTCTGATCGAACGGATCCAGTTCCTCGGGGATCGTATGATAACAGAATTCCACATTATAAAGATCCCCGCTGGTGATCAGCGAGCGGAAACTGCTGTACCTGGGATCATGACTGAACCTGATATTATAACGGAGCGGTCTCCCGATCTGCTTTGACTTGTAATTGCAGCCGAATGTCACACCGGCGGAAATGCCCGCTGCACCGTCAAAAACGATCTCATTTTCCAGAAATACATCCATCACGCCGCAGGTGAACAGGCCGCGCATAGCGCCGCCTTCCATGATCAGAGCGGTTTTTACTGTTTCCGTCATTGTCATTCATCCTCCGGGGACCATGATTCCTGCAGCTCATCGATCTGCAGGTAACCGTCCGTCTTCGCTACGATCTGGTATTTATCTTCATAAACGATCTCGCCGGGCGAGTTCGTATAAACAAGGAAATACGGATGATGATATCTCTCCAGCAGCCAGAGGGCAGGCCGGATCATCTTCAGCATTTCTTCCGAATTTTCCGTCTTGAACCAGCAGACGACCGGCTCCCTGTTCTTACATTGCGGCGGCCAGGGCAGATTCTCGGCGAACCAGCTGTCTATTTCCATATACAGTTCCTTGTCCTCCTGGTCCATGACGTCGTCCTGGATCAGCTGCCAGCACATGCTGAAGATCCCTTTTGCATACATCGTGTTCTTTGCCAGTTCCTTTCCCTGGATCCTGACATATTTGAAATGCATTGCCATCGTATCTCCTCACTTTCTGAAAATTCAGCACGCTCTAAACGAAAACGTATTCTTTCAGCCGCCGCATTGCTTCCTCCACCCTGACCTTCGGCAGCGCGAAATTCATGCGGATCGCCCACTCATCGTGGAACGGCCTGCCGTCCTGCCAGGCGACGCCGACATCCCAGCCGGCCTTCAGCAGATCGTCAATGCTCTTTCCGTTCTTCCTGCAGTATTCTTCGCAATGAAGATACATCATGTAGGTGCCTTCAGGCATTGCAGTTTCAACGCCTTCAAAATTATACCTTATAAAAGAATACGCGTAATTGATATTGTCGGAAAGGACCTGGTTCAGTTCGTCCACCCACTCCGCGCCTTCCGGCTTATAAGCGCCGATCAGTGCATGCATGGACAGAACATTCATATCGTTGTAATGGGTCGTCCGGCTCATC
Source organism: Lachnospiraceae bacterium (assembly GCA_017431345.1). Lineage (GTDB taxonomy): Bacteria > Bacillota > Clostridia > Lachnospirales > Lachnospiraceae > UBA3305. The sequence continues at coordinate 6,077 of JAFRLH010000060.1, read as the reverse complement.
CGGCGGACACGGTCTCGCAGGTACGGATTGTAAATGACATGGTAGCTGCCGATCAGGCCTGCAAGATTGAATGTTTTGCTGGGCGCGTAGACAGCGATCGTACGGTTTTTTGCATCCTCGCTTATGCTCTGCGTCGGTGTATGCTTATGACCGTTCAGAAGGATATCGGACCAGATCTCATCCGAGACGACAACGACCTGGTTCTCCTTAAATACTTCCATTGCTTTCTCGATCTCCCACTTCTCCCAGACGCGGCCGCAGGGATTGTGCGGGCTGCAGAAGACCGCCAGATGGATATGGTTTTTCTTCAGGCGCCTGTCCATATCGTAATAATTCATCCGCCAGACGCCGCTTGCATCGCGGTAAAGCGGACTGAGTTCAGGCGTTCTCCCTGTTCTTTCGGCGACATCCGAAAAGCCGATATAGGTCGGAGAATGCATCAGGAATTTCTCGCCGGGCGCGGTAAAGGCGCGCAGGGCACTGGCGACGCAGCCCAGGACACCGTTTTCGTAGCCGATGTCTTCCGGCTTCATGCCGTGCACATCGTTATGTTTTTCATGCCAGCGGATAATGGAGGCATAGTATTCTTCAGACGGCATGAAATAGCCGAAGGCCGGATGGTCAAGCCTGGCGCAGATGGCGTCGGTGATCGTGGCCGGGGCAGGGAAATTCATGTCGGCGACCCACATGGGGATGACGTCGAAGCCGGGCTTCGGCGCGGTGGGAGCGCTGGTGAAGATGACGGAAGAACCGATGGCGTCGACAGCCATGGCGTCATGGCCTTTTCTGTTAATGATGGAAGTAAAATCGTATTTCATCGTCCTTCTCCTGTGCAAGAGCCTGTAAAATTGATCCAGATGCCAGTTTTTGTGACCTGATTCAGCACATTCTCTCTTTCAGGTCACTCTTTCCACTCTTCCAAGAGCAAAATCAGCCTCTTATTGTGACCTGATCCAGCATTTCCTCTGCTTCAGGTCACTCTTTCCACTCGTTTGCCGGTTAAATACGCTTCTTTTTGTGACCTGATCTCATGTTTCCACTCTTTCAGGTCACTTCATTCTTTCCTGCTTCGCAGTCAGAATCTAAAATCAAAATCATCCGTTCCTATGCAAGCATAAAACGGACGATTCTGATTTTATATTCTCTGCGAATAGTAACCTTATGAATCAAACTCAATCTTATCGAACTGCAGGTTCAGCTTCGCCATATGGAACTCTTCCTTATCATTGAAGTAATCCAGATTTCCCTGCAGCGCATCCCAGATCTGGCGCAGGCTCGGTGTCCCGTTAAAGAATTTCTTCGGTTCCGCCCTCCAGTACAGATCGTCATTCGCCAGATTGTCCCCAAGATAGTGGTTGAGCTGTACGATATACAGCATCCTCTCTCTCTTGAACCGCTGGGGTTTGTGGGTGATCTTTACCACCCAGTCTTCGTAAGGCTCGGTGTAATACGTCACCTTCTCCCTGCTGTCTTCAATCGAGAGCATCTTCTCGTAATCCTTCTCCGTGAACACTTTATAGATCACCGGATCGGTATCCTTCTCCTGCATGATCTTCTCGATCACTGCGAGCTTCACGCACAGGACGAAGAGTTTCATGGCATCCGTAAGCTCATAGATTGACGGGAATGTCGGTGCCAGACGGATATTGGAATCCCTGGGATCCTTGCCGTACGGGAAGGATGCGCCGGCGGGCGTCAGCGTCACGCCGCAGGCTTTGCACTTCTCCACGATCTTCGCAGCGCAGCCGGTATAGGCATCAAAGGATACAAAGTACCCGCCCAGCGGACGGCTCCATCTTCCGGCTCCAGTGCCGGCCAGTTCTGTTTCCAGGATCTGCTCGACCAGTCTGAACTTCGGACGGATAAACTCCGCTTCCTCCATCATGTGGTCCATCAGCCTGCGGGGAGAATTCAGGAAATCCGCATGTCTCAGCATGTTCATCTTGTCATAGCCGATCGTTCTTACGGACATACCCTTCCGGTATTCCTTCAGGTTCCTGTCAGAAGCAGCAAATGCAGCCAGACCGGATCCGGAGAATGTCACCTTGGAAGTCGATGAGAATTCATAGACCAGATCGGGATTTCCCGCCTTTTCACATTCTTCGAGAATGTTCGGGATCTTCGGCTGATTATCCTTATACAGATAATGAATGGCATACGCATTGTCCCAGAAAACTCTGAAATCCTTTGCCGCAGGTTTCAGGGCTGCCATCCGCTTTACGGTCTCCGCAGAATACACAGTTCCGTCGGGATTGCTGAATTTCGGTACGCACCAGATTCCTTTGATCGTCTCGTCAGAAGAAACAAGCTTCTCCACGATATCCATATCAGGGCCGGTCGAAGTCATGGGGACATTGATCATATTGATCCCCATCTGCTCGCAGATCTTGAAATGTCTGTCATATCCGGGTACGGGACACAGGAATGAGATCTTTGCATAGTCTTTCCAGGGCTTGCTTCCGAGAATACCGAACATCATGGCCCTGACAACGCAGTCATACATCATGCTCAGACTGGAGTTCCCGCCCATGATCACCTGGTCTTCACGGCAGTCCATGATCCAGGACATCAGGCGCTTGCCTTCGATCACACCGTCAAAAGCGCCATAGTTTCTGCAGTCTGTACCGTCCTCCGATCTCCAGTGTTCGGTATCGTTGTTCCGGTACATTTCCATCGACAGTGTCAGCTGGTTGGGAGAAGGCTTGCCTCTGGACATATCCAGGTCATATCCCTTCGCCTTTTCCTCTTCATATTGAATACTCAGTTCATCGTGAAGGGCCTGCAGCTCTTCTTTGGTCATTTCAAGATAAGATTTCATGGGTAGTGCTCCAATGCTTTATTCTGGTAAAGACTAGCACTTTTTTCTCTAAAAAGCAAGTAGGACCGCAAGAAAGCTTCCTGATCCCGCCCCGGGTACACTTTTGTGTCATTAAGCTTTTCCCCTGTTTTTATTCATCTTTTCTTTCTTTACGTTTATAGTTTTTAAATAATTCGGCTCCGATTTTATAAATTCATTATCACTAAGACACAGGACATTCACAAAGTCCGTGTATTATATAACCATCAGAGAAAACAAAGCAAAGACCCATCCGAAGGGAAACCTGAAGATGTTCTCATATTTGATACATTTTTCTCCTCTTTCGTTTTACTATGGCGGCCGAAAGGCCGTCGGCCAACTTTCTACTAATTGTAGTTTTCATACATTTTTCTCCTTTTTCTTAAGGCGCCCGGCGGGGCGCCTTTTCCGTTATCGAAAAAGACCGGAGCCGGCGTCACAATTGTGAAATCATGACGCCGGTTCCGATCCGCTTTATGCAGCGCTAAATCATCATATTCCGGATTCAGCTTTTTTGTTTTACAGTGACCCTCACTGTCTTCTTAGCACCGTTCGCTGCGATCACATAGATCTTGCAGCGGCCGGCTTTCTTCGCTTTGATCTTTCCTTTTTTGCTGACAGATGCGATCTTACTGTTGGAGCTCTTGTATGTCAGCTTGGACATGTGTTTCGAGATCTTCTTGCCCTTCTTAAGCTTTATCACTGTTGCCTTAATCGTTTTCTTTTTCCCGACTTTCAGCGTGATCTTCGATTTTTTAAGCTTTACGCCTTTGGTATTTGTATATTTGGCGTTTCCGCCCGCAGTATACGCGTGAACGGTCTGACTGGTTTTTACATATTCTTTCCTGCCGTCTTTTTCGATCCACGCTTTTACAGAGACTTTATAGGCTGTGGCTTTTTTCAGTTTCTTCTTCGTATAACGGAAGGTCTTATTTCCTGTTATGGTTTTGATCTTTTTGGCAGCCGTCTTTTTATTGCACTTGCCCAGGAAGATATCATATCCCTCTGCGCCTTTGATCTTATTCCAGGTGATCTTCAAAGAAGTCTTTCCCTTAGCCGTCATCTTAGCAAACAGGCGTCCGGAAATCTTCTTTTCCGCTGTCTGCTCCTCAGGTTTCTTCTCCGGCTCGTCAGATGCTTTCGTTATCTTCGCATCCTTCTGCGCACTGTATGCTTTTCCGTCCGGGCTGTCCTTTTCGGAGACCGCTGCCGTATATACTGTCTTGCCGTCTTTTTCTTTTGTCGGCTCCGTTACTTCTTCAGTGATCACCGCGTCCACGGAGTACTTGTGAAGCGGATCCCTGCTGCAGACGTAATTTGCTGTTGCTTTTGTATATCCTTTCGCTTTATTGCCGGTCCACGTAAAGCCCACAAACTCCCAGGTGTGTCCCGTCGGATCAGTGATCTCTGCGCCTGCCTGATCAGTGTATTCTTTTCCATCCGGACAGTCTTTTGCGGAAAACGTTGCTGTATACAGCGTCATCCCTTCCGCGTCGCACTTGGATTTTACCTTCTGGCTTGCAACAGCAGCCTTCACAGCAATCTTATGGGCACTGTCGTTTTTGCAGACGAATACGGCTTCCGCACCGGAATATCCGCCCTTGCCGTCTTTAGTCCAGGTAAAGACCGGCGCCTTCCAGGTGTGTCCCGTGGCTTCCGTCGGCTTTCCTTCTTTGCTTTCAGAATGCGCTTTCCCGTCCAGGCTCTTTTTAGCTGAGACAGAAGCTTTAAACGCAGATTTTCCTTTTGTTTCGCAGCCGGGCGCCGTTACCGTTTCCTTTATTTCTGCTTCAACTGTCTTCTTGTGTGTCTTATCGTTTTCACAGACATATTCGGCAGCTGCCTTTGTATAGCCGTTCTTCTCATTTCCAGTCCAGGTGAAACCGGAGAACTTCCAGGTGTGTCCGAGCGCCGGGATGGTTTCAGTAATCACATCCCCGCAGACTGTGCATGTATCTTCTGTTTTTCCTGCTTTTACGCATGTCGCCGGCGTTGTCTTAATATCCCCCTTGGGAACATGCTCTGCGGTAATCTCAGCGACCACAGCGGAACCTTTAATCGTAACAGGCGCTTTCCCGTTTACGGTAATATGATTGTTCTCCTTTGTTCCCGTGAAATATCCGAAATCACAATCCAGCTGAAAATAGACATAATAAGGATTGCCGCCCTTAACTGTAACATCATTCAGGTATCCGTTTCCCGTTCCATCGCCATAATACTGTCCTAAATAACCGTCTTTGTTATCAATCCATACGGCATCATAATTATAGCTGGAGTAGAACGCATGCCCCAAACTGATTGTTGCACTGCCGGTTACTTCGATTTCAGGACCAGGTTCCGTATAAAAAGAAGTTGGATTTCCATACGCGATCTGTCGGTTTATTTCAGTACCGCATAACGGAGGCTTCACACTCACCGTTACCGATTTAGTAGGTATTTCCCAGAGCAGGTAAAACATCTGCCCTTCACTCACCGGATCATTGCTGAAATCACTGTTTATTTCATCCCAGGCGGAATACCTCTGCATTTCCCGCAGTCCGACAATGTAATTGTAACCAAGGTAAACAAGGTGTTCACCATTATCGATAACATCCTCAAATCCGGTGTCAGGATCCTCGAAAGCGCTCCTAACCTTATTACTCAGTACCATTGCAGCCAATTGCATCGATCCGTTTGTCGAATATCCGTCATCCGGATACAGTTCACTGTGCCGCAACGGGATCGTTACCACCGTTCCGGTCTGCTCATATTCTTGTCCCGCGATTGCCTTCGCGATCGCTTCATGTCCCTTACAAGCATCCAGCTTAACCGTGACCTCCACCGGATCCGTCTCCGCCTGCGCCTGCCGCGGCATTACCGCCGTAAAGAAAAGAGCTGCTGCCAGCAGCATCCATATCTTAAGTTTCCTGCCCATAGATCCCTCCTGTTTTCTTTTAAAAACCGGCTGTTCACTCCTTTGCGAATTGTCATTTCTTTCATCATTATAACATGATTATATCTCGCGTCAAGCAAAAGGGACGATTGCCAAGAGGATTCTGCCGGACATTTTCCTTCCCATTAACGGATCCGGAAAACCTCTTTCTTTCCCACTCTTTTCCCGCTAAAAAAGTGTCTTCGACACTTCAACTCCCCCAACCCCTCAATCTTGAGGGGAGGGGTTTTCTTTTTGTTCTCATTGTTTCATAATTGTTGTATGAACATTCTCCAGGATATTTTTCGTGATCACTATGAAGAAATTCTT
>JAFRLH010000002.1 GCA_017431345.1 Lachnospiraceae bacterium | reverse complement strand
GCCGAAGCTGATCATTATGACGGCACGAATCCGTGGCAGCTTGTCTGGGTGTTTGACGACAATCCGGACACGAAAGTCGTCTGCGAGGGATATGCCAAGGCATTCCAGTATCTCTGCGACTTGACCGAGTTTAACTCACCGTTGGTCAGCTGCATCAGCGTCACCGGCACAATGGACGGCGGCACAGGGGCCGGTGCGCATATGTGGAATGTAGTCCGCATGCCGGACGGAGGCAATTACTTGGTGGATGTGACGAACTGCGATGAAGGAACGACCGGTGAGCCGGACCAGCTGTTCCTGAAAGGGAACAACCCCTATGTCGAGGAGGGATCTGTCGACGACGGGTATATCTTTATCACGGACGGCGGTGTTGTCACCTATCAGTATGACCAGAGTACGTTTGATCTGTACGACAGGTCCGCGCTGGCGCTTCATGACGGAGAAAGCTATGATCCTGACGCTCCTGTGGAAAACTGCAGTACCGGCCATCATATATGGAGTAGCAGCTATACCGTTGACACTGAAGCGACCTGTACACAGGAAGGCGTCAAGTCTATTCACTGCGAGATCTGCGGCATGGTGCAGGAGGGAACGGAAGAAGCGATCCCGGCGAACGGACATTCCTTCGGGAAATGGACGGTGACGACGCCGCCGACCTGTGGGGAAGACGGGGTGCAGGAACGGATCTGCTCCGTGTGCGAAAAGAAGGAGACGAAAAGCATTCCGGCAACCGGGATTCACACGTGGAATGACTTCTATACGGTCGACCGTGAAGCGACTGAGGAGGCAGAAGGCCAGGAATCTATCCACTGCTCGGTCTGCAATGCGGTCCGGGAAGGGTCAGAGAGGCCGATTCCGATAATCGGAACGGTGTATGACATTTCCGCAGAGGCAGTCATTTCGATTGATGAGCAGACGTATACCGGGGAGCCGCTCACGCCGGATGTGACAGTTACATTTAATGATGCGGAACTGTTCAGAAATACTGACTTCACAGTTACCTATCAGGACAATACCGATGCCGGAACAGCCCGGGCTGTCATTACGGGCATCGGGAATTATGCGGGGACTGCTGAAAAAGAATTTAAGATAAATGCGAAGCCGCTGACGGCGGCGGATGTCGCGGTCATTACCGATGTGACCTATACCGGGCAGGCGTTTGAGCCGAAGCCGGTGGTTACGCTTGACGGGAAGACGCTTGTCTGGGATCAGGATTACACGCTGGATTACGAGTATAATATCAATGTCAGCGAGAGCGAAGCGAAGCGGGCGACGGTCGCCGTCAAGGGCAAGGGCAATTACAAAGGTACGGCGGTCATGCGGTTCTGGATAAACCCGGCGTCGCTGGCGAATGCCGAAGTCACGGGTATAACGGACAAGACGTATACCGGGCAGGCGTTGACTCAAAAAGTTACTGTCAAAAACGGCACGACTGTATTAAAAAGTGGCACGGACTATACGGTGGGATACAGCAATAATACGGAAGTCGGAACAGCAACCGTGAAAATCACGGGAAAAGGCAATTATACAGGTTCTGTTTCGAAGACGTTTAAGATCAAGAAAGCGGCAGAAGATCCGGATAATCCATCAGATAACACATCGGAAGATAAAAAAGCAGCGGATACGGCAGCTTCGTCTATAACTGCTCTGAAGGCTGTGGATGCGATAACGCTTGCGGATAAATCCGCTGTGACGGCTGCCCGCGCAGCCTACAACAAGCTGACTGCCGCGCAGAAGAAACTGATACCTGCGGATACGCTGAAGAAGCTGACGGATGCCGAAGCGAAGATCGCTGCGCTTGAGAAGGCGAAAAAAGATCCGGAGAACGCATCGGCGGATAAAAAGGCAGCAGATAAGGCAGCTTCGTCTATAACTGCTCTGAAGGCTGTGGATGCGATAACGCTTGCGGATAAATCCGCTGTGACGGCTGCCCGCGCAGCCTACAACAAGCTGACTGCCGCGCAGAAGAAACTGATGCCTGCGGATACGCTGAAGAAGCTGACAGATGCTGAGGCGAAGATTGCAGCATTGGAGAAGGCAGCAGAAGAGGCATCGAAAGCTGTCGTCAAAGGAAAGACATACACAGTTAAAGCGCTGAAATACAAAGTGACCAATGCCGACATGAAGGGCAGCGGTACCGTATCGCTCACCGGTACGACCAAAAATAAAACGACACTCACAAAGCTGACTGTTCCGAAGACGGTAAAGATCAATGGCGCGGTATTCAAGGTAACTGCCATTGGCAGCAAGGCGTTCAACAAGTTCACGAAGATCAAGTCAGTCACTGTAGGCGACAATGTTAAGACGATCGGGACAAGCGCATTTGCCGGCAATAAGAAGCTTACAAAGGTGACGATCGGCAAGGGCGTCACCAAAATCGGCAAGTCCGCCTTCTTCGGCGATAAGAAGCTTAAGACAATCACTGTCAAATCAAAGAAACTGAAGTCTGTCGGGAAGAATGCGATCAAGGGCATCTACAAGAAAGCCGTGATCAAAGTGCCGAAGAAGCAGCTGAAGAAGTATAAGAAACGGTTTTCTTCAAAGACCGGATTTAAGAAGACCATGAAGGTAAAAAAGTAGAAAAACCGGGCTTATCCAAAGAAGGATCTCGAAAGATACCGAAACCGGGTCGATTCTTCAGCCGAAAAGCAATTATCCGGCATACGCAAAAGCGAAACCCCTCAGAGTGGCCGCTCTGGGGGGTTCCTTCACTATTTACGGTTGTGCTTCCGCTTGGGCTGATTACCGTCAGTCATCTCCATACAGCCACTTGCAAATGTAGTAGCCAACTTGCACTTGCTGCGACTCATAAAATTGTGCTTGACGCGTTGTAAAAAGTTGAGATAATCAAAAATGACGGTTTAAAATATGTACGAGGTCATAGTGATATTGTCCATATTAGGATTGAATTAGTCATCCATATGATTTCCTGAGACATCGGAGGATTAAAATGGGCTATTGCACCTGGGCTGGGATGAACGAAGCCAACAGAATATACCACGATACCGAATGGGGCATTCCGGTGCACGACGACCGGCACATGTTCGAGCACCTGACGTTGGAATGTCTGCAGTGTGGTCTGAGCTGGGAACTGATGCTGAAGAAACGTGAGATCTTCCGTGAGTGTTTCGACAATTTTGATTATGACAAGATTGCCGTCTATGGTGATGCCGACGTGGAGCGAATTTTAAATACGGAGGGCATGATCCGCTCTCCGCGTAAGGTTCAGGCCGTGATCAACAATGCCCGGTGCTATCAGAAAGTGCGGGAAGAGTTCGGCAGCTTCTGTGATTACATCTGGGGATTCTCTGATGGTAAAACGATTCTATACACCGGACACGATGATGGCCCGATCCCGGTCAGCAATGGTCTTTCCGACAGGATCAGCAAAGACCTGAAGAAGCGCGGTTTCAAGTATGTAGGTGCAATAACGATTTATTCCCACCTGCAGGCCTGCGGGATCATTAACGACCATGACAAGGATTGTCCGTGTTATCACCGGATCAACAGCATGCACCCGACAGTAAGGAAGCGTCGGGATAAAGAGGTGAAATAGCGATGGCTCTAACAGTGAATTTGTATTATACCGGCACGAACGGCAATGCCCGCAGGTTTGCAGAAGAGATGGAGTCCTCTGGGACGGCAGATGCCATCACTATGGGCAGGAAACGGTAGCTTAGAACAGGAAAGGAGACTGTTATGCTGGAATATATTAAAAAAGGAAAAGAACGTACAAAAGAAGACAACAGCGATCTTCGCAGAGCGGTTTCTGCGATCATCGATGATATTATCGATCACGGCGATGCTGCTGTAAGGAAATACAGTGAAAAATTCGACGGCTTTGCAAGAGAAGTCTTTCGCGTAAGCAGCGAGGAAATCGCGGAAGCTTACTCCCTGGTAGGTCCCGAAGAAGTAAACGACATGAAGCAGGCGCTTCAGAATATCACGTCCTTTGCAGAGGCACAGCGGTCAACCATTCTGGATCTGAAAGAATTCCAGCCGCGTCCCGGCATCTTTCTCGGTCACAGAGTCGTGCCGGTACAGTCCTGCTGCTGCTATGTTCCCGGCGGACGGTTTCCGCTTTATTCCTCTGCCATGATGCTGATCGCCCCGGCAAAAGTCGCCGGCGTAAAAAGAGTGTGCGCATGTTCGCCGGTCGTTCACGGCACAGGAAAAATCAATGAAAAGACACTCGTAGCGATGCATCTGGCCGGTGCTGATGAAATCTACGCTGTCGGGGGCGTGCAGGTGATCGCATCTTTTGCGTATGGCACTGAATCGATAGAACCGGTCGATGTTATTGTCGGCCCGGGCAATCAGTATGTAGCAGAAGCGAAAAGGCAGTGCTACGGACAGGTAGGCATTGATTTTATCGCGGGACCGAGCGAAGTGCTGGCGGTAGCGGATGAACATGCCGATCCGAAAGTTTTAGCCGCAGACCTGCTTGCTCAGTGCGAACACGATCCCAACGCGAAGGGCATTCTGCTGACAACGGACAGGATGCTGGCGGAAGCAGTGATCGCTGCCGTCGAAGAAGAACTCTCCTGGCTGCCGACGGAGTATATTGCACGTAAATCGTGGGATATGTTTGGAGAAGTCGTTGTAATCGACAGTCTGGAGGAAGCGGTGCGTACCGCAAATGAATACGCGCCGGAGCATCTCGAGATCAATGTGGCGGATCCCGAGAGAATTATTCCGGATCTGTACAATTACGGTTCCCTGTTTATTGGAGGAAATACCGCTGAAGTGTTTGGAGATTATGCTTCCGGCACCAACCATACCCTTCCCACTGTGAAAGCAGCCCGCTATACGGGAGGTGTATATGTCGGGACATTCCTTAAGACACTGACGCACCAGAGCATGACACCCGCAGCATCCAGGGAACTGGCACCCCTGGCAAACCGTCTGGCTAAAGGGGAAGGCCTGATGGGGCACGCCTACGCGGCAGAAGTAAGATTTTAATGGAGTAGTGCTGAATCTGCTGCAGATTCCAGAGAAAAACCACGTATTTCCGCGGGTTCCTGAGGGTATGATCCATTTCAATCCCTCTAATGCTCCATCATCTTGGTAATCATCAGTTTGTGCAAATATGCGCTGGTTTTAAAATTTTACACCCCTGTTTTCAACTGAAAATGCCGGATTCAGGCAGCATGAGCAGCTATGCCGGACAGGATGGAATTCATGGGTGTATTTTTATATAGAGCTTGTTTTTTGCACAAAGGAAGAAAAAAGATTGTCATAGAAGACATGATGCTTCCGTCTGGGCTGATTGCCGCCAGTTATCTCCGTCCGTTCACTTGTAAATGCAGCGCATCGAAGTGGCTTTTCGTTGAAAAGTCTAATAATATCTGCTATTAATTAATAAGGATCTCAACAGAGCGGAATTTGCAGGTATGTACTATGAAAAGAATCGATAATGACGTCTTCTATGAATATATAAAACAATACGATCCGGATAATGAAAATCATCTTGTCGGTGAGGTTGACTATTATCTGTTGAGTGACGATAAGCCCTATGAGGGGATGAAATCTCATAGGGAAGCACTGCGTCTTGTCTTTGACTGGCTGGTGAAACAAAGCATAGACAATAGAGAAAGAGCCCGGATAATGTTTGGTGATGACCTTGCAGATCGAATACTCCCTTTGGTTTATGACATCGATCAGGCGCAGCCTTCTCCGCTGGCCTGGCAGGAGTTTTTCTACTGCCCGAATATTGTAAAGACAGATTATTATGGCAACGTTTGGTATGATGCCGAGTGGGAACCAAATGACGAAAATTGCGGAACTACGGTTCCTTACTGGTATGCGTTGATGGAACCGGTGCACGGCAGAAGAAACAAGCCTGAAGACTTCAAAAAAGTGAATGAGATCCTGTTTCCAAACGGTACAGATGCGCTTGATATCTATGAATGGACAACGGACTGGTCGGATTTCTTTGATGACGGACATGAATGGTATGGCGCATGCTGCTGGAGTGTCTATGATAAGACGCTAAACAGATATGCAGTAATGCTGGTATCAGCAACAGACTGATAAATTCTCGTTTTCAGGATCTCGACAGATCGGGGCTTATTGCTCCGGAAGTTATCGATTCAAAGGAGGCATCAACATGGATAACAATATGCTTATGCCATTGCAGCAGCAACTGCTTGCTGCACATCAGGAAATCCGTGAATGCAATGCATACAGCAGTAGATTCGGCCTCGTTTTGAGCGAAACAGAGATTACGGATCTTGTCACCAGCCGTGCAGAGGCACTGCGTGCCTCGGGAAGAATCGAATTCGGCGGCGGTATCCTTCCAAAATTGATCGAGGCATTCTGTGACTCGCCATATATCGAGCAGGAGAATTATGCAGATACACTTGCAGAACTTCAAGAGGCCCTCTACTACTTCAAGACGGAGGCCATGGATCGTTTTTCAGACGACGAGCTGATTGAATATATGGTCAAGGTGTTTAACGGCAGGGCGCAGGGGTCTGCAGAGTATTTATCAGGTACCTCACTGGAAGCACTTGCCCGATATGCCCGAACCGGCTTTGATCCTTTTGATGCAGAGGAAGCTGGTGATCTGTTTTGATGGAACTGATTCCGGGTAATCTCTTTTCGGGGGACGATTTACAGATTCTGTTGTCCCGACTATGGACGCTGCTGGGAAAGCAAACAGAACGGTATACCTCCGGAGACAGCACCTCTGTTACGGTAGAAACTGCACAGGAACTCCTGGCTTCGCTGTGGTACACGATCACCTTAGCTATGGATGAGACCCAAACACCTTACGGCAGATTATTGTCTGATGAGCTGATGCCGTTCGTCAGGCAGGGGCAGAAGATTCTTCAGGATAAGCTTGAGGCTGCAAAACGGCTGTGGGAGATGGTCTGCCGCACAGCACCGGAAATACAGAATTTTTATTATGCCGATACACTACGCGGTATTGGTGATTATTTAAGGCATTATGATCTCTGCTATTTTGCACATCGAAAGCCGCTCTGCATTAATTATCCTCTGTTGAATGCTCCCTCTGAGAAAATGCACGGTCTCACCTATACAGAACAGTATCTAAAGTGTATGCTGGCGGAAAATCTATTGATTCACGGGTTCGAGGAGGATGCTGTGATTTGCGTTTTGCAGACAGTTGCACCCGACTATCAGGAGTACTATCTGAATCTGTGTGAGCAATCCGTCACAAACGCGCTTGGATTGGCATTCATTGGAAAAAATGTACGGACACTGCATCTTGGCTATGAGGACCAGGCGGAAATATTAGAAATAATGCAAAACAGAAGTCGCGGGAAACAGCGTGAATTTCTTCATGCCGCTGCCCTTTCTGTCTGCGATCAAATGGAAATTACAGACAAATGGATCATAGATTATGTAACTTCATTTTCTGATACGCTTCTGCCTCGTATTGAGGCAGCGCTGGAACGTATGGATCTGTCCAATATTTTTATGTCAGTATAGCTTTCCGTTTATTCGCATGTCGCGAAATCGGACTTTTGGGAGGACTGCTATATGATTCAGACAGAGCGGCTGTCCTGTCCGTGTGTCCGTCATTCTTTTTACAGTTGCTGTTCCAAAGGAATGGGAATATCGCCATATACGACCTGGCACTTGACTAAGGTTATTGATTTTATCAGGATGTGTTCCCTTGTGAAAAAACAGGGGATATGTTATGGTTGTGTAGAGATTTCTATGAGCACGCCGAAGAGAAGATGAAGAGAAATGGGGGATGATTTGTGATCAGAGATCTGGCAGTAAAAAGCCGCAGTTACAGAGGATATGACGAAAGCCGCAGGATCTCGAGAGAGGAACTGCTGGGTTTTGTAGACGCAGCAAGATTCGCTCCTTCAAGCATTAACAAGCAGCCATTTGTTTATATGCTTGCCTGGAAAAAGGAGGATGTGGACCGGATCCAGCCGCTCACCGGCTGGGCCAGGGGACTTCCGGACAGGAAACTGCCGCATCCCGGAAAGTGTCCGACTGCATTTATTGTGATCTGTCAGGATACGGAAGTGTGGGAGGACCTGAACCGCTTCCAGAAAGATGTGGGAGCAGTTGCGCAGACAATGCTGCTTGCTGCAGTCGAGACCGGCCTGGGCGGGATCATGATCAACAATTTTAACCGTGGGCGCGTTTCGGAGGAGCTCCATCTTCCGGACAATCTGGTGCCGATGCTGATCGTGGCGTTCGGCAAGCCGGATGAAACGATCATTCTTACGGAGGCAGCTCCCGGAGAGAGCGTGCAGTATTACCGGGATGAGAATGATGTTCATTATGTACCCAAACGCAGGCTTGAAGATATTGTAAGGGATGTGTGAGGGAAGACGGCTGACATAAAAGCAGATGGGCAATCTTCGTGGACATGCACATATGGAAGATCAACGGGGGAAGCGATTGCAATAAATGACAACAAGGACATCGAACTGACAGAACGGTGTCTTCAGAAGGATCAAAGATACTTTGAAGTAATACCATAATAGAAAGGAAAATTGAAAAATGAGTCTGGAAAAAAATCACGAACTGAGTACGGACGAACTTGAACTTGTTTCCGGCGGTGCCAATTGCGACAAGGCTGCAACGAAGTTTAAGGAACTGGAAAAAGCATGGAATGAGTTAGGGTTCCCCAAGCACGGTTATACTACGCAGAGCCTGCTGGCTTATGCGGATGATTGGGCAGCTGCCGGATATAAACCGGATGCGAAAACCTTTTTGAAACAGTTCAAAACCTGGTAAGAAATACAGCTGAAAAACGAAGAGTCTTCTTGACAATGCCGCAGGATTATAAAATTGATATGCTCCCTTCCAGGTAGACAAGCGAAAAAATAAAAGCTCGTTTGCCCGGAAGGGAGTATTTTTATTGAGAAGGACTAAGCTTGATACTGAAACCATCATCAATGCAGTAGAAGATTATCTGACAGGTAAATCTAAATATCCGGTCAGGATAAACCTGAAGAAACCTTAACAACTGCCGGTCCGGCGACAGTATGTATTCCGGCTGTATAAATGATCTGTCCGGCAGGGACACTTCAATTTTAAATATGGAAACTGAAGAAACACGTACCGCAAATCTGAACTTTTCTTAATAAATACAGTGATTAAGATTCTTTTAGATAATATGAAGTGACCTCACGTTTGTAGCAACGTGGATTTACCTGTATACTGATGATTGTCGAAGATCAATGGTAACAGGGATTACCGCATACAAAAGGAGGTCACCTATGAATAGAATAATCAAAATCGGCATGG
>JAFRLH010000059.1 GCA_017431345.1 Lachnospiraceae bacterium | reverse complement strand
GGCCACATGCCGGGAACTGTTAAATCAGGGCTCCTTTCAGATGCTGACAGAAGATGCAAATGTGACAGTCAAGAAAAGCTTGTTAGAGAAGGTTGTTAGATGCTCGATTAACCTCTTGACAAAGGTCACTTCATAACAGATTTCGGATACCTGTTTTTTTATTTTGTTTTCGTATTTTTACGGAGGAACCTGATGGTCCTGATCTGTTCCGCACGAAATATGCTTTCGGGTCAGAAAAACGCTTTATCAGCAAAGAGGATATATTATGAAAAGAGTGGTCCTGGCTGCAATCACAGCATCAGTCGGCATTTCGATTCTTACGACAGGGTGTTCAAAACTTGCCATACCGAAACCAAAGGAAACGGAAAAACCGTCAACAGTTGTCGAATCCGTTTCTGCCATAACCGGAATCAGTACTTCCGGAATCCCGGCACGCATGCCCGGAATCGTGGTGTCGCAGGGAACGAAGGAGATCTATAAGGCAGATGACCGGAAGATCCGGGAATGCAAGGTCTCTCAGGGAGACAAAGTCAAAAAAGGAGATGTACTGTTTGTTTATGATACGGATGAAATGAAGCTGAAGATCGACAAGGGCGTTCTCGAGATAGAAAAAATGAAGCAGGAACTGGATGGATTTAAAAAAAAGATTGAAACGCTGAAAAAAGAGAAGCAGAAGAACGGAAAATCAAACAGCGGCTCTTATGATATTGAGATCAAGGAACTGGAACTCGATATTACAGCACAGGAGTTCCAGATTGAACAAAAAATAAAAGATCAGGCGTCACTTACAGAGTCTATGGGAGATCCTGCAGTGGTATCGCCTGTGGATGGTTTTGTCAAAAAAATCAATGCTTCCGACTCCTCCGATTCCGACGATCTGACGGATACAGAAACTTCTGATGCCTATATCGTTATCGAAGAAGCCGGAAATTACCGTGTCAAAGGCAAAGCCGCCGGCAATGATCTTTTGCAGAGAGCGGCAGATCCCGAAACAAGAGTGAAGATCATTTCGCGCATCGATCCGGAAAAGACCTGGGAAGGGAAGCTGCAGTCAGAAGGGGCGGATAACGCGGCTCAGAATAATGCTGTCATCAATGCGGACGATACTGAAGATACGGAAGATACGGATACAGATGGTGAGAATTCATATTTTTATGTCAGCCTGGACAATTCCGAAGGTCTGATGATGGGCCAGCATGTGGTCCTGGAGTGGGCGGAATCGTCAGGGAACGAAAAAAAAGGAATCCCTCTTTCCTCCGTTTATCTGGAAATCCATGATACAGATTATTATTGTTGGGCAGAATCAAAGGACGGTACCCTGGAGCGCAGGAAACTGACGGTCGGCAATTATTATGAGGACGAGGATGTATACGAAATCCTGTCCGGACTGGACCTGAATGATTATATTGCTGTATATGATGAATCCCTGCAGGAAGGTGCAGCAGTAATTCATTCAGAGGATGCGGAAGAGGAAACCGAGGAGGAGGAAACGGAGGAAGAGGTCGAGGTCGGGAATTTGGGGAATAACAGTGTTATTTCAAAAGCTGTCTCTGTCTGTTCCACCATACAGCTGCCGTTCATCCGACGCATCATTGTACGGATACTCTCGATTCCAACTCCGTTGCTTTCCATCTGACAACTGGAAACAGCGCATGTATTCATCACAGAAAAACCGCAGGATTTGGCAGTCTCTATTGTACTGATCAGGATTTCTGCGGCAGGATCTGCATATTTTATGATATTGGACGCAATGTTTTCAAAAATACGTCGGAGGAATTCTTCGCTTACTTCAACATAGCATGAAATCCAGGATAATTCGGAAACAACGGAAAAGCCATGAGCGGATAAATCATCTATGAAATGATCTGTGACATCGAGGAATGCGTCCCGCATCTGCTGCGGTTCTGTCGTCTCTTTTGGCATTTCCGTCAAAGAATACTCGAACAGATGATCAGACAACTGCTTTATGTGATGCGCCTTCGCGTTGATTTTGTCCAGATAATCCTGCAGCTCTTCCTCCGTTGTATATCGATGGGATCTCAGAATCTCAAGATACAGCATCATTCCGGTCAGCGGCGTCCTCAGATCGTGAGACATCTCAGTAACCAGTCTTCTGTTGGCCTGATGCAGATTTTGCTCCGTCTCCATCTGTTGCTGGAATGATTCCTTCATTCGGTTCATGCTTCTTGCAAGATCAGTGATTTCATCATTCCCTTCAACGGATACCTGATATTCCAGGTTTCCACCCTCGAGAATCTGCACCTCTTCATTCAATCTGCAGATGTAGCGGATCATTTTTTGATTGCTTCGAAGGAAAAGAAGAACAAAGAGGACAAGGGTGAGAGCAGCAGAGAATGCAGTTGCAAGCACATAGTACTTGTAAGTGAAATCTGAATACAGAACTGCCTGTACTTTCATATCTGTCAATTGGACAGATATTATGTGATCTTCATCCCCGATGGTTTCATCATATCGAAACTCCTGATCCGGAATATCATAAAAGGAACTGTATAGACAATTTCCGTTGGAGTACAATTCAAGGAGAATCAGAGGCTGCCGATATTCCCATTTTTTCAGTTTTTCAAGGTTTTTGCTTGAGATATCATTCTCGCGGATATACTTCTGCAGGCTTTCTCCCTGTCTTTGAACATGGGATTCCATAAAAACGGATCGTTCAAAATAATTTGTCAGATAATAGTCAGCAGCATTATGCAGAATAAAGAACAGAAAACCGCAAAGCAGTATAGAGAGGACCAGAGACAACGCAAACCGGGCACGAAGCCCATATGGTTCAAATACCTGCCTTTTCTGCTTCATAACGATAGCCCTTTCCCCAGACATTTCTGATATAGACCGGGTTTTGCGGATCATCCTCGATCTTCGTGCGCAGCTTGCGTATGTGCACCATGATCGTGCTGTTTGCGCTGTAAGTATACGGCTCATCCCATACGTTTTCATAGATCATATGTGTTGAGAAGATCCTTTGCGGATGCTGTATTAAAAGGGCCAGTATTTTATACTCGATCTCTGTCAGATCCAGCGGTACGCCTTCCTTCCAGACTTCATTCCGATCCAGCGCAAGTTTCAGTCTTCCGGACGTCAGAATATGATCCGTATCCAGCGTCATGTTCTGTTTTTTTCCACGATAAACGACATATCTTCTCAGCTGCGCTTTCACACGGGCAATGAGTTCGGCATAGGAGAATGGCTTGGCCAGATAGTCGTCTCCGCCTGCCATCAGCCCGATGGTCTTATCCGATTCCTGGGATTTCGCTGTCAGAAACAGGATCGGCACATTGGAAACCTTGCGCAGTTCTTCACAGACCTTCAGGCCGGAGATTCCCGGCAGCATGATATCCAGAATTACCAGATCAACGGCATCATTCATCCGCTGCAGCGCGTCTTCACCGGAACCCGCTTCCAATACGGTATATCCCTCTCCGCCGAGCAGGATCCTGATCCCTTCCCGAATAGCCGCATCGTCTTCTACTACTAATATTACCTGAGAATTCATAAACACTCCTCGTCTTTTAATACGCCGATTCCTGCCCCTATCTGCACCCGTGTTTCTTTTCCGCTGTTGATATATGGCGTGATCGATTCCCCGAAGCGCAGACGCTGCCGGACAGGGGAAGTCAGAAAAAGAATGATCGTAGAGCCGGCAAGTTCAAAATGCCCCATTTCATCTCCGCGCTTAAACCATGCATTCTCAGCGGAAAAGGAGACACCCCCGACCAGCATGGCTCCGACTTCAATCTGTACAGCAGTTCCAAAGTGCTTTGTTTTCATTGTGCTCCACCATCTTCGGTTCAACCGAAAAACGGGGACAGTCCTCTGCGCAATCGGCTGCACACTGTGCAATTGTCCGGGAATAAATTCTGTTTCAATAAGCAGACAATCGTCAAAACAGCAGAAATGATGATAATCTGAGGCCTCCAGCCGAAACATAAAGCACAGTCCGTTTTGAAATAACGCTGCGGCATCCGGATTGGGCAGCAGATCGTTTAAAGCATAGACGGATCCCTTCATCGAAAGCGTCAGATCTTTCGTCACAGTATATACAGAAAGCAGCCCGTCACAGGGACTGATGAGCACGTCCGGCTTAGTCACATAGCATATATTATCCCGCTTTCTGGAGAAAAACGCTGCGAAGGATTCGTAAGTCTGTCCGGCATATGGTTTCATGTCGATGCCATATTTCCTGATATAATTGGGAATCATTCGTCTTGATATCCGCGTATGCAGGAACCATGCTGCCAGGCGAAAGCATCCAGCCTTCTGCAAAACCTTAAAAATGAATCTTCCCGGAATGGTTCTGTAAAAAATATCCGCTTTCATCATACACCATCACAGGCAAACAATACAAATGCGACTTCCATAATGCCGCATAGTATTACGCAGAGTTTTCCGATGAGCTTTGGTTTTCTCAGCGGAAAAGGGAGTAAAAACAGGATCGCCATCATCAGCAGAGCTGCCGTCGGGACCACAGTGGGGTTTCGCGAAAACAGGCAAACTGCTCCGTGCACTGCAGGAAGGAACAATGCAGACATTGTGACGGGCAGACCAAAATAGATCTCCCTGGAGACATCGCTGCTTTGCTGCCGCTCCTGTTCATCCACATTGAAATAGGCAAGTCTGATCAGCGCACAAAGCAGATACAGGGCACAGCTCGCCAGAACGATCGTCCGGCCTCTGTTCTGGCTGTAAACAATCATTGCAGGCAACACCCCGAAACAGACCAGATCACTGAAAGAATCGATTTGGATGCCGAAGCATTTTTCCTGCTGCGTGCGAACTCTTGTGGAAGCAAGTGCTCCATCAAACATATCACAAAAACCGGCAAGCATAAGGCAGATGACCGCCTTGAATGGATTGCCTTCAAAGGCATAGACGATACCGATGAACCCGGTCAGCATTCCTGTGTACGTCAGGATAACGGTGTAATTGTAGTAGCCTAAAAGCTTCTGCCTGTGATCCATTTTTCAACCTCCAAGCTATTTAAACAGCGAAAACCCAAGACTGTACGCAAGAATGCACCAGGGCTTTCCCAATATAACGATCCAGATGAACTTTCTTGCAGTCATTTTGGAAACGCCGGTCAGATAACATAAATAATCATCCGGGAAAAGGGGAAGAAGCATTGCCATAAACAGGAAGGCTGTATAGGATTTGCTTCTGGAAGCCCAACCGGACCATTTGCTGTATCTGCCGGAAGGGAACAAGTCTTCCAGAAGCGGCATACCGAATCGCCTGGCAAGAAAAAACGCGGCGACAGAACCGATGCTTATTCCGATATAATTGCACCAGAATCCGACCAAAGGACCAAACATGACAGATCCTGCGGCGCAACCAAGAAAACCCGGCAGGACAGGGAGCACGACCTGGAAGGCCTGGAACACTGTCAGAAAAGCGGGACCGAAAACACCGTATTTTCCAATATGCCTCTGTAATGATTCGACAGAACGAAACTCCCCGTCAAAGTAAGCTTTTGCAAGAACAATCAGAAAAGATAATGCCAGCGCTATGAGAATGCTTGACAGAATGTGGATTAATTGCTGACATCTGCTTCGCTCTGGTTTCCGGATTCCGGAAGATTTTTCCATGCCGATTTCAGTCTTTGGCTTATCGACAAGTATGTCAGTAGTATTCATATCGGCATCAACTCCCGAATCACAGTTCATCATTACGATAAACAGGATAACAAATGAACCTAAAGAAATGCTTGTAAAGATTCTTAATAAATCTAAAGTGAGAATCTGCTCATACGGGATATCATGAGTCGTTCCTTAGTGGAAGAAAGCTGTTGGAGTTTATTATGACTGCGGAAGAAGCACAGTAAAGATTTGTTTGAGCGATGGAAGAAATGAATTATGCCGGACAGGAATGAATTCAGGGGTGTAATTTTTGTAAAGAGTTCGTTTTTTGAACGAACAACCTTGACAAGGTGATCTTTCGTTCACTATAATAGGTGAACGAAAGGTCACCTTATCTGCGTATGGAGGGGATTATGGCGAATGGCACAAAAGAGAGAATACTGGAAGCTGCGCTGGAGATGTTTTCACAAAACGGCTATGCAGGAACGAACATTCGTGAATTGAGCGCATCACTTGGGCTTGTCAAGTCCGGGGTCTATAAACACTATGAGAGTAAGGAAGCGATCTGGAATGCGCTGCTGGATCAGATGATCGCCTATTACGGAGAACGTTTCGGTTCGCCTGAGCATTTGCCGCCTGTGCCGGATTCGCCGGAGGAGTTGATCCGGCTGACCATGCAGATGGTGAATATTACCGTTCATGATGAGAAGATCATCATGACGCGCAAGGTGCTGATGCTGGAACAGTTCAGGGACGTACGTGCGCGGGAACTGGCAACAAAGCACTTTCTGACAGGCCTTTCTGAAATGTTCACATATGTATTCACCGGCATGATGGAAAAGGGACTGCTCCGGAAAGATGATCCCGGGATGCTGGCCTTTGCCTATACGGCGCCGATCTCTGCTCTTATTCACCTGTGCGACCGGGAGCCGGAGAAGACTGCGGAAGCGATCAGACAAGCCGAGGCATTCAGCCGCCACTTCATCAAAACATACGGTGAGGATAAATAATACATGGGAAAGGAGACGATAGATATGAGAAACGATTCTTTCACCGGGAAAGCTGTCGTCCTGTTCTTACTGCTGGTGATCATTCTGTCAGCAGTGATCGAAGCAGCATACTGCATGGGCGGTCCCGAATGGCTGGTCGCAATTCTGATGTGGACTCCTGCTTTGTCAGCTTTTATTGCGGCAGCCGCGTCCATTCACGGGAACGGGGAAAAGCTGTCATTTAAAGCGCTGCGGACATTGCTCGGGATAAAAATCTGCCGTCTGCGGTATATCCTTGCGGGTGTTGCCATACCGTTCATCTATCTGTTCATTCCGTACCGGATCTACTGGACAATGCATCCGGAAAACTATGCCTATAGCGGTGTATCCCTTCTGCTGGTCCTGAAGGATGTGGGACTGTACACAGTGGTATGCCTGCTTATGTCTATGCTGACAGCAGCTGGGGAAGAAATCGGATGGAGAGGTTTTATGCTGCCGGCTCTTCTGGAACGGATCGGAACGGCAAAATCGATAGCCACAGTCAGCCTGTTCTGGTGCTTCTGGCACTTTCCGCTTCTTATATGGGGCGGCTACATGGAGGGAACACCTCTCTGGTATCAGCTGGTATCCTTTGTGCTGTGTATCTTTCCGGTCGGCATCATAGCTGCCATTCTGACAATGCAGAGCGGAAGTGTGTGGCCTGCCGCATTTCTTCATGCAGCGCACAATACTTATGATCAGATGTTGTTCGGCGTCATCACAAGAGGCGATGACAAAATGTACTATGTGAGTGAGACGGGACTTCTGACGATACTCTGTGTATGGCTCATTGCAATCTTGATGTATAATCGTTTCAGGAAACGTCGTATGGATGCTGCTTTGACAGGAGACGACGGGAGGACGAAATAAATGCGGGTATTATTGGTGGAAGACGATGAGGCGATCCGGCTGGGCCTTACCTATTCTCTGGAGAAGGAAGGGTATGAGGTCGCTGCTGCGGAAAATGCAGAAGAAGCGAAATCAGCCTGGAAGCCGGAAACGTACGGCATCTGTGTACTGGATATCAATCTTCCGGACGGCAGCGGTTATGACATCTGCCGGTACATCAAACAATCGGAAGATGTACCGGTGATCTTTCTGACGGCCGTCGATGCGGAGGTCAATGTGGTCATGGGGCTCGAGATCGGCGCCGATGATTATATATGCAAGCCGTTCCGGGTAGGCGAATTGATGGCAAGGATCAAAAGTGTTCTCCGCAGAGCGGGGCGGACACAGTATCCCGGCACGGAAAATGGCAAGTCGGAGTGTCCTGAAGTCATCGGGGATATCCGGATCTATACAAATGAAGCAAGAGTGACACGAATCGATGCGGAAGGCCTGGAGGAAACGATAGAACTGACGGCGCTGGAATACCGTCTGCTGCTGACTTTTGTGAACAACAGAGGGATCGTGCTTTCCAGGAAGCAGCTGCTGTCAGATATGTGGGATATCAGCGGGGATTTTGTCAATGACAATACACTGACAGTATACATCAAACGGCTGAGGGATAAGATCGAGAAGGATCCCGCAGATCCGGCGATCATCCGGACCGTACGGGGACTGGGATATATCCTGGATAAGCAGAGAATGTGATCTATGAATAACAGGGAATACAGAAATACCATTCTGATCAGTGCGGTCATCATTTTACTGGCTTTTACCTGCGGAACGGCGCTGGTCAGCATAAAAGCAGGACTTCTTTTGCTGGTGTCAGGAGCTGCCCTTCTGGCGGTTTTTGTCTTTTATACAAGGAAGAGATACCGGCACATTACGGAACTGAATGATTATCTTGTCAAGGTGCTTGCAGGCGCGGAAGCACCGGAAATCGGGAGCCAGGAAGAGGGAGAGCTGTCCATCCTCCGCACCAATATCTATAAAGCAGCTACGATGCTGAAAACGCAGAATGAGCAGCTGGCGGATGACAGAACGCAGCTGGCTGCCGCACTGGCAGACATCAGTCATCAGCTGAAAACGCCGCTGACCTCCATGATGGTCATGAACGATCTTCTTATGGAGGAGACGGACGAGGCAAAACGGGAGGAACTCCTGAGGACGCAGTCGGCCCAGCTTGACCGCATGAACTGGCTGATCCAGACCCTTCTTAAGATCTCGAAGCTGGATGCCGGGACGATCGTACTGAAAAAAGAGGCAGTGCCGTTTTCAGAATTGACCGAAGAAGCCGTCAGACCGTTCCTGGTCCAGATGGATGTCAGGAACATCGTGTGCAGACAGGACGTTTCCGAAGAGATGATCCTCTGCGACCGCAACTGGACCGTCGAGGCGCTGCAGAATATTATAAAAAACTGCATCGAGCACATGGATGACGGAGGAACACTCTTCATAGAGACCAATGACACACATTTATTCGGTCAGATCACGATCAGGGACAACGGATGCGGGATCCCGGCAGAAGATCTTCCCCACATCTTCGAGCGGTTCTATAAAGGAAAGAATGCCGGGAAAGACAGCGTCGGGATCGGGCTGGCGCTCTCGAAGCGCATCCTTGAGGGAGAACACGGCGAGATCACCGTGCAGAGCACCGAAGGCGTCGGGACGTCCTTTTCCATCCGGATCTATAAGACCATTATCTAATGTGACAGAATTGTAATGAAAAAAGTCACGGGATAGTAAGCCTTAACGAGTACCCTGTTCTTAGACAGGAGAAGGCGGCTGCATTCAGGCAGATCCGTTTGAGAAAGGAGTTCCTGACATGAAAATACTTGAGATCAAAGACCTGTGCAAGGTCTACGGCACAGGAGAGACAAAAGTCGATGCCCTGAAGAATGTTACGTTTGATGTGGAGCAGGGAGAATTTGTGGCTATCGTCGGCCCCTCGGGCAGCGGCAAATCCACGCTGCTGCATATCCTGGGCGGTGTGGACAGCCCGACGTCGGGAGCGGTGATCATATCCGGAACGGATATCAGCAGGCTGGATGAAACAAAGCTCGCGATCTTCCGAAGGAGGCAGATCGGCCTTATATACCAGTTTTATAACCTGATCCCCATCCTCAATGTCGAAGAAAATATGACGCTTCCCATTTTGCTTGACGGTAAGAAACCGGATCAGGAGCTGTTATCTGATCTTGTGGAAAAGCTGGGATTGTCCGCGAGACTTTCGCATCTTCCGAACCAGCTGTCCGGCGGTCAGCAGCAAAGGGTATCGATCGGACGGGCGCTCATGAACCATCCCGCGCTTCTTCTGGCTGACGAACCGACAGGGAATCTTGACAGCGAGAACAGCAAAGAGATCGTTTCCCTTCTCCGGAAGTTCAACAAAGAGAATAAGCAGACCGTTATCATTATCACGCACGACGAGAGGATCGCGCTTTCCGCTGACCGGATCATTACGATCGAAGACGGACAGATCACCAGGGATTCCAAAGGAGCGGAGGTGGGCATGTCATGAACATCATCGCGAAACTCACCCTGCGTCATCTTCTGGAAAACCGGAAAAGAACGGTCGTCACGATCCTTGGCATTGCGACAGCGACAGCGCTGATCAGCGCGATCCTGCTCGGTGTTTTTTCCTTTTTTAAATTTTTCGGATACCTCGCGACACAGACGGACGGCAATGTCCACGCCGCTTTTTATGAACTGACGAAAGAACAGGCAGACAGACTGCGGTCAGATGACAGGATCGAGCTCGTCGGAGTATCCGACTTGAACCCCCGGATCAGCGGTGCAAGGCTCGACAGCGGAAAAGAGGACCGGTTCCGGACTGGGAACATAGCGCACGGCGACGCGGGCTATCTGGCTGAAATGGTCATTAGTGATTATGAGGGAACCCTTCCTGCGGATTCCTCTGGGATAGCGGTGGAGGAACAGTTCCTGAAAGAGAACGGACTTTCGGTCCGGGTCGGGGACACACTCACCTTTGAACAGGGAAACCGTCATTTTTATGAGAATGGCGAGCTCGTCTATCTGGCAGGGAATTACAGGTCGGATGAAGCTTTTGAAGCAGTCTCCACAGAGACCTGCACTGTCACGGCCATCCTGCACGGGAACCGGCCGACAGCGACATTTGATATCCTGCGGGGGATGGACGCCGGGGACTTCCCGGATCTGAAGGACGCCGATGTAAGGGTGACTTTAAAGAACTGTGATCACACAGCGATCCGGCAGATCCGGCAGATCGCGAAAGACTGCGGAATCAGCAAATATGATATCAATACCGAATATATGCTGAGCGTATTTGCCTTCGAAGGCAGTGCCGGTTCCTACCGTTCATTCTTTGTGATCATGGCTGTCGCGCTGTGCATTGTGATCATCACTTCCGTTGTGCTGATCGTCAATTCCATCGGCATGTCGCTGGCTGAACGGATGCGTTATCTCGGTATGCTGGCCAGTGTCGGCGCGACCGGCCGGCAGAAGAGAGGCTCGATTTTCTTTGAGGGGCTTCTTCTGGGAGCTGTTGGAATTCCTCTGGGACTTCTCATGGGATTCATCGGTACAAAAGTGACCCTGGTCTTCCTCGGCAGAAGGATCCTTGAGGCGGATATCCTGCGCGGGTCAGAGGGTATGCGGGGAAGCATTCCCATATCCTGCGCCTGGTGGGTGATCCTTGCCATTGTGCTCTGTGCCGCCATGACGATCTTTCTCTCTGCCCTCTTGCCGGCATGGAAGGCGGCGAAGATCATGCCCATTGATGCGCTTCGCCAGAACAACACGATCAAAGTGAAGGCAAAAAAACTGAGGACCGGTCCTGTCATCCGCCGGATCTTCGGTTACGAAGGGGAGCTGGCTTATAAAAATATAAAGCGGAACGGGATCAAGGGATCGGTCATCACGGTGTCGATTGCCGTTTCGGTGATCCTCTTCCTGACGATCAGCTATTTCTGCGATTCCGTGAAGCGGGTCAACCAGTATGACTTCGACCTGCCGTGCCAGATTGTCGTATCCTGTTCCCTGGCGGAGAGCGATCAGCTGAGGCAGGAGCTGCAGACAATGGATGATGTAGAGAAGGTCTTTGGCGGCGGCATGATCCAGTTCGTGTTTGAAAAGGGAGATGATGAAAAGATCACCCTGGCGAATAAAGATATCACGAATCCGGATTTCCTGACCGATGATTATAAAGACCTTCATTTCTCAAGCATAGCCCTTGTGCTGATCGACGATGCGGACTTCAGGGGATTGATCGAAGCCAATGGTCTGTCAGAGGAAAAATATTACGGAGGTGAACTGCGGGGCGTCCTTCTGAACAACTTCTTCCATGATAAGAGGTCAGCTGCCGTGTTTAACGAGGGGGTTCTCGGGCAGCGTCTTCATTACGATGAAAAGGAAGGCAATCCGCCTGCCGTGGAAATCGGGGACTTTGTATCGTATAATGAAAATAATTACATCCTGAAGATGACGCCCAGAGGAACGATTACGGTCTACGCGCCGGCTTCCGTCTATTATGAGAAGGCGAAAGAGACGATTCCGGAAGATATTTTAAGCTGCGATCTGTGTGTTGTGACAGGCAGGCACAACGAAGTGTACCAGAAAGTCTATGCCCTGCTGGAGGCCGGGGGGTATCATAACTACAGTGTTTCTGATCTGACGGATTCTCTGGAGGTCATGAATACTGTGACGCTTCTTCTGAAGACTGCCATGTACGGATTCACGATCCTGCTTACGCTGATCGCGGCGGCCAACATCAACAATACCATTTCAACGGGTGTGCTGCTTCGAAGAAGAGAGTTCGCGATGTATAAATCCGTGGGGATGGCAGACGAAGGATTCAGGAAAATGATCCGTCTGGAGACGTTCCTGTATGGAATCCGGGCGCTGGTGATCGGAATTCCCGTATCGATCCTTCTAAGCTATGTGATGTTCAGGGCATTTGATGCCGAACTGTATTCCTTCAATCTGGATTGGCGCATGTACATCCTTGTCATTGCCGTTGTATTTGCGGTCGTAGGCGCAAGCATGCTTCTTTCAGTGAATAAACTCAAAGGGGACAGCATTATAGAAGCATTGAAAAATGAGATGGTATAAAGCCGGAGAGACAGCGGCAGATGGGGGGAGAAATGAAACGAAAGGCAGCAGCTGATATAATAGAAGCTCTTTTACAGGAGCGCCGGGAGGCGGAGAATGAGAAAAGACAGCTTCAGAAGCGGATCGGGGACATCCGAAGACAACGGGAAGAGCTTCTCACAGAATCAATATCCGGCGGAAGTGAGACCATCGAAGAGATGGATGAGCAGATCGGCAGGCTGACGCAGGAGATACAGGAGCGGGAGCAGAAGTTGAAGAATATCTGTTCGGCGGCAAGAACGATCAGCGCAGGGGACTAGATGAGTCTGCTTTGCGTTTCTGGTCAGGAAAGGCTTCCGGACAGGCAAAGTGAAACAACATCGGAACACAGCAATCAAGCCGTTTGGCATGATTAATAAAATATTTATAAGGAGCGTGCTGTTTGAAAAAGTACAACACACCGGAGATTGCGGGCTGACCGGGAGGTTTGACCGCAATCGAACAAACCTCCCGCCAAAAGGCAATTGACAGTCAACAATTTTCAGGAGGATAAACAATGAATATAAATGACTGCACCATTCGTTTGGAAAGATCTGAAGACTATAGAGAAGTTGAGAATCTCGTCAGAGAGTCGTTCTGGAATGTATATCGTCCGGGCTGCAGCGAGCACTTTGTGATCCATGTGCTGCGGGACGATCCGGCTTTTGTGAAGGAGCTGGATTTCGTGATGCACCTCGGTGTGCAGGAGGATGATCCGGCAGATCAGCCTGCCGCAGAAAAAGACGGCAGGCTGATCGGGCAGAACATGTTCATGCGCACGGTCATCAACGCTGACGATGGACGGGTGATCCCCGTGCTGACCATGGGTCCGATCTGCATCACGCCGGAGCTCAAGCGCCATGGCTATGGCAAAAAGCTGCTGGATTATTCGCTGGAACAGGCGGCGGCCATGGGCTTTGGCGCGGTGCTCTTTGAGGGCAGCATCGGTTTTTACGGCCACAGCGGCTTTACTTATGCCCGGAACTTCGGTATACGCTATCATGATCTGCCGGAGGGCGCGGACGATTCCTTCTTCCTCTGCAAAGAACTGATCCCCGGGTATCTGGACGGTATTACCGGCGTTTACCAGACGCCCCGGGGCTACTATGTGGACGATGCGGATGTGGAGGAATTCGAGAAAGCGTTTCCCCGCAAAGAAAAGCTGAAACTCCCGGGACAGATCTTCTGAACCGGATGGCGAAATAAAAACAGGAGCCGGTGCATCCCGGGCGGTGTACCGGCTCTTCCGGATCATCCGGAGCCGACAACGCACGGAAGCCCGTATCGCCCTGATAAATGGGCCCGGAACAGGCAATGGAATTTTTCAGGATGGAAGAGCTGACAGGTATTCCGAACGCAGAAAAGGAGTGGGTATGAAAGACACAATCAGAAACAGAACGATTTTGCTGCTTACGGCCGTTATGCTGGCTTCAGGAACCGCGTGGATCACATTCGGCGGTGCGGCCGCAGTACAGGCGTCTTCGAAAAAGTCCGGTCCGATGCTGGTAAAGACGGTAACCAGCTATCAGATTGATTACAATACCGGGAAGTGGACCAAATATATGAAAATGGATTATAAATACAAAAAAGGCTACCCGTCATCGATCCGGACTTATGATTATGCAGCCAGACATGCCAGTACTTCGAAGCTCAGTTATACCTTTAAAAAGAAACGGCCTAAGAAAATGAATAAATACAACGGCGAAGGGAAACTGGAGTGGGCAGTCACCTATTTCAGCAACGGGACGATCAACAACATGAAGGTCTCCGATGAATATGGCAGCCGGCAGCGGATCTACCAGTACGGCAACGGCGGTCCGTATTTCACCCTGGTATTGCATTACAGCGATCTGCGCAATCCGGAGCAGGGCACCCCGGACGGCTCCATGGAGGAAGTGGATTCCATCAGCGTAACAACGAAAAAAGGATTGCTTAAAAAGACCGTCAATACCGGCATCTATGCCAACGTTAATGAAAATGAAGAGAAACAGTGGGTAAGGTTCAACGGTCTCTACCGGGCGGATTATGACAGCGACGGCATTCTGAAGGGCACCTCCGCGAAATTCAGATACGGTCCCTCCGATAAAGAATACAATTTTAAGGTGAAGAAAAAGAAAGGCCGGATCACGCAGGTCATAAGACAGAACTGGCAAAAGAAGAACGGCCGGGGTAAATGGGTCGACGTGGAGAAGATCGTATTTAAATATACAAATCAGAAGGTGGATAAACAGCGGTATTCCATGATGATCAACGAACACATCATCGGTTCGGACAACAACTATTATATTTACAACTGGTATTGATGCAGAAGGATATGTGTCTGGATGATAAGACATTGACTGCAATCTGAAGCTTGCACAGCTTGGCATTTACCTGGAGGATCGATATTGAAGAAACATTTTACATTACTCATCATGGTCTGTTTGTTATTCTGTGCGGGATGTCATAAAGTCTCAGCAGCTGATATGCCTGACCGACAGACTGACACAGAATATATTTATACAGAGTATTCTCTGGAGCGAAACGGGATTGACCTGCATCTGGACCGGATTTCTGCGGAAGGTACAGCTTCTCAGAAAAATATTTTACTGATCCATGGCGTTACATACTCTTCCCATGAGTTTGATATTGACTATAAGGATTACAGTCTTGTCCGGAAACTCGCCCGTGAAGGGTATGACGTTTGGCGGCTGGATATTGCAGGATTCGGACAGTCCGAAAGTGTCACGGATGGTTTTTTGCCGGATTCCGATTATGCTGCGGAGGATATTCATGCTGCAGCAGAGAAGATAACGGAAGAAACCGGACAGGATAAAATAGATCTTCTCGGATGGAGCTGGGGTACTGTGACCGTATGCAGGTTTGCAGCCAAATATCCGGAGTATGTGAATAAACTTGTACTGTATGCTCCGATCTTTTGCGGTATTGGTGAATACGAGGTCACAGAGCCGTTTCATTTCAACACCTGGGAGCATGCTGCAGACGATTTTCAACGGACCGGAGACGGCGTGTTTGACGATGAGATAACAGAACCCGTCGTCAGGGAATTGTGGTGTTCAAGCTGTTGGCATTATGACAGGGATTCAAGTCCCAATGGAGGCAGGCGGGATGTCTGTGTGGACAGTTCGGTAAAACTGATCGAACTGTCAGCCATTCAAATGCCGACGCTGGTGATCTGCGGTGATAAGGACCCGTATTTAAACTATGATCTTGTGAATGACTGTATGTCCGGTTTGCCGAAAGGCTCTGAACTGGAAGTGATCGGGGGCGGGTCTCACATGGTGTTTGTTGAAGCACCCTATTATCAGGACTTTCAGAACCGATTGATAAAGTTCCTGAATCATTAACGGAATTCAGGTTACGCAGTATGTTTGCGTAAAACAGATGCAGCGGGAAAAAGAGATGCAGCACAGGAGAAGTCCGCAGCCGTGATCAGAGATCCGATCAGAAAGGGGTAGAAAACATGGCAGGTGTATTGTACGGAATAGGTGTTGGACCCGGAGATCCGGAATGCATGACGCTGAAGGCAGTCAGACTGATCAGGGAGATGGATATAATCGCTGCACCGGGAGAGGATGTAAGAGAGACAACGGCCTATACCATTGCACTGCAGGCCGTTCCGGAAATGGCCGGTAAGGAACTGCTTCCGATCCGTATGCCTATGGTGATGGACAGAGCATTCATGAAGGAATACCATCGCAAAGGGGCGGAAGAAATTGCCGGAAAGCTTGCAGAGGGAAAAAATGTCGGATTTATCACTCTGGGAGACCCAACGGTCTATTCCACCTTTTCGTATATCGAAAAGACAGTAAAGGATATGGGATACCAAACGGCTTACATAAGCGGCATTCCCTCTTTTTGTGCCGCTGCAGCGGCGATGGGCATTCCTTTGGCAGAGTGGCGGGAAAGCCTGCATATCATTCCGGCTGTACACAGTCCGGAGAGAAGGCTCGATGAAGAGGGAAACTATGTTTTCATGAAAAGCGGCAGGAAAATAAACATTGTCAAAGAGATGCTCAGAGAGAGCGGAAGACATGCCGTAATGGTCGAAAACTGCGGAATGCCGAATGAAAAAAGATATTACGGCGTGGACGAGATTCCTGATGATGCAGGATATTTTGCGATCATAATCGCCAAATAGGACGTTGGTCACGATATCCGTGAACCTTATGACTGCAGCATTCGTTCCGTTTTCTCAGCGACTATTTTATTACATTTGACGTGCATGAATACGCCTGTATCGAGATATTCCGTGTTCTCGATGCGGGCGTTCTGCATTAAGTAGGATTGAACGGCTCCTTTGGTGTAGGGGATCAGAAACTCACGCTCAACATCGCCGCGCTCCAGCTTTTCCAGGATGACGCTGGTAAGCAAATGGATCGATTCCTTCTCTTTGGCAGAAATATAGATGTTCTCATTCCGCTCTCCGTCGATGGAGCTCTCCCGAAGACCGCGCCTCGGGTAATTCCGGGAGGGATCGCACAGGTCGGATTTATTGTAGACCGTGATCATGGGGATATGCCCTGCTCCCAGTTCTGTCAGGGTGTTTTTTGTGACTTCTATATGCTCGCTGACATGACTGTCGGAGGCATCTACCACCTGCAGGAGCAGATCCGCCTGCGTCACTTCCTCCAGAGTGGATTTAAATGCTTCTACCAGGGTGGTCGGCAGACGATGGATAAACCCTACGGTATCTGAAAGCAGAAATTCTCTGCCGCGTTCCATTTCGATCCGGCGGACAGTGGTATCCAGGGTAGCAAACAGCATATCTGCTTCAAAAACTTTTCTGTCCGCGCTTCCAGGCTCGGTGCCCCATTCCTCAAGCATGGCGTTCATAATGGTGGATTTGCCGGCATTGGTGTAGCCTACCAGCGCCACCAGAGGCAGGCGGGAGTTCTTCCGCTTCTTGCGCTGGGTCGCCCTCTCCCGGGTGACTTCTGTCAGTTCCCGGCGGAGTTCGGCGAGGCGATGGTCAATGGTCCGGCGGTCGATTTCCAGCTGCTTTTCCCCTTCTCCTTTGGAAGACTGGGAACCGGATGCGCCGCCCTGCCGGTTCTGGGTCTCCCACATACCGATCAGCCTGGGCTTCAGATACTGCAGCTTTGCCAGTTCCACCTGAAGCCGCGACTCCCGTGTTCTGGCCCGCCGTTCAAAGATGTCGAGGATCAGCCGGGTGCGGTCTGTTACCGGGACTTTCAGGATCTTCTGAAGATTCCGGATCTGGGACGGAGAGAGTGTGTCATTGAAAATGACCCGGCTGGCTTCCCAGGCATCCACCAGAGCAGCGATTTCTGCTGCTTTTCCGGAGCGGACATAAAGCGCTTTATCCACGGAAGGCAGTTGCTGTGTCACACGGCAGCGCGGATCCATCTCACAGGCTTTGGCCAGATCCTCCAGTTCATCCAGAGAGTGGCGGAAATCCTCTTCAGAGAGAAATTCCTTTTCTGAAAGCGCCCACACGCCAACGAGGATAACGCCCTCTGCCGCTTCCTTTTCCCTGCGGCTGCCCCATATATCATCTGCTCCGAAAAATGCAGGCATAATCCCAAACCCCTTTCGACCTTTGCATCGGTACTGACAATTACTTTACTATAGCATCTGAAGGAAAAAAGTGCCAGAGAAAAACATCGGCAGCATCCTTCCGTTCCTTACAGTGTCCTTGACATAATCTTGAACTGACCATATAATAAAAATGTTAAAAAACAAATAAATATTTGTTTTGCGAACCTGTTGTGATGGTATTGGAAGTATGTTGGCGGATTTTCAAAAAGCCTGAAGGATGATACACTGATATAATGTTGGAAACGATCAGATCAGGCAGGAGGGAGATACAATGAAGAAAACAAAAAGATTGGCAGTTGTGATGGGTCTCTTGTTATTATTGGCCGCGGTTACGACCGCAGTACCGGCTTTTGCAGCAACATCCGGAGGATGGACCGTGAGCAAAGCCCGGTATTCTTTCCTGACGAAAGGACAGAAGAAGACATTCAATAAAGCAGTCAAGGGAATGACAGGCGTCACCTATAAACCGACAGCGCTTCTGGCAAAACAGGTCGTAGCCGGCATGAATTATGTATACCTGTGCCAGGGGACCACAGTTGCGAGAAAGCCTGTTAAAGCATGGTATATACTGAAGGTAAATAAAGATTTGAAGAATAAAGTTTCACTTATTTCGGCAAAGAAGATAAAACTCAACAAGGTAAAGACCGCTAAGAATCCCCGTGAGGATATTGCATCAGGCGGTCTTGAGATTACGAAAATCAAAAACAAACCTAAAAAAGCACTGTCGAAAAGCGTACGCAAGGTTTTCTCGAAAGGCATAAAGAGCTATGTGGGATATGAACTTCGCCCGATCGCGCTTCTCGGCACACAGGTCGTGGCCGGCAAGAATTACAAATTCCTGTGCTATGGAACAGGGTATGCGGGCAAGGATCTGTTCGTGGTGGATATTTATAAAAATTTGAAAGGAAAATGCAGTATCAGCTCCTGTAAACCACTGAAACTGGAAAAATATGTCAACTGAGACACGGAAATTTTCTGCTGAACATCATCAGTGTCGAACCGGGGGCAGATGCTGAGCTTTGAAGACTTGCGGATCTATGCGTGCTGTATCATACAGCACGCTGTTTTCTTTCTTTTTTATAGTATTTCGAGCCGGGCAATGATATACTTTTTGTTATACCGAAGTATCACTTCTGATGAGGATGGGGAACGATGAAACTGACGAGAGAGAATATTCAGGCTGCAGTCGAGGAAACTGTTGAATATCTGAAAGCACACGGCATAGATAAAAAACGTTATCTGAGATACGGACTTCTCCTTGAGGAAATCCTGCTCGATTACCATGAAAGGCTCGGGGAAACTGAATTTGTGATCAAACACAGGGCGCGGCGTAAGCGGATCATCTTTACTCTGCATGTAAAAGGAGAGGAGATCGATTTTCTGAGCAGCAAAATGAACATCATCTCCGAGCATCTCTTATCAGAGCTGGACCAGCCTCCTGTATGGACATACTACAAAGGGGAGAATATTATTATATTCGTCCCTTTAGGAATCCTGCCGGATGTCGGGAGCATGAAATATGTCTGGCGTTACGTGATCAGAGAGAAGAGAAGGTTCATAATGGCTGTGATCCTGCGGCTGCTCAATATGCTGCTGATGGTCGCCGAGCCGATCCTGACATCCTGGATCATCGTTGCCTATACCGGCTCTGAGATCCGGAGGATCCTGTATGTTGCGGCTCTCCTTTTCGCCCAGGCGATAATAAACGCAGCGGTTTCCTTCGGCGCAGGATTAATGCTCAGAAAATCCTATGATACCCTGGTGGTGGATATGAGGAACGATCTGAACCAAACGGTCCTCGAGACGGATACAGCCAGCATGAATGAACAGGGCACCGGTGTCTTTACGGAAAGACTGATTTCGGAAACCGCAAATGTCATTGACGGTATTGATCAGATCCTCAGCAACATAACGGAGATTTTCGGCGTGATCAGCCTGTTTATCGCATTTGCCGTAATATCTGTCAGGATGCTTCTGCTGGAAGCTCTGTTCTTTATGATCTACCTGTTTATCCACTGGCGGCACATCCGTCAGTTTTCCGAGGACAACCGCCGCTGCCGTTCCAAGAATGAACAGCATTCCGGTTTTGTTGGGGAAATGGTCCGAGCCCATCGGGATATCAAGCTGCTGAACTGTGCGGACAGTTTTCTGGAGAAGATCAGCAAAAGCACCAGGGAGAATACAGAACTTGTTTCATCCATGCGCATCAGCTATATGAAGTATACCCTGTTCAAGAGTGAATTCATTGGGATCGCCAACTTTATCTATATGGCTGTACTTGCATTTTTGATGACCGCTGCAGGCATGGCTGCCTCTACGGCGCTGGTCCTCTTCAACTATAACGGGAGAGTCTATTCCACCGCAGGCGCTATAACGGGATTTTATGACAGCCTGATCAGTCTCAGCCTTGCTTCGGAACGTGTTTATCAGCTGCTGTTCAGTCCGGAATTCAAAAAAGAAAGATTCGGAACTGTCAGACTGGAGGAGGTAAGAGGGGAGATCGAATTCCGGAATGTATCCTTTTCATACAGTCACGCTGACGACACGGTCATGAAGGTTTTTGACGGGCTGAATTTCCGGATAAAAGCAGGAGAATCGGTCGCTTTTGTAGGAAAAAGCGGCTGCGGCAAAAGCACCATCCTGTCCCTTATTGCAAGACTGTTTGATCCCGGTTCCGGAGTCATTCTGCTGGATGGCATCAACATAGAAGAACTTGACAGAGATTCGCTCCGCGGCAATATTGGAATGGTGAGCCAGACGCCTTATATATTCAATATGAGCGTACGTGACAATCTGGCGATCATCAGAAAGGATATGACTGACGAGGAGATGATCAGGGCCTGCAGGATCGCCTGTATACACGACGAGATCATGAAAATGCCGCATGGATATGACAGTATCGTTGGGGAAGGCGGCGTGACGCTTTCGGGCGGTCAGCGTCAGAGGATCGCCCTGGCAAGGAGCATGCTGAAAGATTATCCCGTGATCATGCTGGATGAAGCGACCTCCGCGCTCGATAATGTAACGCAGGCAAAGATTCAGAAAGCGATTGAGACCATGAACGGGAAACGGACTGTCATCATGGTGGCACACCGCCTGTCCACAGTGATCGGGTGCCAGAGAATCTTTTTCCTGTCGGGAGGCCGGGTCATTGCGGATGGAACGCATCAGGAACTGCTGGAGAAGTGTCCTGAATACCGGGAGCTTTACATGGAGGAATGCATAGCTTAACTGCGGGAACAGCACGTGCTGGTGCCGCAGGTCCTGCAGTTTTCAGGTCAATGTTTTACAGGGTGAAGATATTTATGGTATCTTCACCCTGTTCTTGTCGGGATAAGGACCGAACCGGTCATTCTGCAGGCGGACGTCCGTTGGATAATTTTCCGTAAATGCATCGCCTGCCCGCAGTTCCGGATCAAGACAGTCTGCGTGGAACGAACGGATCATCTCTGCATCTGCCCCGGAGATCAGGACCTGCTTCCTGTTTGTAAGGAAGTTCAGCCGCTTGTTCCGGATCCGCTCAAATACATCCGGGTGCTGGATCGGATTGCCGACCGTGGGGGCATAAAGCATGCAGGCCATCATAAACATCTGATTCACAGTGAGATCTTCGATATTTTTTCCGAAATAGAAACGCGCGGCGTGCGTAAAACCATAGATCCCGTTCCCGAAATATACAATGTTGATATAGAATTCGAGGATCTTCTCTTTCCCGAGCTTTCTTTCCGCATAAAGTGTCAGAAGGAATTCCGTCGCTTTGCGAAAATAGCTGTGATGAAACTGAAAGTACAGATTCTTCACAAGCTGCTGTGAAATGGTACTGCCGCCGGTCATGATTTTCCCGGCCATTAAGTTGATCTGTATGGCCTCCCTGATGCCGATAATGGCAACCCCGGGGTGTTCGAAAAATACATCGTCCTCGATCTGAAGCATGAAATGGAGCAGCAGAAGAGGAACGGACCTGACGGGACAGAAATCCTCCTCCGCCGCGCGCGCCTGATACAGACGGAGAACAGGTCTTTTCAACAGAAGGAACCCGGCACGGATAAAAACTGCCGCGCAGAGCAGGATGAGAAGACTCAGAAGAAAAATGATGAACCAGAATACAACGTGCATACGTTCCCCTCTCTGTTCACTGATTAAAATTCAGCCGCATCTGAGGATCGATCCAGCTTACCTGTTTTGCTTCATGGACGGTATCTCCCGGCAGCAGGTTCCCGATCAGCATGGGAGATGCCGGATCGTGATGTCTCATCGCCTGCCTCACTGCCGCCTGATCGGCATTCGCGTAGCAATACCGGCAGAGATGGCCGCAGGTATTATACACCCCGATATCTCCGGTGATATAGCAGGCGCATTCTTTCCGGTTGTTCGGGTTGGACGGCAGGATCAGATTCCGGCCGATGGCGGATTCAAAGACCTGCCGGGTCATGCAGCCGGAGCAGTCTGCGCCGGCTGCTGCAAGACGGGGATCTTCGCCGCAGGGCTTGATCCGCATTCCGCAGCCTGCGGCGATGTTCACGAACGCTTCCGTAAGCTGCAGCTGTGTATTCCAGGGAACACGCCGGGCTTCCGGATAGTTCATTTTTACTTTTTCATACAGATCGATAAAACTGATCACACAGGTCTCAGTATATCCGGAGAGTTTTTTACACATCTCTGTAAAGGCTTCAATATGGCGGGATACGGTCCATTGCCCGTCCACGAGGATCGGATCATATCTCCACGCCATATTTTTTTTGCCTGCAATCTCAGACAGCCGGCGGAATGTTTCCATGACGAGTGATTTATCCGGCACATTCGGTTCGATCTCTTTTCCATATGGTGTGATGGTCACGAACCAGTACTGATGATAAGGGGACAGCAGATCCATATGGCAAAGCATCGGTTCCGGGTTCTTGGTGCAGAAGATGATCAGATCCACGACCGACGGATCCAGGATATATTTTGTGACCATCTTCGGATTGAACGGATTGCGCACCAGAACGAAACCTTCTTTAAGCCGGTTCGCGAACCAGTCTGCGTAGAAGGCGGGAATATCTGTGCGGTTGCCGGTCTGGATGATCATGAAGCCTCCGTGATAAAACAGGGTCTTTGAAAACGGTGCAGATCTTTCCGGTCTTCTGCTTACGGCAGGATATTCCCGGCCGCCATATAGATCTCATACCATTCTCTTCTGGTCAGCGTAAAGGATGCGGCTTCCGCGGAATCTCTTACACGCTGCGGCTTTGTAGTTCCGATCACGGCCTGCATGGAAACCGGGATCCGGAGGATCCATGCGAGTGCGACAGCGGTATTTGTGACATTGTGTTCTTCTGCAATGCGGTCGATCACTCTGTTCAGATCCGGATATTTATCGGAACCGAGATACACGCCGCCGAAGAAACCGTACTGGAGCGCAGACCAGGCCTGTACAGCAATGCCGTTCATAGCACAGTATTCCAGTATGCCGCCGCCGTCACGCATGATGCCCGCATCTGTCTGTGTATTGAAATTGATCCCTCCGTCAATGATCGGCGTGAACGCCGCGCTCAGCTGGATCTGATCCGCGGCGACCGGAACTGTCAGCACCTTTTTCAGCCTTTCGATCATCATCGGGGTGCAGTTGCTGAGACCGAAGTGCAGCACTTTTCCGCTTGCTTTCAGGATCTCAAATGCTTCCGCGATCTCATCGGGCTCCATCAGTGCATCCGGACGGTGGAGGAGGAGAGAATCTATGTGATCGGTCTGCATTCTGCGCAGGCTTTTATCAACTGATTCAAGGATATAATCTCTGGAGAAATCAAAATAGGTGATGCCGGGATCTTTCCTGATCCCGCATTTTGTCTGGAGGAAGAATTTCTTCCGCAGATCCGGACGGGCTGCATATACTTCGCCGAGTTTTTCCTCGCAGGCTCCGTTCGCATAGACGTCCGCGTTATCAAGCATGTTGATGCCGCAGTCGTATGCGGTATCCAGAAGATATTCGACCTCCGGGACAGACAGCGATTTCGTGGTGGTCTTTCCGGGACCGATCCGCATGAGTCCCAGTACGATCTCAGACACTTTCTGCTTTTCTTCTCCGAATGGAATGTAACGCATAGCACCCTCCTTGCACAACTGTTTATTTGCGTCATTATTACAGCAGTAGCGGACAGTGTGAAAACGCTGCCGGAATTACCTCCGCTGCACGTACTGTACAAAATTATAGATCATGATCATGTAGCATACTGTCTTCGGCAGCATCAGCATGCCGAGCATCGGAACGATTCCCGCGAATACCGCGACCGGGATGTAGAACAGGAATGACAGAGTGATCAGCAGCCACATCCGCCGGAGACAACTGATCCGGCCGCGTTTCATATAGAAGAGCATAATGATCAGGATGCCCAGCAGGACAAAAGGAACATTTCTGATGATCGCCCATGTCATGCTGCTTTCATTTTCAAGCCATCCGTTCTGCGGGAACAGGCACAGGATGATCCTGACAGCCGCCAGCGCATAGACGGCGATGCGGACAATCCGGTTCGCTTTTTTCTTATATGCTCTCTGCCAGATATGAAAGAGCAGCACGTAGAAGATTGTCATTGTGACCGATGTTACGGCTTTTCCGAGGCCGAGGGCCGTGCTGAAGTCGGATTCAATGAAATAATTCAGGACGCGGGGGACCAGATGGAATGCGTCTCCGCCGGCGAGGAAAAGAACTGCGGAAGCCATGAGGATTCCGGCCTTGTTTCTGCTTTCTTTCAGTATATAGATCCCGCAGACCAGGCCGAACAGCAGATAAATAAGATCGAATAAACTCTCCCCGTATTTCATTTCAGATCCTCCAGATATTTTTTCAGTCCGTTATAGATCTCTTCTTCGGAAGGCGGGCAGCCTTCTATGCAGCAGTCAAATCCCCGGGTGCAGTTCCCGACGCCCAGTTTTCCCGTTTTTCCCCGATGCCCCTGGCCGATGGCGACCGCTGTGTCAAGCTTGTCCAGCAGCCCTTCGTTCCGCAGTCTGTCCAGCGCAGGGACCAGCATTCCGTAACAGGCGCTGCAGGATTCCGATTCATCTACCGCATAACTGACATCCAGCAGACGGTGTTCCATGGCGGTATCACCCGACGGGTCTCCTTCACAGGTGATCAGCCGGAGAGAGGAGAGGTCTGCGCTTCCGATCCCGAGCTTTTCCGCCAGCCCGATGTACGGGACTTTTTCAACGGGAACATCCAGCAGGGAACAGGCGTAAGCGTCCGTCAGCACGGGATCGAGCGCCGCCATGATGCAGTTCCTGGTCAGCGGATTTCCGCCTTCCTCAAAATCCGGATCGCCGCAGATGTGATCGATGACAATAAAATCCGGACGGATGGCTGTGTTGAGATATGCGATCGGCTTATGCAGGCCCATGGTATGGAAACGCCGCTTCTCCCGGTTCGGGATCAGGCCTTTCATGTTCTTGAGGGCGCAGGTGACGCGGGTCTGGCAATGGCCTTTCAGTACAGGCACATTGATCAGATAGTCAAACGAGTGCACGCAGCGGCAAATGGACAGCTTCAGGCCGGCGGCATCGACGGAAACAGCCGGGTCTTTCTGGGTATCCAGCAGCGGAACACCGTACTTTTCCGACAGCGCGTTGTAACCGCAGTATTCGAATGCTTCCGAGGTCTTGTCGCCCACCCAGGAACCTTCCGCGATCACAAGATCCGTGAAACCGGCAGCCTGCAGATATTCGATGATGCCGGCGATGATCTCCGGGTGCGTGGTACCGCCGAAATCCGCCGGAGCGGGCGTCACCAGGTTCGGCTTGATGCCGATGCGGACGGAAGCCCGGGAACGATATGCGGTCTTTTCCGAAATATGTTCTGCCAATCCTGTCTGCGCAAGCAGCCGTTTTGTCATTTTCGTAAACGTCGTTCCGTAGGAACGCCAGATCTCGTTTCTTCTCATACTTGCCACCTTTAGACGGAGCCGGGTTCTCCGAGCCGGAGAACCGTCCCCTGGTCCGCCTCTCTGGCTTGATTATAGCAGGAATCCGGGAAGGTGAAAATACATATGTTTTCGGGAGAACCGGTTGATAACAATTCAGGAATTGGATATACTTTTTTTGTTGGTGACAGGCATGCTGACAGCCTGTGGATCCGGCTGTCAGCTCTCTGTCCCGCCGGATACTTTTACGAACAGGTTATTGTATCATGCAGGGAATGAGTTTGTTAAAAATCAAGAATGGCCATCTCTTTGCCAAAGCAGCTGCACTGCTTATTTTTACAGCTGTCCTGTTTTCTTTGGAATCGCTTATCGGAACGGAAACATATGCTTTTGGCGCTTCTGAAGTTACAGCCGCAGTAGATCCGACAGAGCCGGATGCGAGCTTTGCCGCCATCGTCTATGACAACACGAACGGCCTTCCTGCCTCAGAAGCCAACGACATTGTTGAAACGGAAGAAGGGTTTATCTGGATCGGCAGCTACAGCGGGCTGATCCGTTATGACGGCAATACCTTTGAGCGGATCGATTCGGTTGCCACGGGGATCCTGAGCGTGAGATGTCTCTTCGTCGACAGCAGGAACAGGCTGTGGGTAGGGACCAATGACAATGGCGTTGTGATGCTGCAGCAGGACAGGATCGACAGGTGGACTGTGGAAGACGGCCTGCCTTCCTCTTCCATCCGTTCGATCCTTGAAGATGAGAGAGGGATTATTTACATTTCCACGACGGGAGGCATCGTGACGATCGACGCGGATATGAAGATCCATCCCATGAAAGATCCCCGCATGAAGGGAAACTATATGGACGATTTATGTCTTGCGAAAGACGGGAGCATTTACGGGCTTTCAAATTCGGGAGACATGTTCATTATCAAAAAGGGAAATGTGGTGCGTTATATAAACAGCAGTTTTCTCCAGGGAGACGGAGCGCACTGTATATTTCCGGATCCCGAAAAGAGCGGTTACATTTATATGGAAACGATGGATTCCATGCTTCGCTACGGCAATGTGAATGAAAGCCTGGGAAAAATGAAGAAGATCAATATAGCCCCGCTTTCCCAGGTATCCAGGTTTGAATGCATAAACGGCAAGATCTGGGTCTGCGCGAGGAACGGGCTCGGTGTGATCGATGAGAACGGATTCCATCTGGTCGACAATCTTCCGATGAGCAATTCTGTCGGACGGATCATGACAGACTATGCAGGCAATCTGTGGATGACCTCTACACGGCAGGGCGTCATGAAGATCGTGCCCAATCATTTTGTCGACTGCTTCGCTGCAAACGGCCTGCCGGATGAAGTGGTCAACTCTACCTGCATGCTGGACGAAAAGCTGTTCATCGGTACGGATACAGGGCTGAAAGTGCTTGAAGGGAACGGAATCGTGGAAGAGATCCCGGTCACCCAGGCGCAGACTGCATCCGGGAAGAAACTGGAAGTCTCAAATCTCGTCGAGTTTCTGAAGGGCTGCAGGATCAGATCCATCATAAGAGACAGCCGGGACCGCCTGTGGATCTCCACATGGCGCACGGTCGGCCTGCTCTGTTATGATCATGGAAAGATAACGGCCTATTCATCCGAAGACGGGCTCTTTTCAGACATGGTGCGCACCGTCTTTGAAACGGAGGACGGCAGTTTCCTGGCGGCGGTCACCGGCGGCGTCGCGGTCATTAAAGACGGAGACATCGTTAAATCCTACGGTGAATCGGCAGGCATTGAAAACACGGAGATCCTAACGGTCGCTGAAGGGGAGAACGGAGATATCCTCTGCGGTACGGACGGCGGCGGAATTTATATCATCGGAAGCAGCGGGATCCGGCATATAGGCAGGGAAGAGGGACTTACCTCGGAGTCTGTCATGCGCATAAAACCGGATAAGAAGAACGGCGTATACTGGATCGTCAATGGAACCTCGCTGGCGTATCTGACGGCTGATTATGAGCTTCATGTGGTCGATCAGTTCCCGTATACGAACAACTTTGATCTGTACAGGGATAAAGACGGGGATATGTGGGTCCTGAGCGGGAACGGCATTTATGTGGTCCCGGAAGAGGATCTGCTGAAAAATGAATCGATCGATCCCCTGCATTTCGGCATCTCGGACGGCCTGCCATGCATCGCAACAGCCAATTCCTACAGTGAACTGACAGCGGACGGAGACCTTTATATTTCCGGTACCACAGGCATAGCCAGGATCAATGTGGACGATTCTGTGGAGGGGAATGCGGAACTGAAATGTGCCGTACCGTATCTGGAAGCGGACGGCAGTCTGATCTATCCGGATGAATCCGGAGATTTTACGATCTCTCCGGATGTCCGAAAGCTATCCATTAACGCTTTTGTATTTAATTATTCCCTGGTCAATCCGCAGATCATCTACAGGCTGGAAGGCTTTGATCAGGAGAATATAAGCATCAGCCGCAGTGAACTGGATTCCATAGACTATACGAATCTGCGGGGCGGAAATTACAGGTTCGTTATGGAGGTGAGGGATCCGGTCACCCGCGGAGTCAGAACACTCTCCGTGAATATCGTCAAACAGAAGGCGTTTTATGAACAGCTGTGGTTCTATGTTCTTTCCGGTGTGTTCTTCTTCAGTATGGTCGCAGTCTTTGTAAGGC
The DNA here is from genome assembly GCA_017431345.1 of Lachnospiraceae bacterium. Classification (GTDB taxonomy): domain Bacteria; phylum Bacillota; class Clostridia; order Lachnospirales; family Lachnospiraceae; genus UBA3305. Next base: position 98,957 of record JAFRLH010000059.1, on the reverse strand, counting down.
TGTATATTAAGAAGAGACTGCGCATGATGGAGAAAAAGAACCGGGAGCAGGCGGAGAAAGAACGGATCGCGGCGGAACTGAACATGGCAAAAAAGATCCAGGAAGGCGCCCTGCCGGGTGTGTTCCCGGCATTCCCGGACAGGCATGATTTTGATATCTGCGCGACCATGGAACCGGCCAGGGAAGTAGGCGGAGACTTTTACGATTTCTTCCTGATCGACGATGATCATCTCTGCATGGTCATGGCGGATGTGAGCGGGAAAGGCATCCCGGCGGCGTTGTTCATGATGGATGCCAAGAGCGTGCTGAAGAGTTTTGCCATTCTTTCCAAGTCGCCGGGGAAGATCCTGGAACAGGCCAATGAAGACGTCTGCGCCGGCAATAACATGGATATGTTCGTCACGGTGTGGCTCGGTATTCTGGAACTGTCTTCGGGAAAACTGACTTCCGCAAACGCAGGTCATGAATACCCGGCGCTGAAAAGGGCGAATGGTGACTTTGAACTGATCAAGGATAAGCACGGTTTCGTGATCGGCGGTATGGAGGGAATGAGGTACAGAGAGACTGAAACCCGGCTGCAGCCGGGAGACAAGATCTTCCTTTATACAGACGGGATCCCAGAAGCAACGGATGCAGCGAAGGAACTGTTCGGAACCGAAAGAATGATCGCTGCGCTGAATGCGAATGCCGATGCTGCGCCGCAGCAGATCCTGCGTACTGTCAGGGCTGCTGTGGACGAATTTGTGAAGGATGAGGAGCAGTTCGACGATCTGACCATGCTGTGCATGGAATATAAAGGCGCAGGAAAAGAATAAGATGTCTTATTTTAAAACGGAGATAATATGAATCCTGTTCTGAAATATTTAAGTACAAATGCAAGAAAAAGGGTGTCGCAGATCATTTCGGCGTCCGACGTGCAGCACGAGGTGCCGGCAGGACTGACGGAGATACCCGATCTGACTTACAGCGGACATAACGGCGCACTGCTCGCGGCGGATGTATACCGCCCGAAGGATCCCGGTCCCGGCAGGCTTCCGGTGATCGTCATGATCCATGGCGGCGGGCTTTTCGTCGGAAGCAGAAAGTCATCGCGCATTTTCTGTGAAAACATGGCGCAGAGAGGCTTTCTGGTATTTGCGCCGGAATACAGGCTCTTGGATGAAGCGGACGGGATCGAAGCCGCAGGCGATATCTGCGACGGACTGTCCTTCGTGGCAGACAGTTTGGACAGTCTCGGAGGAGATCCGGACAGAATATTTGTGATCGGCGAGAGCGCAGGCGCGTTTCTGGCTTTATATGCTTCTGCCGCGGCGTCATCCCTTAAGATCCGCAGGGCTTTCGGGGTACCTGATCACGGCCTTTCCGTGCGGGGACTGGTGTGTTTCGGAGGCATGTTCTATACCGCCGGCAGGGATGTGATCGGCGCCGTATATAAAAAAGATATCTTCGGAAAAAGGCGGAAGGATAAGGCTTTTATGACACTGATCGATCCGGAAAAGGAAGAGGTCACAGGAAGTCTTCCGCCGGTCCTTCTGGTAAGCAGTAAAGCGGATTTTCTGCGTTCCTACACCCTGCGTTACCGGAAGGCTCTTAAAGCAGCCGGACATGAATGCAGGCTTCTCTACTTCCGGGAAGGGAAGGAGCTTACGCATGCGTTTCCTTCGCTGAAACCGCATCTCGACGAGAGCCGGAAAGTGATGGATGTGGCTGCCGCGTGGTTCAGGAAACTATAAATGCATACCTTTGCGGCGGCAAAGGATTTTGTTTGAAAGGAGTTTTAAAATGAAGAAAGATCTTGGTGTTGTGCAGGCTGTATTTCCCATGCCTGTGCTGATGGTGGCGGCTTATGATGAAAACGGAAAAGTCAATGTGATGAATGCCGCATGGGGAATGATCTCCGCCATGAATCAGATCACGCTGTTTATCGGAAAAGGCAAGAAGACCACGAAAAACATCCGCGTTTCAAAGGCATTTACGGTGAGTATCGCGGATCTGCCGCACATGAAGGAGGCGGATTTTTTCGGCATCGCTACCGGAAACAAGATGGATGACAAATTTGAAAGGACCGGCTTTACGGCAGTAAAAAGCGATAAGGTGAATGCGCCGATCATCGAGGAATTCCCTGTCGTGATGGAGTGCGAACTGGAGCAGGAGATCGATACGGAGACATTCCATGCGATCGTAGGAAGGCTCGTGAATGTGAAAGCGGAAGAAGGCGTGCTTGCGGAAAACGGCAAAGTCGATCCCGCGAAACTGAATGCGATCCTGTTCGATCAGTTCCAGAATGATTACTATGTGATCGGGGAGAAGGCCGGAAAAGCCTGGGGAGAGGGCAAGCCCCTGATGTGAGTGCCTGACCCGGAAAGAAAAAACGGAAGAGCTGGCGGCTCTTCCGTTTTTCTCTGTATGGATGATTTTTCTTATAAAAGGTTATTCGGTGACGACCGCAATATGCAGTTCGTCCAGCTGTTTCTGTTCGACTTCGGAAGGCGCGCCCATCATGATATCCTGGGCGTTCTTGTTCATCGGGAACGCGATGACCTCACGGATGGATTCTTCACCGGCCAGCAGCATGACCATACGGTCCACGCCGGGGGCGATGCCTGCGTGAGGCGGTGCGCCGTATGTAAATGCGTTATACATGGCCGGGAACTTGGCTTTCACTTCTTCTTCGCCCAGGCGGACCATCTCAAATGCCTTCACCATGATCTCGGGATCGTGATTTCTGACGGCACCGGAAGACAGCTCTACGCCGTTGCAGACCAGGTCGTACTGATCGGCCATGATCTCGAGCGGATCCAGCTCTCCGCGTTCTGCCGCGAGCAGCGTTTCCATACCGCCGGAGGGCATGGAGAAAGGATTGTGGCAGAATTCCAGTTCACCGGACTCTTCGCCGATCTCATACATCGGGAAGTCGATGATCCAGCAGAATTCATATCTTTCCTTATCCATATGGCCTTCGCAGGCTGCGCCGAGCATCTTTACGGCTACGCCGGCGGTCTTCTGGGCGGCTTCCTTCCTGCCGGCACTCAGGATGACGAGTGTGTTCGGCGCAAGCGCGAGCTTTCCGGTAAGAGCATCAGCTGTTGCGGGATCGGCATTTACAAACTTGGCGATACCGCCTGCGATCGCACCCTTCTCATCACATTTGAACCAGTAAGCCTTGTTTCCGGCCTGTACTTCGATATCCGCACAGATCTTGTCGATCGCTTTTCTGGTCAGTTTGCAGTCAGATACGGGAATCGCTTTGACAACATTGCCCGCGAACGGGCCGAAACCGCATTCCGCAAGTTCTGCGGTCACATCTTTTACGCGCAGGTCGATCCGGAGATCGGGTTTGTCGGAGCCGTATTCTTCCATTGCCTGACGGAACGGGATCCTCTTAAAGGGCGCTTCCGAAGCGATGTTGTACCTGCCGTATTTTGCGAAGATCGGCGGCAGCACATCTTCCAGCACCTGGAATACATCATCTTTTGAGGCAAACGCCATCTCCATGTCGAGCTGATAGAACTCGCCCGGGGAACGGTCGCCGCGGGCGTCTTCATCGCGGAAGCAGGGAGCGATCTGGAAATAACGGTCGAATCCGGCGGTCATCAGCAGCTGCTTGAACTGCTGCGGGGCCTGCGGAAGCGCGTAGAACTTTCCGGGATGTTTCCTGGCGGGGACGAGATAGTCTCTGGCGCCTTCGGGAGAAGAAGCCGTAAGGATCGGTGTGGTGATCTCCAGGAAACCGTGTTCTGTCATGGCGGCTCTCAGGGCGGAGACCACGCTGCAGCGGAGAACGATGTTGTTCTTCACCTCCGGGTTCCTGAGATCCAGATAGCGGTATTTCAGACGGAACGTCTCATCTGCCTTCCTGGAATGATTGATCTCAAAAGGAAGTTCCGCATGGCGGCAGCGGCCGAGGACTTCGATCTTCTCGGGCACCACTTCGATCTCGCCGGTCGGGATCTTTTTGTTGATGCTGCTTCTTTCACGGACAACGCCGGATACGGAAATTGTGGATTCTTTATTTAACGGCTTAATGACCGCCATCATCTCTTCTGTCTCGACAACGATCTGCGTGATGCCGTAGAAATCCCTCAATACGACAAAGGCCAGATTTGCGCCGACTTCGCGGACGTTCTCCATAAAGCCGACAAGCGTTACAGGTTTGCCGATGTCGTCTCTTCTCAGTTCGCCGCAGGTATGTGTTCTTGACTGCATTTTTATACCTCCAGATAGAATGCATTTCCATCATCCGCCGGACGGGCGGGCAATCTCCATTAGTATAGCTTCTTCAGATGTTCGATGTCAACCGTGCTGCATTCCTTTCAGAATGAAAATCGGCAGGAATGACATATAAAAAGCGTGTTGCATATAGCAATCTGTGGTATCATCATTTCAAAGAGCAGAAAGCCGGACCGAAAAGAGGAACTTGCAATGAAACGATCGGAAGAACTTCATGAAACGAACCGCTATCAGGACGACGCATTCCCGGTAGGACTTTATGTCATTACGCGAAAAGGGATCGAGCCGGAAGGCCGCGGATACCGGGATCTGCACTGGCATGAGGAACTGCAGTTCACGCTCGTGACGGACGGTACTATGATCATGCAGGTGAACGGCGACGACTATCCGCTGCAGGAGGGGGAGATGATCTTCATCAACCGCAACCTGCTTCATATGACGAAAGACCTGTCCGAAAACGGCCGGTATGTCAGCATCAATTTCCCGGACAGGCTGCTGTCATTCTTCCCGGGAAGCAGGATGGAACAGGATTTTGTGGCGCCGTACACCGGGAATATCACTTTTCCTGCGTTCGTTTATTCCCCGGAGATCCCCTGGCAGCGCGAAGGCATAACGTACATCAGGGAGATCATTGCAATGCTCTCGGAAAGCGGGAAGGCGCCATCCCGATGCGTTTCCTTCCGGGAATACAGGATTGCCATGAAGTGTACTGAATTGTGGTACAGCCTGATCGGGAACAGCTATGAGAGCATAGGCACGCCGTCGAAGACCGATGTGAGGAAGCAGCAGCGGATCCGCGATATGCTGGCGTATATCCATGCGCACTATATGGAACCGGTGACGCTCGGGGAAGTTGCGGCGTCCGCAAATATCAGCGAAGGTGAATGCTGCCGCTGTTTTGCCCGGATGGTCAGAAAGAGCCCGCTGCAGTATCTGATGTGGTACCGCATTACCAAGGGGCAGGAACTGCTGAGCTCCTCTGATCTGTCGGTAACGGAGATCGCTTTCGCGTGCGGATTCGGAGACCCGAGTCACTTTATACAATACTTTAAAAGGCAGACCGGCGTTACCCCGAAAGAGTACCGCCGCCGGATGGGAACCTGAAGGATTTTTCCTATACGATGTATTCTTTTAGATTGGATTTGTATATTTTCTGACAGTCAATTCATATCAGGGGAAAGAAGAAAATGTTAGGATATGGATATAGAGTACGGACTGTCTGCATGCCGCCCGCGGCAGGAACAGGGCAGCTCCGGCGAGCCTGAGAACAAAACATTTTCATATCCATAACAGGAGGAAACAGATGGAGAACACGGAAAGAAAAGGATACATGGATCGTATTGAACGTCTGAAACAGCGTGTACTGAACACCAAGCCGGAAATGGATCTCGAGAATGCGCTGATCCTGACCGCAGGGTTCCAGGAGGCGGAAGGACAGCCTCTGTGCGTAAAGAAAGCATACGCCTTTAAGAAACAGTGTCTCGAAAAGACCGTGCCGATCTGGCCGGATGAACTGATCGTCGGAAATGCCGGCAGCAAACAGCGCGGCGGCATCCTTTCCGTTGACAAGTGCTGGTCCGTCCTGGACGAAGAACTGGATACGATCGCGGAGCGCCGCTACGATCCTTTCTATCTCCGTCCGGAAGACAGGAAGGCATTCGAAGAGATCATCCGTCCCTACTGGAAAGGCCGTTCCACGTATGAACAGTGGCTGGTGCAGTGCCCGGATTTCGCAGCAGTAATGCGCGACTGCGGCGCGCTGTATATCAACCGGAAAGCCGTCCGCGGCTGGGGCGAGACCACTGCGGGATATGAGAACGTGATCAGACAGGGGATGGAAGGCATTATCGCCCACATTGACAGTGTAATGGCCGGACTGGATGTCTGTGTGGCCGGCGATTATGAGAAGATCGAATATCTTAAGGCTATGAAGCTTGCTGCTGAAGGCATTGCCTTGCTCGGCCATCGTTATGCGGATGAGGCGAGAAGACAGGCTGCCGAATGCACGGATGAGAAGAGGAAACAGGAGCTTCTGGACATCGCTGCAACATGTGATCATGTACCGGAAAAGCCTGCACGCACATTCCGCGAAGCGATCCAGTCCATGTACATCTATCAGAACTGCATTTTCATGGAGCAGAACGCGGCCAGCTATAACCCCGGCAGAATGGATCAGTATCTGTATCCGTTCTATAAAGCGGAGGTGGAAGCCGGCCGGCTTACACCGGATGAAGCGCAGGAACTGCTTGACTGCCTGTGGGTGAAATTCTCCGAGCAGTGCCTGTTCCAGGACCAGGTGACCGCGCAGTTCTCTGCCGGTTATCCGATGTTCCAGAACGTCTGCTGCGGCGGTATTGATGACCGCGGCATGGACGCCGTCAATGATGTTTCCTATATGATCCTCCAGGCGACGGCGGATGTACAGCTGTATCAGCCTTCCCTGTCCGTGCGTTACAATATGTCCCGCAATCCTTCCAAATTCCTGAAGAAGATCGCGGAAGTCATCAAGCTCGGCACCGGTTTCCCGGCGTTCCACAATGACAATGTCGGTATTGAGATGATGCTGAACAAAGGCATTCCGCTCAAGGAAGCCTATGACTGGAATCCCTGCGGATGCGTGGAGACCAACCTGGCCGGCAGACAGAGATGCTATACCGCCTATGCGGATTTCAACCTTGGATCAGCTGTTGAATATGCGCTGCTGAACGGAAAGAGCAGGAAGTACGGCGTACAGGCGTCCATAAAGACCGGAGATCCGACGGAATTCAAGACATTCGAGGAGTTCCTGGAAGCTGTCAAGAAGCAGATCAGCTACGAGATCCGCGGAACCGTTGCCGCCAGCAATGTAAACGACGATATCGGTCTGCAGAATGTCGTGCCGGCGCTTTCGCTTTCCTTCAATGAGTGCATCGACAATGCGAAGGACTATGCATGGGGCGGTGCGAAGTACAATCTCGGAAACGGCATCGACGCGATCGGCGTTGCTGACCTGGTCAACAGCGTGATCGCCGTCAAGAAGCTGGTATTTGATGATAAGAAGATCACTATGCAGCGTCTGCTGGATGCGCTGGATGCGGATTTCGTGGGCTTTGAGGATGTCAAGCGCATGTGTGACGAGGCGCCCAAGTACGGAAATGACGAGGAGGAGACCAACGAACTGACCGGTGATCTCTTCTGCTTCATCGCCGATGATATCGAATCCTATACGAGCAAATTCGGAAAGATGACCCCCGGTATCCTGCCCGTTTCCGGAAACACGCCTTTCGGTCTGGAAGTCGGCGCACTGCCGTCCGGAAGAAACGCATGGAAGCCGCTGGCCGATGGCGTATCCCCGAACCAGGGAACTGATACGGAAGGCATGGGCGCGGTGCTGAAATCCATCGCGAATATCCCGCACGGCCGTTTCAACCAGGGAACGCTGCTGAATGTCAAGATGGATACCACGTTCCGTGACAATCCGAATTCCACGAAGGAGCTGATGAACTATCTGCGCAGCCTGTGCTCGCTTGGCGTATTCCATGCACAGTTCAATGTCGTGGATACAGAGACGCTGATTGACGCGCAGCAGCATCCGGATGATTATACCGGACTGATGGTGCGAGTAGCCGGCTATACTGCGTATTTCACAGAGCTTGGCAAGGAAGTGCAGGATGACATCATTTCCAGAACGAACCATTCGGAGATCGCCTGATTTCGGGAGGCATTATGTCGGAAAAAGCAGTGATTCTGCGGATCGAGCGGATTTCGTTAAATGACGGAAAAGGTATGCGGACGGTAGTCTTCTTTAAAGGCTGCCATCTGCACTGCGCCTGGTGTTCCACGCCGGAGTCGCAGAAGCTCCCCCGCGAAGTCTATTATAAAAAAGAACGGTGCAGGTCCTGCGGGGCCTGCATCCTCAGATGTCCGGAACAGGCGCTGGCGTTTACGGCGGACGGGAAAGTGGTCCGGGATCAGAAAAAGTGCCGGAACTGTTTCCACTGCGTCGATGTATGCAATTTCCGCGCCCAGCAGATCTATGGGAGAGAAATGACCGTCGAGGAAGTCATGAAGGAGATCCGCAAGGATGAGATCTTTTATTTCTTCTCTGACGGCGGTGTGACGCTCTCCGGCGGTGACGTTTTCTGTCAGACGGATTTTGCAGAAGCGCTGCTGGACGAATGCATCGATTCCGGTATCGATACGTGTGCGGAACTGGATCTGTATACGGACCCGGAAAATGTGAAGCGCATCATTCCGAAACTGGACATGGTCTACGCAGACATAAAATGCATGTCTCCCACAATGCATAAAAAGTGGACGGGAGGCAGCAACGGGAAGATCCTCGCCAATCTGAAACTGGCGGATGAGATCTGTAAGAAGGATGCCATTCATGTCAGGGTACCGGTGGTGGAAGGCGTCAATGACAAAGCGGACAACATTCTTGCCACAGCGGAATTCTGTGCAGGCCTTAAGAACTGCGCGGAGCTGGAATTCCTGCCGTATCACAGGCTGGGAATCCACGCGTACCGGCAGCTGCAGCGGCCGTATCCGCTGGAGGACAGAAAGCCGATGAACCGGTTCGATGTGTATGAGCGGATGGGCTTCCTGTGTGACAGAGAGTGGCCGTTCGATATCAGGATCTCCGGGATGGAGGTGTACAGCGCTGAAAGCGGGAAGATCAATGTGACGGAAGAGGAACTGAAGGCGTGAGCAGATCAGCATATATAATGGAGCAGAATGCAGCCATGGCCAGAGAGGAATTCTCTGGTCTTTTTCATGCGGAGATGTGAGGATGGCATTTTGTGCAAAATATAGCTGTTGAATGGATGAAGGTACCCCGGCTTTGGATTTATAGAGAATTGGTTGTGTTGATTTGTGCGAAATCAGAAATAAATGTTCGAACAGGTACCCTGTTTTCTCCGGTTGTCTGATGAAATAAATTGAAAAACTGCGGGCAAAGGGGTACCTTGGTGAATAATTGCTGCTAAATATGCCCATCTTTTATTGAGAGAGTATGTTATAGTATAAGTCGTGGGGTACCTGTAGTCTGAAAATCATTCCGGTTCGCACAAAATTGATCCGGGATGCGACGGAGTCATATCCGATAGAAAGCGGAAGTATGGATTTGAAATGAAAAAAAGGATTCTTCTGTTCATTCTGGCTGGTATAATGGTTGTTTTGATTGGAGGCGCGGCATATGTGCTGAATTATTATCATGCTTCCGATGATGTCCGCGCGTTTCTTACAGATACGGAAGACGATGTTGGAATCTTGGAGACCGGAGAAGGCCTGTTCCTGGACGGTCCGGGGACGGAGACTGCGCTGATCTTTTATCCCGGCGGGAAAGTAGAGTATACAGCCTATGTTCCGCTGCTTAGCCGTCTGGCGGAAGGCGGGATCGACTGTTTCCTGATAAAAATGCCGGCCAACCTGGCGGTCTTCGGGGCGAATAAAGCTTCCGCGGTGATGGCACAGCATGAGTATGATCACTGGTACATTGGCGGACACTCGCTCGGCGGGGCGATGGCGGCTTCCTTTGCCGGGAAAAATGATCTGGACGGGCTGATCCTGCTGGCATCGTATCCGACGGAAGCGGTGGATGAAAGAGCAATCGAGATCTATGGCAGTGAAGACGGTGTCCTGAATGCGGACAAGCTGCAGGCCGGGGATGGCTTCTTTTCGAAAGAGCCGGAAAAAGTGGTCATCAGAGGCGGCAATCATGCACAGTTCGGCAATTACGGAGAGCAGAAAGGTGACGGAACGGCACAGATCAGCCGTGAAAGACAGCAGGCAGAAGCTGCGGAAGCGATGCTGGCGTTTATGAACAAGCAGATCCTGCGGAGCCAGGGTGAACTGGTTGGGAAGAGACAGTAAAACAACTCTTCAGCGTCTGCTTGTGACCGCAGTGCGGGAAGCGAACCATTCAGAGCCACTTTAGGGGCAAACAGTGAACAGCGGCTTATAGCCGCAGAGGAAACTGCCGGCTAAACCAGTGATCATAATTGCGGTGCTCCTACTGCCTTCGATATTCCGCCGGCGTCATGCCGGTCATGCTGCGGAATTGTTTGATGAAGTAGCTTTGGGAACCGTACCCCATCCTGTAAGCGATATCGCTGCAGGACAAATCTGTATTTTTCAGGAAAAAGCACGCCCGTTCCATCTTGGACCGGCGTATTTTTTCTTTTACGGACATGCCGGTCTCTTCCTTGAAACGGTGCTGCAGGGTGGAGAGGCTGGCCATGCAGTGCGCTGCTATCTCTTCGACCGTCGGCTGGGCATAGATGTTCTCCCGGATGAACATGATCGCCTGGTTGACCAGAGGAGAATAACGATCATCCCTGTACTGACTCACATAGCGTGTGAAGTCATAAAGCATGCGGAGCATGCCGGATTTAAAAGCCGCCAGGGATCTGTAGCCGGCGGATTCCGAGAGATACATATCCACGAGCGGTGTCAGGTCGCTGATCGAGGCGCGGGACTGCTGGGCGCTGTGGTATGTTTTGGCGAGATTGAACTGGAAGACCGTTCTTGCTGTCTGCAGATCGGTCATGACGCTGTCCAGGTAGCGCAGATAGCTGCCGGAGTGCAGGAGGGTATCGAGCCGGGTCCTGTCACCGGTCATAACACATAAGAAAAGGTCGTCAAAGCTTTGCAGTTCAATATCGGCATAGGCTTTGCTGTACATGTGCCTGGCAGCAAATGCTTCCGTATAGGCATCTTCCCGGTCGGTCAGCGGACAGTCCTCACTGTGAAGAAGAGAAACGACGTAACGCGCGATGTTATGAAAGCCTTTACCGGTATGCTCGGGGATTCCTTCATAGGCAAACAGCGGATTGCGGCCGGTCTGGACAGGCCCGAGCAGGATCCTTTCTTCATGATACGGGATCACACACCAACAGGATCCATTTTCGTCCAGTAAAAGAACGGCCGACTCACCGAAAACGCCGCTGTCGTGAGCGTTGGGGCTGGAAGAAGGATAGCCGGAATTGCCATCGGAACCGCGGCTGAAAGAATTGTGCAGCACTGTATCTGCATCCGCCAGGTACAGTTTCGTCAGTTTGGCGCCGCTGTTGAAAAACAGCTTCTGCAGCTTGCCGGAACGGTCGAAAAGGCCGGCGGGAATCTTAAAGGAATTATAGAACAGGCGGAGAATTTCATCGGGATCCAGAATTCTTTCCATAGATCGATACCTCCAGGGAGCCGGAGAAACAAAGAAGAGGATGGTTCTCCCGCGCTCTCTGTTTCATTTGCTGCGGCTCCGCACGATGTCATCCTGAGGAGACAGGGGACGGTTCCGTGTCTCCCTACGATGTCATCCTGAGGTGCAGAAGCGCCGAAGGATCTTCGCTTTGCAGCCGGCGGTTTTCCTGAAACCGAAGACGGTACGCGGTGGATTCTTCGGACAGCGAGCTGCCCTCAGAATGACAACGGGTTTTTTCACAAATTCGACAGTTTCATCCATTGCACATTCTGCAGAAATGGACGTATTTCTGCAGATTTATTATATCCTGAAATCCGGCACTTGGCTATAGTAATAGTATAAATTTGCTGCGGTTGTAAGATTATTCTTATAATCAAAAGAAAAGGAGAGCAGAAATGGAAAAGTGTCTGGAAGGAAAAGTTGCAATCGTATCAGGATCCGGCCAGGGAATCGGCAAAGGCATTGCCATCGGTCTCGCAAGACTCGGTGCGAAGGTCATCACGAACAACAGGAAGCCGAATGGTCTTTCCGCACAGAAATACCATAAAGAAGACATGCCGGAAGAAGACTGGGCGGAATTCTGCAGGCTGAAAGGCGATGCGGAAGGAACGGCAAATGCCATTATCGCAGAGGGCGGTGAGGCGAAAGCCTTTTACGGAGACTGCTCTAACTGGAAGACCGCTGAGGAAATGGTAAAAACGGCAGTTGATACCTGGGGAAGAATCGATATCATCGTCAATTCCGCTGCCGGCATGGGCACCGGCGATATTGCCACGATGGATGAAGCGAACTGGGATCTTTTCATGGGCAGCCGTGCGAAAGGCGCCGTGGCACTGATGCATTTCGCCCTTCCTTATATGAAGGAGCAGGGATACGGCAGGATCATCAATGTTTCCAGCGACGCCTGGACAGGCCTGGCGAACAATGACGGCTACAGCGCATCTACTGCTTCCATGGTCGGTTTGACATGGGCGGCAGCGAAGGAACTGGATCAGTTCGGCATCACTGTCAACTGCATCTGCCCGCAGGGCGAATCTCCTTCCCACGCGGTGGAATATAATGCGCTGATCAGACAGATCACGGCAGCCGGTCACGCGCCGGATCCGAAGGTGCTGGCCGTTGTCGAAGCGGATCACGGCGATCCCGCGAACCTGGCGCCGTTCTGCGCAGTGCTCTGCCTGGATGACTACATCAATGGCTCGATCTTCTCGATCAAATCATCCGGCAGATTCCAGGCGTATAGTCAGCCGGAGCTCGGAACCATGATCACGAACGGCGACAAAGGGCCCTGGTGGAATGTGGAAGAACTGCGGAAAGCAGTGAAGGAAGAGATGCTCGGCCCGGATTACAAGGCGCCGGGAAAGGCTTACGGCTGGGGAAGGTAATTTTGGCAGAGAAGCTTCTCACAACGGGATTTGATCAGCATTTTCTGCCTGCTTTGTGCATAGAAACCTTCATAGTTAATAATTATGGTCTGTCACCGTGCACAAAAGATATCTTTAGGAAAAATTAAGGTCTGCTATATGCATGCTTTTGACCAGGAAAATACAGAATTTAGCTGAAAAGCGGATCCTAAAAAGAAATAAATAGCTAATGTATGCACAATGAAGAGACCATAATTTGTCGGCCGAATCTTGTTTGTGCACAGCTGAAGACCATAAAGCAGAAATTATACCGATCTGTGCACGGATTGCGTAAGTGCCATTGCAGGAAGGGTCCGGGAATGTGTTTGACAAAGATGGCAGCAGGCAAGTGGCGGTTGACAAGTGCCATTGCAGGAAGGGTCCGGGAATGTGTTTGACAAAGATGGCAGCAGGCAAGTGGCGGTTGACAAGTGCCATTGCAGGAAGGCCCGGGAATGTGTTTGACAAAGAGGAAAGCAGGCGGCGGATTGGCTGAACATACGCTTTTGTGGGAAGCGTCAGAAAATAAGGAGACATTATGACAGCATTTAAGAAATTACTGGAAAGAGCCAAGATGGGCCCGCTCACACTCGAAAACCGGCTCATCATGGCCCCGATGGGATCGCTGAACGCCGATTCCAACGGTTATATTACAGATAACGCGCTGGCTTTCTATAAAGATCAGGCGAAAGGCGGCCTCTCAATGGTGATCGTGGAATGTACCGCCACGGATGACGATCTCTCCCGAGGAGAGGACAACGTCATGTGTCTGTACGACAACGGCCAGATCACCGGCATGGCGAGACTGGCTTCCACCATCAAGGATCAGGGCGCAGCGGCGATCCTGCAGCTCTGTCATATCGGCCATCAGCTTTCCCTGGCGGACCGCAAGGAGTCGCTCGGCCCGTCCACAATGTTCGAAATGCAGGGCGGCATCCGTCCGTTCCCGATCCGCGGCCTGACGATCCCGGAGATCAACCAGATCATTGACGACTTCGGGAAAGCTGCCTGGAGGGCAAAGATGGCCGGATTTGACGGCATTGAGATCCACGGCGCGATCGGCCATCTGATCAACATGTTCTGTTCGCCGCAGTACAATCACAGAACGGATAAGTACGGCGGAAGCCCGGAAAACCGGATCCGCTTCATGGTCGAGATCATCGAAGCATGTCAGAAGTCCTGCGGAAAGAACTTTCCGATCATCGGCCGCATTTGCCCGGATTCCTTCGATCCCGTGGATATCTCGATCGAAGAAGGCATCATTCACGCGAAGGAGCTGGAGAAGACCGGGATCGTGGCGCTGCACCTGGTGGGCGGCGATTCCAACAATGTCCGTGTGATCAATGCACAGTATGACAAGCGCGGCGATTATATTCCTTCGGCGAAAGCCATCAAGGATGCTGGCGTGAAGATCCCGATCATCCTGGACGGCGGATTTACCACCCCGGAATTTGCCGAGGAAACGCTGGAAGCCGGCATTGCCGATTTCATCGGCATCGGAAGACCGGCGCTGGCTGATCCGGCATGGATCAAAAAGATCAAAGCCGGCAAGAGAGACGATATCGTTCCCTGCATCCGCTGTACCATGGGCTGCGTCGGAACGATCGAAGGCTTTAACGCTGCCATCGGACTCAGATGTTCCGTCAATCCGCTCTGTAATACATCGAACTTCCGAAAAGTGGAGCCGGCAGAAGAAAAGAAGAGGATCTGCGTGATCGGCGGCGGTCCGGCGGGCATGGAGGCAGCCCGCGTCGCCTCGCTCAGGGGCCACGATGTCACGCTTTATGAGAAACGGAAGCTCGGCGGCACGATGCATGAAGCTGCCTTCAGCGATGAACTGAAGAGTGATATCAAGATCCTGATCGATTATTATGTGCGGCAGATGAATGTCCGCGGCGTCAAAGTGATCGAAGAGGAGGCTTCGGCAGAGGCTATTGCAGCAGGCGGTTTTGATGCAGTTATCGTTGCTGTCGGCGCGAAGCCGGTCGTTACAAAATACGAGAAGCAGACAGATCTGCAGGTACACAGCATTTACGATTATTGTAAGTCTCCTGACAGTTATGATCTCGGTGAGAATATCCTGATCGCCGGCGGCTGCTTCATGAATTTGGAAGTCGCGCAGTCCCTGCTCAGAGCAGGCAAAAAGGTGACGGTCGCGTCCAGGCGCGGAGGCGGCATGATGGGCGTGATGGAGATCGGAAATGACAACTCTTCACCTCAGCAGCAGCGTCTGATGATCCTCAATGCGCAGAAAGGGATAAAGTATAAGCTCGGAAAAGATGTGGCAGGCGTCTCGGCGGAAGGCGTAACGCTGAAAGACCTGAGGACGAAACAGGAAGAACTGGTCCCCTGTGACAGCATGCTGATCTGCCGCGGCTATACCGGAAAAACGGCGATCGCGGACGAGCTTCGCGAGAAGGAAATGGAAGTCTATGAGATCGGCGACTGCACCATGAAGATCCGCTGCAATGAAAAGAGAAACATCGGCGATGCCATCCTGGAAGGCTGGCAGGTCGGGAACCGCATCTGACCGGGAAGGAGGAAGGAAAATGAAGAACATGACAAAACATCCTTTACGGATCACTGCGGATGCCTTTAAGAGATCCTTTGCGCTGGCGGGATTTGATTTATACGATAACGGAACATTTCCCGAACTGGAGAAGACAGAGATCAATCTGCCTGTTTTCGGGAAGCCGGAAGCAGCAAAACCGGTCCTTCTGATGAACGGTGAATACGCCCTGAGAACGCAGATTCTCCCGTTCCTGCTGCCGAAAGTGCAGGGAAACGGACAGGCGCTTGCAGCCGCATTCGGCAAAATCTTTGATGCAGCGGATGAGCAGTATCCGGCGCACAGTGTTGCCGAAGGCGTTCTGGCAACGAAGATGAACCTGTATGATCTGGGCGTCCTGTGGAAGAAGATCGTAAAAGGCGCTCTCGGCGCAGCTTTTGATGCGGAACTGGTGAGCGTCGGACAGCCTGTGAAGCAGTCTGATATGGCTTCCTGGGGGAGCAACGCCATGAGCGAGAATACGCTGAAGGAGCCTGTGACATGGGAGATCCGCGTCACAGATCCGGAAGGAGAGACATTTGCGCTGGGGTATTTCGGTACGATGACCTGGCTTGGCGAGGCGCTACTGGGATGCAAAGACGCGGAAGCCGGGAAATATGCATTTTCGATCGATCTGGATCAGGCGGCTGTCAGATGGCTGGGGTTGGAAAAGAGGGAAGAATTGTTCAATAACGGACAGGAATTCCTGGCACAGTTCACTGACGGCACTGTATCCGGCTCGGAAGCATTCGAAGACCGCTGCCGGGACGTGCTCCGCACGATGGGCTATTCGGAAGGCTTCGGCCCGAAGATCTATCCGGACGGCATCTACAAAAAGATGAACATGATCCAGGATGAATGGGATCTGAACAACAAGGGCGTGCTGCTCAAAGACCCGCTCGGCGGAAATACCGGGCTGCCGACTGTGCTGACGCCGGCGATCGAGCAGATCCTCAGTGAGAAATGGGCAGCCGGCGAGCAGTCCGCGAGGGCATTTGAAGTATCTCATATCTTCGTGCCGAAAGCAGGTGCCGCACCGATCGAAAAACTGGCGCTGTCCTTCGGGGCATATGGTGCGGATATGGATCTGAAAACGTTCATCGCTGAAGTCGGTGATTTCCTGACGAAGATCGGCAATAAGAATCATTTTTACGTGCCGACGGATATGGCGATCGCTTACAAAAGAGGAGAATGCCGCCTGATCCTGGATGAGAAGATGAGCTATCTCGACGGGAACTTCGGCGGGATCAGTGAGATCGCGGAAGCGAATTTCGGTATCGGGACGCACGCCTTCATGGCAAATCTGGAGCTGAACGCGCTGGAGAAGAAGGCGGCCGAAGAGTATGGCTATATTGCACCGGAACTCCGGTGAGATATAGATGGGGGGAAAAGGAGAGCGGGGACGGTTCTGAGAAGAGACACAGAACCGTCCCCGCTCTCCTCTCTGTTTTGCTTCTCTTGATAAAGCATATATTTTCCTATATCATGGCAGTATAACAACTCTCGGACGTACTGCCATTCAATAGGGTGATCAGGGAAGCGCTGCATGAAAGGGAAGAGGAGATGCATAGGAAGGACAAAAGAGAAAAGAAAAATGAAGTGCTGACAGAACGGATTTTTGATATCGTCTGTCTCATGGCATCCTATGGGATCCTGTTTCTGCTTCCGCACAGAATCGGCGTTTTCTTTTACCTGCTCTTTGGCTTGTCCGCCTTTCTGTTCTGCATCGGTTTCTTCCGCCTCGGCTTTTCCTTCGATGCACCGTCCGGTGCAGCGGGGGAAATGATGGTCCTGTTGATTTATACTGTGTCCGGCGTACTTCTGAATGCGGCGGGTCTGTACGGTATCATGCAGGATCAGGGCAGCGGCCGCAGTATAATGATCGCAATGCTTCTGGTGATCGAAGCGCTGGTATTGTTTGCCATGGCAGGGAGCGGGTGCAGAACGCTGGAAAGACATAGACTGTCAGCCATTGCGTTTCGGGCTGCAGCGGTTTTCCTTAGCCTTTTCGGGATTGCATTTGCGGTTTGGAAACAGATCAGCGTACCGTCTGTGATGGTCGCGACAATGCTTTTGATAGAAAGCATTTGCCTGTGGAAGCTGGGGGACGGCAGCAATCCTTTCAACACACTGACGCCGGAAATACAGACGGTCCCGGGACTTCGGATTCCCATCCCGCAATTGCAGGAGGCTTTTGCCGGCGTGGAAACACAGCTGGGATATCCGTGGGTCGGGAAGGTGGAAACGATCAGGCAGGATGCCATTATTTACGGACCTTCGGAGGATGGCTTTTTTATTTATGGTTATTATCTTTTTGGACGGTTTTACGTCGCCGGCAGCACAAATCCTCTTTTCCCCGGCGCGGAAGAAGCGCAGGGACACGCCGCAGCGGAAGTGCCCGACAGCAGCGGGGTCCTGCTGGCGAAAGAGAACCTTCCTAAAGTCTATGCACAAATGTTTACCCGCTATGCCGAAAGCGGGAATGCGCAGTGGGATACAGGGTATGCCAGGAACGGAAAAGAGCAGTGAACCACCGAATATGTCAGGAGTGGGAAAGCGAATGAAACGATCTTTAACAAAACAGGCATTTATCAAATCGGTTCCGGTGATGGCAGGCTGTGTTGTCCTCGGGATCGGTTTTGGTATTCTGCTCCGCAATGCAGGCTATGGCGTCGTATGGGCATTCCTGATGAGCTTGCTGATCTACGCCGGATCCATGCAGTATATAGGCGTAAGCCTGATTACCGGCGGCGCTTCGGTCATCAGCCTTGCCGTATTCGTCCCGGACCGGTTCCTGATCCCGGATATGATCCTGATACAGCTGCTTGTGTGAAAGGAGACAGGGTTCCTGTCTCCTTATTTCTGTTTTCGGCTGATCCGTTTTCGTCCCGGGCGGATCGCTTTCTGCGGACATACCAGGATGCAGAGGTGGCAGCCGACGCATTTTTTTCCGTTCAGTTTCGGCCTGCGTGCGGAATCCAGCCGGATCGCCTGATGCCCTCCGTCGCTGCAGGAGATCATGCACCTGCCGCAGCCGATGCACCTGGCCGATATCCGATCCCAGACCGCCGTCCGCCATGTTCGGACAGGAGAAGTTCAGCTCAACGGCATCCGCCCCGTTCTCTTCGCAGAGCCCGGCGAGGGATTCCCATTCCGCATCGTCCCGTCCCATGATGGACGCCAGGATCACTTTGGACGGATAATCCTTCTTCAGTTTCCGGAAGATCTCCATGTTCTCGGCAACACTGTGGTCTGAAAGCTGTTCGATGTTTTTAAAGCCGATAATGCTGCCGTTGTCGCCGGTGACAGCGGAAAAACGGGGAGATGCTTCATGAATATCAAAGGAGCAGATCGTTTTGAAGGCGGCGCCGGCCCAGCCGGCTTCAAAAGCCCTGGCACACATGTCATACGTACTGGCCACAACGGAAGACGACAGCAGGAACGGATTTTCGAGCCTGATCCCGCACAGACTGCAGGCCAGTCTGTCTTCATCTTCAGGTACGGCCGTTTCCACAGCCGGCTTTACCTGCTCATACAGTTTGGTGATAAGATCCCGGATTCCGACCTGGCCGGGGCGCACACATGCTTTTTCACACGGCGCATTGCAGGAGAGGCACGGATTTTCAGCGGGGAGCCGGGATACGGCGCCCTGCTCATTATCAAACCAGATGCTGCGCAGGAGGCCTGCCGGCTTTACAGCAGGACATGCGGCATCGCAGGGAGCACTGCTGCACAATGCGCAGTGAATCATTTCTATGCGGCGTATAGATGGTTCGGTCATGATCATGGATTTGTCCTCCTGTAAGTAATCTGATAGAAGTATGGCTTGCAGTGCGGTTTTCCTGATCATAAAATACTATACCATATGCGGTATTATGATGCATTATTTTTCCTGCTCTTTCAGGGGAATGACCTGCCGTTTTTGTGAAACGGGCAGGAATTTTTTTTGAGAAGTATGCTATGATGAAGAGAGCCGGGGAGTCAGCGGGGGCAGGGGACGGTTCTCCGGTACCCGATCGTCAAACCCGGAAGGAAACGCAGAACCTCTGCGGATTCCCGGACAGATTGCAGGAGATGATCTGAGAGTATGAAATTCTTTTTCGCGCCCATGGAGGGCATCACAAAATATCCTTTTCGCCGTGTTCATCATGAACGGTTCCCCGGCATCGACGCGTACTACATGCCTTTCATTGTGGCAAACCAGACAATGAGCTTTAAACAGAAAGAACGGAAGGATATCGATCCGGCGAACAATGCGGGAGTGCCTGCCGTGCCGCAGGTGCTGACCAATAAACCGGACCAGTTCCTGAACGCATTGCAGATGCTTGCGGAACTGGGATACTGTGAAGTGAACTTCAACCTCGGCTGTCCGATGGCGACGGAAGTGTCAAAAAAGAAAGGCGCGGGCTTTCTGTCCGTGCCGGAGGAGCTGGACCGCTTTTTTGACGGCGTTTTTAACGGGATCAATGCCGACAGCAGTCTTTCCGAGAAGAATATCCGTCTATCCGTCAAGACCCGGATCGGGGTGGAAGAGGCAGCAGAATCGGTACGTCTGATGGAAATCTTCAACCGGTATCCGATCAGCAGGCTGATCATTCACGCCAGGCGGAGAGTGGATTTTTATAAAGGGGAACCGGATCTGGATACCTTCGGGGAAATGCTTGCCGCAAGTGTGCATCCGGTCAGTTATAACGGAGATCTGTTCGCACCGGAGGATCTGATCCGTCTGGAAGAACGCTTCCCCGGCCTGGATTCCGTCATGATCGGCCGCGGCCTGATCCGAAATCCGGCGCTGGTGCGGGAGATGAAAGGCGGACCGCAGCTTGAAAAGGATGAACTGGCACAGTATCTGAATGCTTTATTCGAAGCGTACAGAGAAGTGATCCATGAAGAAAACAATGTCGTTCACAAGATGAAAGAACTGTGGTTCTATCTGGGGGAGAATTTTCCGGAGAACAAAAAACAGCTGAAAAGGATCATGAAAGCAAAGTCAACGGCAGAATATAGGATTGCGGCTGAAGAACTATTGGAGACCGTCAGCAGTGCGGGAAACTAAAATGCGAACAAAATATGTCATCCTGAGGGATCCCTGTCCCGAACGATCTACGCTTTCTTCCTGATATACTTCCACCAGAAATAGCTGACTTCCACGATAAAGCAGCTGGTCCAGCCGACGGGATAGCCCAGGCCGACGATGATCTCTGTGTTCGCAAAGAAGTGCGTTGCCGTGAAAAGATAGATCTGCCGCAGGGCAACGAAAGTGCCGAGCATAATGAACATCGGCGCTTTGGAATCCCCTCTGCCGCGGAGAGCGCCGGCCAGTACATGGTTTACGCAGTTCATGATCAGGAACAGCGTGTTCATGCGGATGAACAAAGAACCGTAAGCAATGACAGCCGCATCGTCTGTGAAGATCCCGGTAGCAGGAGCTGCAAACACAACAAGAATAGTCGCGATCACGGCAGTGATGCCCATTGCCAGGAAGATAGCCCGTGACGTTCCCTTGTTCGCGCGATCTTCCTGTTTCGCGCCGATATTCTGGCTGACAAAGGTGGTCGCGGAGTTCGCCAGGCTCTGCATCGGCAGATAAATGAACTGGTCGAGCTTGTTGTAACAGCTCCAGCCGGCCATGCAGGCGGAACCGAAGACATTTACATATGACTGCACAAAGACATTGGAGAAACCGGTGATCGTAGACTGGATCGCTGTGGGAAGGCCTACGCCCATGATCTTGCGGAAGGTCGGCATATGCAGGCGCAGATCGTGCCAGGTGAGTTTGTAGATGTCATCTGTTTTGGTCAGAAGCAGCATGACCAGGAACGCCGAAAGGAACTGGGAAAGAATGGTGGCATATGCCACGCCGGCGATCCCCGCGTGCAGTACGATCACGAAGAACAGATCCAGCACGGTATTGATAACGCTGGTAAAGACGAGAAAATACAGCGGACGTTTTGAATCGCCTACCGCGCGCAGGATTCCGCTGCCCATGTTGTAGATCATCAGACCGGAAATGCCGGCAAAGTAGATCCGCAGATAGACCGTGGCGTCCGGAATGACATCTTCCGGCGTGGACATAAAACGCAGCATCGGGCCGACAAAAGCGACGCCGATGATCGTGAAGATCACGCTTACAATGAATGTCATGGCCATGGTGGTCTCCACGGCAATATGCAGACCGTCTTCATCCTTTGCACCGTAATTCTGGCCGATGATCACAGTAGCGCCTATGGACAGACCATTGAAAAAGAAGACGATCGTATTGACGATCATCGTTGTGGAACCAACCGCCGCCAGTGCCTGGGTGCTCACGAAATTCCCGACGACCAGTGTGTCGACCATGCTGTAGAGCAGCTGGAAGACATTTCCAAGAAGAAGAGGGATGGCAAACAGAACGAGCTGCGAGAGGATCGGACCGGATGTCATATCTCTGGCTGTCGTATTTGCGTGGTGATGATGCAAATGTGTATGCGCTGCGTGTCGTTCCATAAAAAGCTCCTGTTCGCTTCTCCGGCATTCCCCGGATTTTCGATCTTTCCTCCGGCACTTGTCCATCGTATCTTTTTTTGCTTACGGAATCAAGGCTTATTCTTTCTCCGTCTCCATCTCTTCAGCCGGTTTCCAAAGCATTTCCCCGGCCTGCTTCACGGTATCCTCTCCGAACAGCAGCCTGTAATAGTCTGTCTGCATGATCATTCTCCCCATCAGCAGACGGTCGTTCACACGCGCATGCAGATTCTCCAGAAAGTCCGGATCTTCCGCGGTCCATTCATACCCTTCGTTCGGATACCAGTTCAGCTTTCTGCCGTCGTATTTCCCTTCTTTTACAACGACGCTGAAATTGTTCCAGAATACCATCGGTTCGGTGTCCGGGGCAAGGACATCCCGTCCCGGCAGAAGCCTGGAATCGAAAGGCACGCCGAAAAGATTGGAAATGGTCGGAAGGATATCCAGATTTCCGACCGGTTCGGAGATTTTGCATACCCTGTCCTTCAGGTCATGCTCCAGACATTCGCTCCAGATGATCAGGCCGCTGCGGTCCTGCTCCCAGCGGAAAAAATCATCTCCCTTTATCAGATCCTTAATATAATCCTTATCGTTCTTCCACGTGGATCCTCTGCCGAGTCCATAGGGATAATGATCGCCGGTCAGTACGATCACTGTGTCGTCTGCAATGCCTGCTTCCTCCAGCCGCTGCACCAGCAGCGTCATGGCCGCTTCCAGTTCCATCTGATAGCAGATGTAATATTTCGTTTTCTTCGCGTATTCATCGCCGAGAACAGCATCCACCTTGTCATAGTATTTTTTGACAAGCGGACTGCCCGCAACATACGGTGCATGACCGCTGAGTGTCATATAGTAAACACTGAACGGCTGATGATCCAGGTAGAGCGGGATCGTATTTTCAAACAGATCGGAATCCGGTGCGTATTCATAGCTGATGATGTCCTCGATGCCGTTTCCGACGCCCAGGAACTGGTTGTAGCCGAGATTTTCGTGGGTCGTATGGCGCTTATAATATTTATAGTGGCCGGAATGGAAGGCTATGCTTGAATAACCCTGCCGCTGCAGCTGGTTGCCCATCGTGAAATAATGATTGTTCGCCGCGATCCCGGAAAGGGAATCATCCCCGTTGTTGCCGCAGAGGCCTGTCGTGAATGCCAGCTCGCCGGTAGTCGTGCTGCCGCCCCATTCCGATTCATAGTATTCTTCGAAATAAAAACCGTTATGGGTGAGGCGCCAGAGCGTCGGCGTCAGTTCCGGTGTAATGAAGCGGTCGCAATAGCTTTCGGCACATACCAGGATCAGGTTCTTGCCGGCAAAAAGCCCGGTGTATTCGTTTTTCTGCGAGGGGGCAAGCGAAGAAATATAGTCTGTCAGCTGGCTGATCTCTTTGGTGGAATGCAGTTCCGGAAGAGAGAAGTCGAGATTCATGACATTGTATTCCGGTTCCGGCGGAACAGATTCCGTTTCAGCAGGTGCGGATTCTGTTTCAGCAGGCGCAGTCCCGGTCCCGGCAGGTGCAGTTCCGCTTTCTGCAGGTGCAATTTCGCTCTCTGTTTCAGCGGGTTTTGTTTCTGCAGGTGCAATTCCACTCCCTGCGCCAACAGTCTCGTTTTCTGTCCCTGCAGTTTCATCCTTCCCGGCAGCAGAATCGGTGTTTCCGGCTAATACTGTTTCAGCTGTCATTACTGTCTCTGCATCAGCAGTCAGATCGCCTGATCCTTCTGCTGTGTTTTCGGTTTCCGCAGCCACTGTTTCGTCCATATATTCACCCTGATCAGAAGAGATCACAGCGGAAGAGAAGGATTCGTACGGATTTCCCAGCAGACTGTATTCGATGTCAAGCCTTGTCGCGGTGACCAGGCCGAATGTGTCGACAGCCGCATGATAGCTGTAGCCGGAGCCGTACAGCCTGGCTGTGCGGCCGGTATGGGAAACGAAGACGGAACCGAAAATCAGGAGGAATCCTGCCGCGGCATAGAGCAGATAAGAAAAAACGGATGTTCGCGGCTCAGCGGGGAGCGCAGCGTTTTCACCGGATGATTTCCGGCTGTCCCGGCAGAGGCAGGCGAACAGAACGATTGCAGGAAGCAGGAAAAGAAGAAAGCGGAACAGACCGGGGAGCAGACTTCTTGCAAGTTCTCCCGTATAGTTCTTCGCGACATCTCCGGCTTCCGACAGGATATTGCCGGGGGTCATATAGGTGAAAAAGATCGAACGGAGCATGCTCTCGACCGCAAAGAATAAAGCGGACAGAAGACAGAGCATAGATGAAAGGATCCATGCAGCCCGGGCGCTGCGCTTCCTGATCATGCACAGCAGAGCGCCCGATACGGCGCCGATTCCGGAGGCGGCCAGCACTGCGGTCAGCAGGGAGGGAGACGCCGGCGCGCCCGATAAGACCCGGAGCAGTATTTCGCACCATGAAAAATGGAACGGAAAAAACAGCAGGATGATATGATCCCGCTGTTTGTAAGAGTGCGAAATGATTTTTTTCGATAACAGTGATCCGCTCATGACGGATGCCATTATATACTTGATCGGGGCTGTTTTCAATAACGATTATTTCGTACGGATCTTATAATTGTCGCTCATGTATTTTCCGACCGCTTCACCATTCCCTTTTTCAGCAATGACTGAGTAGTAATAGGTCTTTCCTTTTTCGACACCGGTATCATAATATGTCAGGGTCTTGCTGTCTTCGCAGGAAATCACCTCGTATTCACCCTTTGTCCCCTTGGTATTGCGTGCCACCAGGTAATAGCCGGCACCTTTTATGGGTTTCCAGGTGACCTTCACGCCTTTTTTGGCTGTATAGGAAAGGGTGATCTTCGCGCTGGAATACTTTCCTGCCTTTTCTTTGGAAGACCATTTGCTGTAATAGGTCTTTTTGCCCTTCTTGGCGCAGAGACGGATCTTGTAGTAGTAGATCTTGGAAGCCTTCAGTTTCTTATCCGTGAAAACCGGTTTGGAAGAGGTCTTGATGAGCTTGTATTTCCCGTTCTTCTTTGTGGAGCGGTAAACCATCATTTTAAATCCGGCATCGTTGGAACAGGAGATTTCCGCTTTGTTCTTGGCGATGCGGTCCACTTCGATCTTCGGCTTAACGGATTTTACAGCCGAGGCTGATTTCTTCTTTATTTTGAGTGTAATACTGTCCTGCTGGATCTGCGCCATGACGCCAAGACCGGGATTCTTTCCGTAGATACAGAACTTCAGGGTTCCTGTGGTATTCGGCGTATAGGTGGTCTCTATGGTCGTTGCTTCCTGATATTCAAAATCGAAGGAATCGAGCTCGGTGCTTCCCTTAAAGACCTTCAGTGTGACAGGCATCTTCTCGTAAGTGACCGTCGACGGTCTTCCCCAGGCGAATTTGGTGTTTGTGATCTCCACGCCGGCATAGAAGGAAAGGGGGATCTTCTCGCCTGCTTTAAAAGTACTTCCGCTTTCCGGTGATTTAAAGTAATAATAAATGGAAGCTTCCGCTTTTACTGCAGGAAGAAAAAGAATTGCGGCAAGGACAAGGAGCGGCAGAATGAGAGGCAGACGTCGGACAGCCTTTTTCATGGTTTGTTTCCTCCTTTTTTATGATTTTGTCCGAACGGAAAGCGCTGTTTTTATCCGTTTCGGAGAAAGAATATTCCATATCTATGGTACAGTAAATCAATGCCAGAGTCAATTTAAAAATGACAAAATCTGCCGCTGGAGGCAATTTGCAAAGGCGGAACTGCCGATGCATCAGAAGCGATGATTTTTCCGGCTTGCTTGCATTTTACAAGGAGAAAACTTATACTGTAAACAGCTGTACCCGGCAGGATTTTGGTCAGCCAGCGCTGCCCGGGATCCGGCGCCGCAGCCCGGATAAAAAATACGGCAGGACCGTAAAGACCTGCAGCACAGGGAGAAGTAAGAATGACAAATTGGAAGAATCAGTCTGTAAAACCGCAGAATGCTGAAGACCGTCCCGTATACGTGATCGGGCATCAGAATCCGGATACGGATTCCATCTGCTCTGCCATCGCGTATGCGAACCTGAAGGAAAAGATTACCGGAAAGCGCCATATCCCCAGACGCGCAGGCCAGATGAACCTGGAGACGAAATATGTCCTGAAGCGTTTTGACGTGAAAGCGCCGCTTTATCTGGCTGATGCGAGACGCCAGGTAAAGGATATGGAAGTCAATGCGCTGAAGCCGATCCGCGGCTGCCTGTCGCTGAAGAGGGCATGGGAGCGTATGAGAGAGGAGACCGTTTCCACGCTTCCGGTGTGTACGATTGAAGGCGCGCTGGAGGGAATCATTACCGAGGGCGATATCGCCGAATCCTACATGGGCATGTACACCGCCGATATTCTCGCACAGGCGAAGACCATGTACAAAAACATTGTGGAAACGCTGGAAGGCGAGATTGTTGTCGGCAGCAAGGATGATGTGCTGGAACACGGCAAGATCCTGATCGCGGCAGCCAATCCGGATACGCTGGAGCATTATATTGACGAAGGCGATGTCGTCATTACGGGAAACCGGTATGAGATGCAGCTGTGTGCGATTGAGATGAATGCTGGCTGCGTGATCGTTACCGGCGGGGCGGAGATCAGCCGCACCATCAAGAAGATGGCGGAAGCGAACAACTGCAATATCATCAAGACACCTTTCGATACCTTTACGGTCGCCCGTCTGATCAATCAGAGCCTTCCGATCGAGTTTTTCATGACGAATGATAAGCTGGTCACATTCGGGATGAATGATTATCTGGAAGACGTCCGGGAGACGATGCAGAAATACCGTCACAGGGACTTCCCCGTGGTCGATAAGGAGGGACAGTTCATCGGCATGATCTCCCGCAGAAAACTGCTCGGGTCCGTGAAGAAAAAGCTGATCCTGGTGGATCATAACGAGACATCCCAGGCAGTGGAAGGCTATGCAGACGCCGAGATCCTGGAGGTCATCGACCATCACCGGATCGGCAGCCTGGAAACAGTCGGGCCGGTCTATTTCAGGAACCAGCCGCTCGGATGCACGGCCACGATCGTCACCCAGATGTACCGGGAGAACAATGTGGAGATCGATCCGGTCATGGCGGGCCTGATGTGCTCGGCGATCATTTCCGATACGCTGATGTACCGTTCTCCTACCTGTACGCCGATCGATAAAGCGACATGCGAGGAACTTGCAAAGATCGCGGGCATTAACGTGGAAGAACATGCCAAAGCCATGTTCACTGCGGGCAGCGATTTCGATCACCGGACGGAGGAAGAAATCGTCTATGCGGATTACAAGAAATTTATGATGGGCAGCCATCAGGTGGCGATCGGCCAGATCTCTTCCATGGATGATAAGGAGCTTATTAAGCTGCGGGACCGCTTAAGGCCGTTTGCCCAGGGGCTGCTGGAAAAGGATCACATGGACATGATCTATCTGATGCTCACTGACATCCTGCACGAATCCAGCTATATGCTGTGCGTCGGGGAAGATGCGGTCGAGCTGATGGAGCATGCGTTTGAGACGGAAGGAGAAGACGATACGGTATATCTTACCGGCGTTGTTTCCAGAAAGAAGCAGCTGGTGCCGAGACTGATGTCGACGCTGCAGCAGGAAGGCTGAAGATAAATAAGTGTGGAACGGGTACAGATTCAGTTGACAGTGCATCTTAATGAGCGGAGAGGAGGCAGTTGTTATGGCTGTTAGGATCGTTACAGACTCGGCAAGCGATATTCCGCAGACAACAGCGGCGGAATGGAATATCAAAGTGCTTCCGTTGAAAATACGGTTCGGAGAAGAAGAATATCTGGACGGCGTGACGATCACGCCGTATGAATTCTATGAAAAAATGGAGAAGGCGGACGGCCTTCCGAAGACAAGCCTGATTCCGCCGTTTGAATACGAAGCGGTATTTGAAGACGCAGTGAATGCAGGCGATGAAGTGGTCTGCTTATGCATTTCCTCCGGCGTTTCCGGCGCTTACCAGAGTGCCTGTGTGGCTGCCTCAGACTATCAGGATCATGTCCATGTCATCGATACAAAACAGTTCTGTATATCGGAGTACATCATTGTTGAACGTGCAGTACAGTTAAGAGATGAGGGGTTAAGCGCTGCGGAAATTGCAAAGATCCTGCGGAAGGAACTGAAGGAAGCCCATGTCGTAGCCGTCTTTGATACGCTGGAGTATCTGAGAAAAGGCGGCCGTATTTCGAAGACGGCCGCGATTGCCGGGACCCTCCTGTCGATCAAGCCGGTGCTTACGATCACGGACGGTGTGGTGGATGTGCGTGCCAAAGTCCGGGGCATGGGAAAAGGCAGGATCCTGATGGCCGGAGAGGTTGAAAAACTCGGCGGGATCGACTTTGAAAGGCCGGTGTGCTTCGCTTATTCCGGAACATCGGATGCAATGATGAAGCGGTACATCGATGAGACGCATGAAATGTACAGGGGACAGGAAGCGAAGCTGAAGACGGTCGTAGCCGGCGCAGCCATCGGAACCTATGCCGGACCGGGTGCGATCGCGATCGCTTTCTTTGACAGGAACGGAAAATCATGAGAAAGACCTATGTAACAAAAGTGCCGGACCGCAGCGGCGTATTTCTGCTTGCCGGCCGGATCATCGCGAAGCACGGCGGGGATATTGTAAGAGCCAATTACAATCATGCGGTGGATATCCACACGTTTTTTATTGAGATCTCCGCGGATGAAGAACAGCACAAAAAGATTGAAGAGGAGCTTCTGGCGAACGGGTTCATGACCGGCAGCTACGATGATATGAAGATCATCATGCTGGACTTTAACCTGGCAAATCGTGCCGGTGCCGTTATTCCTGTCCTTGAAGTGCTGAACCGCCATCAGGTTTATATTTCTTATGTAAGCTCAGGCGAGCGCACGGAAAACGGCCAGCATCTCCGGATCGGGATCCGGATCGACAGTCCGGAGAAGACGAAACGCCTGCTGGATGAGCTTTCCGAAGTATGCGAGACCAGGGTCATTGATTACGAGGTGACGGACAAGCTGCTCGACGGTACGGTGTTTTATGTGACGTTTGCCAACGAGATGAGGGATATTCTCTCTCTGTCTCCCGACGATGCGCATTGCGTCCTGATCCGGGCAAATAAGCTGATGCAGGTCCTTGACCAGCAGGACAAATCTCCCATGCAGACGTTCGACTATATACGGAGATTTGCGAAGTTCGTTGTCGATCACAGGGGAGAGAAGTTTGATGCGAAGATCTCCGCGCGTGATCTTGCGGACGATCTGAAGATGTATGTGATCGAGCCGCCGTGCGGAAGCAATACATACATTCTGGAGCATGACGGAGATCTGCTGTTCGTTGACGGCGGATACTCATGCTATTTAAAGGAAATGCTGAAACTGCTGAACGGCTGCTTCGAGAACTTTGAAGAAAGGCATAAGGAAGCCTTTATCACGCATGTCGACATGGATCATATCGGCCTGATGCCGCTGTGGGAGAAGGTTTATATGAGCCGTGACAGCTATGTGGATTTCAGTCTGGAGCATGAGGGGAAAATGGGATTCCGGGAACAGAATCCCAGACAGAAACCGTATTTTAACCTGAGTGAGATCATTACCGGCTATGAAACACCCGATCTTTCCAATGCTGTCGTGGTAGGCGACAGGAAAGACGACAGCCTGCTCTCGTTTATCGGAAATGCTGAATTCGGCGGATACAAATTTGATTTTTACCAGGGCCCAGGCGGACATGTCAAAGGCGAAGTCGTGATCGTCTGTGAGGCGCTGAAGCTGATCTTCTCCGGCGACATTTGGGTGAATGTCAAAGGGATCACGCCGGAGCAGAGGGAGTTCAACAGGCTCGCGCCGTTCCTGCTGACCGGTGTGGACGAGGATCCCGCGCTGTCAAGGAAATGCAGGGAATATACGGTCGCAAAATTCGGCGGATATCTTTTCTGCCCGGGCCACGGACCGGTGCAGGTAGTAGGATAAGGTTACAACTGATCATCATTAAATACAGGGGGATGTTGAGAATGATTGATTTTGCAAACGGATCTTTTGTGAAACTGAAAGCGACAGGCGGATTCAATAACCGTGACCAGATCCTTCCGCTGCTCGTGCCGGGCGAAGAGTTTATCGGAGAATATCAGGCGATCAGGGACTATGTGATATTCACAAATAAAAGAGTGATCTCTGTAAACGTGCAGGGAATTACCGGCAAAAAGAAAGACTTTACTTCCATGCCGTATTCCAAGATCTCTGTTTTCTCGATCGAGACATCCGGGACTTTTGATCTTGACAGTGAACTGGAATTGTATTTTTCAGGTGTCGGCAAGGTAAAATTTGAGTTTTCGGGACGGAGCGATATTGTTGAGATCGGACAGATCATCAGTCAGTTCGCATTAAAATAAGCAGACAGCGGGTGGTGCAGGTCCTGCATCAAGAAGGGGGATTTTATGACGGAAAGATATTTTGGAGAAAAAACACCGAAACTTGGCTTCGGACTTATGAGACTGCCGCAGAAAGGGGACGCCATCGATCTCGAGCAGACGAAGAAGATGGTGGACATGTTCATGGAAGCGGGACAGACGTATTTTGATACGGCTTTTGTCTACGGAAAGGACGGTGCGTCAGAAAAAGCAACGAAGGAGGCTTTGGTGGACCGCTATCCGAGAGACAGCTATACGCTGGCGACAAAGCTCTGTGCCTGGCTGCACTGTGACAGCGAAGAGACTGCAAAACAGCAATTCTATACCAGCCTGGAACGGACCGGTGCGGGCTACTTTGATTATTATCTGCTGCATGCGCTGCAGGAAGACAATTATACAAAGTATGACGAGTATCATCTCTGGGATTTCATGAGAGAACTGAAGGAAAAGGGACTGGTAAAACACTGGGGTTTTTCCTTCCATGCAAAGCCGGAGCTGTTGGACAGACTCCTGACGGAACATCCGGATACCGAATTTGTGCAGCTGCAGCTGAACTATGCGGACTGGGAGAATCCGGATGTATGTTCCAGAAGATGCTGGGAAGTTGCAAGAGCGCATGGGAAATCCGTTGTCGTGATGGAACCTGTGAAGGGCGGCACGCTTGCAAATCCGCCGGAGCAGGTGGCTGCTTTGCTGAAAGAAGCTGCGCCTGATATGTCTGTTGCTTCATGGGCCGTACGGTATTGCGCATCGCTTGACGGCATCCTGACCGTTCTCTCCGGCATGTCGAACGTGGAGCAGATGGAAGACAATCTTTCCTATATGAAAGATTTCCGGCCGCTTGATGAGAAAGAGCAGGCGGTGATCTGCAAAGTGCAGGAGGAACTCGCGAAGATCGACCAGATCCCCTGCACGGCCTGCCGTTACTGCACGGAAGGCTGCCCGATGCAGATCCCGATCCCGGATATCTTCTCAGCCAGAAATTTGCAGACGCTGTGGCAGCAGGATGAGCGCGCGCGGAAGGAATACGCGGAGAATACGAAGGATAAAGGGAAGGCGTCAGACTGTATCGCATGCGGACAGTGCGAGGCGGCATGTCCCCAGCAGATCCCGGTGATATCGAAGCTCGCCGAATGCGCGGCGAATCTGGAATAGGGGAAGCAGCTCTGTCCCCGTTTATTACAGCAAGCCCATCGAATGCGCAGCACGCTGGAATAGGGGCAGCAGAATCAGGAACAGATGATGCAGAACCACCAGTAGGGAGAAGACGGAGCGGTCTCCGTTTCTTACAGCAAGCCCGCTGAATACGCCGAATCATTTAACAGAAGAAAAAAGAGTGTCTCTTAAGCCGGTTGACTTGGGAGACACTTTTTTTTCAGGGCTGCGTAATCTAAAGGCTGTGCTATTTAAGGACTGCGCTATCTAAGGCGCTGTTTATGGGCTGGATCCTCTAAGAACTGCGATAAAATACCCCCTGCGCTGCAGGGGGCGGATCTTTGTTTTATGCCTGCTGCATGCCGAAGATGGCAGTGCGGCTCTTTTTCAGCGCGAAATACAGGATCATTCCGAATACGCCGCAGGAGATCACTTCTCCGATGCCTACTGTGAGCATCATGAACGGGATGGGAAGCGGAACGCCGTAAGCATAGCGCAGTACGAAAGGAACGATGACCGCGTTGGAAACGATCGGCGGGATCGGTGCGAGATAAGGACTTCTTTCTCTGAGCTTCCATGTGAAGACCGCCCCGATCAAAGTGGCAATGCTTCCGAAGATGATATCAGGCAGGACGGCGCCGCCAAGGATATTGGCGATAATGCATCCGATGAACAGGCCCGGAACGGCTGCCGGCGTGAATACCGGGAGAATCGTCAGGGCTTCAGAGACTCTTACCTGGATCTCGCTGAAGGAGATTGGCGCGAAGATCATGGTGAGCACGACATACAGGGCAGCGATCATCGCGCCCTGTGTCAGGAACAGTACTTTTTTGTCTTTCATTTTCAGTTGTCTCCTTAGTTTTGTTTAACGTGAGGATGGTTTCGAACTCACGGTATTGCAGCTGCTGCAGCACAGAGTATGCCGACGGACAGCGTTATGCACTATATCATTTATCAGCGGGAAAATCAAGGAGTATTTCGCTTTGGGAACCGTTTTTACCGTCAGACTGGCAAGGGACAGGAAGAAACCTGGAAAGAAAAAACTGGAAAAAAAGCGGCAGGAATGGTAAAATGAAACATCTGCGGCGTCTGCGCCGCAGCAGCCTGCACCATGTATTATCTATTCAGGAGGGATCAGCCCCTTTACCGCAGGCGGAGGGGAAAGCAAAAGCAGTATGGAAAAAGTAGGATTTATCGGTACCGGAACGATCGGCAGCGCCATTCTGAAAGCGCTTATGAAATCATGGAACAAAGACAATTTAACTTATACGGATGTAAATCCGAAAGCAATGCAGAAAGTGTATGAGGAGACCGGGATCAAAGGCTGCGGCAGCGGCGCGGCCTGCGTGGTCAAGAGCAAATATATTGTTCTGGCTGTCAAACCGCAGTTTTATGACAGCGTACTGGATGAGATCAGGGACGTGATTACGGATGACAATATCATCATCTCGCTGGCGCCTGGCGTTTCCATCGGCAGTGTTTCCAGACATCTGAAGGGGCACAAAAGGATCGTCAGATGCATGCCTAATACCCCGGCGCTGCTTGGCGAGGGAATGACCGGGGTCTGCTATGACAAAACACTTTTTACGGAAAAAGAGCAGGCAACGATCAGAAAGTTCTTTGAATCATTCGGGAAAATGGAGCTTCTGCCGGAGGATCTGCTGAATGCTGTCACCTGTGTCAGCGGCAGCGCGCCGGCTTATATCTATATGTTCATCGAAGCGCTCGCGGATGCCGGCGTAAAATACGGCATGCCCAGAAAAGTGGCTTACAGAATGGCTGCCCAGGCTGTGGTAGGCAGCGCGAAGATGGTCCTGGAGACCGGCAAGCACCCCGGAGAATTGAAGGATGATGTGTGTTCGCCTGGCGGCACCACGATCTACGCGGTCGCGATGCTGGAGGAATACGGACTCAGGAACGCAGTGATCAGGGCGTCGGATGCATGCTATGAAAAATGCGTGGACCTGATGCCGAAGGAAGAAGACTAAAAAAGACACTGTAAGTAAAACGTGCTGTATGGGAGGTGACGGGATGTTAGAAGAACTGAAGAAAGAAGTATGCGAAGCGAACCTGCTGCTGCCGAAATACGGTCTGGTGACATTTACCTGGGGAAATGTCAGTGGGATCGACCGGGACACCCATCTGGTGGTCATCAAGCCCTCCGGTGTTCCCTATGACAACATGACACCGGAGGATATGGTAATCGTAAACATGGCTGGAAATGTCGTTGAAGGAAAGTGGAAGCCCAGCAGCGATACACCGACCCACCTGGCGCTGTACCGCGCTTTTCCGAATATTGGCGGCATCGTGCACACACACTCCCGCTGGGCGACCTCCTTCGCGCAGGCCGGCATCGGGATCCCGGCGATGGGCACGACACACGCGGACTATTTCTACGGCGATATCCCCTGCACGCGCCCGATGACGGAAGAAGAGATCAAAGGCGAGTATGAGAAAGAGACCGGCAATGTGATCATTGAGACGTTCAAAGACAGGGATCCGGATGCAATTCCGGGCGTGCTGGTGTATTCGCACGGACCGTTTTCCTGGGGGACGGATCCGGAAAATGCCGTAGAGATGGCGGTGATCATGGAAGAAGTCGCGTTCATGGATTATCATGCGCTGACGCTCAATCCGGTACACCGCGATATGCAGCAGGCGCTGCTTGACAAGCATTATCTGAGAAAGCACGGCGCGAACGCGTATTACGGGCAGAAATAAGAGGTGAAACGGGGGCAGGTCCCTCTTCTCATTGCGGGAAATGAGAAGAGGGACCTGCCCCCGTTTCACCTGTATTTGACCGCTTCAGTTTTTCAGCACGCTGCGTACTTTTCGATAGGCGCGGAAAATCGGGCTGCGATACATGGAAGTGACATTTTTCTTCAGCTGTTCGACCTCGTTCTGAAGCTTTTCCAGCTTCATCATTAGCTCCAGGTTTTCCTCCCTCAACTGACGGATGCGTTTGTTGGCGGACTGTATTTTTTCCTGCTGATAAATATCCGCCTCCGCCATAGTCAGCATGACATCCCGGCAAAATGTTGTTTCATTAAATTTCCATGCGGGGAGAGGTTTGATCTTTTCATGGAAAAGGACCCCGTCCTCCCGTCCGAGGTATTCTCTGGCGATATTTGCATTGCCTTCCCGGAACTGTTCAACGTATGCCGCCTGTCCGCCTTCCGGGAAAAAGGTGACTTTGTCATTCTTCTCATTTCCGATCCGTCCGGCTGCCTCGGAAGCGCCGAGCATGGCCGCGCGATAGAAATTATCTGTATCCCGATAATCCGTAAGTTCATTGATCTGACGCTTGATCTCGATGAAATTATCTGTCAGCTGGAGATTGGAAGGTGATTCAGGGAACTGATATTCATCAGTCAGCGCAAGGCCTGTGTGATGCATGAAATCGGAAAAAATACTGCCGCCGTCGAACTGATCAGGTTCATAGACCCTGACAATAATGTTTTCCTTCCCATACAGTTCGCGCATCAGATCCAGCTGCGCATTATAATCGGGCAGGATGCCTGCACAGTGAGAACTGAGCAGAAATTCGGAGAAGGACATGGTATAGCGGCTGGCTCCTTTGACCTTCTGGTTCCAGTAGGATTCCACGAACTGATCCTGACGCCGCAGATATACGATCACCTTGATCTCACATCCGAACTGTTCCCGTATTTTCATAAGTCTTGGCCGGAAGCGAAGCCAGTTCTGGGCATACCAGAGCTTTTCATCGCTGAGAATCACTGTGTCAGCTTCCTGAAACG
Source organism: Lachnospiraceae bacterium (assembly GCA_017431345.1). Taxonomy (GTDB): domain Bacteria; phylum Bacillota; class Clostridia; order Lachnospirales; family Lachnospiraceae; genus UBA3305. Next base: position 63,798 of record JAFRLH010000059.1, on the reverse strand, counting down.
CTTTTTCGAGCATCGATATCCCTTTTTGCAGGATATGAAGTTCCTCCGCTTTGCGTCTTGCGGGATCGTTCGAGGGCGAATCATAGATCAGGAAGTGTGCATTGCGGAGATCGTAGGTATGGGTTGGTCCGATATGCATGAGAGGATAGGCACAGTTCTGTTTCGCGAGAACAGTCCGGTTGGCGGCAAGAAATTCCTGCAGTGCCGTAGAACCGGTCTTCATCAGACCAATATGCAGATAGATTCGTTTCATAGAATGTCTCCTTCCTTCAGACAGATGCGGCAAGAAGATTTCCTGCGGCGATGCCGAGCAATGCAAGGATCACCAGTGTTTTTCCGGTACTCAGATGCTTCTTCCCGACCAGAAAAACATAGAGGATGGGCAGGGTAGCTGACAGCAGCCACAAGGGAGCGCGAGAGCATCCGATCGTACCGGCCATGTTGATGTTTGACGTCAGCAGCGACAGCGCGATATTGAAAAGCAAGCCCGCGATAATGGGCCGGATCCAGCGGCTGATCTCCGTAAATACCGGCAGGTGGGAGAACATACCATAAAGATGATCGACAAAATGAAATGTCATGCCGGATGCGGCAATGCCGACCGCAGCGCCGCTGACTGCCATCAGGATTCCCTGCAGAATACTGCCATGCTGATGGAATCCAAGGAAATACCCGCATCCGGCCAGCATTTTGCAAAGGATAGATCCCGGTATTACGTTCGTGACGGGAATTAGCTGGGAGTAAAAATAATCCTCGGCAACCATATCGGTCTGTACGAACAGTCCCTCTGCGATCGTCAGGAATGCATCCCCGCCGCCGAAGGAAAGGAGAGAGGAGATGAAACCTCTGGCCTGAAAATGGTAGCCCCCTTTCATCACAAGGAAGGCAGGAACAGACAGAAAGACCATGAAGAGCATCCAGGCTGTAAGATCAAGGATCATATCACGCAGGGAAAAGGAAAATGCGATCTTCTCTGTTCCACTGTGTTCACGGATCCTTCGGAACAGGCTGTACAGCAGGATCACGATAAAGGCAGTGATCAGGATCTTCAGTGTCGACCAGGCAAACAGCGGATCACCGGGGAGCGGCAGAAGCTTCCGGAGATTTTTGCCGCAGGCCAGAAGAAAAACGATCAGGGATACCGCAATGACAGGCGTCCGCAGGTTACCGTTCTTCGGATCGGTCCATACCCTTCCGATATACTGGAACAGAAGGCCTATAATGCCGGCAGACACCCCAAGCGACAGATACCGGATCTGCAGCAGAAGACTCTCAGGGACTACAGAGAAAAGGACCAGGATCAGGATCGTGAAAAGGACACCGGGCAGAGTCAGTGCGCCTGCTGCACAGACCATTCCGGGACGTCCCAGGAATTGTTTCCCGAGTCCGGAAGCGATCTCTACCGGAAGGGCACCGGGGGTAATGTTAGCTACAATGATATCCCGGTCAAGATCCTCTCTGCTGATGAGACTCCCGTCGGCGGTCACTTTTTCAAACAACGGAATCAGCGCGCTGCCGCCGCCGAAGCCGGCCAGGCCGATCAGCGCCATTTTCAGGAAAAGCCTTCCGAGAGTTCGTTCATTTTCCGGTTTCATTACAGGACCTCCAGGATCGCATCCACACATTCTTCTACCGTCTTTCCGGTCGTGTCGAAAACCAGGTCTGCTGTGCGGGGCGCTTCGTACGGACTGCTGATCCCGGTAAATTCTGGAATCACTCCTTCACGGGCCTTTCTGTACAGGCCCTTCACATCCCGGCGTTCGCATTCTGCAAGCGGTGTATTCAGATAGATCTCCCGGAAATTCTCGCGGCCGATGATGCCTTTCACATTCCTTCTGTCCTTGCTTAAAGGGGAAATAAATGCGGTGATCACAATGATGCCGGCCTCGTTCATCAGATGGGCGACCTCTGCGATCCGGCGGATGTTTTCTTCACGGTCCGTCTCCGAGAAACCGAGATCCCGGTTCAGACCCATGCGGATGTTGTCTCCATCCAGAAGCATGGTATGCTTTCCCATGGTATGGAGCCGGATCTCGAGTGCATTGGCGATCACGGATTTTCCGGCACCGGACAGACCGGTAAACCAGATCGTCATCGCTTTCTGTCCGAGGGAAGCCTCTCTGGTCTTTCTGTCGATATCCAGATCCTGCCAGGTCAGATTCCGCTCGCCGGTCCTGGCACTGCGCACGATACCGCATGCAGCGGTATGGTTGGTCACGCGGTCGATGAGGATAAAACATCCCATCTCGCGTTTGTTCCGGAAGCGGTCGAATACCAGCGGCGCGCCGGTAAGAAGATCACATACAGCCAGTTCATTCTTCTTCAGTTCGTCCACACTCTCATGCCTGCCTGTATTGACGTCAATTCTGTAGCGGATGTGGCTGATTAAGGCGGGAACATTCTGCGACGCGAGTTTCAGATAATAATTCCTTCCCGGAATGAGCGCGGATTCATCCATCCAGAGAAGCTGTGTCTCGAGACTGGTACCGCGTGCGAGACGTGTATCCTTTGTCAGGACGCAGCCTCTAGAGATATCGACCTCTGTATCCAGCGTAAGGGTGACGGGTTCGCCGGCAGATGCAGAGGATACTTTTTTTTCCAGTCGGAAGATTTCCTTTATACAGGCTTCTTCACCGCTTGGCCATACGCGGATCCTGTCGCCTTCCTGTACAGTACCGATCGATATCTCTCCGGCAAATCCGCGGAAGCCGGCATTCGGACGGCAGACACGCTGGATGGGCAGGACGAACCCCTTATCTTCCGACGGCGGAACGATAATCACTTCCTCCAGCCAGGAAAGGAGCGGTCTGTCTTTGTACCAGGGCATGCGGTCTGACGGATCCACGATATTGTCGCCATCCGTTGCAGAAACGGGGATGACGGAACAGCTGACCCCGGGAAATTCCTGCATCATTTCATGGATATCGCTGCAGACAGATTGGTACACCGCTTCGCTGTAATCAACGAGATCCATCTTGTTTAAGGCAAATGCAAATGTACGTATGCCCATCAGAATGCAAATGCGCAGATGCCTGCGGGTCTGCATCAGGATCCCTTTGGATGCGTCGACCAGGATCACAGCGGCATCCGCAAAGGATGCGCCGACAGCCATGTTGCGGGTATATTCTTCATGGCCGGGCGTATCAGCGACGATAAAACTGCGTTTTTCCGTTGTAAAGTACCGGTAAGCCACATCGATGGTGATGCCCTGTTCCCGTTCCGCCATCAGTCCGTCAAGAAGCAGGGAATAATCCAGTCTGCCGTCCGCGGCGTCGAGTTTTGAATCCAGTTCCAGCGCGCGCTGCTGATCCGCGAACAGAAGTTTTGCCCGGTATAAAATATGACCGATCAGCGTGGATTTTCCGTCATCGACGCTGCCGCAGGTCATGAATTTCAATAAAGGATGATGCATCAGAAATATCCCTCCCGCTTTCTCTTTTCCATGCTGGCGCTGCCGCCGTCCGTATCGATCACACGGCTGGTGCGTTCTGATTCCAGGGCTCCCAGAGTCTCCGTCACGATCGCATCCAGCGTATCGGCTTCTGATTCCATCGCGCCTGTCAGCGGGTAGCAGCCAAGAGTACGGAAGCGGACTTTCTTCATCAGCGGGACTTCCCCGGGCTGCAGCGGAAGACGGTCATCGTCCACCAGGATCAGAGAACCGTTTCGCTCTACGACAGGCCGCTCTTTGGCGTAATAAAGAGAAACGATCGGAATGTTCTCCCGCCGTATATATTGCCAGATATCCCGTTCCGTCCAGTTGGAAAGAGGAAAGACCCGGATGCTTTCTCCGGGAAAGATGTGTGTGTTGAACAGCTTCCACATCTCGGGACGCTGGTTCTTCGGATCCCAGGCATGATGCGCGTCCCGAAAGGAGAAGATCCGTTCTTTGGCCCTGGATTTCTCCTCGTCTCTGCGGCCGCCGCCGAAAGCAGCGGTAAAGCCGTATTTATCAAGCGCCTGCTTCAGTGCTTCGGTCTTCATGATATCTGTATAGGCGGCGCCGGATGTAAAGGGATTAACACCCTGTGCAAGACCCTCATGGTTGATGTATTCGATCAGCTCGATGCCCGTTTCCCGGGCTCGCCGATCCCGGAATTCGATCATTTCGTGGAATTTCCAGGTGGTATTGACATGGAGAAAAGGAAAGGGCGGCTTTTCGGGGAAAAACGCCTTCATCGCAAGATGCAGCATGACGGAACTGTCTTTGCCGATGGAATAAAGCATGACCGGTTTTTCACATTCCGCGGCGACTTCGCGCATGATATAGACTGCCTCTGCCTCAAGTTTATCAAGATGATCCATGATTGTTCTCCCGGTGTATCATTTAAGGCCGCCGCCGGCGGTCCTGCTGCTGTGCGTGTCTGCGATCCTCTGGAGCATACGCAGGGGGGAAATTACCTCCCTGAGAAAAATGTACCCCCGTCTATAGAGGCGGCGCCATCTCCCCCCGCGAATATGCTCTGAAAGCCGGAAACAACCTTCCTGACAGAAGACTGGCAGCAGCGTGTTCCATCTTATGCAGGCAAGATTAAAAGCATATTAAAACGGGTCTGCTCAGAGACCCGTTTCGTTATAGACTGGAAATGTGAGACAGAAGCAACTCCCCTCTCCGGGATTGCTTTTGACCGTGATGGTGCCGTGATAATATTCCGTGATCCGCTTGGCAAGCGTCAGCCCGAGACCGGTGCCTGCCGTGGATCGGGAAGGATCCGCGCGGTAGAACGGTTCAAAGATCTTCTCAAGATCCTCCGCGGCAATGCCGTTTCCATAATCCCGGATCTTCAGTACAGCAAGGGCGCCTTCCTGTGCAAGCGATACCTCTGCAGGCTTCCCGCCGCCGTATTTTACGGCATTTGAGATGAGATTGCGTACAACCGTGGAGATCAGATCTGTATTGGCAAAAATGGAGACAGGGGAAAGCGGAAGCACAAAAAGTGTTTTTCCTGCCAGTTCTTCTTCCCGTTCACAGATGGCAAGGACGACATCCTGAAGCGCGACTTCGTGATCTTCCGGCTGCTGTCCCGAGGACTCCAGGTGCGCCAGATCCAGCAGTGAATTGACAAGATCGCCCATCTGGTCACACTGCTTCAGAATTCGTTTCATATGGTCCTGAATATCCGGATTGTTACGGAATATTTCCATCGTCAGCTGGGATTGGGCACTGATGACGGCAATCGGGGTCCGAAGCTCGTGGGAAATGTAATTATTGAACTGCCGCTCTCTTTTCAGGACCTGATTCATCTGCTGCAGGACACGATCATAGGCGGATGATATTTCCTCCAGTTCCTGGAAGGAAATGGTATCTTCTGCAGGCGGAGAGAGCGGTTCGCCCAGAGAATTGCCGATCCGGCGTACACGCGTCATCAGATGTTCCAGTGAACCGGAGAACTGGCGGCTGAGGCTGCTGACGACCAGGAAATAGAGCAGTGCTGTTCCGAAGATCAGTCCGATGACGGAAAACAGGAACAGCCGGTAGGCTCTGTAGGCAATATGCTGTTCGATAAAGCAGATCAGAAGGACAGGCTTTTTTTGTTTGTCATCTCCTCTGGCAATGGTCTTTCCGAGTGCCAGATAAAACCATGAGCCGCCGATTTTCACTCTTTTTGTGATCCTTGTGTTCCCGGATACCGGATACTGGTCCGGAGAAAAATCCTGCGGCGGCGCGCCCAGAATCAGGCGCCCATCAGAATCATAAACGGCAAAAGAGAATCCCTCGAAATCATTTTCGAATTCTTCGGTCACGATGATCCGGTCATCTTCTATTTCCAGAGAGCGCCGAAGATCTGAATAAAGGGACTGAATGTCCAGCAGCGCCACATTGTGAACAGAGTCGCGCGTCAGGAAAGAGATCGAAATCACGGAGGTCAGGACGGTCACGGTGATAAAGATCAGATTCCAGCGGACCAGAATATTTTTGAGCGATTTTTTCTTTATTCTGTCCATAGCAAACGGTACCCCACGCCGCGGATCGTCTGGATCAGCTTGACCTCGTAATCGTCATCGATCTTTCTGCGCAGATAACGGATGTAAACATCCACGACATTGGAATCCCGGCCGCCGTCCGTGCTCCAGACATTGCTCTGGATCTGGTCCCGCGTCAGTACGATATTCTGATTTCGGATCATAAAAAGCAGAATCTGGAATTCCTTGCCGGAAAGCCTGATCTCATCTGCTCCGCGGAATACTTTTTGTTCTTTTACGTATAAACGGAGGTCACCGCAGGTATACATGTCGTCATGGACACCGACGGATCTGCGCATGAGCGCCCGCATTCTCGCCAGAAGGACATTGAAGTCAAAGGGCTTGATCAGATAATCGTCAGCGCCCGCATCCAGTCCCCGGACGATATCATCCGGCTCTGACATGGCAGTCAGGAGCAGCACCGGCGTGGTGATGCCTTCCCGGCGGATCTTCTTCAGCAGTGTAAAGCCATCCATACTGGGAAGCATGACATCCATAATTACCACATCATATTCCACCATTTTAAAATATTCGTATGCTGAAAGGCCATCACTGCAGCTGTCTGTGATGAACTGCTCCATCTGCATCCGCTCGGACAGAAGCTGCCGCATATCCGGTTCATCTTCTATGATCAAAATTCTCACGGTTATCTCCTTAAAAACAACGCCAATAAGAGATTCTATATTATATTATTTCTACATTAAAAACAGATTAAAGCTGGCGGAGAGACTGCAGCGGGACAGACATTTGAATACATGCAGTGTGTTTCCGCTTATATGGAAAAAGCATCTCCGCCGCGTTCGCGACAGAGATGCGAAACATTTCGTATCATGGAAGAACTGTCAAATCTCAATGGGCTGTCAGAAGATCAGATGCGCCAGCGGGCATACGATCAGCCGGTTCAGTCTGAATTCTTTTTCCCGGCTGCTTGTCTGAAGAAGTGCTGAGATGGAAATGGCTTCAGAGTACCGGATCCCTCTGTGTTTATTTGGAACTTTTTAACTTTAACACATTGCAGTATGTTTGTGCAATCGAAATCTCATTAGCAAACTTGCCTGGAGTGAACGGAGTGACCTGAAACGAAAGAAAGCCAAAAACAGGTCACTGAAACTGCCTGCCGGAGGGATGAAAACGGATGGGAAAGTGACCTGAAACGAAAGAAAACCAAAAACAGGTCACTGAAACTGCCTGCCGGAGGGATGAAAACGGATGGGAAAGTGACCTGAAACGAAAGAAAGCCAGAAAAGGTCACTAAAACTGCCTGCCGGAAGCGTAAAAACGGGCATACAAATGACCTGAAATAAAAGAATATCGATATCAGGTCACAGGGGATGAAAAATTATAGTTGAAAAAATTAAATTTGCAATTGACAAACGATAAAATCCGTGGTTTAATGCAATTGTGATTACTGGAAACGTTCCCGGTAACGATACCGGCAACGTTTCCGAACGGAAATGAAAAGTGCAGACAGGGGGAACTGCCGGGAGGGCGCAATGACCATTAAGGACGTTGCCGCAAAATGCGGCGTTTCCGTAAGCACGGTTTCAAGAGTATTGAACAATCATCCTGACGTAAGCAAAGCGGTCAGGGAAAAGGTAATGGCTGCGGTCGAGGAACTGCATTATATTCCGAACAACAGCGCAAGAGATCTGGTAAAATCACAGACCTCCACGATCGGGGTAGTAGTAAGAGGCGTGGGGAATCCGTTCTTTGCATCCATTATCACTGCTGTGGAATCGGAAGCGGAAAAACATGGATACAGTATCATTCTGAATCATATCAAATCCGGGGAAGACGAACTTACGGCAGGCGCTGAAATGGCGAGATCAAAAAGGCTGAAAGGCCTGATCCTGATGGGCGGCTGCTATGACTATTCTCCGGAACAGGTTGCTTCGCTGGATGTCCCGTTCGTCTGCTGTACATTCACAAATACATTCGGGAACCTGGGCAAGGATTCTTTCTCGTCGGTATCGGTGAATGACAGGGACGTGGCGAAATGCGCAGTGGATCATCTGATTGCAAACGGGCATAAAAAGATCGCCATCATTCTGGACTCGATCTGTGACCGTTCGATCAGTGAACTCAGATACAAGGGATATCTGGAAGCGCTGAAATCAAGCGGCATAAATCCGGATTATGATCTTGTGGAGGAGATACAATTCTTCGATATGCGGTCCGCGTACGAGGGTACACTGCGGCTGATCGACAGAGGCGCTGATTTTACCGCCCTGTTCGTGATCGCCGACTCGCTCGCGCTGGCTGCCATGAAAGCACTCTCCGACAGAGGGCGCAGGGTGCCGGAGGACTGTTCGGTGATCTCGATCGATGGAATCGATATGTCGCTTTACTCCATTCCGACCCTGACTACACTGATCCAGCCCACGGAAGATATGGGCAGGGATGCAGTCCGGACGCTGGTGTCGGTGATCGAAGAAGGCGGAAAGCATGTACACCTCAGATATGACACCACGCTGCGGGAAGGCGGGACGGTTGCTCCGCCGAAAAAGAACTGACCGGGGCGTCCCGATCCAAACAAAGATTTCACGCCGCAAGGCATGAAAATACACAAGCCGGAAGGCAAATTTATCAAGGAGGATACCATAATGAAGAAAATGAACAAAGTTCTGGCTCTGATCCTGGCGCTGGCCATGGCAGCTTCCATGGCTGCCTGCGGAAGCTCTGCTCCCGCTGAGACCGAAGCACCTGCAGAAACAGAAGCTGCAGCAGAAGCCGGCGACGCTGAAGAAGCTGCTCCCGCTGAGACCGAAGCAGCAGAGGCTGCTGCGGAAGCACCCGCAGGAAGCGGATCCGTATACTGGCTGAACTTCAAGCCCGAGTCTGATGAAGTACTGCAGCAGGTCGCTGCCATGTACAAAGAGAAGACCGGCGTTGATGTAAAGGTCGTTACCGCTGCATCCGGAACCTACAGCCAGACGCTGAACTCCGAGATGGATAAGTCTGAGCCTCCTACGATCTTCGTAGTAGGAAACGCTGCGGGCGCCAAAGAGTGGACGGATTACTGCCTTGATCTTAAGGGAACCCCGATCGAGCAGGAACTGAACACAGACGCTTACAACATCTATGACGAGAGCGGCAAGCTTGTTTCCATCGGATACTGCTACGAGTGCTACGGCATCATCGCAAATCCTGATCTGGTAGAAGCAGCCGGACATACCATGGATGAGATCAAGAACTTTGACGGACTGAAAGCTGTCGCAGAAGACATCCACGCACGTGCCGGAGAGCTCGGATTTGATGCTTTCTCCGCCTGCGATATGGATTCCAGCTCCAGCTGGAGATTCACCGGCCATATGGCAAACCTTGAGTACTTCTATGAAGAGCGCGATGACGGCGGCTGGACCGAGTGCCCTGCAGAGCTGAAGGGAACCTACATGGACAACTTCAAGAATCTCTATGATCTCTGCATCAACAACAGCACCGTTGCTCCCAACGAACTCGCTACCGGCGGACATGACGCTGAGGCTGAGTTCAAGGATGCCAAGGCTGCCTTCTTCGTAAACGGTTCCTGGGAGTATCCGGCCGTTTCCGAAACTGTTCCGAACGCGACCATGATCCCTTATTACTGCGGTGTTGAAGGCGAAGAGAAAGCCGGACTGAACTGCGGTACTGAGAACTGCTGGGCGATCAACGCAAAGGCTTCTGAGGAGAATCAGAAAGCTTCCATGGACTTCCTGGTATGGTGCGTAACCGATCCCGACGCTTCCAAGCTGCTTGTTGATTCCTTCGGCATCATGCCTTACAAGAGCGCTGCAGAATCCTCCAATGGATTCCTGAAGAATGCTGCTGATTATATCGCAGACGGCTGCTATGTAATGGATTGGGCAACAAACTATCAGCCTAATGTTGACGAATACCGTGCAACACTGGTCGCTGCGCTGAACCAGTACAATGCAGATCAGTCCGATGAAAACTGGGCAATCGTAAAGACCGCATTCGTAGACGGATGGGCGACCCAGTATCAGGCTGCGAACGAATAATACGCAGATCTGAAAATCAGATACGCAAGGAAAGACGGGCAGGGCAATATCGTGCCCTGCCCGTCTTCTTTTTCGGAAAAGAGAAAAGGAGAAAAGAATGAAGAAGAAGAGGGACTTTGCCGGGAACAAGTCCTTAAGAGCCTCCAAAAGACGCTTCGGATGGCTTTTCATGGGGCCTGTAACGGCAGCTTTTGCCATCGGCTTTGTATGGCCGTTCATTCAGGGAATCTACCTGTCATTCTGTAAATTCAAACTGATTTCCGATGCAAAGCTCATCGGTTTCGGGAACTATATCAAAGCGCTCGGCGATCAGAGCTTCCGGCATTCGTTCTGGTTCTCGGCCATGTTCGCGATCGTCAGCCTGGTGATCATCAATATCCTTGCCTTTACCGTAGCCTATCTGCTCACCCAGGGACTTAAAGGCAGCAATATCTTCCGGACGGTATTCTTTATGCCGAACCTGATCGGCGGTATCGTTCTCGGCTATATCTGGTCGATGATCTTTGACGGCATCCTGTCCCATTTCGGGACATCGATCCTCTTGAGCGCAAGATACGGCTTCTGGGGATTGATCATCCTGATCGCCTGGCAGCAGATCGGTTATATGATGATCATCTACATCGCCGGACTGCAGGCTGTTCCTGAAGATATGCTCGAGGCAGCCAGGATCGACGGTGCGACAAAGATGCAGACGCTCTTCAAGGTCACAATCCCCAATGTCATGCCTTCGATCACCATCTGCACATTCCTGTCACTGACGAACGGATTCAAGCTTTTCGATCAGAACCTGGCCCTGACAGCCGGTCAGCCGTTCTCCATCATGCCTGACGGATCGACGGTAAAACAGACGGAAATGCTTGCGCTTAACATTTACAACACCTTCTACGGACAGTCCGGCGCGTCCCAGGGCGTTGCCCAGGCAAAAGCCGTATTGTTCTTCATCCTTGTTGCCGGTCTCGGACTTCTGCAGCTCGGATTCACCAGACAGAGGGAGGTGCAGCAGTAATGAATAAAAAGAATACGCTTTCCGCAGAGAAAAGACGCAAGACCATCATGTCCGTGGTGCTTACGATCATCTGCATCATCTACGTGCTTCCTGTATTCAGCGTTGTGCTGAACTCATTTAAGCTGAATACATTCGTCAAGACCGAGACGTTCGCGCTGCCGACAGAGGAAAGCTTTGCCGGATGGTCGAACTTCATCAAGGGAATGACTTTCGGAAACTATCCGTTCATGAACAGTGTGCTTTACAGCGTGTTTATTACGGTGGCTTCCACCGCACTGATTATTCTGTTCACATCCATGGCGGCCTGGTATATCGCGAGAGTCGATTCGACATTCTGCCGCATTATTTATTACCTCTGTGTATTCTCCATGGTCGTCCCTTTCCAGATGGTCATGTATACCCTGTCAAAGACAGCTGACAAGCTCCATCTGAATACGCCCTGGACGATCCCGATCGTGTATCTGGGCTTTGGCGCGGGCCTTGCCATATTCATGTTCGTGGGATTCGTAAAATCGATCCCGCTGGAGATCGAAGAGGCGGCTGCCATTGACGGCTGCGGTCCGATCAGGACTTATTTCTCCGTGGTATTCCCGATGCTGCGCCCGACCATGATCTCTGTGGGCATCCTGGAGATCATGTGGGTATGGAACGACTACCTGCTGCCTGTGCTGGTGCTGGATATCAATAAGTACCGTACGATCCCGATCCACATTCAGTATTTGAAGGGAAGTTACGGAACGGTCGATCTGGGCGCCACGATGGCCCTGATCCTGCTGTCCATCATCCCTGTCATCATTTTCTATCTGGCATGCCAGAAATACATCATCAAGGGTGTCGCGGCAGGAGCTGTAAAGGGATAATACAGGCGACTTCGAGGAGAAAGGTATGAAAAGAAGCAGTGGTATACTGATGCCGGTCTTTTCGCTTCCGTCGCCATATGGCATTGGAACGCTGGGAAAAGCGGCGTATGAATTTGTGGATTTCCTGAAGGCTGCCGGTCAGACATGGTGGCAGATCCTGCCGCTCGGGCCTACAAGCCTCGGAGATTCCCCGTACCAGAGTCCCTCCACCTTCGCGGGCAATCCGTATTTTATCGATCCGGATCTGCTTGCGGAAGACGGGCTGCTGACAGCGGAAGAGATCGAAGCGTATGATTTCGGAGATGATCCGGAACGTGTGGATTACGGTCTCCTGTATCAGAACAGGTACAGAATGCTGGAGGCGGCAGCGGCGCGCGGTATGAAAAAGTATGAAACCGGGATCGCCGCGTTCCGGAAAGAGCAGGCAGGATGGCTTGAGGACTATGCACTTTATATGGCGTGCAAAAAGCATTTCGATATGCTCTGCTGGCTCGACTGGCCGGATAAGAAGCTCAGAATGAGAGATCCGGCAGCACTTCATAAGTACCGCAATGCGCTGAAAGAGGAGATCGATCTGCAGGTGTTCATGCAGTTCCTGTTCTTTAAGCAGTGGGCTGCGCTGAGAGCATATGCGCATGAAGCCGGCATAAAGATCTTCGGAGACATGCCGCTCTACATGGCGCTGGATTCTGCTGAGGTATGGGCTGCACCGCAGTTCTTCCTGCTGGACGAGGAGAATTACCCGGTCAAAGTGGCGGGCGTTCCGCCGGATTACTTTTCCGAGGACGGACAGCTCTGGGGAAATCCTCTGTACAATTACGATGCGATGGAGAAAGACGGTTTCGGCTGGTGGATCAGAAGGGTCGACGGCGCCAGCAAACTGTATGACGCCATCCGGTTCGATCATTTCAGAGGGCTGGCTTCTTACTGGGCAGTACCGTACGGCGCAAAGACCGCGAAAACCGGAAAATGGGAGAAAGGCCCGGGGATGAAGCTCGTGGGCGTCCTGCGGGGATGGTTCCCGCAGATCCAGTTCATCGCGGAGGACCTCGGCGTGCAGACGCCGGATGTGGTGGAACTCCTGGAGGACTCCGGATTCCCGGGCATGAAAGTGCTCGAGTTCGCATTTGATTCCAAAGAGGAAAGCTCTTATCTGCCTCATATGTATGAGCATAACTGTGTCTGTTATATCGGCACACATGATAATGATACGCTTCTCGGCTGGAAAGAGCAGGCGCTGGAAGCGGATGTCAATAAAGCAAAATGCTATCTCGGATTGAACGGGGAAGAAGGCTTCAGCTGGGGCGTGATCCGCGGCGGTATGAGCAGCGTGGCAGATCTTTTTGTGACGCAGATGCAGGATTACCTGGAACTTGGCAGCGAGGCCAGGATCAATTCTCCCGGGATTGCGGGAGGCAACTGGCGCTGGCGGATGCTGCCGGGAGCAGCGGATGAGAAGCTGGCGGAGAAGCTGTTTGCCATGACGGTCCTGTTCGGAAGATGCGAGAGGCCTGCGCCGGAAGAGGAGGAAGAAGAGGCGCCTGAAAAGGAGTCTGAAGAAACGTCACCGGTAAAAGAGGATAAATAAAACACTGTCATCCAGAGGAGCAAAGCGACGAAGGATCCACGCTGTAAAGCCTGCGGTTTTAGTAAAACCTAGGAATGAAAGCGGTGGATCCTTCGGCGCGCTGCGCTTGCTCAGGATGACATTTTCAGTTCTGCGGAATGTTATCATTCTCCATCAAGGGAAGATAAAGCGTGAACGTCGTTCCCTTCCCCTCTGCGCTCTCCGCCTTGATAAATCCGCGGTGCGCTTCGACGAGCCGCTGCACAATCGCAAGACCAAGCCCGGTGCCCTCGCCGGGCTTTTTTGTCGTATAAAAAGGCACGAAAATGTTGTCCAGCACTTCTTTGCTCATCCCGCAGCCGGTATCGGAAACCGTGATCCGGTAGAAGCGCATATCCTGTTTGTCAGAGAAGAACGGCTCGCTCATCGAAGATCCGTCTATCACATCGCCCGTCACGCTGATCTGTCCGTCAGCGCTTCCGATCGCATGAATCGCGTTATTGCAAAGATTGACGATCATCTGCCGGATCTTCAGCGAGTTGCCCATGATCAGATCATTTTCGGTGTCAAAGGAACTGTTGATGCTGACATTGCGCGGGGCAGCCGCCTCTGTGATCGTCAGCGCTTTCTTTACTGCTTCCGCTGCATGCACGGGGGAGAACATTTTTTCCGCATTTTTGCCGGAGAACTGGGAGATCTGGTCGATGATCTCCTTGGCCTTTTCCGCGGAATCATAGATCTCCAGCATGTCTTCCCTGTTTTCATCGGAATCATCCATGCTCTCCAGGATCATTGCCGAATAGCCCATGATCGGCGTCAGCAGATTGTTGAACTCATGCGCAATGCCGCTGGTCATGGTCCCGATCAGGGACAGCCGCTGCTGTTCGGCCATGCGTTCCTCTTCCTGGTTCAGCCGTTCAAGTTCTTCATTCATCTGCTTCAGACTGAGATTCTCACTTTCAATCGAACGCTGGCGAAGGATCGCGTTCCGCAGGGAAAGGATGATGATCAGCAAAGTGATAACCAGGAGGATGGAGAGCGCCAGGATCCGGATGCCCATACTTTCAAGCGGTCTGGAAATCTCCTCATAATCCATGACGGCGCTGATGCTCAGAAAATCCTGGCCGAGATAAAGGGGGAGATAAGCCGATACCTTGGTCACTCTGGTCGGCGGATCGTCTGCCCACCAGTAGGAATGGTAGATCTCTGCGTCGGAGCGGCCTTCCAGCTGATGTTCTATCAGTATTTCCAGCTCTGAAAAGTCAAAATCCGGATGACGGATCTTTCGGTCCGCGAGGACGTCGATGCCGATCTGGTCCGCGACGGGATGCATAAGGATGATGCCGGCGGAATCCTTTATCATCACATAACCGTCTTCCCCCATGTGAATATAGGACGCCGTCTTTGCATAAACGCTTTCAAGCGGGAGATAGAACGAGAGCGATCCGCCGAACTGTGTTGCGGCACTGACGCGGAAGCAGAAACTGCCGTCAACATCCTTTTCAATACGCAGATCCTCAAAAACATCGTCACTTCCGAGTTCGCGGTGGAGCGTGAACGCACTGTCCGTGCCGGTTGTAAGCGTCTGGCCGGCAGCGGATTCATATACAGCGCAGACCACTTCTCCGCCGCGGCTTTTTCTTGCATGGTCGATGATATCGTATAACGGCGCTTCGTTCCTGAAGGCGAGTTTCTGTTCAGCTTCTGCGAAGGCATCAAGGGATACGATCGATCTGACAGTCTGCTGATAGTCTTCCAGATAGACGGAGAGACTGTTCGCCACACTCTCGGAAATATTCATCAGCTGTGTCTTTTGGCTGTTCAGCAGGACATTCCGGTAATTGCTGAAAAGATAAACAAGCCCGCCGCAGGCCAGCAGCGCAGCCAGAGCCAGCGCAGGAATTCCTATGAGGAAAGCAGCATTTCGTTTTCGGTTCGTTCTTTCGTTCATCTTCCCTCCGTTTACATTTCCGGAAAAACGGGATATACTTTACATGTTGTACTCTGTTGATGGTAAACTTTCCCGGGACAGTTGGCAAGCAGAATATGAATATTTTTGTTCCGTCGTCCGTGTCTGCAGCAAATGATTCTGCAGAAAGACAGTATTAAAGCGCGGGAACATCGCGCAAAGAGGTGGGCAATGGATAATAAAAATACAGTCCTGATCGTGGATGACGATCCCAGCATCCAGAGACTTCTGAAGAAGGTGCTGCGTAGCAATGATCTGGAAACGGATATTGCAGGCAGCGCGGAAGAGGCGCTTAGGCTGCTGAAGAAAAATAAATACGCGCTCGTCCTGATGGACATCAATATGGACGGGATGGACGGGTTCGAAGCGGTGGAAACGATCCGCGGCCGCGGGGACAACACGCCGGTCATCATTGTGAGCGGGCGCAACGAAGATTATGACGCGCTGTATGGTCTCGGACTCGGCGCGGATGATTATGTTACGAAACCGTTCAATCCGATCATCCTCGGTGCAAAAGTGAAGGCGCTGATCCGCAGAAATGAGCAGATGGCAGTTTCTTCCGGAAACAATCTGATGCAGGGCCCTTTCCGGTTTGAAAAGAATACCTTGCGCCTGTTTAAAAATGAGAAGGAGATTCTGCTGTCCTCCAAGGAGACCAGGCTGATGGCGTTCTTCCTGGAGCATCCGGGACAGGTGTTTTCAAAAGAGCAGTTGTACCGGCAGGTGTGGAATGACGATCTGATCGATGAGAACAGCGTGACCGTGCATATCAATCATCTGCGCGGGAAGATCGAGGCTGATCCGCGCAATCCGGTGCATATCGTGACGGTGTGGGGCCTGGGGTACAAGCTTATCGTATAAGCTGCCGGGGCAGCGGAACGATAAGCTTGTACGATAAAGAGAGAGCAAGCTCCCGCGATGCGGCAGACGGCAGGGGAGCGATTCGGGCTTATACGACAGTAAATGAGCATACAAAAAAGCCAGGCGGACCTGGCTTTTTTATCGTTCTTATTACAGCGGCATGATGCCCAGGATCACAGCAACGACCATGCAGAGTATGGAGAAAGCCCATACATACAGGAAGCTTGCTTTGATATGATCCTTGATATCCACATCCGCAAGTCCGATACCCAGCAGGGTAGCGGGAACCATCGGGCTGATGAATGTCGCGCAGTTTCTGCAGACGACCATGGCAACCGCGATCGGAAGAGCCTCTACGCCGAAGCTTGCGCCGATAGCGATCATGATCGGCAGCATGCCATAGAAGTAGGAGTCTGTATCGAATGCCAGGGCAAGCGGTACGGACAGGATACCGATAACGATCGGAAGGTGTGTGCCGAGTGCATGAGGCAGTACCATCTGGATGATCTCAGCCATGCAGGTAACAACACTGGTGATAGCCATTTCTGTGCCGGGCTTTGCGATGACCGCAGCGCCTTCGACATCAATACCGTAAACAAGAACACCCATCAGCACCGCAGCGCCCATCAGTGTGGAGCACATCATCAGAGCAGGGCCGGCGTGGCTGTTGATGATCTTCTTCTGCATTTTCTGACCGGGATAGTTGACCATGATGGAGATGCCGACGCCGAGCATGAAGGGAACATAGCTCGGGAACTGATCCCAGATCAGCAGTGCGATGACAGCGATCGTAAGAAGCAGGTTGAAGACGAAGAGTTTCGGTCTTGCAAGTTCGTTTGTTTCTGTCGGGGCAGCAGCAGTAGCAGCAGCTACTTCAACGACGCCTTCAGTCTGTGCAAGTTTTCCGGTAAGGCCTGCACCTCTTGCTTTTTCCTGGAAGCCGGCGAGAACGGCGTGTGCCAGGCAGAGCGCGATACCGAAGATCTGGATCGGAATCAGGGTTCCCCAGAGCTGACCGGCTTCTACGCCGAGAACGGATGCGGCACGCATCGTAGGTCCTGCCCAGGGCATCAGGTTCAGAACACCCATTGCAAGAACAGCGATTCTCAGCATGGTCGTTTTGCGCATATGCATCTTCTGGTAAACAGGAAGCATTGCGGGGATCAGAATACAGAATGTGGATGCGCCGCCGCCGTCCAGATGGGCGATCAGGGCGATGACAGCTGTCATGAGTGTAACACCGATGACGTTGTCTCCCACAAGTTTCATAAGTGCATTGATGATGACATCGAACAATCCGACATCACCCATGATACCGAAGTACAGTACGCTGAAAACGAACAGTGCTGCGGTAGGTCCTGTGCTTCCGAAACCGCCTTTGATCAGCTTTCCGATCTGCTCGATCTCGTAGTATCCGCCTGCGATCAGGATAACAGCGAGAATAGAAGGGAAGATGATGAAAGCGATACTCGGAAGAGTCTTGCTCTGGAACAGCATGTATACTATTGCAATAATAGTAATGAATCCCAGAATGCCAACGATGGTTTCACTCATTGTTGCTCCTCCTCTTTAAGGACAGTGACTGCCCTGATTTACACAATCAGAATAATATAATACAGGAATTAAATAGAATGCGGTCTGCCATTAAAAAATGTTCCGGAATATCTTAATTTATATTAAGAAAATCCTGTTTCTGTTATATAATAACAGAAACCAGAAATAAATTCCATATAAATATTTCAGAATATATAAATTAAAAATGGAGAACGTCAGGCGTGAGAGACAGAAATCCGGCAATCGTTACAAAAATAAGGGAAATCAGCAGATATGGGAACATCACCCTTACGGTTTCTCCGGAGAAACTGCAGGAGGCAGGTTTCGAACCGGCTGATATCATTCTTGTGAAGATTGGCAGTCATGAAATGGAAATGCCTGTCGGTACCTGCTACAACGATGCGGACAGCGGGGAGCCGGTCTGCAGTCTGTTCACCGATCCGGAAGGCGGAGAAGGCTGGGTGGTGCTGGCGGTCAATGCCGGGAATATGGCTGCAGAAATGGAGATTGCCCGTATCATTGATACCGGCAGGCAGACAGGGTATAAACTTGTCTGGGAAGACGGGATCGACTGCGAGGCACCGGTGTCTCTGTCCATAGTACAGAAGCAGGGGTTCATCGACGAATACAGGATGCACCAGGCCGGCGGAACAAGAACAAATAAAAGAGCTGATTATGCGGCATTATCGGATGAGGAATTTGCCAACTTCCGTGAAATAGAGACGGCCGGAATAGCGCCGGGAATCCTGTTCCGGTCTTCCTCGCCCGTAAATCCGGCTCTGAACAGGAATAAGGAAGCCGATGAGGCATTAAAACGTGCGGGTATCCGTACTGTGCTGAATCTTACAGATTCGGAAGAGAGGATGAAAAGATATGAGGGTTATTCGCTGTCCGGTTATGCAAAATGCGATATCGCAGCACTGAACATGGGCATGGATTTTTTCGCGGAGGAATTCCAAAAGAAGCTGGCGGAAGGATTCCGGTTCCTGGCTTCCCATGACGGGCCGTATCTGATCCACTGCAATGAAGGAAAAGACCGCGCGGGATTTGCGGCGGCGATTCTGGAGAGCCTGATGGGCGCGGATCTTAACGGGATCATTGCCGATTACATGCTGTCCTTTGTGAATTATTACGGCATCATGCCCGGAAGTGATCAGTACAGGATGATCTCAGCCGGCAATATAGAAGCGTCGTTAGCCAGGGCTTTCGGTACGGGCATGAAGAGCGGTGACGGAGAATGTCTTTCCGAGTGTGCGGAAAAGTATCTGCGGAAAGCCGGGATGAAAAAAACAGAGATCCGTCTGCTGAAGGCGAGGCTGGGATAACTGCTGATAACAAAAACCACGCCGTCAAAAATAATCCTTGCATTAAATCTGACGGTGTGGTATACTCTCATTCGCTTGGGGCATTGGCGAAGTTGGGATCGCGCTTGACTGGCAGTCAAGAGGCCAGGGGTTCGAATCCCCTATGCTCCACGAAAAAAACCGCGGTTATCCGCGGTTTTTTTGTGGATATAGGGGATTCGAACGCCGAGGGAGGAGCCGAAGGCGACGGAAGCGCACGTGCCAGTGACACGTGTGCGCCGAAGGCCGGCCGGAAAGGCGGCAGGGCCGCCGGAGGGAATCCCCTATGCTCCACTAAAACCGCGGATTTCCGCGGTTTTTTTAGTGGATTATAGGGGATTCGAACGCCGAGGGAGGAGCCAAAGGCGACGGAAGCGCACGTGCCAGTGACACGTGTGCGCCGAAGGCCGGCCAGAAAGGCGGCAGAGCCGCCGGAGGGAATCCCCTATGCTCCATACAAAAAGGTCCACGGGATGCCGTGGACCTTTTATGTATAAAAATACATAGGGGATTCGAACGCCGAGGGAGGAACCGGGTCACCTCATGCGCATAATACTTCCGGCACGAAGTACATTCCCAGATAATTCATGATCTCCCCCAGCCAGCTCTCATCCAGCCAGGATGCCAGTTCCGCAGGCTCCGGCATTCTGCCCTCCAGATTGAAAAAAGTCTTCGCGCACATAGCGATCTGCTGCTGCCGTTCGTTCCTGTTCAATGTAATTCTGCTGTTCTTCATTTCCGGACTCCTTTCCTGACATTCTGATCTGTTAAACATTCTGTTGTATCGAATAAATAGAGTACATCTGTTATCTTTTGCTGACCGGAATATAAACCATGGAACTTAAATAAACTTAAAACAGAAATATTCTTTCGGGATGAATGTTCTGTCAGTCGTCGATCATTACCGGATCCCAGCCCTCATCCTGATAGGATGTAATGGTAAACGGTACTTGGTCGGCATACATTTTGATATATTCCTTCCGCACGTTCTCATAGGTGCCGTCGTCGTGAGCGGTACTGAACAGTGCGGTGAGGTCTCCGGCTTCGGCAGGTGCTTTGCCGAAGATCTCCTTCATGCTCTCGTCCATATCGCTTCCGTCCGCTACGGCTTCGAAGGAAACCGCTTCATATCCGGTGCCGGCTTCTTCCGACTTTTTCAGGTGAAGCAGGCCTGGATGGGATCCGCCGCTCTTACACAGCAGGTTCTCACCCTCCAGATCATATTTAAACACCTGGAAATCGCCGAAGATCCGGATATCCGCCGGATCGCTCTCGTCGGTATAGAAGATGACCGGCGCCGGGATAAAATACGCACCGTCTTCATACCAGGTGGCGGGTTCTTTTTCCATCCAGTCAAAAACAGTCTGCATATAAGGATCTTCTCCGGTATACATGAGCGGCAGGGGAACGGCGATATCCATGCCGCTCAGAGAATTGCTGATGGACTCTGCTTCAGCCCCGGCAGCTGCAGTATCGCCTTCTTCTGCATCAGTCTCGTAGTCCGTATCAGGCGCTTCGGTCTCTGCCGTTTCAGATCCCTCTTCCGAACCTTCGGGGGTCTCAGCAGCAGTGATGTCACCGACCATCTGGTCAATTTCCGCAGCGAGGCTTTCCCCGATTGCCTGCTGCTCGCTCTCACTGAGCGTTTCTTCCTGCTTCGGACTGCCGGTGCATCCGGCAAGCGCGAGGCAAAGAGCAAATGCAAGAATAGCAACATTCATTTTTTTCATTGTGTAATTCCTCTCT
This sequence comes from Lachnospiraceae bacterium, assembly GCA_017431345.1. Classification (GTDB taxonomy): domain Bacteria; phylum Bacillota; class Clostridia; order Lachnospirales; family Lachnospiraceae; genus UBA3305. The sequence goes on along the minus strand of JAFRLH010000059.1, from coordinate 42,930 downwards.
TTAAGAAGTGTGACTATAGTATAAACCAAAATTGTGCAGTTTTGTTGACGCGTAGATTAATACTTTATGAAAAATGGGATCGGAAACAGCGCTTTTTTTCGAAAGATCCGGGAAGTTCCGGAAATGAAAATCCCCCGGCGGCTGCGCTGCAGAGAAGAAGCTTGAAGAAATACCTGCCGGATGGTATCATTACCCACAAGTAGAGAAAGAGGTAGCAATAATGAGCAGCAGTTCCACGGGGACGATGATCCGCGACATGACAGAGGGGCCGGTCGTGCCGCAGCTTCTCCGGTTCGCGTTCCCGCTTTTTGTATCCAATGCGCTGCAGGCGTTTTACAATCTGATCGACATGGTCATCGTCGGCAATTATATAGGGAAGGCAGGCATGTCCGCCGTTTCGATCGGCGGGGATATCCTGCATCTGCTGACGTTCGTGGCGATGGGCTTTTCTTCTGCCGGCCAGGTGATCATTGCGAGAGCCGTCGGCGCAGGAAAAAGAGATGAAATAAGGAAGACGATCGGAACGATGTTCACGTTCCTGCTGGGGGCGTCCCTGGTGATCGCGCTGGTCTGTTATATGCTGCGGTTCAGCATTCTCTCCTGGCTGAATACACCAGCTGCTGCTGAAAAGTTCGCCATGGATTACCTGGTCACCTGCACCTGCGGCCTGATATTCATTTATGGCTATAATATCGTCAGCGCGATCCTGCGCGGGATGGGCGACAGCAGACGGCCGTTCATCTTTATCGCGATCGCTTCCGTCCTGAATACGGTGCTGGATATCCTCTTCGTAAAATATGTCGGGCTGGAGGTGTTCGGCGCGGCGCTGGCAACGGTGATCGGGCAGGGAACGAGCTTCCTGTTCGCGCTGATCTATCTGTACCGAAGAAAAGAAAGCTTCGGCTTTGATTTCAGGCTGACAAGTTTTAAGATAGACGGGAAGGCGTTTGCCAGACTGCTTTCTCTGGGCATTCCGATGGCGATCCAGTCCGCGGCGATCAGCTTTTCCAAGATCGTCCTGATGTCCTGGATCAATATCTTTGACGTTACCTATTCCGCGCTGTCAGGTATTTTCAACAAAGTCAATACAATGTGCGGCGTCATTTCGCAGTCGTTTACCGCAGCCGGCAGCACAATGGCGGGCCAGAATCTCGGCGGAAGGAAATACGACCGCGTGAACCGGATCCTGTTTACGATCTTTGTGATCGGAACGGGGATATCAGTGGTCTTCACGATGATCATGCTCTTGTGGCCGAATGCAGTCTACGGCATCTTTACACAGGAAGCGGATGTGCTCGCGCTGGCCGGCGTGCTGACGCTGCCGATCATCCTGAATTTCTATGGGGCATCTACCAGGAGCGTCGCATTTTCACTGATCAACGGATCGGGAAGATCAAAACTGAATCTGGCAGTTGCGATCATCGACGGCGTGATCAGCCGCATCGGGCTGGCAGCGCTTCTTGGATTTGCGATGAAGCTGGACTGCTTCGGATTCTGGATGGGGGACGCGCTGGCCGGATTCATGCCGTTCGTGATCGGCGGAACATTTTATCTGTCCGGAAAGTGGAAGGAAGAAAAAAACACGGAAGCATAAAGCACTGCAGGCGTTGTATGAGAGTAAATCATGCGGCGATGCCGGTATTTTCACGTACAGAACCAGAAAGGGTTTTACGACTTGTGCGATAAACAAAGATTTCAGACAAACAGGTACCCCATTGATGAATGAAAAATCCTCCGCAAGCCGGAAAAAAGGGTACCCGTCCGAGAAAAATCATTGGAGATTGCACAAAATAATGACGATCATAAAACGGTGCAAGAAAAATGTGATGCTGATAGGGTATCTTTGCCTGAAAATCATCTGTTTGCCGCACAAAACAGAGGCGGAATGAAAAGGCGTATAGAGCGGAACTGAAAGGAAGCAGAAACATGTGGACAGCATCAAACTGGAAAGACTATGAAATTTTAGATACTTCCGATAAGGAAAAACTGGAGCGCTGGGGAGAGTACCTCCTCATCCGCCCGGATCCCCAGGCGATCTGGCATTCTGCGAAGAAGAACCGCGGCTGGAAAAAACCGAACGGTATTTACCACCGCAGCCACTCCGGCGGCGGCTCCTGGGAGTTCTTCGACCTGCCGGAGCAGTGGGAGATCACATTTCCCCTGCGGGAAAAGAAGCTTCATTTCAATCTGAAACCCTTTACTTTCAAGCATACCGGCGTATTTCCGGAGCAGGCAGTGAACTGGGAATGGATGTATGATCTGATCAGCCGGAGCGGAAGACCGGTCAAGGTGCTGAACCTGTTCGCGTATACCGGCGGAGCGACATTGGCGGCAGCCGCAGCCGGCGCATCCGTCACCCATGTCGATGCTTCCAAAGGCATGGTGACATGGGCAAAGGAAAATGCAAAAGCTTCCGGTCTGGCAGAAGCACCGATCCGCTGGATCGTCGACGACTGCATGAAATTCGTCGAGCGGGAAGGCCGGCGCGGAAATCATTACGACGCGATCATCATGGATCCGCCGTCTTACGGCCGCGGGCCGAAGGGCGAACTGTGGAAGATCGAGGACGCCTTGTTCCCTCTGGTGCAGGCCTGCGCGGAACTGCTGTCGGATGATCCGCTTTTCTTCCTTATTAATTCCTATACGACCGGCCTGGCGCCGTCTGTAATGTCCTATATGCTGGGACTGACAGTGAAGCCGCAGTACGGGGGAAAGATCACAGCGGATGAGATCGGCCTGCCGGTAACGGCATCCGGCATGGTGCTTCCGTGCGGCGCATCCGGACGCTGGACGAAGTAAAGCATTTCCTGTTTCCGGGGCGCCGGACGCAGGACGAAAAGACCAGCTTTTATACCGGGGCGCCGGACACTGGACATAATAAGAAGGAAATTTTTATCGAAGCGCTCCAAAAGCGCTGCAAAAGAATTCGTGGAGAAAATCGATGGATCCGAACAGTAATCAAATAAAACAGCTGGACAGATATCTGTCTCCCATAGATGTGTGGGGCATGGCTTTCGGCTGCATGGTCGGCTGGGGCGTATTTGCCATGCCGGGGAACACCTTCCTTCCCGTGGCCGGACCTGCGGGCACTGCCATCTCCATGCTGATCGGAATGGCGGTCATGCTGGTCATCGCCCGTAATTTTTCCTATCTGATGGGGAGGACTTCGATCACCGGAGGCGTTTATTCGTATACAAAGGAAGCGTTCGGCCGGGATCATGCATTCCTGAGTTCATGGTTCCTGTGCCTGTCCTATCTGACCATCGTTTTCCTGAACGGAACAGCCCTTTTCTTTGTTGTTCGTATCCTTTTCAGCAGCGCGGCACGTACAGGTTTTCACTACACGATCGCGGGAAACACGATCTATATGGGCGAGACGGTCGTCTCGGTTCTTGTGCTTGCCGGCACGGGCGTCCTTTTTGTTGCCGCCAAGCCCTTCCTGCAGAAGCTGCTTACCATACTGGCGGTGATTCTTTTTGCAGGAATCCTGGTCACTGCCGTATTCTGTCTTCCGGATGCTGTCAGGAATGGCGCACTGACTTCGTTCGGCACGTCAGCGGTGAGCAGGGAATATGCCGTATTCAGCCTGGTCATTCTGGCCCCCTGGGCTTATGTCGGCTTTGAGATCACGTGTTTTGATACCGCACACTTTAAGTTCCCTATAAAAAAGTCCTGGCGGATCCTTTTCATCGCTATCATTGCAGCCGCTTTTGCCTATATCGCCATGGCGCTCGTGAGCGTGTCGTCGAGGCCGGACGGTTTTTCCTCCTGGCAGGAATATATCACTGCGCTTGGCACCCTGAACGGTGTGTCATCCGTGCCTACTTTCTACGCCGCGCATTCCATCATGGGAACGGCGGGGCTTGCCGTGATGACAGTCACGGCTGTGGCAGCGATCCTGACAGGAATCATCGGCGGTTACCGGGCGTCCACCAGAGTCCTCTCGACCATGGCGGAAGACAGGATCCTTTCGGAGAAGTTCTCGGAAACAACGTACAGCATTCTTTTCATAATGGTCCTTTCCATCTTCCTTTCGCTGCTTGGCAGAAATACGCTGAACTGGTTCGTTGATCTGACGTCATTCGGCGCGATCGTGGGATTCGGATATACCTCCGCTGCTGCATATAAGATCGCAATGGCTGAAGGAAAAAGAGAGATTATGATCACCGGGATGGCCGGCACACTGATCTCCGTCCTGTTCGCGATCGTGCAGCTCGTACCCCGTCTGTCGGCGATGGAAGCAATGGGAAGCGAAGCATTCCTGCTGCTTTCCTTCTGGTGCCTGCTGGGCTTTGTGTTCTACTGGAGAACTGTCACGCGCAGCTCCCTGACGGAGTACAGCGGCATGTCGACATCGGGCGTAGTGCTTTTCGCCCTGCTCGTTTATTCCGCTCTTCTGTGGATGGCGAAGCGGCTGGCAGCCGGCGGGAGCATGGAAGAGGTAAGGAACTCTCTTGCATACGGCGGCGTGATCCTGCTGATCATCATTTTCGTCGGACTGGCAGTCATGCTGTATGTTCAGAATGTTGTCAGAAAGAAGCATGAAGCTGTGGAACGGGAAAAGATCCATGCAGTAGAGAGCAGTCTGGCAAAGAGCCAGTTCCTGTTCAATATGTCGCATGATATCCGTACCCCAATGAACGCGATTATCGGTTACACCAATCTGGCGCGGAAGGAGAACGATCTTACGAAGGTCCATGATTATCTGGACAAGATTGACAGCTCCGGACAGCATCTTCTGGCACTGATCAACGACGTCCTGGAAATGAGCCGTATAGAGAACGGCCGGATCGAGCTGGAATATATTCCGTCAGATCTTCCGGCGGTCTTTGACGGGATCTATGATCTTTTCTCAGAGCAGATGCGTCAGAAGAATATGGATTTCCAGGTGCATACCGGCCAGATCCGGAACAGATATGTCTGGTGCGACCGGAAAAACCTGAACCGCGTGCTCTTAAATGTCATCAGCAATGCCTTTAAATTTACACCGGAAGGGGGAAGGATCAGCGTTTCTCTCTGGCAGGCCGGCACAGAGGAGAACGGCTACGGTTCCTATGAGATCCGCGTGCAGGATACCGGGATCGGGATGTCGAAGGAATTCGCGGACAAGATGTTCGATGCTTTTGAAAGGGAGCGCACCTCCACGGTAAGCGGCATCGAAGGCACGGGACTCGGGATGTCCATTACCAAGAGCATCGTGGATCTGATGGGCGGTACCATTGAGGTCCTGACTGCGCCGGGCAGCGGCACGGAGATCATTATCCGGCTGAAGATGAGACTGGCTGAGGAATCGGATATCGTGGATCAGGCAAACGAAGAGGAAGAGACGGACAGCACCGATACGGCAGAAAAGGAAATTGATTTTACAAAGAAACGCCTGCTGATCGTAGAGGATAATATGATCAATATGGAGATCGCCAATATGATCCTGACCCAGGCCGGATTTATGACGGAGACCGCCGAAAACGGAAAGATCGCGGCAGACATGGTAGCGGCGTCCGCGCCGGGATACTATGATGCGATCCTGATGGATATCCAGATGCCGGTCATGGATGGGTATGAAGCGACCCGGATCATCCGGAATCTGCCGGACAGACAGCTTGCGGGCATACCGATCCTTGCCATGACGGCCAATGCCTTCAAGGAAGATGTGGAGGCAGCTGAAAAAGCCGGCATGCAGGGGCATATCGCAAAGCCGGTGGATGTAGGAATCCTGATGAAGACGCTTACTGAAGTCCTGTGGGAAGCGGAAAAAGCAGGGAAAACGGATCATAACAGATAAAAAAGGGAAGGCTGCAGAGCAGCCTTCGGAAAAGCGGGGTGAAAACATGCAGTACAGAAAACTGAAAGACGGAACGGAAGTATCCGTGCTCGGCTATGGATGCATGCGGTTCGACAAAAAGGGAAACCGGATCGACATTGACAAGGCGGAACGCGAGGTCATGGCGGCGATCGAAGCCGGCGTGAATTATCTCGATACAGCTTATGTCTATTCCGGAAGCGAGGAGGCGCTCGGGACGATCCTGGAGCGCAACCAGTGCCGGGACAAGGTATACATTGCGACGAAGCTTCCGCACTATCTCATCAAGAATCCGAAAGCAGTCGACAGGTATTTCGACGAACAGAAAAAACGCCTGAAAACAGATCATATCGATCTGTATCTCATGCATATGCTTCCGGATACAGCTGCATGGGACAAACTTGCCGGATTTGGCATGAAGGAATGGATTGACAGGAAGAAGGCGTCCGGTGAGATCCGGAATATCGGTTTCTCCTTCCACGGGGATACGCCGACTTTCAAGGCACTGATCGATGCCTATGACTGGGATTTCTGCCAGATCCAGTATAATTACCTGGACGAAAATACGCAGGCAGGGAAGGAAGGCCTGCAGTACGCGGCCGCAAAAGGCATCCCGGTCGTGATCATGGAGCCTCTCCGCGGGGGCCGGCTCGTAAAATATCTGCCTCCCAGGGCGAAGAAGCTCATGGAAGCGTATCCGGTAAAACGTTCTCCCGCCGAATGGGCTTTCCGCTGGCTTTACAACCAGCCGGAAGTGACCTGCGTGCTCTCCGGAATGAACACGATGGAGATGGTGACGGAGAATGTCCGGGTAGCGTCTGAGGCAATGCCCGGTGAATTCACGAAGCGGGACTTCTTCCTTATAGAAAAGGTGAAGGAAGCGATCAATCAATCCGTGAAAGTAGGATGCACCGGCTGCGCGTACTGTATGCCATGCCCGCAGGGCGTCGATATCCCGAATACATTCCTGAACTACAACAAGCTCGCCTATGAACCGAAGACCCAGGTCATGCTGGAATATCTGCAGATCACCGGCATGAAGCGCGACAACAGCGATGTCAGCAAATGCATTCAGTGCGGGGCCTGTGAGAAGCACTGCCCGCAGCATATCCCGATCAGGGAAGAACTGAAAAACGCGAAAAAGGCACTGATGCCTTTCCCGGTGGAACATGCGATGAAGGGGGTAAGGCTCTTCCTGAAGCACTGAACCCGGGAGACAGGGAGACAGGGGACGGTCCTCTGTCTCCCCTGATCTTTTCGCTGCGCTTGACAAAACAAGGGGCATGTCGTAAACTGTAATAAGTTTGTAACAAAAGCGCAACATTTAAATCTGCCCTTTCAAAGGCAGTGCGAGAGGATGAAAAATATGATTTTGGGGAGATCATTGTTTTCCTGCAGAAATGTCATTGCGGTACTTGCGGTCTGTGCGGCGGTTCTTCTGTCTGCGGATGTGCAGGCGGCCACGAAAGAAGACCTGAATGATCCGGATTATGTGAAGCGGTATTATCAGGCAAAGAGTCTGGCTGCATCCGGAAACGCAGGGACCACACGTACTGTTTCCGCAGACGGTACTTTTACGGATAAGAAAAAGAACAAATACACAGGGAAAAAATATACGCATTCCGATGCATTCCGGGACTGTGAGATCCTGAACGGCATTGACATTTCCAGACATAACGGAAAAGTCGACTGGAAAAAAGTGAAAGCGGACGGCATAGACTTTACGATGCTCCGGATCGGCTATTCCAGGCTGAATACGGATCTGAAGCCCAGGATCACGAAATCCAAACCCGGAAAGCTGCGGCTGACAAAGGATGAGAACTTTGATATGAATCTTGCGGGCGTGCAGGAAGCCGGCCTTCCTCTGGGGATTTATTATTTCTCCCAGTCAGTCACGGTGAAGGAGGCGCAGAAGGAAGCAGATTATGTAATTAAGCTCCTTGACGAAGCAGGGCTCGACGGAAAGAAACTCCAAATGCCAGTGGTCTTTGACTCCGAAATGACGCCGGGCGGACGGCTGGCGCTTGTCCATCCGAGCAAGGCGACTTATACAAAGATGGCGAAGGCGTTCTGCGAAAAGATCAAAGCCGCCGGCTATACACCGATGGTCTATGGCGGATATTACAGCCTGCGGGATCATTATAATGCGGCTGAACTTGAAAAACTCTGTGATATCTGGTTCGCGCGTTACAATACGAATACCTACTACAACGGAAAATACCTGATCTGGCAGTATGCCAGCGGCGGAGAGGTGGACGGCTGTTCCACGACCGTGGACATGAATTTCTACTACCGCCCGAAGTCATCCGGTTCCCTGACCGAATCCTCGGATGAAGCAAAACAGGTATCCGGGCTTTCGGTAAAACAGGTATCCTCCTCTTCCCTGTCGCTCAGCTTCAAAGCGGTGTCATCGGCGACCGGATACACCGTCCAGCGTTCCGGTTCCGCTGACGGACCGTTCTATAATATTGCGTCGGTGACCGGTACATCCTATAAGGACACCGGTCTGAAAGCCGGAAAGGAATATTTCTACAGGATCAAAGCGAAGTATTCCGAGGATGGAAAGGCTGTGACCGGCCCGGCTTCTGCAGTCGCTTATGCGTCTACAAAGGCGAACGGCACCAAAAAGATCAAAATTACGCAGGCTGCGCATGTCCGCACGAAAGCCGGCACAAGCCATGATACGCTCGGTTTTGTACAGGCCGGTACAAAACTCAGGGTCTATGCCGAAACGGAGAATGACGAGGGACTTACCTGGTTTAAGGTCAAACCGACAATAAACGGGAAAACCGTTACCGGATATGTTTCCGCCAAATGCGCGGATGTGGCGCTCGGCAAGGTCAAGAACCTGAAAAAGAAAAAGAGCGCTTCGAAGTCTGTCACGATCAAATGGAAAGCTGTGGGCGGTGCTGACGGCTATGAGATCTGGACTTCTGACGCGCCGAACGGCACCTATAAAAAAGCCGGAGAAGTATCCGGAAAATGCAGCTTTAAACATATAGGGCTGAAAAAATACACAGAGTATTACTATAAGGTACGGGCCGTCTGTCATGTGGACGCAAGGGACAACTATGGAAAATACTCGTCGATCCGTGTTTTCGGGACGAAGAAAACAAAAGCAAAATATACGTCGACAGGAGCCGTTACGCTGAGGAAGTACGCCGGTACAAAATACAGGAAACTCTGTACGATCCCGGCAAAGAAGACGATGACAGCATATTACCGGACGAAAGATAAAGCAGGGACGACATGGTATCGCGTAAAGGTGAAAGTCGGAGGAAAGACCTATAAAGGTTATGTAAGCGGCAGACTCGTAAGAAAGAAATAAGCAGGAAGCAGCCGGTACAGCCGGTATCCTGCAGAATACAGCCATTGACACAGATGACCAGGACATAAGCACCGGGCCGTCTGTGTTTTTTTCGGGAAATCCGGGGAAGGAGTTCATGAAATGACAGGATGGATGATCATCACCTGCGCGGTCCTTTTGTACACGGCTGCGGCAGACAGCAGGAGGAGAAAGATTGACAGAAAATCCGTTCTTGGCGTGCTCTTTCTGGGACTGACGAGGCCGGACAGAGGGACAGAGGAGCTCTGCCGGGACGCCGGTACAGCGTTGGCAGTATTTGCTGTGATCCTGGCTGTCTATATCGTCTCTGAAGGCAGGGCGCTGGGCGGCGGGGATGTCAGGCTTTTTTCGGCGGAGGCGTTCCTGCTGAAGGAGAATGAGATGATAACAGCGCTCCTCAGTACCGCGGTCCTGCTCCTGGCATACTGTTTATATATAAGGAAACAGCATGCCGGCAGCCGGCAGATCCCGGCTGCTGGCAGCCGGCAGATCCCGGCTGCTGTTTTTCTCTGTCCGGGCATGATTTTGTCATTGTTCGTCTCAGTCTTCATGAAAAATGGTCTAAAAATATAGTACAATTGCATTTTCGGTACTTTTCACGGAAAAAACGTTCTGTTATAATGCCGTAAGAAATGACGGACGGTGGGAAAATGAGGGAAGAAAAAAGAACCGTTGACGGCACCAGGCTGTATGCGCTGCGGACGCAGATGGGAATATCCCTGCAGCAGGCCGCCGCCCTTCTGGGCGTCAGCAAAAGCACGCTGTGCAGATATGAAAGCAGAAAGGAGCTGCGCCTGGACCGGTCAAGGATCGATGATCTGTGCAGGATCTACCGGGTCGGACCGGAAGTGCTGGAAGCAGATATAAAGGATACGGAAGACGAGGTAAGGCTGGAAACAGAGGAGATCGCAGCGTATTATGACGGTCTTGACGAAAGAACCAAGGCAAGAATCAGCCGAATATTGCTCAGGGCACTTGACTAGTCGGGCCAAAAAAATTACAATCGTGATTTAGAGCGGTCCGGAGAAAGCGGACCTGCGGAAAGAGGGATCTATGAAGGATATACTTGAGAAGATCAGGAAAGAAGCCATGGAGCGCATGGAAAGCGCCGAGAACCTGGATCGTCTGAATGAGATCCGTGTAGCGTATCTCGGGAAGAAGGGTGAGCTTACCCAGGTGCTCAAGAGCATGAAGGACGTTGCGAAAGAAGACAGGCCGAAGGTCGGTCAGATGGTGAATGATACAAGAGCCGTCATCGAAGAGCGTCTTGAGGATATCAGACAGCAGATCGCGGCAAAGCAGAGAGAAGCCCAGCTTGCTGCCGAGACGATCGATGTCACGCTGCCGGCAAAGAAAATGCGGGTAGGACACCGTCATCCCAATACCATCGCGCAGGAAGAAGTCGAGAGAGTCTTCGTGGGAATGGGCTATGAAGTCGTGGAAGGCCCGGAAGTCGAGCTGGATTATTATAACTTTGAAGCGCTGAACATTCCTGCGAACCATCCGGCAAAGGACGAACAGGATACCTTCTATATTACGAAGGACATCCTGCTCCGCACCCAGACATCTCCTGTCCAGGTGCGTGTCATGGAGAAGCAGAAGCCTCCGATCCGTATCATTGCCCCCGGAAGAGTATTCCGCGCGGATGAAGTGGATGCCACCCATTCCCCTTCCTTCCATCAGATCGAGGGACTGGTCATCGATAAGAATATCACACTGGCAGACCTGAAAGGAACGCTTGCCGAGTTCGCAAAAGAGATGTTCGGACCGGAGACGAAAGTCAAGTTCCGTCCGCATCATTTCCCGTTCACCGAGCCTTCAGCGGAAATGGATATCACGTGCTTTAAGTGCGGCGGCAAGGGATGCCGTATGTGCAAGGGCGAGGGCTGGATCGAGATCCTCGGCTGCGGCATGGTTCACCCGAAGGTGCTTAAGATGAGCGGCATCGATCCCGAGGTATATTCCGGATTTGCATTCGGCATCGGCCTTGAGAGGATCGCGCTTCTTAAGTATGAGATCGACGACATGCGTCTTCTTTATGAAAACGATGTCCGTTTCCTGAACCAGTTCTGAGGAGGTTTTAGTATATGAATACAGCATATTCATGGTTGAAGGCCTATGTGCCGGGACTTAACGCGACGCCGCAGGAATACACGGACGCGATGACGCTCTCCGGAACGAAGGTTGAATTTTATACCGCACTGGATAAAAATCTTGAGAATATAAAAGTCGGACGCATCGAATCGGTGGAGAGACATCCGGATGCCGACAAGCTGGTCGTGTGCCAGGTGAATGTCGGCGAAGAGACCGTGCAGATCGTGACCGGCGCGCCGAATGTGACCGCTGATTCTGTCGGCCTGCTTGTTCCCGTTGTTCTGGACGGCGGAAAAGTTGCCGGCGGCCATGACGGCGGCCCGATGCCCGAAGACGGGATCCGGATCAAAGCCGGAAAGCTTCGCGGCGTGGAGTCAAAGGGCATGATGTGCTCCATCGAGGAGCTCGGTTCCTCCCGCGATATGTATCCGGAAGCGCCGGAGAACGGGATCTATTTCTTCGTTGACAGAGACGATCTGAAACCCGGTGATGACGCCGTTCATGCGCTCGGTCTGGACGATGTCGTATTTGAATACGAGATCACCTCCAACAGAGTGGACTGCTACAGCGTGCTCGGCATCGCAAGAGAAGCTGCAGCAACATTTGACCTGCCTTTTGTCGCTCCGAAGGAAGAAAAGTCCGGCAATGAGGAGAAGGCTTCCGATTATATTTCCGTAAAGATCGAAGATACGGATCTGTGCGCAAGATACTGCGCCAGAGTTGTAAAGAATATCAATATCGCACCGTCGCCGCAGTGGATGCAGAGACGGCTGGCTGCAGCGGGCATCCGTCCAATCAATAACCTGGTCGATATCACGAACTATGTGATGGAAGAGTACGGACAGCCCATGCACGCGTTCGATCTTTCCACGATCGCCGGTCCTGAGATCATCGTAAAGAGAGCGGCGGACGGTGATACGTTCGTAACGCTGGACGGACAGGAAAGACAGCTCGACCATGATGTCCTGATGATCAATGACGCCGAGAAGGCTGTCGGCATTGCCGGCATCATGGGCGGTGAGAATTCCAAGATCACGGACGATGTAAAGACAGTCCTGTTCGAGGCTGCCTGCTTCGACGGCACCAATATCCGTCTGTCCGCAAAGAGACTCGGTCTGCGTACCGATGCATCCGGAAAGTTCGAAAAGGGACTTGACCCGAACAACGCTGAGGCGGCCATCAACCGCGCCTGCGAGCTGATCGAAGAGCTTGGCTGCGGCGAAGTGGTAGGCGGTATGGTGGATGTATATCCCCGCCGCATGGAAGGACACCGTATTCCTTTCAGACCTGAATGGATCAACAATTTCCTTGGAACGGATATCCCGGAAGAGGATATGATCAGGACGTTTGAAAAGCTCGAACTCGAATTCGACGCCGTGAACAGGGAAGTGGTGACGCCCAGCTTCCGTCAGGATCTGGAACAGGAGGCCGATATCGCGGAAGAAGTCGCGAGGTTCTTCGGCTACGACAAGATCCCGGTCACACTGCCCAGAGGAGAAGCCACGACAGGAAAGATCTCCTTCAAGCACAGGGTGGAAAACGCTGCGAGAGATACCGCGGAATTCTTCGGATTCTCCCAGGCGATGACGTATTCTTTCGAAAGCCCGAAGGTATTCGACAAGCTCCTTCTGCCTGCTGATGCGCCGGAGAGAAAGGTGATCACAATCGCCAATCCGCTCGGTGAAGATTTCAGCATAATGAGAACGCTGCCGCTGAACGGTCTGCTGACATCGCTTGCAACGAACTACAACAGAAGGAACAGAAATGTCGCGCTTTATGAGATCGCGAATATCTATCTGCCGAAGGCGCTTCCGATCACGGAGCTGCCGGATGAGAGAACACAGCTCGTGCTGGGCTTCTACGGAGACGGCGATTTCTTCACCATGAAGGGCTTTGTAGAAGAGTATTTCTACCGCATCGGACTGCGCGATAAGATCAAATACGATCCGCAGACTGACAGACCGTATCTGCATCCCGGCAGAAAAGCGGATATCTGCTACGCCGGCAGAAAGATCGGATACATGGGCGAACTCCATCCCCAGGTAATGGATAATTACGGCATCGGTGAGAAGACCGTGATCGCCGTGATCGACATTCCGTCTGTCGTTGATCTTGCGACATTCGACAGAAAGTACACCGGCATTGCGAAGTTCCCGGCTGTTACAAGAGATATCTCTATGCTGGTCAGCAAGCAGATCTCCGCCGGTGAGATCGAGGAAGTGATCGGGAAGAAGGGCGGCGCACTGCTGGAAGAGGTTTCTCTCTTCGATATTTACGAAGGCGCCCAGATCATGACCGGATTTAAATCCATGGCTTACAGCCTGACGCTCAGGGCAAAAGATCATACGCTTACCGAAAATGAGATCAATGAGGTAATGCAGAGGATCCTGAACGCGCTGAAGAAGATGGATATTGAACTGAGACAGTAAAAACGAACAATGGGCAGATGGCTTTTTCAAAAAGTCATCTGCTTTTTTTTTCTTCCGGGGGCGCTGATTCCGATCTGTCCCTGAAAACAGGACAGATAAGTTGTGATATATAGTCGAAAATAACTTTTATTTTTCAGATAATTGTGGTATACTTCCCATAAGATGGGCTTGAGCCTGTCTGTTTGTGCATCTGAAAAATTCAGGCAGACAGACGGTAGTTATTTTAATCACAAATCCCGGCTGGTTTTCCCGGTCTGAAAAGGGCAGGATATATGGATCACTGGAAACGGCTGCTCAGTTTCATTATGGTATTTATTCTCGCGGTCTCGCTGACTGGTCCCGCATATACCCGTGCGGAGAGCGCGTCTTCTTATGGTGTCTCCGCAGAGCTGGCGGGAACGCTGAACGCTGCTGCACAAAATGAAGAAGAAGCCGGGGATGCTGACGAAGATGCCGATTCCGATCCGGAGGAGCAGCAGGAGGAGGAAGTTACCGAAGCGGCAGAGGAAGAACCACCGGCTGAAACAGTCCCCGAAACGGAGGCTCCGGAAGAAAACGATTCGTGGAGCACAGCAGAAGAAACAGAATTCGCGCCGGCGGACGAAGAGGGCGCCGGATCAGAAACAGATCCTGCAGAAGACAGTTTCGATGCAGACGAAGACGAATCCGATACAGAATGGGATGAATCAGACGGGGAGGATGTACAGGAGAACACCGTAGAGCTGCGTACCATAAAAGCAGATCTCTCCAGGACAGTGCTCTACAAGAAGAAGAAACAGACCGCAGTCTTTGCATATGCGGACCGTTTCCTGTGGGCACTCTATAACAGAGAAGTTCCGGTGAAGGAAAAAACCGGAAAGAAGATCCCGCTGTCGGTCAAGGTGAGCGGCCTGTTTCCGGCGGATGCTGCCGCGGAAGCGGAGATCATTGAATTTGCGGATGACCCGGCAGGAAATACTTTCCGGGAGCAGACTCTTTTCTATATCAGCATTGTCTTTTACGACGGGGGTGGGAACGTTTATATTCCGGAAGGCACCCTTGATATTGAACTGTCCGGAAAAACGATCAGCAGGATCGTCGACGACTATATCCCCGTACAGGTCTATTCTTTCAAAGAAAATGAAGAACGCGCCGCACAGAACAACGGGCAGTATGCCGCAGACGCTGTTGTATACAGAGACGACAGTGCAGACACTGACCGCCTTTCCTATTTGTATAATACAAATGATCTTGTTCAGTTCTGGGAAAATCAGAACGGTCTGACCGCGACCGCCGACAATACGATCTGGTTTGAAACAGAGGCGGAGGGAACGTCTCTGGATCTTGTTGTGTCCGCACAGCTGCCGTCAGAAGAGGAAGAGCCGACGGAGGAAGCGGCAGCGGAAGAGACTGCAGAAGAGCAGGCAGCGGCAGAAACAGAAACGGAACCGGAGATGACAGAGGCCGGGGATGCTATATCTGCAGAAGAGGAACCGGTGACGATGGAAGCCGGGGATGCCGTGTCTGCAGAAGAGGAACCGGTGACGATGGAAGCCGGGGATACTGTGTCTGCAGAAGAAGAAATGGTGACGATGGAAGCCGGTGCCACCGGATCATCAGAGACAGAGACCGCAGACGGGGAAACGGCTGATACTGCAGATTCGGAAACCGCTGCAGCAGAGACGATTACAGAGCAGCCTCCCGAAATCGCGGTGAAAAAGAATAAAAAAGCATATGCTGTTTATCCTGCAGAGGGAAGCGGGAATTACAGGGTCACCTATAGGTTTTTTGTCTGGAATAAGGAAGTCGGATACACGGAGTTTGCCTTTAAGGATTCGGCCGGTAATACTGTATATGCCCAGACTGTCAAGGACGGCTCTGAACTGATCGTCCCGCAGCCTGTTTCCACAGATACACGGATCTTCGCAGGATGGTATGAAGGCAATCCCGACGGAACCGGCGGCTATACGCTTGCCGAGGAACCGTATGATTTTGATCATATTACGATTACGGAAGACGGCGCTGTCGACCTTTACGCGGTTTACACGGAGTACGCCGAAGTCGTATTCCACGATCAGTATGACAGCACATCCGGCGTTTTTCCCGTGGCAGCCACAAGGTATGGGGAACTGACAGGGGAAGAAGATCCGAAGACAGCACTGGTGAAGATCGATGATGTAAAGACTGTTTACGCCGGCAGCGGGGAAGGCAGGATGGCATTCTATGCCTGGTCATATGCGAAAGTCACTGTGCCCGGTGCGGAGACCGATGATCAGGGCAATGAACTTGATCCCATCGTCCCGGATGAGAATGGCTGTATCACCGTATCGGAAAAGACCGATCTGTATCCGCTTTACAAACCGGTCCACCGTCTGAGCTTCTATACCGGCCCTGCCGGTTCCGGTGCCTCCTATATCCCTTCGGCGGAATGGTTTGAAGGCGACGGCCCGGAATCGCTGGCTGTGCCGCAGTGGGACGGTTATACCTTCCAGGGATGGTATACCGGAATGATGTCTTCTTCCGGAAGTGATGTTACTGTAGATTACGGTTCACAGATTACCGGTGCTGACGGTGTGCTCGTCAGCAATGCGGATGACGGCGGCGTTTATATCTCCGAAAGAAAGCTGATGCTCCGCGCGGATACCACGCTCTATGCAAAATGGGGAAACCACAGCGTTCCTTACAGGATCATTATCTGGAAACAGAAGACTTCCGGTACAGGGGCGGAAAAGCTGTATGATTTTGCGGAAGGAATCGAAAAGACCGCTGCTCCCGGTACTGTTGTATCCGTGGACGAGGAGTATACAGCCAGAACGTACGAAGGCTTTGTTTATGCAGGCTGCTCGGAGAGCACTTCCGTCGATGAAAACGGCGGAACAGTGCTGCACGTTTATTATGACCGGGATGATACAGCGTATAATCCTTCCGCCAGTTTTCATGTACTCCGATTTGCTGATTCTGCAGATGACAGCACAGATTACGGATCGTTCCAGGTACCGTACGAACGTTCCCTGACTGCGGGAAATGAAGGCGGCACCTATGTCCCCGCAGATCCGGTCTCTTCCGTGACGAGCGCTTCCGGAAAGAAGGTCTATTCCTTCAGCGGCTGGTATGCGGATCCGGCGTGTTCCACCAGAGTCTTCTTCACCAGAGAATCTTATGATGCCTTTACGGGAAGCGCACAGAAAGTGCTTTATGATGTGATGCCGGACAACGATCTGACGATCTATGCCGGCTGGAGCGCGGACTGGTACCTGGTGCAGATCGATCCGAATTACGGTACCTTCAACGGGACCGGCGGAACCTGGTTCTGGGAGACCTGGGACGGCGAGACCGTGCAGGAGTATACGCAGGTGAGCCGTGATTATGTCGAATCCAGCTCCGGAACGTATTATTACGTGAAACACGACCGTGCTTACTATGGCTATACCGGGAACGAATGGGATCACAGCGAGACTGATCGTGAGACGAAGTATACCAGTGATCCCGGTGAAGCGACGGAAGACAGCACCTTTGAATACGCACCGGGCGTCTACACTTATGCCGGATGGTATGAGGTGCTGGCGGACGGAACGGAAGTTCCTTATGATTTCAGCAGAAAGGTCGATCATGATACTTATCTGAAACTGCGCTGGAAGAAAGCCGGCACGTATTATCTGGCTTATGATGCCGGCGATGGCAGGCTGGACGACGGTACGAAAGAGGCGGTGCTTCCGGAAGGATATGCAGACAATTCCGACGTTGTCCTGTCACGTTCTGCTAAAGCAGACAGCTATACGTTTATCGGATGGAAGGTCAGAGGCGAAGACGGCGGCAGGATCTTCCTGCCCGGAAAGAGCATGACGCTGCACGCGGATGATGCAGTGCGTTCCGGCGGGAAGGATATCATCTGGCTGGATGCAGTCTATGTCAGACTGGAAACAGCATCCGTGATCTATGACGCCAACGGCGGTACGATTGGAAGCGGTGATGTTGATTTTGGATTTTCGATCGATGTCTCCGGGCAGGAAACGGAGGCTTCCGGTGTTGTTGACAATGGAACTGCAGCAGTTTCCGGTCTTCCCAATAATTCCAGATTCAGGTTGAGCAGCGGCACGGGCTTTGCAAAAGAGGGTGCGGTCCTTGCCGGCTGGAGCGATCAGCAGAATTATGATCCGAAGGATCCGGACGCAAAGCTGTTAACCCCCGGCAGCGTGTGCATTGTTGACAGCAAGGAGCCGAAGACGCTGTATGCTGTATGGCGGACGACCGTCACTTATCATCTGACAGAGGAAGAGGCAAACTGGGGCGGCACCTGGGATGCTCCCGAATATTCATATAACGAAGAAACAAACACCTATACCGGGACCGCTTATATCCGTGCAGCAATCACGGAACCGGCGTATATTCCGGAGTATACCGGATCCGGCCGGAAGATCTTCCGGTACTGGACAACAGATCCGGATCCGACGCCCGCATCCGCAGAATATGATTTTTCGCAGCCTGTAAGCGGTGCACTGGATCTTTATGCGTGCTGGAGTGAACCGAACACGCTGAAAGTCCACGCAGTGGATGCTTCGGCGGAGACCCTGGCGGAAACCAATGACTGGGCAGTCAACGATATCACTGTCGACACAGAGGAAACCGAACTGACAGCAGTCAGTCATGTAACTGCGCCTGCGGTTTACGAATTCGCTTTCGCTGCCGTGTCGGATTCACTTGAAGGCATTTCCGAAAGCAATGCTGTAACAACTGTGAAATATGACAGCATCAGAAAGCGTGTCTGTGTAAAATATGCAGGGGAGACCTCCTATACCGCATTGGCGGACGGGAAGGAGGTTTACTTCGTATACTTTAATAAGAAGACGCTTCCGATCGGCTATAAGAGCATTGACGAGGATGATCAGCTGAGCGATGTGAGTGCTGCCGGAACCGCTCCGACAGCAACAGACACGGCGCTGGGAACCTATAACATGGCTGAAAAGCTGGCGTCTCCGCTCGACTGGGTAGAAGGCAGCAGCTTTACCTGCTATGCCTACGGGATCGGCGGCAGCGTGCTTAACAGTGTGGAAGGTCTGCATATGCTGACCTCTGCTTCTTCCGCCGGGGAGGCATCTCCGCAGCTTCAGGTCCGCAATACCTGGCGGGGATTCGAATATTCCGAAGACGGTTTGGAATGGACGAACTGCGGCTATGATCCGGAGCTGTATGTGATTTACTATACGCAGAAGCCCACAGTCGTTACGTTTAACGAAGAAACAGTCGGCGATGCGTCTCTGATGGAAAAGCCATTTGCTTTTGAGTACGTTGTTGCCGAAACGAAAGAGACTTCCGTGCAAAAACAGAGATTGACCGACGGAGAGTGGGTCAATGACGGGGATCCCTTGGTGACAACAGAAACACCGGTGGAGATCATCCGTTATTCTGTACAGCTGAAAGACAATGAGGCGGATTCCGTTGTTCTGTTTTACGGAAGAACAGAAACGATCGATGCGGGAGAAAATGATGCGACACGCACGGTCACTGCAGAAGTGACAGCCCAGAAGGTCACGATCACCCAGACTCCGGACGCGGCATTCTCCACAGAGATCGACGGTGTCCTGCAGAACGCCGAACCGTATCAGTTCACTTATACGGCAGACGGCAGCGGCGGTGTACGGGAGACGGTCTTTACAAACACCCATAAGGCCTTCAGGGTGGAAGTCCATGTTGCGATGGCGGAACACGATGGCATGACCGGCGGCATCGTCCGGCGGGATTCCCTGAGAAGCAGCGCAGAAACCGCGTACAGCTTTGATCTTGCACTCGGAGAGTCCGCCGTGTTTACGGAGAAGCTTCCGGAAGACGCCATTTTTACAGGAGATACGGATACGTATTCGTTCGGGACCGTTCTGTATGGTTCCGGCGCAGAGAACAACGGAGACGCGGTTACGGTTGCCGGCATGGATATTGCTTCCATTTCTTACGAACGAACGGACAGTAATCTCTGCAAACTTGTTCTGAAAGATGCAGATGGAAATACGGCAGGGGAGCTTGATGGAAACACGCTTTACTACCTGTATTATCCTATGCCCTTGATCCGGTATGTAAAAGCGGATGCGGCCGGAAATCTGACAGACATCACCGGTTCCCTGCCTGATCCGCAGACAGGGGAGATCGGTGCTGCGGAAGCGGTCACTTATAATCATGCTTCCCTGACGCTGAACGGGAAGACCGTGAAACAGCGGGAACCGTTCGCCCTTGTCGGAAATGATTTTACGATCAGCCAGTCCGGAAAGAATTTCCGTATGCCGCCGATCCTGGATGACGGGATCTATGAACGGTATCTGAAATATACGCGCCTTGGCGCAGGAAATCTTGATGCAGACACACTGGATGCACTTGACGGCATCAGCGATCAGCTCGTCATGAAGCTGAGAGTCCGGGAGAATGCGCTCCAGTACAGTTTTGACGGCGAAAGCTGGAGAAATCTGCCGGTCGAAGATACGCCGTGTATCTACGCGGTCTACACTGAAAGAGGGTATGATCTGCAGATCAGCAAGACGGTGGATATGTCCGCAAGCGGGGAGAATGCGATCTTTGCGGATTCTTCCTATACGGTCACGATCAGTTCCGGGTCGATCACCGCAGACAGCTATGAAGCGGAAGGCGCGGAAAACGCATCCGTGGAAGCCGTGCCGGCAGAGGGTACGAACCCCGGTACGATCACGTTTACCGTAGAGGACGGTACCAGGATCCGCCTGAAGGGAATGCCCCGCGGAAACTATACGATCACCGAGTCTGAAAACGAGAACTATGATCTGACCGCAAAGACCGGTTCCATCACAGGCAGCCAGACAACCCCTGCGGAAGTCATCGACAACCAGCAGGTTTCGCTGGCGCTGAACGCGGAAACGAGAGTGGAGCTGATCAACAGCCCCAAACAGCTTTGCAAGATCAATGATAACGGGACGGATCACATTTTCTATACGCTTCGCAGCGCTGTGGAATATGTGGAAGACAACATCACGTCCCGTACAGCCGAGATCGAAATGCTGGCGGATTACCTGATGCCGGCTGCGGATACAGTGGAGATCCCTGCAGGGTATGATATTACGTTGACGACTGCGGAGAACGGATTTACCGGCGCGGGCACACTGGCGGTCATCACCAGGACAGAGGAGCTTGCTGATGCGCCGATGTTCACGAACAGCGGTGCACTTACTTTTAAGAATATGATTCTGGATGGCGCCTCTGTGAAAGCGTCTGTTCCCGTTATCTCAAGTACCGGTGATCTGACGATCGGTGCAGGAACCGTTATCCGGAATGCAGTAAATACCGGAAACGGCGGCGCAGTGAATGCTTCCGGCGGTGATCTGACGATCAGCAGCGGTACGATCAGAGACTGCCAGGCTGCATCCGGCGGTGCGGTTTACTATACCGGAAGCGGCAGCATTACCGTGACCGGCAATGCAGTGCTGCAGGATAATAAAGCACTCACAGACAACGGCGGCGCGATTTATGCAGCGGCAGGAACCATCAGTCTTTCCGGTACCTCGCGTATCTCCGGCAACAGTGCGGAAAAAGGAAACGGCGGTGCGGTCTACGCGGAAAATGCAGTAGTTAATATCAATCAGAATGCCGCCCTGGAAAACAATAAGGCGAAAAACGGCGGTGCAGTCTATGTGCAGACCGGTACGGTCAGCATTTCGGAAACAAACGGCGTTGCGCCTCCGCAGATCAGGAACAATCAGGCGTCTGTCGGTGACGGCGGCGCGATCTATACCGGTTCCGGTTCTGTTTCGGTGACCGGCGGAACGATCACGAGCAATACTGCTGCAGCAGGAAACGGCGGTGCGGTATATACCGGAAGCGCTTCTGTTTCGATATCCGGTAATTCCGTGATCAGTGAAAATGCCGCGAAGAACGGCGGCGCAGTCTATTCCGCGTCCGGCACTGTGGATGTGACAGCCGGAACGATGGAAGAAAATAATGCGGCGGAAGGAGCCGGCGGCGCAGTCTATGCCGGCAGCGGTAATGTGAGAATCGCAGGCGGAAACCTGCAGAGGAATACGGCCGGTACAAACGGCGGCGCAGTCTATGCGGGCAGCGGCAATGTAACGGTAACCGGCGGAAGCATTACGAACAATACTGCACAGAATGACGGCGGCGCAGTCTGCACAGTCAGCGGATCGATTACCGTATCGGCACCTGCCGGCGGCACTGCGCCTGCCATCGCAAGGAATACTGCGACGGCTGGCAACGGCGGCGCGTTCTGCACCGGAACAGGTACAGTCAGCATCACAGACGCTGGTGTTACGGACAATAGAGCCGGCGGCAGCGGCGGTGCAGTCTATGCGGATAAGGGTGCAGTGACCCTGAATAATGCTTTACTGCATCAGAATACTGCCGGTGAGAACGGCGGCGCTTTGTATGCCCGCAGCGGCAATGTGACAGTGTCCGGCGGCAGCATGAACGGAAATACTGCAAACAGTGACGGCGGCGCGGTATATGTTGGCAGCGGAACTGCTTCCCTGTCCGACAGCAGCCTGGCAAACAACAGCGCGGAGAGCGGACGCGGCGGCGCAGTCTGCATGGACAGCGGCAATCTCACTTTGAATACAGTTACTGCGACCGGGAACAGCGCCGAAAACGGTGCAGCAGTCTTTGTCAACATCGGAAATGCGACCATCAATAACGGAAGCATTACCGGAAATACTGCCTCTGCGGGCGGTGCTGTTGGCGTGGGCAGCACAGAGGCCCGTCTGATCCTGAACGGGAACGTCCGGATCACCGGCAACACACTGGACGGTGCTGCAAGCAACGTCTATCTGGATCAGGATGACGATGCCGTCATCAATATTGATACGCTGGGCGGCAGTGCGGCGATCGGCATCCATGTACCGGACGCGGTGGTGAATACGCGCAGTGTGCCCGGCGCCAGATTCGCGGTCTATACCAGCGATACCAATGCGAACAAGATCACGAACGACCGGTTCCCGGCACTTACCGTACAGAGCGATACAGCGGCGAAGAAGCTTTACTGGAGCAACGCCATCAAAGTGGAAGTGCGCTACCTTGCTTCCTACAGCGGAGGATTTCCGCCTGCGGTCACCGGTACTTCCAAATATACCAATAACAGTTATTATCCTGAGTTTCATGACGATGCGATTTCCGACCTGGCGGCTGAGCTGAATACAAAATACAGCCTGGGATTGACTGCGACCGCTGTCTACGGCGGCGCATTCAGGGAAGGTGCGGCCGCATTTGATGATTATGTTACAACACTCACCTGGAATACTGCGGAATCCAAGTGGCAGCTGACAAAGCGGGACGGAAGCGTCGTTGATCTGGAAGAGAAAAAGATCATTATTTACTATGCGGAACCGGCGTATATTTCGATCGAGAACAACACCGATATGCCGCTGACCATCAGCGATATGAAGGTGAACAACACAAGCGTGATCAACAGCGCAACAACAGCCGGATACGGCATGGTCTTTGCGAAGAACGGCGCGATCCGGGACGCCATGCTGCCTGTATCTGCAGCGGATCTGCAGCTGGCAGCCGGACAGTCGGTCAACCTGCTGATCCCCGGCGGGCGGAACATGAATTATACACTGGACGGAAGCTTTGACGGCACGGATTCCAGTGTACGGGTCAGACGCGGGGCAGCAGGCAGCCTTGTTGAGGAGACGGCTTCCCTTACCGGCGGCGCATTTGCGCAGCTTACCGGCAGGACACTGAATGCTTCCGGAACCTATAAGATCATCTTCGGTGACGATAAGTATATCTGCAAGGTCGTTGACGCAGATGGGGAGGAGCATCCCTACAGCAAGATCAGTGATGCGATCACGGCGATCAAAAACACGACCGGAGCTAACCCGCCTTATACACTCAAAACCGCAAAGACAGCTGTCATCGAAATGCTGACGGATTATCTGCTGCCGGCATCAGATGCAGTCGTGATTCCGCAGGGATATGATATAACGCTGACCACGGCAGCGAAGTCGGGTGTCACGTATGCCTATACCGGTGAGGGCGACCGGGCGATCATCAGCCGTGACTCGGAGAACACGAACTCTATGATCACGTCTGAGACCGGCAATGTCAACAGCAAGTTTTCACTTACAAATCTGATCATAGACGGCAAGAGTGTCCGCGGCAACAGTGCAGGAGGCGCAGTCAGATTATCATTCTTTGAAGTAGCGCTTGACACGGTCGATTTTGTCAATGTTTATGCCCAGAACGGCGGCGCTTTATACATTGATGACTGGAACAACAGTGCGCAGGGCAAGGCAAATTCCAAACTGACAGCAGCAAACTGCCGTTTCTCGAACTGCAATTCCACGCTGGCATCCGGCAACCGAATCGGCGGCGGTGCGATCCATTTCTTTGGAAACACACTGATCATGACAGATTGTGTCTTCGAGAACTGCAACGGCGGAGACCAGGCAGGAGCTGTGTTCCACAGGGTGGACAGCAATGTCAATTCCTGGACGACCATTTCGGGATGTTCCTTTACAAACTGCAGCGCCAAAGCGGCCGGCGGTCTGGAGCTTGACTCCAAGACCATCAATGTATCGGACTGCACCTTTGAACATTGTGTCGCGACGGAACGAAACGGCGGCGGTTTCAATGTCTATGCGCTGAACTCCGCAAATCCGGCAGCGAATACAAATTGTTCGATCACACTGACAAAATGTACATTCAACGACTGCCAGGCTTATAAGCAGAACGGCGGCGGCTTCCGAAGTACGGCGGTTAATACGACGGTAAACGGATGTATCTTTACCAACACTTCCGGTGCCCAGGGCGGCGGTATTGCACTTTCCAATACGAATGCCAGAAAGGGAGAAATTTACGGCTGTTCATTTGACCGCTGTACAGCGACCAACCAGGGCGGTGGAATTTACGCGGCAGCGCTGGAGTTGATCATCGGTGATTATACGGACGCTGAAAGCGGCGAAACTGCTCATACGGAGGTGAAAAACTGTACCTCCAGCAATGATGGCGGCGGGGTCTTCCAGACAAGAAACGCGAACGGCAGTTCTTTGAGCATCACGAATGCTGTAATAACCGGGAACCAGACGAAGAATAACAGCAAGAACGGCGGCGGCGTATATACGAATGCCAGGACAGTGAATGTTGATGGTACAAAGATTACGGACAATACGTGCACCAGCCAGGGCGGCGGTATATATGCTTACAGCTATGATTCCCTGACGATCACGGATTCCGATATTTCCAGGAATAATGCTTCCGGAAACGGCGGCGGCGTCTGGTTTGATATCGACAGTGATACGAACCGCGCGAAGCTGGTACTGACTGTAAAAGGCAGTACGATAGACGGCAATACCTCGAACGGAAACGGCGGCGGTATCTACTCAATGGCGAAGACTGTCACGATCAGCGCAAGCGATACGAAGACTGATGAGGACGGCAATAAGGTTCGCTCCTCTGTATCGGACAATACGGCAAAGACAAACGGCGGCGGTATTTTCCATAAGGTGAATATTGCCGGTTCGAAACTGACGGTCAGTGACACCGATATCGACGGCAATACGGCAAATAGTACCGGTACGAATACCGTTCAGGGCGGCGGCGGCATCTTCGCGGGCGTTCGGGAACTGGAAATAACAAATTCGTCAATATCCGGCAATACGGCCAGGAGCCACGGCGGCGGCATTACATTTGAAATTGCTGATGACACCACAAGGGATGTTATGAAGCTGACTGCGGAAAACTGTACGCTGGATGGCAATACTTCCGGCGGCAACGGCGGCGGTATTTATACGCTTGCGAAGACAGTAGTGTTCCGGGCATCTGAAGACGGTACAGCAGAGGTCTCGAATTGTACGGCTGCTCTGTCCGGCGGCGGAATTTATCAGAACCGCAATGCTGCCGGTTCTGCGCTTACCGTTGCCAATGCCGTCATCAGCGGCAATACATCGAACGATACAAATACCGGTGCAGAGCGCGGCGGCGGCGGTGTGTTCGCGAACGTCCAAACGGTCACTGTAACGGGATCAGAGATCAGAGGAAACAATGCCAAAGGAAAGGGCGGCGGTATTACTGCGCCTGTGAACGGCACTGCGTATTCCCTGATCGTGGATTCCTCGAAGATCATCGACAATACTTCCGGAAATCAGGGCGGCGGAATCTATACGCGCTCCCAGCTGACGCTCCGGAATGGTACTGAAATTACCGGAAACCGGCTGCTGACCAATACAGCAGCGGACTGTGCCGGCGTTTATTTGCCGAATGAGCGCACCCTCTTTGTTGGTCCTTCCGACGCCAATGCGGATACAAGGGATACGATCTATGTAAGGGAGAATCATACCTCGGCCGGCGTTGCTTCCAACCTGCGTCTGTGGGATGGCGGCACCGGAGCAAATCAGCAGAATAATGCTGCAAGTACCCACGTTTACTGTCATCTGGACGGAGAGATCCATGTCGTAAACGCGAATAAGGTCGGAACTGTATTCGGCGATGCGCAGTATGCAAATCCGGACGGATTTTCCGACGATTCCGCTGTATTTAAAGCAGATGCGAGTACCCTGCACGGCATCATCGACCGTACGGATCCGGCTGGAAAGAAGATCATCTGGGCAGGACCGCCGATTGCGAAGATCACGGACGGTGAGGGAAATCTTCTGTATATGAAGGCGAACGGCACTGCACCTGCGATCTTTGACAGGCTGGGAACCGGGAATGACGGGAACAACAATTACAGCAGCTATAGTACAGTCGCTGCTTTCAACATGTTGTGCACGGAGTCTCCCGCACTTTACACGAAGGACGGAGAACTGTATACCGGCAGTACCTACTGTATCAAGATGCTGGATGACTATGAGACCGGTGCGGATATGAATGTGAAGGAAGTTCCCGGGCGGAACGTCATCTTTACCACGGCCGGCAAGGATGACAAAGACGGCTATCCTTATGTCGGACCCGGCACCCGGGCAACGGTCACCCGTACATCCCAGGTCGCTCCCGGCAGATCCCTGATGAACGTGTTCGGCAATCTGACGCTGGAGAACATTGTAATCGACGGCGGATCCGAAAACGGAATTACGCCGAACGGAAGTTCGCGCTGTCTGTATATCAATCAGGCTTCTTACGCTTATACCGTAATCCTCGGTGAGAACTGCACCCTGCAGAATGCCGATACGACGGCGAACGGCGGAGGCGTAATGGTGAACGCCGGAAACCTGGTGATCCGGGGCGGTGTCATACGGAACTGCAAGGCAGCGAACGGCGGCGCAGTTTATGAAAATACAGGTTCAGTGCAGATCGAAGCCGGAAATATCTATCAGTGCATCGCTACTGCAAATGGTGCCGGCGTATATCAGAACAACGGAAGATTTACGATGTCCGGCGGTACCATCCGCGGCGGGGAGGCCGGCGGATCCGGCGGCGGTGTTTATATTGCCAACGGCAAGACCTTTACGATGTCCGGCGGTTCCATTACCGGGAATAATGCAGCACAGACCGGCGGCGGCATTGCCATCGGCGGCGCTGATACACGGCTGTATTTCTCCGGCAAAGTCAATATTGCCGGCAATACCTGTGATGTCAGTTCAGCACCCGGAAACGCCTGCAATGTGGAACTGAACCAGAATACCAAAGCGGTCATCAATACCAACAACGGCGGCCTGTTTGCCGGTGCCTATATCGGCGTTTATGTGTCTGACGCGAATAATGCTTACACCAACCATGGTACGGAACGGAAGGATTTCGGTACATTCGTGACCGGAGACAACACGACCAACTTCTACAGCTTTGTGAATGACCGGAACGGTCTGAAGGGCGGGATCATCGAAAATCCCGATCCGAATACGATTTACTGGATCCAGATCTTCTCCCTGCAGGTGTCGAAGGAAGTCGTGGACGGAGCGTCGAACCGGGCGGATCCGGACGAGGAATTCAGCTTTACCGTAAATATCCGCGGAAGAGCGACTGTCAGCGGTCAGCTGCATGCTTACCAGATCGACAGCACGACCGGCGATTATGGTGAAATGGTATTTACGAGCAACAATATAGACACTGCCACTGCGACCTTTACCCTGAAGGCAGGCAAGACGATTACAGGCGTCAATCTGTCTGAAGGCCTTACCTATGAAGTGATCGAGAATCTGACCGGAGAGCAGGCAAAGAAATACGCTGCGATGCCGGCTGAAGTCATCACAAGCAGGATCGGTGAGAACAAAGGAAGGACGGACATCGATCCGTACACCTCTTCCGTGACATTTACCAATATTCGGCCGGTGTGCAAGATCACCGATCATGAAGGCAATCTCCTGTACAGAAAGATCACAGCAGGAGGGAAAGATTATCATGTGCCGGCTGTTTACACTGAACTGACGGGTGAAGAAGGCGCGTTCAAGGCGCTTGAAGGAACCTTCTATCACGGAGAGGAAATAACGAGTGTAAGCTATGCTGTCAGCAACGGCGTGCAGATCCAGATGCTCATTCCTTCGTATTCTCTTACGGAGGCAGCTGTTCTGCCTGCAGCGGTAAAAGGCGCTGTCACATTGACAACGGCTTCCGTATCCGCGGACAAATTCCCTTATCAGGGAACCGGTACAACAGCCACGATCAGGCGTGATTTTGCAGGCGGATCCATGTTTACAGCAGCCGGGGATCTGACACTTGAAAAGATCATCCTGGACGGTGTGAAGGGAAGCTATACGACAGATGCTGACGGCGGTATCGTCACTGTCCCGGATCACGGGAAGCTGACGATCCAGACCGGAGCAGTCCTGCAAAATGCGAAGACAGAAGGCAGAGGCGGCGCGGTTTATGCGGCAGCCGGCGGAACGGTTGTTATGACAGGCGGTACGATCAACCGCAATGAGAGCGATGGAAACGGCGCGGGCATTTTCCTGACAAGCGGAGCTGTGCTGGAACTTTCGGGCAGTCCTTCCTTTGGCGGAAAAGGCACGGATGTCGGCGGAAATATTACCGCTTTGAACGGAAACTTCCGGGATCAGACTTACATCGGAAAGAAGAACGGCGGAAAGACCTATGAAAAGCCCCGTCAGGATATTTATATTGAAGAAACGGGAACAGCCCCTGCTTCGATCGTCCTGACCGGAGATCTGACAGCTGAAGCCGGTTCTGTCTGGGTGTTCGCGGAACATCTGAATCATTACGCTATGATGAAGCCGTTTGCACGGATCACTGCGGACGAGCTGAACGGTGCTGCCTATGCGGCGTTCCGGAATGCGCAGCCGGATGATGTCACGAACTGCGGCGGGGATTCCTATCTGAGCGGCAGTACGGGAGAGAAGCCTGCGTACGTATACTGGTCCGGCGGATTTGACATTTCGTTCCGGAAGACAGACGGATTCGGCAATCCTATGGCGGGAGCAGTATTTACGCTGTATACGGATGCGCTGTGCAATACTGCATATATGCAGGGTGGAAATCCTGCTTCGGCAGAGTCCGCAGACGGTACAGATCAATTTAAGGACAAGACAGGAGAAACGCTTGAGAAAGGACAGGTGCTGTTTGAAAGCATTCCGGCCGGCGTCTATTATATGAAAGAAAAGGCTCCAGAGGGTTATCTGAATGCACTTACCATGACAGCAGACGGAAAGCCGGTGCCAAATGTTTATATTGTTCTTGTAGGGGATGGTGCGATGCAGGATGCCGGCAGCGGTGTTCTGGAGAATATCACCGAAGAGATCATGACAGCCCGGACGGGAACCGGTGATGACAAAAAGGATTCGGCCATCTTCCTGCTCGATACGAAGACCGGAAAGGCACTGGAAGTACCTGATATTTCGTCCTACGGTATTCTGAATATCTCTAAGATCAGGCGGAAAGCGATCCTGCGGAAGACCAGCAGCACATTTGTAACGCTGCCGGGTGCGGTCTTTGATATCCTTCGGTATGACAGATCCGTGCTGGCGAAGGATCAGACAGCGGGCACAGCCGGTGCATTCTGGATCGGCGAACTGCCTTTCGGCACCTACTATATCCATGAAACAGGTGTGCCGGCAGGCTATGATGACAGCAAGAAGTGGTTCGAGCTGACGGTGGATGAAAACGGCGCGAAGCTGTCGGAGGATTCCCCGAAGGCTGGTATTGACTGAAAGTAAAAATGTCCTCAGGAGAGCAGTCTGTCTGTCATCCAGAGGAGCGTAAGCGGCGAAGGATCCACCGCGTGAAGACAGCGGTTTTACTGCAGGAGTATGAATATACAGGAAAGGAGGTGGAGTGCATGCACAATTTAATAAAGAATAAACTCCGTCAGGAGACCGGTGCCTCCATCACCTTCGCACTGCTCCTTTTCCTGATCTGCGCAGTCGTCAGCTCCGT
This sequence comes from Lachnospiraceae bacterium, assembly GCA_017431345.1. Taxonomy (GTDB): domain Bacteria; phylum Bacillota; class Clostridia; order Lachnospirales; family Lachnospiraceae; genus UBA3305. The sequence continues at coordinate 12,995 of JAFRLH010000059.1, read as the reverse complement.
TGTCCTGACCGCTGCCACCGCAGCGTCCGGCCGCATGAGCAAAACAGCGGAATATGACCAGCGTTATTACAGTGTGACGTCCGCAGCGGAACTGATGAAAGAGCAGCTTGACGGTAAGATTGTATCAATCGTAAAAGTAACGGAAAGCACGCAGACAACTCCCTATACGGACGGTATTGCCGGGGAGGCCGGGTCTGTTAAAGAAGATACTCCGAAGATCTATCTTGTCGCGGACAAGACTGCAGCAGGCATTACAGATGCTGACCTGACAGAAAGGAGCCAGATTGACGGAGATGGAACGAATGCAACATATGCCGAATCCCTCTGTACCGCTTCTATTCTGAACGATGCTGCCTGGTACTATTTGCAGAAAAAGGATGAAGCGAAAGAAAAAGAACTGAAACTCTCATCCTCACTGGCTTCCGGTGAAAGTGATCCGCTTGCTGCCGTGATGGAAGAATCCGTGGATGCAGCAGGCAATATCGTTCTCACCATTTCGAATGCCGGGGAGACAGGAAAACAGTATGCGCTCTGCCTGACATTTCTGGCGGATAAACATACGGATACAGGGAACAGATCGGTGGACGGGCCGCGGGAAGATATTGTCGCAGCAGCTGACGGAACAGTGACTTACAATGTCACGACGACGGTCACGACAACGGAAGTGACCTCCCTGACCTGGCAGCTGACGGGAATCGAGACTATTGTCAAATGATGACTTTGTCTGTCATCCAGAGGAGACACCCCGCTGTCATCCTGAGGAGCGAAAGCGACGAAGGATCCACGCCGTAGAGACTGCGGTTTTACCGGATCCGTGAGATACAGCATGATTATGAAAGAGAAAGGGATGAGTCAGGAAATGATGCAGGATGAGAAGAAGTCCGCAGCCGGAAAACTGAAAAGCAATAAAGGCGAGACGATCTCCGAGACCCTCGTTGCGCTTCTGATCTCCTCCCTGGCGCTGACCATGCTGGCCGGCGCGATCACCGCGTCAGCGAATCTCGTGGAGAAGAGCAGAACGAAGATGGACAGCTATTATGCTGCCAGTGAACAGGAAAACGGCGTGATAAAGATGTCCGGAGCAGGAACGGAAGGGACGGTCACCATCACAGCTGTTTCCGGCGGATTGGACGCGCAGACGTATACTATTGTTTATTATGGAAATGAAGAGTTTACCCGTTATCCGGTGTACTCGTATAAGCCGGATGCCGGGGATTGAGACTGTACAGACACAATCCGCTGTCATCCTGAGGAGCTGCAGCGACGAAGGATCCTCGCCGTAAAGACTGCGGTTTTACAGACACTGAAAAAGAATCCAACAGACTGCTTTGTAAATACTGAAACAAAATCCGACACACTGCTTCACATATATAATCATTACCACCCGGTGACAGGAAGAAACGATGAAAGAGCAGATCAGTACCATCAAAAAGAAAATACGCGGCAGCCGCGGCTTCACCCTTGTGGAAGCCCTGACTGCGATCCTGATCATGCTCATGGCATCCTCGATCGTTGTCGCCGGCATCCCGGCTGCCCGAAGCGCTTATGAAAAAGTGGTCATCGCTTCGAATGCCGAAGTCCTGCTTTCGACCACCATCACGGCTTTGCGGAACGAACTCGGAACCGCTGCAGAGATCGCGAATGACAAAGACAACAGCGGAAATGCAAATGAAAAGACACTGCTTTATCTGAACCGGCAGACCGGCGTTTTCTCAAAAATCTATACAGATACGGAGGGGGAGCAGCCTGCAGTCATGCTGCAGCGCTACATCGATCCGGACGGCAAACCAAAATCAAATGCGCCGGAATCCAGACAGCTGATCTCAAAGGAAGCGTCCACAGCGGACCTTTATGTGACTTATGATAAGGTCTCCTTTGATGAAAACAGCGGGATCATCACTTTTACAAATCTTAAGGTCATCAGGATATCGACAGGTGCTGTGCTGACTGCCAGACCAACTGTGTCGATTCGCGTGATTTCATGAGAATAAAGACGCTGTACGGAATGATTTACGGTGCAGAATAATCTTTTTCGATAAGATCAGAATGAACAGTAAGAACGGAGCGTAAGCATGATTTCATCTGTTGGAAAAATCAAAAACAGACGCGGTATGACAATGGCCGAGGTGCTGATCGTCGTGGCGATCATCGTTATCCTTGCGGGCGTTTCCTTTATCGCGGTCATGAATTACCTGCGCTCCATGGCACAGCTGGAACGCGACGGCATTGCAAAGGAAATTTTCGTCGCCGCCCAGAACAACCTGACTGCTGCAAAGGGAGAAGGATATCTCGGCAATGACGGCTTTGGAACGCCGGAAGAGGAAAAGTCCGATATCTATTATTACGTTGTCAATGAAGGCACTGTGTCAGGCGGCGGTGAAAAAGTATTCCCGCTGATGCTTCCCTTTGCTTCCATCGATGAGACCGTGAGGACAGGCGGGAGCTATCTGATCCGGTATCAGAAGAGCAGCGGGCTGGTCCTGGATGTGTTCTATACTACGATCCACGGATCGCACGCGAGATTTAACCACACGCTGGCGACCACAGAGTATGACGCTCTTATGGCGGTCACCGGGAATAAGCATAAATCTGACAGAAGAACCTATACGGACCGGTCCGTGATCGGATGGTACGGCGGTACCGAAGCGGATGAACTCCTTACGATCACCATCACGCCGCCGGAGATCGAAGTCATGAACGCCGAACGCCTGTATGTGAACATCAAACATACAAATACAGACCCCGGTGTGAAGCTGCGCCTGATCATTACCGGCGTCACCAGCGGTGTTTCTCATTATCTGAATATCCAGAATACGGATGACCCGGTGATCCTGGATGACATCACTGCAGCGGGAACCCATTTCCGGGAACTGACATTCGATGATATGGGCATAGCAGTGACGGACAACGGATTTATCCCCGGTGAAGATATCGTCATCAAAGCGCTGGCTTACAGCAACGAGGCACTGTCAAATGTCGCCTACAGCGCGGAAGCCGTGACCAACAGTCTGTTCGGAAGCATCGCGGATGCGAACGGCGACGGTGTGCCGGATACTGCCGGCATCAGCAATATCCGCCACCTTGAGAATCTCGATAAGGCGGTCTCCGGACTGGGAGCCCATGCGGCAGAAGGCGTGATGGTATCGAAACTCGAAGTAAAAGCGGCTGTACAGACCGATGATCTGAGCTGGACGCAGTTCACGGAAGCGATCAGGGATGCGACCGGCAGCGACAGTGTGAAGATCATGAAGTGCGGAGAAACAACAGGTACGAAAGACGGTTGTTTCTATCCTCTCAGTCCGGATTACGCATTATCCTATGACGGACAGAGCCACAGTATTTCGGATATCAAGGTCGACTATTCAGGGAGCGCCGGCCTGTTCGGCGAACTGACGGAAGCCGGCAGCAGCGTAAAGAATCTGGAGCTGATCGATTTTAACGTGACAGGCACGGTAAGTGCAGGCGCGCTGGCCGGGAAGATCAGCGGGACGGAAGTGACCAATGTCCTTGCCAGGAACAGTGAGAAGAAGACGGTTCCTGTGATAACAGCATCGGCAGGAGATGCTGGCGGGCTCATCGGTCTGATGACCGGGACCTCAGATTCAGCCGCAGCGATAAAATATTCTGCTGCAGCGCTGACTGTAAACGGGAAGAATTCAGCCGGCGGTCTGATCGGTACAGCTTCCGGCAATGTCAGCGCAACAGGATGCTATTCGGCTGGTGTCACAGACAAGGGAGAGTATTATCAGCATGCAGAAGACGGAGAACGCGGTGATGCCATTTTCAGCGTCACTTCCTCTAACGGCACCGCGGGCGGCCTGATCGGATCTGCCGGAAATACAGCAATTACTGCCAGTTATTCCTCCGCTTCAGTCTCAGGAAACACGGCAGGAGGTCTGGCCGGCAGCGCATCCGGCGTGCTGACAGATTGTTATTGCACAGGTCTTGTCAGCGGGGAGGGAGACAATGCATTTATCGGCAATGGAAGTCCTGCGCTTGAAGGGGATAATTATTACTATTCCATCATCAATGAGACCGTGAAGAAGGATGCTGCCGGAAATGTGACCGCGATCACTTACAAAGGCCCCGGCGCAGATGGGGTGAAAGCACTGGATGAAGATGCAGAGAAATACAATGCATTCTCCTACACCAACACATCCTGGGAATATGCTTCCGCATATGACAGTGAACTGGTCAAGTATTATAGCGGAAAATATAATTTTGAAACTGTTTACAGACTTCTTGACAATGATAATGAATTATCGGACAATTATTATGTTCGCAAGCATTACGGAGACTGGCCCGCACCGGAGGTCATCTTCGAGAATACACTGAAGTAAAAGGAGAGAACACTGTTCTTTCCGCCTGGCAGACATTGGCGCTGCAGAAGGAAACGAGGGCACTGCATTGGCACCGACAAGTAATACAACCTCAAAAAAACAGAACAGAAGACCCCAGCGTCTCGGTGATCTCCTGCTTGCATCCGGTCTGATCAATGAAGAGCAGCTTGCAGAAGGATTGGCTCTTCAGAAAGGTTCCGGAAAACGTCTCGGCGAGGTCCTGCAGGATCACGGTATCATTACGGAAAGCGATCTGATCGAAGCCCTGCAGATGCAGCTGGGCATCGAGTTCGTCGATCTCGGAAAGATCAATATTCCTACGGAGCTGGCCCAGGTCGTTCCAAAGAATATCGCGAAGCAGTACCAGGTCGTTCCGGTCCGCGTTTTCCGGGATGAGCTGTATCTGGCGATGAGCGATCCGCTGAACTTCTACGCGATCGAGGAAGTGAGAAAAGCGGTGCGCCGCAGAGTCGTTCCCATGGTGGCGATGTCATCAGCCGTGGAAAGAGCGATCCAGATCCTGTACGGAAATGAAGGCGCAGCGAAAGCCATCGAAGAGATGAAGCGCGAAGCCGCGCTCTCCGGAGAGGGATCCGGCGAGCTGGCGGATGCAGCATTTACTTCCAGTATCGTGGGAGAGGAATCCGCTGCCCAGGCGCCGGCGATCCGTCTGGTGAACGCGATCATTGAGCGTGCCGTGACGGAACACGCGAGCGATATCCATATGGAACCGCGGGAGGAAGAGCTTTCCGTCCGCATGAGAATCGACGGATTGCTGCGGGATATCCTGACCGTACCGCGGGAGCTGCAGGCTGCCGTGATCTCGCGTATCAAAGTCATGTCGAATATGGACATCACGGAGCGCCGTGTGCCTCAGGACGGCCGGTTCAATGTAAAAGTGCGGGACAAGGATATTGATCTCCGTATCTCTACCCTGCCGACAGTCTACGGAGAGAAGATCGTCGCCAGACTTCTGGATAAATCCGGCATGCGCCTGAACCGGGATTCCATCGGGCTGCGCGGTGACGACATTCATAAATATGAGAAGCTGATCAGGATCAAGAGCGGCGTGATTCTGATCGTCGGTCCTACCGGAAGCGGTAAGTCCACGACGATGTATTCGATGATCCACGATCTGAACAAGCGCGACGTGAATCTGGTCACGCTGGAAGATCCGGTGGAATACAATATTGACGGCGTGAACCAGGTACAGATCAATGAAAAGACCGGCATGACGTTCGCGAAAGGCCTGCGCGCCATCCTGCGTCAGGACCCGGATATCATCGGTATCGGTGAGATCCGTGACGGTGAGACGGCAGAGATCGCAATGCGTTCCGCCATTACCGGCCATGTAGTTCTGTCAACGATCCATACAAGCGATGCGGTCGGCACGATCGAACGTCTGACAGATATGGGTGTGGAGCCGTATCTGGTAGCCAGCGCGCTGAAGGGCGTGTTCTCCCAGCGTCTGGTGAGAAAGATCTGCCCGAACTGCAAGCAGGCGTATACCCCGGATGAGGAAGAGCAGGATGAACTGGGACTTCCGTACAGACCGGACAGAGTGTTTTACAAGGGCTGCGGATGCCCGGAATGCTTTGATACAGGGTACCGCGGCAGGACCGGCGTATTCGAGATCTTCCCGCTGGGGATCAAGGTAAGGAGAATGATCGCTGCGCGGAAGGGAAGAGAAGCGATCGAGGCGATGCTGACCGATCCGTCGAGCGGATTCGTGTCCCTGAAGGAAAATGCGCTGAAGCTGGTGGAGGAAGGCGTGACGACAGCGGAGGAAGTGCTGCGTGTCGTCTATGAGGATATTTAAGACGTCAGCATGACAGGGATGTTGTCATCCAGAGGAGCCTGCGACGAAGGATCCTCGCCGTAAAGTCTTCGGTTTTACTGTAACTGATATACACACAGGAGATTGATATGCTTACTATAGAAGAACTCGTCCTGCAGGCACGCGGAGACGGCGCCTCGGACATTCATCTGATCTACAATCTGCCGCCGAAATACCGTCGGAACGGCATGCTGGAAAACATGTCAGACGAGCCGCTTTCGGCCCATGACTGCATTCAGTACGCGAAATCCCTTGCCGGCACCGAGCCGGCCTGGCAGGAATATGAACGCACGGGAGAACTGGACTCCGCCGCGACCTTCGCCGGGAACCGCTGCCGTATCCATATCTTCCGGCAGCAGGGCATGCCTTCGGTCGCACTGCGTATCCTGTCCGACCGGATCCCGAAGCTGGACACGCTGGGGCTTCCCCCGGCAGCGCTGATGCTCCCGGATCTGCACAAAGGCATTGTGCTGATCACCGGTGAGACCGGTTCCGGTAAATCGACGACGCTCGCGGCGATCCTGGATCATATCAATCATACGAAATGCTGTCATATCGTGACGCTGGAGGATCCGGTGGAATATATCTATGTACCGGACAAGGCGGCGATCAACCAGCGCGAAGTCGGAAAGGATACGATGAGCTTCGCGGCCGGGCTTCGCGCCAGCCTGCGAGAGGATCCGAACGTGATCCTGATCGGTGAAATGCGTGACCGGGAGACGATCGAGACGGCGATCACAGCCGCTGAGACAGGCCATCTGGTCTTTGGCACGCTGCATACCGGCAGCGCCTCTGATGCGGTCGACCGTATCGTGCAGGTATTCCCGGAGGGCATGCAGACCCAGATCCGGCTGCAGCTTTCGATGTGCCTGCAGGCGGTCATTACCCAGCAGCTGATCCCGAAGAGAGGCGGCGGGAGAGCGCTTGCCTGTGAAATGATGGTCGTCACGGACGCCATCCGGAACCTGATCCGCAACGGCAACACGCCGCAGATCGTGAACGCCATCGCGACCAGTGCCGCGATCGGCGGACAGACGATGGATCAGGCGCTGGTGCGGCTCGTCCGCAGCCGGCTGATCTCAAAGGAAGATGCGCTGCATTATGCCCATGAGCAGGAGTATGTAAGAAAGAACGCGTAAGGAAAGGGCTGTTCGCATGGAAAAATACAAATATACAGCTGTTTCCAGAGACGGTAAACGGGTCTCCGGACTGATCGAAGGCTTCAACGAGATGGATGCAGCTTCCAGATTAAAGGAAAGCTATCCGATCGTGCTGCAGCTGCAGCTGGCGGGCACGAAGAGCAAAGCAGCGGAATTCCTGACAGGGGATATCGGCGGAAAGAAGCTCAATGACAAGGCCTTTACGCTGATGTGCAGCCAGTTCGCCGTCATCCTGAAAGCCGGTATTCCGATCGCCAGGACGGTGCATCTGATCGGAGATAAAATGTCCGACAAGCCGCTGAAGAACATCCTGGAACAGGTCGCGGAGGACGTGGAGGCCGGCCGGTCGCTGTCAGCCAGCTTCGCGGAACGCGGGAAGAAGATCCTGCCGCTGACGTTCCTGGAGACGATCCATGCCGGAGAGGAAGCCGGCAATCTGGAAACGGCATTCGAATCAGTGAGCGAACATTATACAAAACAGATGAAGCTGAAGGGAAAAGTCCGCGGCGCCATGATCTATCCGACGTTCGTACTTTTGCTCGCAGTTGTGGTGGTCATCGTCCTGATGGTCAAAGTTGTACCGACCTTTACGGCGATCTTTGATGAACAGGGCTCAGAACTGCCGGCAATCACGATGTCGTTGATCGTCATCTCGAACTTTTTCCGGAACAGCTGGTATTACATTGTAGGCATTATCGCGGCGGTCGTGATTGCCGTGAAGCTGTACGGCAATACGGAGGAAGGCAGGCTGAAGCTTGCAAAGCTGATGCTGAAACTGCCGGTGCTCGGGAATATCAATATCCTCAGTGCCGCCAGCCAGTTCACGAACACGATGGCGATGATGCTTGGCGCCGGTCTGCCGATGACGAAAGCCGTCACGATCACTTCGCGTACGATGACCAACTATTACATCAGTACGGAAGTAGGAAAGATCACTTCCAAGCTGGAGGTCGGCAATACGCTCGGCCGAAGCCTGAAGGAAGCGGCGTGCCTCCCGGAGATCATGAATGATATGGCGGCGGTCGGCGAGGAGAGCGGGGAACTGGAATCCACGCTGGAGATGACGGCGGCTTACTATGATTCGGAACTGGAACAGGCGACAGCAGCCGCGCTTGCGAAACTGGAGCCGGCGACGCTGATCTTCATGGGCGTCGTCGCGGGATATATCGTAGTTGCGATCTATCTGGCGATGTTCAGCATGTACAACGGGATGTAAGGAATGCAGAAAATGAACGATAACAGCAGTACGCGCGGTTCCGTGAACCGGACGGTCGTGCTTGTCCTCATCCTGATCGGCCTCATGCTGTTCATCATCGGCATCCCGGCCATGAAAGCGTTCCGTTACCGCGCAGAGCGGATCGGCTGCGAACAGGCGATGAAATCCGCCGGTGACGGGCTGATCATAGAATATATGGACAGCTTTGAGCAGGGAAGCATCCAGGACGCCAGGGATGCGCTGGAGGAAGTAATGCCCGCGAGAGAGGATCTCTGCCCGGTGCATGGCAACATTTATCTGATCAGGGATAAAAACGGGATCTTCGAGCCAGTCTGCGGCCTGCATGATCCGGATGTCAGAAGACGCACCAGGCTGAACGCTTCCTATGCGCTGCAGAAGCTGGAGGATAAACGAAAGAAAACAGTCCCGGACGGAAAGAACGATCCGGAAACGCTGGAGATCACAGTCAACGGCCGGAAACTTGTCTGTACGCATGTGACTGTGGAGGAAATGATCCACCGCGGCACAAAGACGACAAACGGCTATGACGGCGTTGTCTGTTACTACGGCACGGCCGGGGATTTCACATTCTCGGCAAAGACAGCCCGGAAAGGGATGGGTACGGCAAAGAACGGCGAGGTATGTTATTTCGTCTATGCCGATGAAAATTACTGCGCCATCTGGCGCTCGAATGATGGCTGGGACGGCGATGCTTATCAGTAACCGGTAAGCACCGCGTCAGCGCCGGGAGAGGTAATGTCCATCTACGAATACACACCATTATTGATATACTGTACGATTCTTGCCGCAGCGCTCGGTGCCAGCCTCGGTTCTTTCCTGAACTGCGCGGCCTGGCGTATCGTGCACGGGGAATCCTTTTTAAACGGAAGGAGTCACTGCCCGACGTGCGGACATGCGCTCGGCGCCCCGGATCTGATTCCGGTCTTCAGCTGGCTGTTCCTGAAAGGCAAATGCCGCTACTGCGGAGAGAAGATCCCGGCGCGGTATCCGCTGACCGAACTGATCTTCGCGGCGGTCTCTGTCGCCTGCCTGCTGAAATTTGATCTGACGGTCCTGTGCCTGCGGAATTATATCTTCCTCTGCTGCCTGTTTCTGCTTACACTGACAGACCTGGAAGACATGGTGATCCCGGACGGATGTCATATCATTTCCATCCTTGCCTGGCTCGGTACATCTTTCGCCGTGTTTGACGGTTTCAGAGACGCTGTACCCTGTATTATAGCAGCAGTTGTCTGCGGAGGCGGACTTCTGCTGGTCTCCCTGATCCTCGATAAGATGCTCGGAAGAGAATCCCTCGGGGGAGGAGACATAAAACTGTTCTTCGTAATCGGACTGTATCTCGGACCTGCAGGAACGCTGTTTACTCTGATCCTGGCTTGTGCTGCCGGCCTGCTCTACGCAAAGCTGCGGTCAGGGAACGGGGGAGAAGGAAAAGCATTTCCGTTTGGTCCATGGATCGCCGGAGCCGCAGCGCTGGTACTGTTGTTCGGGGATCCGCTGATAAACTGGTATATGGGACTGTTGTAAGGGAGTTTGACAATGGCTAAGAAAACGATTCTCGGAATAGATATCGGCTATGACCAGCTGAAACTGGCATTGGTTGCCGGCGGGGAGGTGATCAGCACCGTTTCCGCAGCCATGCCCGAAAATCTGATGATGGAAGGAAGGATCACTTCCAGGGAGACGATGAGCGAGCTCATCCGGACCACGATGAAGGACAATAAGCTGAAAGCGAATTATGCGGCAGTCGTCCTGCCGAATGAAGCGGTGTATGTGAAGAATGTCAGCATGCCGCAGATGACCGTGGATCAGCTTGTCTATAATCTCCCGTTCGAGTTCAATGACTACATTACCGGCGAGATCAGGGACTATGTGTTCGATTACGCGGTGCTGAAGGACGAAGAGGAAGCAGGGCAGGATGCGTTTTCCGGGGCAGAAGCCGGGGAGACCACCGGTAAGAAGATGAGTCTGATGGCTGTCGGCGCCCAGCGCTCAGTGCTGGAGGACGCGCAGGCGATCCTGCGGAAGGCAGGCCTGCGGATGAAAATCGCAGCCCCGGCGCTTTGCACCTACATTTCCCTGATCCGGGCAGGAAAGGACAGACTGTATCAGACGGCCGATGAATTCGGGATCCTGGATCTCGGTTACGAAGCGATCCGCCTGTACATGTTCCGGGGCGACAGACATGTTGCAACACGTGTGCTGGAGATCGGGCTTTCTACGCTGGATGAAGTGATCTCGGATGCTTTCGGCGTGGATGTGCACCTTGCCCATACTTACCTGATGAACAACTATGAGAACTGTCTCGAGCGGGAAGAATGTCTGAATGCGTACGAAAACATCGCGGTAGAGCTCATGAGGGCTATGAATTTCTACCGTTTCAGCAATCCCGACAGTACACTGTCTGACCTCTGGCTCTGCGGCGGCGGGGCAGTGATCAGACCCCTTACGGATGCCATCGGCGAGATGCTCGATATGGAGCTTCATCCGGCGGCGGAGCTGGTCCCGGGCGGCGCATCGATCCCGGAATGCAACAGCTTCGTCCAGGCGATCGGCATTACGTTTGAGTGATCAGGGAGGTAGAGCAAGTGGCTGGTAAAAAGAGCAGAAAACCTGCAGCGGAAAAGAAAAGCCTGCTGTCCATGGAGATCGGCAGGTCCGGTGGAAAGACAAGAGGGAAGCTCCCTGACAAGACGACCATCAATCTGGCTCTGAAAGATGAGCGGCAGATTAAACCGCAGATCGCGATACCCGCGATCATCCTGATCTGTCTGCTGGCAGCAGTGTTCGGAAAGTTCGCGGTCGCCGACCGGCTCATCGCGGCAAACCGGGCAGCCGGGGAAGCGAATCAGATGAGAACGGATCTGGAAGCAGCTTATGAAAGACTTTCCTTCTATTCGGATGTAGAAGACAAATACGCACACTACACTTATTCCGGCATGACTCCTGAGGAACTCGAGAGAGTGGACCGCGTGGAAGTGATGGCACTTGTAGAAAAAGCACTGCAGGAAGGGTTCACGTTAAAGAGCTGGACGGTCAGTGAGAATATCATGACCCTGAATATGAAGGGTCATTCCCTGAAAGAACTCAACAGGCTCTCGCAGGTCCTGGAACAGGAACCGATCGTTGATCAGTGCGTGATCAAAACGGCGGACCGGAGCGAGAAAAACGAAGTGCGCACCGATGTAGAAGCGGCGTATACGATCTATCTGCGGTATCCGGACACGGAAGCCGGAGACGCGGCGGCAGCGGAACAGCCTGACAGCCCGGAGACGGCGGAAGGAGGTGAGGCGCAGTGAAGATCATGAGCAGAAATTTCACCAGAACGGAGAAGATCCTCCTGCTGGTCCTCGCGCTGATCCTGGTCGGTCTTGTCTATTACAAGCTGGTGGACCAGAATGTGCGCAGTTCGATCGCTTCCTCCGAAGCGGAAAAGCAGTCGCTGGAGACAGAACTGCTGGCAGTACAGACACGCGTCGCCAATCTGGAGAAGATGCAGAACGAAGTCGATGATCTGATCGGTTCCGGGGAAGCCTCCAGGATGGAAAGCTATAACAACAGTAAGGCAGAGGTCGCGTTCTTAAATGATATCCTTTCGGAAGCCGGCGATTATTCGGTGGAATTTTCCGAAGTGACGAGGAACGGAGACCAGATCCGCAGGGCATTTACCCTGCAGTACAAGACACCCACCTACCGCGCGGCAGAGGACATCATGGCAAAGCTCTGCAGCGGAGAGTACAGATGTCTGATCGGTGATGTGAACTGTACCATCGCTGACGACGGTGTGACAACGGCGAAAATGATGGCGACCTTCTATGAGACTATGGTCGGCGGCACGCCGGATTCCGGACTGCCGGAGGATGCCGCGAAGACGAAAAATGTCACAGAATAAATATACTTTTTTGAAAAAATGTTTTTAAATGACGGTTCGTTGGACGTAGAGGTGCTATAATAGGGGCATAAGGTTAAGGAAACAGCCCCGAGAAAAAAAGAAACCGGCTGTTCCCGGCAGCCAGAAAATAAAACCTGGATGGGTCCGGATGTTCATTCGGCCGAGCTTCATCCGGAACCATAAAAATACATGTATTACAGGAGGACAAAAAATGGAAAGAATCAGAAACAAAAAGGGATTCACACTCGCTGAACTGCTGATCGTTGTAGCGATCATCGCTGTACTGGTAGCCATTGCAATTCCGGTGTTCACAAGCCAGCTGGAAAAGAGCCGTGAGGCAACAGATAAGGCAAATCTGCGCAGCGCATATGCCGAGCAGATGACAGCTATCCTCACCTGGGATGGCACTGAAGAAGGTCAGGCTGAAGCTATAACTGTACATCCTAAACAGACACAGGCAAAATGGCAGTCTGATGGCGACGAGGCATCTACAACAATCGCTGATGGTATTGATGGTGCTGGTGTTACT
>JAFRLH010000058.1 GCA_017431345.1 Lachnospiraceae bacterium | reverse complement strand
AGAATTTCTTCATAGTGATCACGAAAAATATCCTGGAGAATGTTCATACAACAATTATGAAACAATGAGAACAAAAAGAAAACCCCTCCCCTCAAGATTGAGGGGTTGGGGGAGTTGAAGTGTCGAAGACACTTTTTTATGCGCTTTTTTCGCGGCAGCAAAAAAAATCCGTTTTTCCGTTTCTTTAAAGTTCATTTTAGGTTGCCGTCATACAATCATTCCTGTAAGGAGGCAGGCAGAATGAAAACACAGATGACATTTGCAAGAGTCGAGATCAAATATCTGCTTACAAGACAGCAGCGGGACCGGATCCTGGAAGGCATGAGGGAATACATGAAGCCGGACGATTTCGGAAAGACCTCGATCAGAAATATATATTACGATACAGAAAATTACAGGCTCGTAAGGCATTCGATCGAAAAGCCCCCTTATAAGGAAAAACTCAGAGTCAGGAGTTACGGGAGCCTTTCAGATCCTTCGGAAAAAGTCTTTGTCGAGCTGAAGAAAAAATATGACGGGATCGTTTATAAAAGACGGCTGTCAGGACGGTTGGATGAAGTGACGGATTGGCTCGCCGGCAGGGCTGACCGGCTCCCGGATACACAGATCGCCAGAGAGATCGAATATTTCAGGGATCATTATGAAACCCTGCAGCCTGCAGTATACCTTTCTTATGACCGGCAGGCGTATTACGGGAAAGACAACAGGGATTTAAGGATCACTTTTGATGAGAATATCCTCGCAAGAACTGACCGGACGGTGCTCCTTTATGAGCCTTACGGGACACCGCTGATCCGGCGGGATCAGGCTTTGATGGAGATCAAGGCGGATGGCGGTTATCCGATGTGGCTGGTGAAGATCCTTTCACAGGCCGGGGCGGAAAAGGTTTCCTTTTCAAAATACGGTACGGCTTATCAGATGCTGATTCTGGGAAACGAAGAAGGAGGAAGAAGATATGCTTAACATGGTTTTCGGCGGGGTTTTTGATGCCGGCACAGCGAGTGTGATCGCTGTTTCACAGTTTATGATCTGCATCGCCTGTGCAGTGATCCTCGGATTGATGATGGCATTTGTTTATCAGTACCGCGCAAGGGCCACAAAAAGTTTTCTTATTACCCTGGCCCTTCTTCCGGCGGTTGTCTGTGTTGTGATCATGATGGTCAACGGAAATGTCGGCGCCGGCGTTGCTGTCGCCGGAACCTTCAGCCTGGTCCGGTTCCGTTCGGTGCCCGGTACGGCACGCGAGATCGGGATGCTGTTCCTGGCGATGGGAACAGGCCTGATCTGCGGGATGGGATACCTGGGATATGCCGTGCTGTTCGCAGTGATCATGACGCTGCTTTATATGGCACTCGAAACGGTTGATTTCGGGAGCGCAAAAACGCTCCGGTTCAAGACCTTGCGTATTACGATCCCGGAGGAACTGGATTATACGGGTGTGTTCGATGATATATTTGCCAGGGACCTGAAGAAATGGAACCTGTCCCAGGTGAAGAGTACGAATATGGGCAGTATGTTCAGGCTGACTTATGATGTGGAATATAAAGACGGGATCAATGAGAAACAGATGATCGATGACATCCGCGTGCGGAACGGAAATCTGGAGATCACGGTATCGAACCAGGATACGGCCGCAGCGGAATTATAAAGAGTTTCCCTTCATAAAGTTTCCTTCTCTTTATAAAATAGTGTTTTCCTTCCTTTTTATGCTGAACGGCAGCAATGCCGTTCTTTTTTTATATGTTCCTTCCAGGGTCAGCAGTTCTGGCCATATGGCTGTCATCCTGAGGAGCGGAGCGAGGAAGGATCCACGCTGCATAGACTAGTGAAAATGCAATGTTTCGTCCGTAGTTTATCGGTCAGCATACCGTGGTTTTTACGGATGCAAACTTTAAAAACATCATTTTCGTACGTAAAAAACAGGCTGCAGAGGAAACTGCGTATGCGAATGAAAAAAAGAAATTCGTATACGTAAACGCCATTCTTTTGGCAGGCTATGTGCGTACTTCCGGAGAAAAATTTACTTAAACTACGTTTAAGGTTGCCTGTCTATAATCCGAATCGTAAACCCACACAGGACACAGATCGAAACAAATCGGATAAGGAGTATCAAATGAATACGAAAACAAAAAATGATCATAGAGAGAGCAAAAAAAAGGGACAGGCATCCGCAAGGAAACGCTTCCTTGCCCTGCTGGCAGTCATGACCCTGGTCCTCGCCGGCTGCGGCAGCAGCCAGACTGCGGAGACCGGTGCTGCTGATCAGACCGTGATCAGTACGGAGGCTTCAGGTAATACTGCTGAAGAGAATACGGCAGGCACATCGGCAGGATCGGAGGAAGCATCCTCCGGGGATACAAAGGCACAGGAATCTGTTGATGCGAAAACAGAGGGAACAGCAGAAGCAGAGACAGCAGGATCAGCTGATGTGAAAGCAGAGGAAGCTTCTTCCCAAAATGCAGAGGCGCAGGAATCTGGTGCAGAGACTGCTTCCGCGGACAGCAGTTCCGGCAGCACCGCCATCAACGTTGCAGATCTCTTTTCGGAAAGAGATCTTGCGGGAACGTACGATGAAAGTGAAGCGCAGACCATCACCCTGAACGGGACTTCTGCTTCCTCGGATGCTTCGGGAGTGACGATCGACGGCGGAACAATTACCGTCACAGAGGAAGGCGTCTATGTGATCAGCGGAACACTGGATAACGGCATGATCATCATTGATGCCGACAGCGCGAAAGTACAGCTGGTGCTGAACAATGCTGCGGTCACTTCTGAAACATCGGCCGCGATCTATGTGAAGCAGGCGGACAAAGTGTTTGTCACCCTGACGGAAGGCAGCAGCAATACGCTTGCGAACGGCGGTACATTTACCGCGATCGATGAAAATAACATCGATGCAGTGATCTTCTCGAAGGATGATATCACCCTGAACGGCAGCGGCAGCCTGACGATCGAATCGCCTGCAGGCCATGGTGTGGTCTCCAAGGATGAGCTGACGGTCACTGGCGGCACATACACCATTACTGCCGCAAAGAACGGACTCTCTGGAAAAGACAGCATTGCGGTTTCGGACGGCACATTCAATATCACTGCGGGAGCGGACGCAGTCCATGGCGACAATGATGAAGATTCCGCCAAAGGTTTTGTTTACATCGGCGGCGGTACATTCACGATCAGTGCAGACGATGACGGCATTCATTCTTCGTCGGGCCTCGCGGTCACAGACGGGACCATTGAGATCACGAAGAGTTATGAAGGCCTGGAGGGGCTGACGATCGATATCATGGGCGGAAAGATCAGCCTGACAGCAAGCGATGACGGCCTGAATGCAGCCGGCGGCAAAGACGGCAGCGGCGGTTTCGGCGGCGACATGTTCGCTGTGAACGACAATGCTTATATCAACATTGCCGGAGGCACGCATAATATTACTGCTTCAGGCGACGGTATTGATTCCAACGGAAATATTACAGTCAGCGGAGGGACGACCATCGTTTCAGGTCCTGACAACTCCGGAAACGGTGCGTTTGATTATAACGGTACGGCGTCGATCACAGGCGGAACATTGATTGCCGCAGGTGCAAGCGGAATGGCCCAGAACTTTTCTTCCGCAGACGGCCAGGCGGCAGCAATGATCAGTACCGGGACCCAACAGGCAGGCACAGCTATTACAGTAAAGGATTCCGCAGGAAATGTGATCGCGGAAATGACAGCAGAACATGCGTACGACTGTGTGGTCGTTTCGGCGCCGGAGATGCAGACCGGAGATACGATCACAGTTACAGCGGGAAGTTATGAAGGCCAGACAGAACTTACGGATGCAGTCACCGGCGGCACCGGCGGAATGGGCGGCTTCGGCGGCGGAATGCGGGGCGGCAAAGGCGGCATGAACGGCGGAAATTCCTTTGACGGCCGGGGGGACCGGCCGGATGCGGATGGAAACAGTGAAGGATTCACCGGCGGTATGCCGGGCGATGGCGGAAAAGGCGGCTTCGGCGGTCATGGCGGCATGAAGGGCGGCCGCGGCGGCGAATCGCAGGAAGGAACGATGCCGCAGATGTCCGACGGAGCAGTGCAGGACAGCAGCGAACAATAAATTTCCGGAATAAGCATCCTGATTTTTGAAATATGTGAAGCAGGATACCTGAGAGGCTTGAAAAGCACCTTCGGAAAGAGAAAACAGTATCCGGATTTTGAAAAGCTGAAGATGAGGATACAGTTGAGCGCTGAAAAGAGAGTTCAGGAAGCGAAAAAGGTATCTCAAATTTGCAAAGAAGAAAAAAAGGATACCGTCAGGTGCTGAAAAGAGAGTTCAGGAAGCGAAAAAGGTATCTCAAATTTGCAAAGAAGAAAAACAGGATACCGTCAGGCGCTGAAAAGCGAGTAAAGGAAGCGAAAAAGGTATCTCAGATTTGCAAAGAAGAAAAATTGGATACACTCAGGAACTGAAAAGAGCGTTCAGGAGGCGAAAACGGGATCCTGATCTGGCATATTTGAAAATCAGGATCCATACAGAGACAGATTTACGGCAGGCAGCCGGGAAGAAGACCGGAAAGGAGCAGATGATGGACAGCATTACCCGCACAGAACAGACAGCAGACAGAAAGCATACAAGGATCGCGCTGATCCCGGCTTATGAACCCGGCGGGATCCTGCCGGAGCTCGCACACAAATGCAGCGCAGCGGGCCTGGAAGTGATCATCGTGGATGACGGCAGCGGCATCGCCTACGGACACATTTTCGCGGAAGCATCCGAATACGCGGACATCATCACGCACCCGATCAACCGCGGAAAAGGCGCCGCGATCCGGACCGGACTTGCCGAGATCGCGGGACGCGGTTACCGCAGCCCGCTGATCGTAACGCTGGATGCGGACGGACAGCATACCGTCAGCGACGCCCTGCGGCTCCTGGACGAAGCCGAAGAACACCCCGGTTCCCTGATCCTGGGAAAGAGACAGTTCTCCGGCGACAGCATTCCCTTCAGAAGCCGTTTCGGGAACGCCGTTACAAGAATGGTCTACAGACTGTTCTCCGGCGTAAAGGTTTACGACACGCAGACCGGGCTGCGCGCATTCGCAGCCGGGCTTCTCCCGGAAATGCTCCAGATCCCGGGCGACCGCTATGAATATGAAATGAATGTCCTGATGGAGTTTGCCGCGGCCGGCATCCCCATGAAGGAGATCCCGATCGCAACAATCTATGAAAACAACAACGAAAGCTCGCATTTCAACGTGCTGACGGATTCCTGCCGGATCTATAAAGAGATTTTGAAATTCTCGGCAAGCTCTTTCCTGGCTTT
>JAFRLH010000057.1 GCA_017431345.1 Lachnospiraceae bacterium | reverse complement strand
AGCGGAAAAATATGCTATAATGCAACCCATGAACGAACGAGCATTACACATCCTTGAATATGATAAGATCATTGACAGGCTGAAGGAACTGGCTCATACCGACATGGGCAGATCAGTCTGCGCTTCGCTTACCCCGATGACAGACAGAAATGACATTCTCACCGCGCAGGCGGAGACCAGTGCGGCCGAGATGCGCATCATCCGCAAGGGCTCTCTTTCCTTCGGCGGCGCAAATGATGTGCGCGGCTCTGTCATGCGCCTGGAGATCGGCGCTTCCCTTTCCGCGCCGGAGCTTTTGAACATCAGCCGCCTGCTGGATGCCGCTGCAAGAGCAAAATCTTACGGCAGCCGTGAGGACCGCGAAGATCCCGACGCGCTGGACGGTTTCTTCTCCGCGCTCGAACCGCTGCCCTCTCTCAACAACGAGATAAAACGCTGCATCCTTTCCGCGGATGAGATCAGCGATGACGCCAGCCCTGCGCTCTCCCGCATAAGACGCCAGATCCGTGAAATGGACGGCCGTATTCACGACCAGCTCAATTCCATCCTGATGAAGGAACGCGAGCATCTGATGGACGGCGTGGTCACCATGCGCGACGGCCGCTACTGCCTTCCCGTCCGCGCGGAATACCGGCAGCAGTTCCCCGGCCTGGTGCACGACCAGTCCGGCAGCGGCTCTACCTATTTCATAGAACCGATGGCTGTTATCCGCCTGGGCAATGAGCTCAAGGAGCTCACCATCAGCGAGCAGAAAGAGATCGAATCGATCCTGGCAGCGCTCTCCAACCAGGCGGCGGAGCATCCGAATGAACTGACCGAAAACGTACGTCTGCTCACCCATCTGGATTTTGTTTTTGCGAAAGCACAGCTCTCCCGCCGCATGAAAGGCGCGGAGCCAATGTTCTCCGAAGACCGCTATCTGACGATCAAAGCGGCCAGACATCCGCTGCTGCCGCAGAAGACGGTCGTGCCGATCGACATCCGTCTGGGCGGCCATTTCAACCTGCTGGTCATCACCGGTCCGAACACCGGCGGTAAGACCGTCACGTTAAAGACCGTCGGTCTGCTCACCCTGATGGGACAGTCCGGGCTGCACATCCCGGCTGATCCCGGTTCAAAGCTTGCCATTTTCAATGACGTGTATGCGGATATCGGCGATGAGCAGAGCATTGAGCAGAGCCTGTCGACCTTCTCCTCACACATGACGAATATCGTCAGTATCCTGAAACAGGCCGACCACAAGAGCCTCGTCCTCTTCGATGAGCTCGGCGCGGGGACCGATCCCGTGGAAGGCGCCGCGCTGGCCATGGCGATCCTGAAGCGCCTTCACAAACGCAGGATCCACACCGTCGCCACCACCCATTACAGCGAACTGAAGATCTTTGCCCTCTCCACGCCCGGCGTGGAAAATGCTTCCTGTGAATTTGATGTCGCCACACTGCGCCCGACTTACCGTCTGCTGATCGGCGTGCCCGGCAAGAGCAACGCGTTCGCGATTTCCAAAAAGCTCGGGCTGCCGGACGACATCATCAGCGCCGCGAAAGAATCGATCGGCGAACAGGATGAAGCGTTCGAGGATGTGATCTCCGATCTCGAGACCAAGCGGAAACGCCTTGAAAATGACCGGAAGGAAGCCGAACGGCTGCGCGCGGAAGTAGAAAGCCTGAAGAAGGAGCTGGACACAAAACAGCAGAGGCTGGCCGATCAGCGCGAGAACTACCTGAAAAAAGCGCGCGAAGAAGCGCGGCAGATCCTGCAGGAGGCCAAGGATACAGCCGATACCGCGATCCGGAATCTGAACAAACAGGGCGTGCGCATCACAGCCGATATGGAAGCCGAACGCACCAAACTGCGTGAAAAAATTTCCGAGAACCAGACGCAGAGCAGGGAAAAAGAAAAGCCTGTTCACACCGCTGACGCGAAGGAGCTGCATATCGGCGACCGTGTGCATGTTCATTCGCTCGGTCTTTCCGGAACGCTCTCTTCCCTTCCGAACGCCAGGGGCGAAGTCACCGTGCAGATGGGCATCCTGAAGAGCACGGTCCAGCTTTCCGACATTTCCGTAGAGCCGGAAGAGACAGTTTCCTTCAAGAAAGAAAATGCATCTGTCCGTGCCGGCGGCCTGTCGAAGGCCATGTCCATTTCCACCGAACTCAATCTGATCGGGAAGACCGTGGACGAAGCGCTGCCGGAGCTTGACAAGTACCTGGATGACGCGTATCTGTCGCATCTGCCGGCTGTCCGGATCATTCACGGGCGGGGAACCGGGACGCTCCGCACAGCGATCCAGAACTTCCTGCGGAAAGACAAATCCCGTGTTGCATCCTACCGCGCCGGAGAATTCAACGAAGGCGGCAACGGCTGTACGGTCGTTACCCTGAAAGGATAAAAAAATGGCTAAGCAGAAGATCCTCATCGTAGATGACGATACCAATATTTCCGAGCTCATCTCGCTCTATCTGAAGAAGGAATGTTTTGAAACAAAATGCGTGGAGGACGGCGAATCCGCGCTCACGGCGTTCCACTCCTTCGAACCGGATCTGATCCTGCTGGATCTGATGCTTCCGGGCATGGACGGCTACCAGGTCTGCCGGGAGATCCGCCGCGAGTCCCAGACGCCGATCATCATGCTGTCTGCGAAGGGCGAAGTATTTGATAAAGTGCTGGGGCTGGAGCTTGGCGCGGATGATTATATCATTAAACCTTTTGATTCCAAGGAGATGGTCGCCCGTGTAAAGGCGGTGCTCAGACGGACTGCCAGGGTGCCGCAGGCCGCGGACAAGCCTTCCGCCCAGGTCGTGCACCTGCCGGATCTGACGGTCAATCTGACGAATTATTCCGTCACCTGCGACGGGGAGACCGTCGATATGCCGCCGAAAGAACTGGAGCTGCTGTATTTTCTCGTGTCTTCCCCCAACCAGGTGTTCACGCGGGAACAGCTGCTGGACCATATCTGGGGATATGAATACGTGGGCGACTCCCGGACAGTGGATGTCCATGTAAAACGTCTCCGCGAAAAACTCGGTGACCACGAAAGCTGGCGTCTGGCGACCGTCTGGGGTATCGGATACCGCTTTGAGGTAAAGAAATAAGAATGAAACGTTCCCTTTACGTAAGGTTCATAATCGGCTATCTGATCTTCGCGCTTCTGTGCTTCTGCGTGGTAGCGCTTTTTTCCTCGCGCCTTTCCTATTCCATCAACCTGAACCGTACGGCGAACAGGCTCTACAATCAGGCCAGGAAGATCGCGTCCGATTACAGCAGCCTGTATGAAGACGGCTGGCTGCCGGTCGATTTCCGGAATCAGATGCTGGGACTGGATTCCTATGGGAACACACGGGTCTGGTTCATCAATCCCGAAGGAGTCATCTCCTTTGATTCGGGAGATACGCTGACAGATGAGATCATCGAGGAATTCGATCCGGCGGAAATAGACAGATTCTTCCTTACCGGAACATTCTACGATACATTCAGCCAGGATATGCTGAGCGTAATTGCTCCTGTCACGGCAAATTTCGAAACATACGGCTATGTGATCCTGCACACCTCTCTGGCTTCGGTATCCTCCATCAGCGACAGGATGCTGATCCCGCTTTACATTACAGCGGGGATCATTTTTCTGTTCTCTCTTTCTCTTTTGATCATGATGCATATCTTCGTAATGCGCCCGCTTCGGAAAATCACGGCAGCCGCGAATGAATATGCCGAAGGAAATTTCAAGTACCGCATCAACATAGACCAGAATGACGAGATCGGCTATCTTGCCAACACGCTGGATTCCATGGCATCGGAACTGGATGCCGCCGAGGATTACCAAAAGAAATTCATTGCAAATGTTTCGCATGATTTCCGGTCCCCGCTGACTTCCATCAAAGGCTATCTGACCGCGATCGCGGACGGCATCATCGAGCCGGAGGATCAGGAGAAGTACATACGCGTCGTCATTCATGAGACGGAACGTCTGGAAAACCTGACCCAGAGCATGCTGTCGCTGAACTCTCTTGACCGGCGGAACATGCATCTGGAATACTCTGATTTTGATATCTGCAAGCTGATCAAGGATGTCTGTGCGACATTTGAGCGAAAATGCGCGCAGCGCGGCATTTCTTTCGAGCTCGTGTTGTCGGATTCCTCCGTGTATGTCCACGCCGATATCGGAAAGATCCAGCAGGTCGTCTACAATCTGGTGGACAATGCGATCAAATTCTCGAATGACAATTCGGACATCACGATCTCGGTCAGCGAGGTGCGTGAAAAGGCGTTTATTTCCGTAAAGGATACCGGCATCGGGATCCCGAAGGACGATATCCGGCAGATCTGGACCAGGTTCTTCAAAAGCGATGCTTCGAGAGGAAAAGATAAGAGAGGCACCGGTTTGGGCCTCTCCATCGTAAAGGAAATCATTAATGCGCATAATGAAAATATCGATGTCATCAGTACCGAAGGCGTAGGAACGGAATTCATCTTCCGCCTGCCGATGGCGGAGAAAGAGGAGTAAAGGATTTTGCGCAGGGGCCAGGAGTCAGGGGACGGTTCTCCGGCTCCTGGCCCCTGACTCCCAAGAAAAAGAACCGGGAATTCCCGGTTCTTCTCATTCCTCATCAAACACTGCGAACTGCTCCTCGCGGTACCGCGACATCTTCACCGCCGCCTCTACCACATGCCCGATCAGCACGCTTGTCGTCACCGTGCCTACTCCTCCCGGCACGGGAGAGATCGCTCCCGCCAGTGGTTCGACCCTGTCAAAATCCACATCTCCTGCGATCCGGCCTTTTTCCTCATCCCAGGCAATGCCGACATCGATGATCACCTGATCCGGCTTTACAAATTCCGGCGTCACCGACCGCAGTTTTCCCGTTGCGGTAACAAGAATATCCGCCTTTTGGGCGATCGAAGCAATATCCATCGTATGTGTATGACATACCGTAACGGTCGCATTTTTCTGCATCAGCATCATTGCGGCAGGCCTGCCGATCACAAGCGAGCGGCCGATCACGACAGCTCTTTTGCCGGCCGGATCAATCCCGTAGAAACGCAGAATTTCCATAACGGCTTCGGCCGTACAAGGCGGAAATCCGCTCTGCGATCCGGTAAATACGCCCGCCTGGGAAATATCCGTGCTTCCGTCTATATCCTTTGCGGGATTGAGCATCCGCCTGGCTCTCTCGCCGTCCAGCTGCGGCGGCAGCGGCCGAAAAAGCAGGATCCCGTGAACAAGCGGATCCTCATTCGCTTTTTTCAGTTCTGCTTCAAACACATCCTCCCTGACCTCCTCCGGCAGGATGATCTGCTTTACCGCAACGCCTATTTTCTTGGCGCGTTTCATTGCACCTTTTTCATAGGAGATATCGTCCGCTCTGTTCCCCACGCGAAAAATGCACAGCGTCGGAATGATCCCGCGCAGCTTCAGCTTCTCTACATCTGCTGCCTTCCTCGCATTCAGCGCCTCTGCAACTTCTTTTCCCGTAAGGATCTTAGCCATTATCCCCTAATCCTTCCTATCACGACTTCGTAAATTTCATCCGCTTTCTTTGTGTAAACAGAAAGCATCTCTTCCGCTTCTTTCTCGAGTTTTTCCGCTTTCTCACGGTCCTTCATCGCTTTTGTGTTGATAAAAACGTTGAGTGATGCAGCCTGCAGAGCGGCCTTCAGCGAGACTGCGCCGCATCCGGCATCGGAAATCGCAAGCTTCGAACCCTTCGCGGCAAATTCTTCCACGACATCCAGCGCTTCGCAGCAGGTCCGCATGATATCCATCGGCACCGAGCAGGCGACATCCAGCGCGCCTTCCATGATCCTGGCTCTGTCGGGATCATCCTTCGGGATACCATACGCTTTTGCCAGCGGCTCGAACGCTTCCGCATCCCCGTCGATCAGAAGCAGAAATCTTTTGCGGATCATCTGCGCCTTCGCCATCAGCGCCTGGATATCCTCTTCCACATCCGCGTATTTTTTCTTTCCGGTCGTAAGCTCTCCGACCATATCGCCAAGGGCAATGCCAAGGGCACCGATCAGTGCGCTGGCGCCGCCACCTCCGGGAACCGGTGCAGGAGATGCGAGCGCTTCTGAAAATGATGCAACATCCAGTTCTGTAAATCCCATGATACGCCTTCCCTTCCTTGATCCCGTATGGGATCCTGTCTTTTCATTCACGATTGCTCCGGCAGTTATACCGCTGCATGCAAGGTATTTCCGTTATTTCCTTACAGCGGATCTCCGTCCTTCCTGAGTATACAGTTGTACTGTCAGTGAAACGTCTTTTACGCTGTCTCAGTGACCGGCAGCGTCGAACCGCCGTACGGCATTACGATCACGGATGCTTCGATTCCCATCTTCTCCATCGCGGCGTCGAACGCATCCTGTACTGTCGCGAACGGCGTCATGAAAATGCTTCTCACGAAATCAGGCTCCATATCGCTCACAAGATAGATGTCCGCTTTCTGCATGGTCAGCGCGATCGCCGCCGCCTTGTGTCCGCCGAGTTTGAACTCCTGCCTGATCCAGCGGATCAGGTCCTCCGGTTCCTCTGCTTTCAGCATCCACTCCTCAAAACAGCCTTCTCCCAGCCCCTCTTTGCAGGATCCGACCAGGATGATGACGCCGCCCTGCCGTACCGCTGCCTTCGCATTGTTGAGCGCTTTCTGCGTCTGGTACAGGTTGAGATCCTTCGGCGCGCCGCCCTGGGATGCGATCACGATATCAGCTTCCTTCGCGATTTTTTTCTGATACAGACTGTCAAGGAATTTAACGCCTTCTCTGTGAGCTTTTGTCACTTCCCCTGCGACTGCTTTTACGATCTTTTTATGCTCATCCAGTACAACATTCAGGATGAAATTCACGCCGACGATGGCTGCTGCCGCCTCGATATCCTCCCGGATCGGGTTGCCGGCGATCCTTCCGGCACAGGCTTCGTCCCGGACCATCATGGAATGATTGGACTGGATCGCCGCTCTTGTGGAAACGCCCGGCATGATCGCCTTCGCGCCGCCGGAATAGCCTGCAAAATAATGGTATTCAATATTGCCGAGACAGATCTTGAAATCAGCTTCCGCAACGGGTGTGGATATATCGATCGGCGTACCGATCGCAGTCTCTCCCATGTGGACATACCCTTCCGCATTGCTGTCCACCACCGCGATCCGGTCATACACCGCTTCACCCACCAGTTTTTTCTTCTCTTCTTCGGTCTGTTTTCTGTGGCTTCCGAGTGCGATAACGATGGTGATATCTACATCCTTCACACCGGCTGCTTCCAGCTCTTCCAAAAGCGGCGGAAGCATGATATAACTGGGGCAGGGGCGCGTGACATCGCTCGTGATGATCACGATCTTCTGTCCGGGTTTTGCCATGCTGCGAAGAAGAGGCGTGCCGATCGGCTCTTCCAGCGCCCGGCGGACCTCCGCCTCGCCTCTTAAGCCGATTTCCACCTGATTGGGCAGAAGAATTTCCTGCAGGTTCTGATCAGGTATTTCTACAGACTGCGTCCTTGTTCCGATTCCAAGTTCCGTGATCATGATGAGGATCCTTTCTTCTTTCAATTCTTATCTTGCAGTATAACATAGAAAAAATGCCGGTTCAATGATTCTGTTATGCCGGCAGACCTGCAATCTTGGCCGCAAATACATGATCCTTATCTCAGATCAGTTTCTTTCTTCAGCGTTTGGGCGCTGCGTCATAATTCAGCGCAGACGATACCCCTTCTCTGATGCCGCAGGCATTATCCTGCTCTTCAAAAGGGTATCGTCTTTTAATTCATGGCTTCAAAAACCAAATAATAGCTGCGTTTTCTGGCTGCAAACAATTCCCTGGGGTATCGTCACCGGTTCTCCTGCTTATCTGCGGAAAAACACAAAAGATGGTCAGCGACATATGATCTTCACGATCTCCTCCATCAGTTCAGCGATCTGTTCTGCCGTGATGTTATCGACATGGAACCCGCCGGTGCATACAGTCACCCTGCCGGTCTTCCGGCACCACGCTTCCGCCAGTTCCCGGCAGACCGCTTCATCCTTATGCCCGGTCAGATTCATGACCGAAGATGTAACACTGATGCTTCCGTCCCCTGTCAGGGATTCCCGCGGCACAGCCATTACCGTACAGCCAATGTGCGGTCTTTCACCTCCGGAAAAGAGGATATGGATATCCTCTCCAACAGGGGTAATCGTGAGAGAAACTTCCGAAAAAGATAATGCAATTGTTATCACTTTCGCTTCCTTCACCGCTTCCGGTTTATTCCGCATTTCCAGTACCTTCAGTGCATCCATTTCATTCTTTGCGTTCAACGCTTCCGGCACCTCCGTTTTTTCACTGCCCGGCTGCTTCCTTCCCTCAGTCATCACACGCCTCCTGCCATCTGCGGTATCCGCGTTTTTCAATCCCGAAAGGCTCCAGCAATTTCGCCGCCGTATGCGCAGTCATATCTGCAATGCTTTTGGGATCGTGGTAATAAGTCAGCATGGGCGGAATGATGCGCACGCCGGGAACCATGGCCAGCTCGTAAAGATTGCGGAGATGGATCGCCGACAGCGGTGTCTCCCTGGCACAGAGCACCAGCGTCCTGCCCTCTTTCAGGGTCACGTCTGCCGCCCGCAGAAGAAGATTGTCTGCATAGCCGGAATGGATGCCCGCAGCAGTCTTCATGCTGCAGGGGACGACAAGCATGCCTTCCGTGCGGTATGTTCCGCTCGCAGGCCCGGCGTCGATCTGATCCGGCTCCGCTGTATGATCTGCGAGTGCATAGATCTCCTCCAGCGAAAGGTCGGTCTCATAAGAAACCGTCAGCTTCGCACCGTCCGTCATGATGAGCGTAGACTCCCATGCCGGATCTTCCTTTATCGTTTTCAGCACTTCGATCAGAAGCGGAGTTCCGGACGCGCCGGCTGCTCCGATGATGATTCGTTTCTTTCCCATAATCGTCCCATGAAAATCGTCTGCTAAAAGCCGCAGTAATTATTGTTCCTCTGCATTAGTTATCATTCAGAGGGCGGCGGCCCGAAGAAACCACCACCTGATGCTCTCCGTTATCATAAAACCGATGAATTCACGGCGAAGATCCTACGTCGCTTTGCTCCTCCGGATGACAATTCTTCCTATTCTTACAAAGGAATCCTCACGCTTCAAAATCCGGCACCCAGTGCTTCGGATCCACATCCATGAACCTGGCCCTGTGGAACCTGTCCTTCAGTCCGTAAGGGACCGTGCAGTCGAAGATCGTCTTGCAGGAAATGCCGTGATCCCGAATGCTCGGCGAATAGTCCGGATCGTTCGAAGGATCCAGCGGATGCGTCCGCACGCCGGGAATCGTGATGATATCCACGTCACCCTGGAATCTGGTATTCATTGCCCACAGTACATCATTCAT
The DNA here is from genome assembly GCA_017431345.1 of Lachnospiraceae bacterium. GTDB lineage: Bacteria > Bacillota > Clostridia > Lachnospirales > Lachnospiraceae > UBA3305. The sequence continues at coordinate 94,590 of JAFRLH010000057.1, read as the reverse complement.
ATCGAAGCAGTCCACATCCTCATCCACCAGGAAAATGGTCTTCAGTTCACTGAAGGATGCAAATGCGAGCAGCGCAGCCTGACGCTGTCTCCCCTCATCGCTTGCGACGCCTTTTCTAAACTGCAGGACTGCCATGAACTTGCCGCCGCCCGGGGACGCGCAGTATACATTCAAAAGCCTTCCGGGCATAGCCTTTTCGATCAGTCCGTAAATACTGGCTTCCGTCGGGATGCCGGCCATGGAAACATGCTCTTCGGAAGGACCGATGCAGGTCTGCATGATCGGATTTCTTCTGGTGGTGACTGCCTTCACTTTTATTTTCCAGCATTCGCTGCTTGCAGGGCCGGTATAGCCCGGGAACTCCGGCATTGCGTATCCGGTATGGCTGTTCTGATCCTCCTGCAGACGCACGCCCGGGATCACTTCTCCTTCGATGACATATTCCGCATTGGCAATCGCTTTCTGATCGATTGTCAGACATTGTACGAGCCTGACCGGCTCGCCGCGAAGAGCGCCGGCGACTGCAAGTTCATCATACCCCATCGGTGTCGTCGGGGGCTCAAAGCAGGATCCGATCTCAATGGCAGGATCCACCCCGATCGAAATGGAAACAGGAAGCTTCTGTCCGAGCTGCTCCGCTCTCTCGGCCATCGCGCCGATATGTCTGGCGCCGGGCGTAAAGAAGATCGAGAGCTCATCCCTGCCCTGGATGCACATACGGTGGATCGTAATATCATTTCTGCCGGTGTCCGGATGCGTTGCATAGACCATGCCGAGCGTGATATACGGACCGGCGTCATCCGGCGTGTTGGTCGGTGCGGGAACAAGCTTGTGCAGATCAAATTCCGGCTCGTCAGCATGATAGACGACTTCCTGGCAAGGCGCCGGCTCATCCGTAAGCATCGGCGGGATCGGATTGTCCACTGACGCCCACATCTTCTTTCCGAGTTCCTTCGGATCACAGTCGAGCAGCATGCCGACACGCTTTCTGCTTGCAAGGACACCGATCGCCACTCTTGCACCGGGATGCCCCTTCACATTATTAAAGATCATCGCAGGGCCTTCCTTTGTAGGCCGTTCACATGTGCCGCCCGCTCCGATATGCCTGTAAACACCGGAAAGTTCTGCCGCGGGATCGACTTCCACATCTGTTTCGATCAGCTGGCCCGGCACTTCCGACAGCAGTTCCAGCGCGCTCCTGAGATCTCTCACTTTACCCATCACCTGTACCTCCGTTTTACTCCTGTTGTGCACCATAATCAACTGACATGAAGCTCAGCGTTTATCCATCTGTCAGGACCCTAATACAGAAAAAGCCATGTTTTCATGCACCAGCATGAATCTGATCCCGGCATGCAGCCTGAAATCCCATGTCTGACCGGATCTATATACCGCAGAAAACATATTTTCATGCACAAAAGCCAGTCTCAATCAAGAAATCTTCCAGGCCAGTATCGGATCATACCGATTGCACCCACCGTCATATTAAGAATAACATGCTGAATCTTGCCAATCAATTCCTATTGCTGTACAATAGTTTCCATATTGGAATGAATCAGCAAAGGATCAATCACCATGACCATCGAACAGCTTGCCTGCTTTCAGGCGATCACCGAACACGACACCTTCCTGAAAGCCGCCGATTCGCTGCACATCTCCCAGTCTTCCCTTTCCAAACAGCTGAAGAAACTGGAAGAGGAACTGGGCATTCAGCTGATCGACCGCAGCAAACGCAGCGCATCTCTGACTGAGGCCGGAGAGATCTTTGCTGCCGACGTGAAGCTGCTCCTGCTGCAGTACCAGCTTTCACTCTCCCATCTGGTGCGTTTCCGGAATGCGTCTTCCATCCGCATCGGTACGCTGCCGCTGCTCGGCCAGTATCACCTCAGTGAAAAGATCGCCGCTTTTTCCGAAACGCATCCGGACATCAGGATCGAACTGAACGATGTCGAGGAATCCGCACTTGTCGAAGACTGGCGCGCAGGGAAATATGATCTCCTCATCTCCCGGCCGTTTTCACCGGAATTCGAATCGCTGCATTCTGTCGTCATCGCCCGGGATGAACTGGTCGCCGTGATGCATGAAGCACATCCGCTTGCATCCTCCGATCACATCGGGCTGAGCGATCTTCGCACGGAATCATTGCTCCTGATGAAGCCGTACACCGCCGTTTACAAACATTGTCAGAGGATTTTCCTGGAGAATGATTTCTCCCCGGAAGAAATCAATACCTCCCGCCTGGAAACGATCTTTTCAAGGATCGTCTCAGGGGGAGGTATCGGAATCGTTCCCTATCGAAATTATATGCTCTTCCGGCAGCCGCATCTCACCGCCATCCCGTTTTCTCCTGCCATCCCGCTGGAAATTCGGATGTACGCGGCAGAGAACGGGCTCAGCGCGCCTGCCGGGGCGCTGATGCAAACGCTCGCAAAAAGCTGATTAATTTCTGTACCTATGCAGCAGACAAGTCTGCAGCCCGCATCATCTGTTCCTGTATTGTCTTTTCAGTAAACTTCTTTCTCGACCACACACTCATTCTTGATCCTGCCGACCAGATACTGAAGCCCGTCGATCACATGCGGACGGATATCGCCGCCGATCAGCACATACATAATGGAATCACCGACCGTAAGCTGCCCTTCGTTCAGCCAGACCCGGATATAATAAATCCCGTCCATCCTGTAAGTCTCTTCGATCGCGGCATCTACCTTCGCCGCGTCATAGGAAAAGAACATACCCGTGACCGGCGCGGTATTCTTTTCTCCGTTCCTTACCGCTGCTTTCGCACTCTGTCTCACGATCCCGTTATGTGTCAGGTACATGCCGATCTTCGGCGCACTCTCATCCTGTTTTGCTTCCGCAAGCCAGGCATCCATGGAAGGAATGTTTGTTCTGCCCATTCTCTGCTCCCCTTTCCTTTATTCACCCGCCAGTCTGAACTTCATCATTACGGCATTGTGATCCGAATATGCAAATCCCGCATCAATATTGTGAAGCTCCGTTACCGAGACATTATCCGAAACGATAAAACCGTCCACAACGAATACAGCGCAGTCCGGACCGGCCGGCACATCGCAGTTGCGGCAGGTCGGGATCAGTTCCGGATCATCATAGGCAAGGCACTGATGGATCCCTTCGGGGATCAGTTCCACCGGGAACGGCTGCGCCCAGCCGTACTCATCTCCGCCGAAGCCCAGCACTTCTCCGGAATTGCCGGTGAAATCATGGTTGAAATCCCCGCCGCAGACACAGTAATTTCCGTTCTCGTATTCCGCTTTCATATCGGTGAAAAGCTGCGTCATCTGGGATGTACGGATCGCGTCGCTCCCGCCGTAAGCAGAGGAATGGATATTGTAAAGGACGAGTTCTTTTCCGTCGGAAACGGGAATCCTGGATACGCTGTAGCAGCGGTCCAGATCCAGGAACTTGGAAAAGCTCGTGGAGATCTCCAGGCTTCTGCGCTCCGCAGAGGTGATCGCTGCACGGGAAAACGTCAGGATCCCGGAATTGCATGTGCCATGGGGCTGCGTGAAAGGATACATCAGGAAAGCGGAATGAAAATTCACGGCAAAGACTTCCGCATACCCGGGGAACTTCTCCGACATCAGGACATGTTCATCCACATGGTAGCTCCGTGTGGAACCCGTATCGATTTCCTGGAACAGCACAAAATCCGGATCGTAGGAAGCGGCGGCATCTGCCAGGCCGTTGATGTCATAAACGACCGTTTCCTTATCCTTCGCCCACGACTGCGTGCCGCCGTCCATAAAGAAGGTGAACTCCGGCGTATACGCGCCGAAACCGCAATTCTGTGTAACGATGGTATACTCTCCGTCAGCATCAAGGTTCCCTGACGCCGGTTCTCCGGCAGGTGTCAGCGCCTGATGATCTTCGATCCTGCTGTATGAAAGGACCAGATATAAAAAATACGCGATGACAAACAGCAGAAAGACCCCCAGGATCCCGACCGGTATCTTCCACCATTTTTTCTTCTTTTCCATTCCTGCTCTCCTTTTAAAAAACAGATCCGGACTCTCCTATCCGAAAGTCCGGATCTGACGTTTCTATTCAGCCCAGTTCCCGTTCCGGAAGACCGGTACAGTCCTTCCATCGCGCGTGACCGCATCGATGTTCAGATCTTCTGTGCCGATCATAAAATCCACATGTACCATGGAATCATTCACTCCGAGCGCCCTGCACTCTTCCAGCGTCTTCTTATCAAAATCCCTGATGCAGTCCGCAAATCCCATACCGAGCGCCAGGTGGCAGGCTGCATTCTCATCATACAGTGTATTGTAGAACATCACGCCGCTGTTCCGGATCGGGGAATCATACGGGATCAGCGCGCACTCGCCGAGATAAGCCGAGCCTTCATCCGCGTTGATGATATTCGCCAGCAGATTCTCATTCTTATCCGCATGCCATTCCACAGCTTTTCCTTCGTGGAAACGGATCCAGAAATTCTCGATCAGCTGCCCTTCGCGGGAAAGCGGCATGGAGGCATGGACAACACCCTCAGCCTGCCCGCGCATGGGCGTGATAAAACATTCTTCCGTAGGGATATTGGGATTAAAGAAGATACCGGACAGGCTTGTGTCTCCGCCGCCTCTGAAAACGCCTTCGGGAATCATGCCGACCGTAAGATCCGTGCCGTTCGAGGAGGTATAATGCAGCTTCTCGATGCCCAGGCTGTTCAGGTAATCGCATCTGGCCATCAGATCCGCGTCATGCGCTTCCCATTCGGCGATCGGATCCTCTGTAAGACGGCTGGATGTCAGGATCGCTTCCCACAGCTTTTCCATGGCTTCTTCTTCCGGCACGCCCGGGAACACTTTCTTTGCCCATGCCGCCCCGGGAACGCCCGCAATGCACCACTGTTCCCTGTTCTCCAGCTGGTCTCTGTAGCCCTTGATCAGCGGATAGCGCATCTGCTGGGCTTTCAGCATCTTATCCTGATCGATCCCGGCGAGTCCGTCCGGATCATCGGAATCAATGTAGATGCGGCAGGGGATCTTTTCCACGTAATGCTCCCATCTGGCTTTCTGATAACCGGTCAGTTCCCCCAGTGTTTCCACGCTGCAGTATTTATTGTGCAGCTTTGCCAGCGGCTGGTAATCCCAGTCCACGACAACGCGGGAAGCGCCGAGTTTATAGCATTCCTCCACGACCATCTGCACAAATGCCGGCTGATCCAGACCGGCTGTTACGAAGACCTCCTGGCCTTCCTGCACATTTACACCGCATTTTGCGATCAGGTGCGCATATTTTTCAAGTCTTGCTTTCTCCATTTGTATCTCCCTTTACTGATCATGTCCTTCCTGCATCAGTTTTTATAAATACAGATCTTTGTATGCTTTGTGGTGTTCCTTACCATTTTCTTCATCTTTTTCTGGGATATTGCCACGCAGCCGCCGGTATAAGGACGCCCGGGTTTTGTGCAGTGCACGAAGATCGCAGAGCCTCCCCGGTAAACGCATTCTTTATTGAAATCCATCGCCAGTGCGTAATTGTAGAACGGAACATACGTGATCAGGTGTTCTCCGGCGACCGACTTTCTCCCGATCTTTCTTACGTCGATGAACCTGTTGTAGGTAGCCTTTTCACCGGACCAGTAATGATATTTATTCAGTTTCGTATACTTTATCCCTGCTGTTTTCGGAGATTTCTTGATCCCGAATGCCATGGTGATGTTGAATGTACCGGTCGGTGTTTTTACGTCTCCCTGCCGCACTTTATTGATGCCGTTGCGTCCAACAAAACCGTTCGTGGAAAAGATCTTCTTCCATTTGTATTTTACGGTCTTCCGGGCAGCTCCGACACTGCTGACCACATCGCTGCTGCCAGGATCAGCGGCTGTCTCTGCGGCAGCCTTGCTCTCCGCTTCGCTGCTCTCCGACGCTGCTTTCACTTTCTTATACATCTGCACCTTTGCCTTTGTGCCTCCCGTATACCGGACGTAGATCAGCCTGTCGGTATCGGTATTCAGTTCTTCCTGCGCGATCATCTTCCAGCGTTTTCCGTCATATTTCGCCAGGGCATAATTTCTGGCTTGTGCCGTGACAGACGGAAGAAGCATCATGGCGGCCATGAAAAGGGCAGCCGCATATCTCAGATATCTTTTCATTCCTTTTTCCCTTCGTTCCTATTTCATCATAAATGCATCCAACAGCGACGGAGCGCTTTCCCATTTTTCTTTCCGTTCCTCATACTGCGTCCGGATCCATTCGATCGCCGCTTCCCTTCCCTCTTCCGTGAACGGGAACGCTTTCATAGTCTTTTCCTCATCCGGGGTGGCATCAAAGGCAAAAGGCTCCTGCCAGACCCAGGCAAGAAGCTGATCCTCTTCTCCTTCGCCGCCTTTTTTCCGGATCATCCGGTAACGCATCCCCTTATGATCGCCGGACTGCACACCGCCCGCCTTCAGGAATCCGAACGGCAGAAATCCTTTTTTATCTATCATCCTGCAATCCTCCGCGCTTTTTTAAGCAGATCTTTGTTTATTCTATCATTGATCCTCAGAAAAGTCATCATAATAGCAGCAAAAAACCGCCGGTCCGGACCGGCGGTCTTATTCTGTTCGTTCTTCAGATCTGTTCCAGCGCCTGTCTGATATCATCGATCAGATCGTCTTTATCTTCCAGGCCGCAGGACATGCGCACAAGGCCGGCCGGCACGCCTGCCGCCTCCAGCTGCTCTTCCGACAGCTGTCTGTGCGTCGTGGTCGCGGGATTCAGGCAGCATGTACGGGCATCTGCCACATGTGTCTCGATCGCTGCCAGGCGCAGGCTGTTCATGAACTTTCCGGCAGCTTCCCTTCCGCCCTTCAGTTCAAAGCAGACAACGCCGCAGCCGCCGTCGGGCATGTACTTCTGAGCGATCTCATAGTACTTATCTCCCGGCAGTCCGGAATAAGTCACGGAAGACACCTTCGGATGCGCCTGCAGGTATTCCGCGACAGCCTGGGCATTTTCCACGTGTCTGGGCATTCTCACATGAAGGGATTCCAGGCCCATGTTCAGCAGGAATGCGTTCTGCGGAGACTGGATGCTTCCGAAATCTCTCATCAGCTGTGCGGTGCACTTTGTGATAAATGCGCCGCCAAGTCCGAATTTTTCAGCGTATGTGATGCCGTGATAAGATTCATCGGGTGTGGTCAGTCCTGGGAACTTGTCCGCGTGCGCCATCCAGTCGAATTTTCCGGAATCCACGATCGCACCGCCTACGCCGGCGCCGTGACCGTCCATGTACTTCGTGGTGGAATGCGTGACAATGTCTGCGCCCCACTCGATCGGGCGGCAATGGACCGGCGTCGGGAACGTATTGTCAACGATGAGCGGCACGCCGTGCTTATGCGCAGCTTTCGCGAACTTTTCGATATCCAGCACCGTGAGCGCGGGATTGGCAATCGTCTCGCCGAATACCGCCCTGGTATTCTCCTGGAAAGCAGCGTCGAGCTCTTCCTCAGAGCAGTCAGGAGATACAAATGTGACTGTGATTCCCATTTTTGCCATTGTCACGGAAATGAGATTGAATGTTCCGCCGTAAATCGCAGAGCTGGAGACAATATGGCTGCCGGATTCGCAGATGTTGAACAGGGCGAAGAAGTTCGCAGCCTGTCCCGAGGAGGTCAGCATGCCTGCCGTACCGCCTTCCATATCGGCGATCTTTGCTGCGACATAGTCATTCGTGGGATTCTGCAGTCTGGTGTAGAAATATCCCGGTGCTTCCAGATCAAAGAGCTTGCCCATCTCCTCACCGGTATCATATTTGAAGGTGGTGGACTGGATGATCGGCACCTGTCTGGGCTCGCCGTTGCCGGGCCTGTAACCTGACTGGACACATTTGGTATTGATCCTGTAATCGCTCATTGTTTTGTTCCTCTTCCGTAGTTTTATAGTATTCTTTACAGTAATAACTCAGTTTCAGTAAAACCGCCTGTATTACACCGCAGATCCTTCATCGCTTTCGCTCTCCCGAACATCAGCGGTTTCCGCTGCATTCTCAGGCTCCGGCACAGTGGCTTCCTCTTCCGCCGCTGCCGCTTCCGCCGGCGCGTTCTCTGCCTCCGCCGGAGTGGTATCCTCTTCCGCCGGCGCGATATCCGCCTCGCTTGCAGGCGGGATCTCGATCACGCGCTCCGCGGCTTCGCGTTTCGCCTTCTCTTCCATTGCCACGCGCTCCCAGTGCTTCCGCTCTTCCTGCACCTGGTGGAGAATATCCATGAATTCCTTGCCGGTAATGGTCTCCTTCTTGATCAGGAAATCGGCGATCCTGTGCATGGCGTCCTTGTTGGCGGAAAGCAGTTCTTTCGCCTTGTCATATGCCTTCTTGAGCATTTCTTCGACCACGCCGTCGATCCTGGCGGCTGTCGCATCGCCGCAGTTCATAACGGTACGGCCTTCCAGATACTGTCCTTCGACCGTCTCCAGGCCCATCAGACCGAACTCATCACTCATGCCGTAGCGGGTGACCATGGCTCTGGCCATCTTCGTTGCTTTCTCGATATCATTCGATGCACCGGTAGAAATGGAATCGAAGAAGATCTCTTCGGAGGCACGGCCGGCAAGCAATGTGACCAGCTCGGCTTCCATCTCCGCCTTGGTCATCAGGAACTTCTCTTCCTCCGGCGTCTGCATCACATAACCGAGGGAGCCCATCGTTCTGGGCACGATCGTGATCTTCTGGACCGGTTCGGTGCCCTTCTGAAGCGCAGCCGCCATGGCGTGACCGACTTCATGGTAGGATACCATCTTGCGCTCCTGCTCGTTCATCACGCGGTCTTTCTTTTCCTTACCGGCGATCACGACTTCCACGGATTCGAAAAGATCCGCCTGATTGACATATTTCCTTCTGTTCTTGACTGCCAGGATCGCAGCTTCATTGATCATATTCGCCAGATCTGATCCGACAGCGCCGGCTGTTGCCAGTGCGATCTCCTCCAGATTGACGGAATCATCCATGCGGACATTCTTTGCATGCACTTTCAGAACGGCAATACGGCCTTTAAGGTCCGGCTTGTCGACAATGATGCGTCTGTCCAGACGGCCGGGACGAAGCAGTGCGGGATCCAGCACTTCCGGTCTGTTGGTCGCCGCCAGGATGAACACGCCCTTTCCGGAATCGAAACCATCCATCTCGGAAAGCAGCTGGTTCAGGGTCTGCTCACGCTCGTCATTTCCGCCGAACCTGGTATCCCTGCTCTTGCCGATGGCGTCGATCTCATCGATGAAAATGATGCAGGGGGCATTCTGCTGTGCCTGCTTGAACAGATCGCGGACACGGGATGCGCCGACACCGACGAACATCTCAACGAAATCCGATCCGGCAAGGCTGAAGAACGGCACATGCGCTTCTCCCGCAACGGCCTTCGCCAGCAGCGTCTTACCGGTTCCGGGAGGGCCGACAAGCAGCGCGCCCTTCGGCAGCTTCGCACCGATCTCGGTGTACTTTGCCGGATTGTGCAGGAAATCAACGATCTCGACAAGAGATTCTTCCGCTTCATCCTGTCCGGCAACATCCGCAAAGGTAACGCCGGTCTCTTTCTGCATATACATCTTGGCGTTGCTCTTGCCGATGCCCATAATGCCGCCGGCTCCTCCGCCGCGCCGCATGGCGAACATGAAGATACCCCACACAAGCAGCACCGGGAACATATAGATCAGCAGTTCGGTCAGCCAGGATGTACGTTCGATGACTGTGCCCTTCACACTGATCCCTCTGGATGTCAGGATCGACTTTACTTCCTCGACCTGATCGCCGACGATCGCCGTGTAATATTCTTCGGTAATGCTGCTCGCGTCCGAAGGCTTTACCGTCACAGTGATCTTACGGTAGGATTCATCGATCTCCACCTTCTCGATATTCTGCGTCCGGATCATTTCCATGAACTCATTGTAGGTAAGTTCCGTGGAAGTGCCGTTGTTGTAGAAGCGGCTGATCATGGAGATAATGAACAAAGTCACCATGGCAAGCATCACCATGGACATAAAATTCGGTGTCTTGCCCTGATTATTATTTCTGTTCTGGTTGTTGTTAGGTTCCATTTATGTAATCTCCGTTTCAAGGATATTGCTTAAAGTATAAGGAAGAATATCATGAAAATCAATAAAAATATTAAAAAGAATAGTGACAATATTGTGAACAGAACGGCTGCTGTGCCGGCAATAATACCTACTCTCCGTCCGGGGTCAGCACCGGCTTCCAGATCGAGCTGTCAAAGTAAAGTTCCTTCAGTGACGACAATGCTTCAGGATCTGAAGACAGCTCATCCAGCCCGCCGAATTCATCCACTGCATAGTACTGCGCATCTGTGCCGGCCTGTGAACATCTGATCGTATGATCGGAAAGGATCGTATAATGTTCGTCCTCCGTATCGCAGATCAGTTCTCTGGCCTGTGTGAGAAGCTCCTCCTCTTCTTCTCCGGAATCCGGCATTTCCATCGTCAGGACATGGAGCTCGTCCGGTCTTACCTCAGCAGGATCAGATGCCGTCATCGGATCCCACTCACGCGGTTCCTTCGCTTCAGGTTCCTCATCCTCCTCCGGTTCTTCCGCAATTTCCTCTTCTTCCTCTTCTTCGTCTTCTGCGTCTTCCGGCGTTTCTTCATCCGGCTCTTCCACGACATCCTCGTCCGGCTCTTCTGCTTCTTCCTCGTCCGGTTCTTCCACAGCTTCCTCCTCCGGTTCCCGGAGCAGCAGTCTGTTGGTGACAATGAGCTCGTCCTGGCCGTCCCCGTTCAGATCATAGAATGCATAGAAGAATGTCTTCGCCGGATCTGTCTGAACGTCCGGAAGCCCGCGGAAAGAATCCTGCACATCGCCGTTCAGTGCTTTCCGGTAATCATCCAGTACTTTATCATATCCTGTCAGTCCATCCGGCTCTTCACCATCTTCTTCATCCGGTTCTTCCACGTCTTCCTCATCCGGCTCTTCCACGTCTTCTTCATCCGGCTCCTCTGCCGTTGTTCCGGTCTCGTCTGTTCCGATCACAGCAGGGATTTCCTCTGTATCACCCTCATCAGTGGTGATCTCAGGCGCTTCTGTGGTTGTTTCCGGTGCCATTGTGGTGGTCTCAGGCGCTTCTGTGGTCGTTTCCGGTGCCATTGTGGTTGTCTCAGGCGCTTCCGTGGTCGTTTCCGGCGCCATTGTGGTGGTCTCAGGTGCTTCTGTGGTCGTTTCCGGCGCCATTGTGGTGGTCTCAGGCGCTTCTGTGGTCGTTTCCGGTGCCATTGTGGTGGTCTCGGGTGCTTTTGTGGTCGTTTCAGGAGCCTTAGTGGTGACTTCAGGCTCTTCTGTATCCGTCTCCACAACGTCATCGGCACCCTCTTCCTCCGTCTCTGCGGCGTCATCGGATTCCTCCCCGTCCGTTTCCACAACATCATCGACGCCCTCTTCCGTCGTATCAGGGACGGCTGTTTCTTCGGTATCCTTTTCCTCAGCGGTTTCCTCTGCTGTCGTTTCAGCCGTTTCCGTTTCCGAAGCATCCTCCGGTATCGTCAGGCTGTCGAGCTTTGCGACACTGGATTCACAGCGGTAATAACCGCTTTGATCTGTCACGCACGTCTTTTTCAGCCTTTCCGGATCCGTATATCCTGCCATCCTGATCCCGTCTGCACTGATCTGATCATCCCCGCTGCTGCCGGCCTGAGGAACCTCGTATCGGTTGATATCAAAGGCAATGCTCCCGTCCGTCTTTTTGATCAGATCGAAGAAAGTCGTATAAGTATAGCAGCTGATCTTCCGGTCAGACTGTATATCGACCTTATAGACCAGGGTAGCTCTGTTCTGATCCCTGACCGAAGCCGGATCCTTCGGCGTCAGGAAATACATCCCGCAGTACGACATGCCTTCCAGCTTTGCTCCGGAAGGCCACCGGGAAACGGTATGATCCGTAAATTCCGCCTCGGCCTTCTCCCGCATCTTTTTGATCACGTCTCCGGTCACATCGGAAAGCCGGGTGATATAGGCGTCCACGCCCTCCACCGTATAGACCTGTTCTTTGTTCTTCAGCCTGTAGTTCACCGTATCCTGAAGAGAGGCTGTTACAGTCACTTTCTGTCCCAGGACAAGGCCATCCGAAGGCTTGCAGGTATAACTGACCCACGCGCCTTCCTTTGTCTTCCGGTCAATATTGTTCATGACCGCATTCGGAGAAATTCCGCTGAAAGTCACTTCCAGCCCGTCAAACGGATCCACGGAAACCGCTTTTTCGTTCGTTTTTTCCGTTTCATCAAGATCGCCCGACATGGTCGGTTCCGTTTTATCTTTTTTCCCGCCTCCCAGGAGTGTTACTCCCGCAACAGCCGCGGCAATGATAACGCCTATTGTCGCGATCACTACAAGTACAGCCTTCATGTCACGCATTGTTCATTCCTCCTTTCACAACCGGGACTTTTATTGTCAAACGTCAGAACCGCGCCTTCCGGAAAGCTTTCCCCGGATCCGGCGCGGTCTTTTGATCACAGTTCGCAGTTATTTACAGTTCTGGGGAAGGGCAGCACGTCCCTGATATTGCCGATTCCCGTCAGATACATGACGCAGCGCTCAAAGCCCAGGCCGTATCCGGCGTGCCTTGTCGTGCCGAATTTGCGGAGATCCAGATAGAAGCCGTAGTCTTCTTTCTTCAGGCCGAGCTCGTCCATGCGGGCGGTAAGCGTCTCCAGATCATCCTCTCTCTGGCTGCCGCCGATGATCTCGCCGATGCCGGGCACCAGGCAGTCCATGGCTGCCACGGTCTTCCCGTCGGGATTGAGTTTCATATAGAAAGCCTTGATCTCCTTCGGATAATCGGTCACGAACACCGGTCTTTTGAAGATCTCTTCCGTCAGATATCTCTCATGTTCGGTCTGCAGATCGCAGCCCCAGAACACCTTGTATTCAAATTTGTCGTTGTGCTTTTGCAGGATCTCGACAGCATCCGTATAAGTTACCCTTCCGAAGTCGGAATGAAGCACATGGTTCAGACGGTCGATGAGTCCCTTATCCACGAATTTGTTCAGGAACGCCATTTCCTCCGGCGCATTCTCCATGACATAGGAAATGATATATTTGAGCATCGCTTCTGCAATCTCCATGTTGTCCTCAAGATCAGCAAAAGCCATCTCCGGCTCGATCATCCAGAATTCCGCGGCATGTCTGGTGGTGTTGGAATTCTCCGCACGGAAAGTCGGTCCGAAAGTATAGATATTCCGGAAGGCCTGCGCGAACGTCTCGCCGTTCAGCTGCCCGCTGACGGTAAGGGACGTCTGTTTTCCGAAGAAATCCTGCGTAAAATCGACGGAACCGTCTTCCTTCTTCGGGATATCCGCCAGATCCAGCGTGGTGACCTGGAACATCTCGCCTGCACCTTCGCAGTCGCTTCCGGTGATCAGCGGGGTGTGGACATACACAAAGTCTCTCTCCCTGAAGAACTGATGGATCGCAAACGCTGCCAGGGAACGGATACGGAAAACTGCCTGGAATGTATTGGTTCTAGGACGCAGATGAGTGATGGTGCGCAGGAACTCCATGGTATGACGCTTCGGCTGCAGCGGATAATCCGGCGTGGAGGCGCCTTCGATGGTGATGGAGGAAGCCTGCATCTCATACGGCTGTTTTGCCTGCGGTGTGGCAACGATGGTCCCCTTTGCGATCAGCGCGGCGCCGACATTGCAGTGGGAGATCTCCGCGAAGTTCTCCAGATCATCGTGGTAGACGACCTGCAGCGGTTCGAAGAACGTGCCGTCGTTGAGCATGATGAAGCCGAAGGTCCTGGAATCCCGGATATTCCGGATCCAGCCGCAGACGGTGACTTCCTGATCGATGTAATCTTTGATGCTTTTATGAAGTTCTCGTAATGTGATGCCTGTGTCCATAATATGCCCTTTCTGTCTTTTCCCTGCAGCGCAGGCGGTCCTGCAAAGACCGAAGACGAACGGCGGTGGATTCTTCCTCCGGCAAGGCCGTCGTCTGAATGACAAGTTAACTTATGTTTCCGGTAAAATACCCGGCATATAGTTTTCCATGACGGCATAGATCTCGTCCCGGCCGCTCTTCGTCAGGGAAGAGAACGGGATGATCACGCCGTCCGCCTTCATCCCGAGCGTATTCCGGATCAGCTTTACCTGCACCGGGATCTGTCTCGGTTTGATCTTGTCGGCTTTTGTGGCAATGATCACCGGTTCATATCCCTGATGCACGATCCAGTCATACATCGTGACGTCGTTCTTTCCGGGTTCATGCCTGATATCGATGAGCAGGAATATCTGCTTCAGCTGCTTTGAGCTCTTCAGATATCCTTCTATCATCTTTCCCCATTTCACCTTCTCGGATTCCGGGACCTTCGCGAAGCCGTATCCCGGAAGATCGACCAGGTAAAATGCCTTGTTGATATTGTAGTAGTTGATCGTCTGCGTCTTTCCGGGCTGGGCAGAAGTCCTGGCGAGGGACTTCCTGTTCATCAGCGCGTTGATGAGCGATGACTTCCCGACGTTTGATTTTCCCGAAAAAGCGAACTCCGGCAGGAGATTATCCGGCAGTTTGCTGGTAACGCCGCAGACGGTCTCAAGCTCCGCAGATCTTATTACCATCCTTACGCCTCCGAAAAAGCATTTTCAATGACTTCGTCCATCTGTGAGACATAGGTGATCCGGAGCCCGTCCGTGATCTCCGAAGAAAGTTCCGCGACATCCGGGCGGTTCTTCTCCGGCACAAGCACCTGACGGATGCCCGCCTGCTTCGCGGCCAGCAGCTTTTCCTTCAGCCCGCCGATCGGAAGCACACGGCCTCTCAGCGTCACTTCGCCCGTCATGGCAAGATCCGCTCTTACCTTCTTGAGCGTGATAGCGGAAAGCATGCCGGTGGTCATGGTAATGCCCGCGGAAGGGCCGTCCTTCGGCACTGCGCCTTCCGGAATATGGATATGGATATCATGCTCTTCGAAATAATCTCCCGCGACATGATACTGATCCGCTACGGATCGGATGTAACTCAGGCCCGCCTGCGCGGATTCCTTCATTACATCTCCCATTTGGCCTGTCAGATGGATCTTGCCCTTGCCGGGCATGATATTGACTTCCACCTCGAGTGTATCGCCGCCGACACTGGTCCACGCAAGTCCGCGGACAATGCCGACATCATCCTGTTCGGCAGCCATATCATAATGGACTTTCTCGATTCCGAGATATTCCTTCAGGTCGCTTTCTTTGATGCGCAGGGGCTTCATGCCTTCATCCGTCAGGAATTTCCTGGCAGCCTTCCGGCAGATCTCTCCGATCTCGCGCTCCAATTGCCTGACGCCTGCTTCCCTTGTATAGGAATGAATGATCTTCTTAAGGGCGCCTTCGGTAAAGCTGAGCTGCTTTCCGGTCAGGCCGTTCTTTTTTCGCTGCTTCCTGATCAGATGCTCTTTCGCGATGTGCAGCTTCTCATTCTCGGTGTAGCTGCCGATCTCGATGATTTCCATTCTGTCAAGCAGCGGACGGGGAATCGTCTGCATGGTATTCGCGGTAGCAATGAACAGCACATGGGAGAGATCCATCGGCAGTTCAATGTAATGATCCGTAAATCTTTTATTCTGTTCAGGATCCAGGACTTCCAGCAGTGCGGAACCCGTATCTCCCTTGTAATCACTGCTTACCTTGTCGATCTCGTCCAGAAGCATCAGCGGATTGCATACGCCTGCCTGCTTCATGCCTGCAGCGATCCGGCCGGGCATGGCTCCGATGTACGTCCTTCTGTGGCCCCTGATTTCCGCTTCGTCATGCACGCCGCCAAGGCATACTCTGACGTATTTTTTGTTCAGCGCTCTGGCAACAGAGATCGCGACGGAAGTCTTTCCTGTTCCGGGCGGTCCCACCAGACAAAGGATGGACCCCTCATGATTGCCGGAATATTCTCTGACCGCCAGATAATCCAGGATGCGCTCCTTGACCTTCTCCAGGCCGTAGTGATCCGCATTCAGGATCTTTTCCGCGGCTTTTATATCAACATTCTCCGGCGCCGCTTTATCCCACGGCATGGTCAGAAGGTTCTCGATATAAGTTCTTGAAACAGTGCCTTCTGCATTTGCCGGCGGCATGGACCGGAACCGTTTGATCTCTTTCCGGATCGCCTCTTTGATCTCTTCGGAAGCTTCCAGCGCTTCCGTCTGCGCGAGGAATTCATCGATCTCGGAATCGATATCATCGTCTCCGAGTTCCTCCCGGATCGTCTTGATCTGCTCGCGCAGCATGTATTCACGCTGGTTCTTGTTCAGCCTTTCCTGAACTTTTTCCTGGATGTCGCTGCGGATCCGACCAATGTCGGTCTCCTGCGCAAGCACCTGCATCAGCAGGGAGTACTGCATGTTCAGCGTCTCCATGCTCAGGAACTTCTGGCGTTTATGGGCATCCACCGGGAACCGGATCATCAGCTGGGCGATCAGTTCCGGCAGGGTATTGATCATCAGCAGCGTGCGGGAAGCGGTCTCCATAAAGTGCTGGTTCACCTCCCCGTAATCGTGGATGGCGTCCTTCATGGCCCGGAGCATCGCTTCACGCTCGACCGGCGAGATCTCCTCTTCCACGGCAGGGCAGATATGCGCTTCCCCCTCCAGAAAATTCATATTGTCCGCAAGATAAAGCAGCTCCGCACGGTCTCTGCCTTCGGCAAGGACCCTGATGACGCCGTCGGGCATGCGCATCAGCTGTTTGATCTCCGCGACTGTTCCGATCGTGTATAGATCCGAAAGCCCGGGATCTTCGACCGTTTCGTCGCGCTGCATGACCAGAAATACTTTCTGGTCGCGCATCATGGCTTCCTGTACGGCCGCGATCGATTTTTCTCTAATCATATCAAAATGTGCCAGCATTCGGGGCAGGATCACGATCCCCTTTAATGGCACTACAGGTATCTTCATGCAGCTTCACCACCCTGGCAGCCTGTCTGTCAGGCAGGCAGGCCGTTTTTGTGTGCTCTCATCCTTGCCGTTCCGGGCACCTCCACATCCCTGTGGGTGACCTCCGGCTCGGAGTTATTGTATATCACGTCTTCCGTCACCAGAACGCTCCCGACGGTCTCATCCGAAGGAATGGAATACATCAGGTTCAGCATGGCTTTTTCAAGGATCGCCCGGAGCCCTCTGGCACCGGTCTTTCTTTCAAACGATTTTCTGGCAATGGCTTTTACGGCGTCATCCGTAAAGTTCAGTTCCACGCCGTCCAGTTCAAGCAGTCTCTTGTACTGCTTGATGATGGCGTTCTTCGGTTCCGTCAGAATACGGACGAGCGCTTCCTCGTCCAGCTGTTCCAACGCCACGACCATCGGCACCCTGCCGACGAATTCCGGGATCAGCCCGTATTTTACGAGATCCTGGGGAAGGACCTGCCTGAAATACTCGCCTGCGCCGATCTCGGTCTTTTCATGCACTTCCGCACCGAAACCGATGGAATTCGATCCGAGACGGTTCTCCACGATCTTCTCCAGACCGTCAAAGGCGCCGCCGCAGATGAAAAGGATGTTCGTGGTGTCAATCTGGTACATTTCCTGGTGCGGATGCTTTCTGCCGCCCTGCGGCGGAACGGATGCCACCGTACCTTCGATGATCTTCAGGAGCGCCTGCTGCACGCCTTCACCGGAAACATCCCTGGTGATCGACACATTCTCCGATTTCTTCGTGATCTTGTCGATCTCATCCAGATAAATAATGCCGTATTCGGCCTTTTTTATATCATAATCTGCTGCCTGAATCAGCTTCAGCAGGATATTTTCAACGTCTTCGCCTACATAACCGGCTTCGGTAAGGGCTGTTGCGTCGGCAATCGCGAACGGCACCTTCAGGAGCTTCGCGATCGTCTGTGCCAGATAAGTCTTTCCGCAGCCTGTAGGTCCGAGCATCAGGATATTGCTCTTCTGCAGTTCCACATCGGAATTGTCTCCGGCAAGAACTCTCTTGTAATGATTGTAAACCGCAACGGAAAGGGCTTTCTTCGCTTCCTCCTGCCCGATGGCATACTGATCCAGAAAAGCCTTGATCTCCGCCGGCTTCTTCAGTTCAATGCCGTCTTTATCGGGCGTAATTGCGCCGTCCTGTTCCATCTCCTCTTCCAGAAGCTCCACACAGAGTTCCACACACTCATCACAAATATAAACATCCCTTAAATTTGCCGCGATGAGCTTCTGTACCTGGATCTGGCTTTTTCCGCAGAATGCGCAGAAACGCTGCTCTTCATATCTTCCCGCCATATATCTGTCTCCTTAGCGTTTTGTAATGACTGCGTCAATCAGTCCGTATTCCTTCGCTTCTTCAGCAGTCATGTAATTGTCTCTCTCTGTATCCGCTTCGATGATCTCGATCGGTTTTCCTGTGTTATCCGCAAGGATCTCATTGAGCTTTTTCTTTGTCTTCAGGATATGCTCCGCAGCAATGCTGATCTCGGTAGCCTGTCCCTGTGCGCCGCCCGAAGGCTGATGGATCATGACTTCGGCGTTCGGAAGGGCGAACCGCTTCCCCTTCGCACCGCTGGAAAGCAGGAAAGCACCCATGCTGGCTGCCATGCCGATGCAGATCGTGGAAACATCGCACTTGACGTAATTCATCGTATCATAGATCGCCATGCCGGCCGTAACGGAACCGCCGGGGCTGTTGATATACAGCTGGATATCCTTTGCGGGATCCTCCGATTCCAGGAAAAGGAGCTGCGCCACGACAAGGCTCGCGGTCACGTCGTTCACTTCTTCTCCCAGGAAAATGATCCTCTCTTTGAGGAGTCTTGAAAAAATATCATAGGAACGTTCGCCCCTGCTGCTGGACTCTATAACGTAAGGTACCAGGCTCATAAATGTCTCCTTCCTGTATATGCCAAACGGATATAGGCGTTCCGGTGCCTATATCCGTTCATTTTTACGTATCAGCTTCTGAGTTTTTAAACGGTTTGATTATTTGGCGTTCTCCACAAGCAGATCGACAGCTTTCCTGATGGCGATGCTGCCTTTGATCTCTGTGCGCTGCGCATCATCGACATACTCTTTAACCTTGTCGATTTCCATGCCGTAGCGCTCTGCCATATCGGCGATCTCTTTTTCGATCTCTTCTTCTGTAGCTTCGATATTCTCTGCTTTCGCGATGGCTTCAAGCACGAGGCTGTTCTCGATCCTGCTCTTTGCAGTCGTCTTGTACTGCTCCAGCATGGCGTCCGCGGTGGATCCGGTATAGCTCATGTACTGATCAATATTCAGTCCCTGGTACTGCAGGTTCTGGGCAAACTGGTTCAGCATATCCCTGGCCTGTGTTTCCACCATGAGATCCGGGATCTCCATGGAAGCATTCTTTACGGCTTCCATGACCAGCGCATCTTCAAGCTCGCGCTTAGCCTGTGTTTCCTTCTGCTCAGTAAGCGTCTTCTTTAAACTTTCACGGTACTCAGCCATGGTCTCGAACTCGGAGACTTCGGAGGCGAACTCATCATCCAGCGCAGGAAGCTCGTTCTTCTTGATGCCTTTGATCTTTACGACAAAGAGTGCGGGCTTTCCGGCCAGTTCCTTTGCATGATAGGCTTCGGGGAAGGTCACATTGATCTGCTTCTCCTCGCCGATGTTGGCGCCGATCAGCTGCTCCTCGAAAGTATCGATGAAGCTGTGGGAACCGATCACGAGATCATGATTCTCCGCCTTGCCGCCTTCGAAAGGCATGCCGTCGACATAGCCGTCATAATCGATCTGGACGGTATCGCCGTCTGCAACAGGACGGTCTTCGACGTTCACGAGGGTCGCGTTCTTCTCCTGCTCTTTCTTTACTTCCGCATCGATCTCTTCTTCCGTCACGGAAACTTCCGGTTTCTCTACGGAAAGGCCTTTGTACTCGCCCAGAGTGACTTCCGGCTTTGTGGCTACGGTAGCGACAAAGATCACGGGCTTTCCGGGCTCGACCTGTGTATATTCGATCTGCGGCTGGGATACGACTTCCAGTCCGCTTTCCTCAACGGCTTCTTCATAGACGCCGGGCACGGTCTCATTGATGGCGTCCTCCAGGAAGATTCCCTTTCCATACAGTTTCTCGATCATATGGCGGGGCGCTTTGCCCTTTCTGAATCCGGGAAGCTGGATCCGGTTCTTCTCTTTCAGATAGACTGCCTGCTCGGCTTTATCGATAACATCTGCTGCGATCTCCACAGTCAGTTTGGCAAGATTTCCCTCTAACTTTTCAACACTTACACTCATGGTGCATCCTCCTTGTTCATCCCGTGCATTTTCGCCCGGTCAAGTCGCCATTATAGCACATGTGATACCGGAATGCCAGCACTTTTATTGAAATCCGTCAAATGTTTTTCCATCGGAGTCTGCGATCCATTTTATGCGGGAAAGCGGCCAGTAGGAAAAATAGACCTTTCCGACCATGGCGTCCTCCGTGACCCAGGTGTTCTCCCAGTATCTGGCATCCAGCGAATCGTTCCGGTTGTCGCCCATGAAGAAATAACATCCTTCCGGCACGGTCACCGGTCCGAAATCCCCGGTCCAGTCATAGGGTTCCTCTTTCAGATACTCTTCCGTAAGCTCCTGCCCGTTCAGGTAGACCTTTCCTGCAGTCACCTCGACTTCGTCTCCGGGCACGCCGATCAGACGTTTTACGAACAGTGTGCCGGGCTCGTCCGGCGCATCAAAAACGATGATATCTCCCCGCTGCGGTTCCGAGAACCAGTAACTGCATTTCAGTCCCATTACCCTTGTATGCCGCAGTATCGTATTCTCCATCGATTCGCTGGGGATCACTGCATTGATCAGGATAAAGATCCTGAGAAGCAGCACGACCGCCAGAAGTATGATATAGGGGATAAGCTCCTTCAGCATGCTGTTCTTTGCCTGTAAGTTCTGTTTGTTTTCTCTCTCAGCGCGTCCCACCTGGTTCCTCCTGAAAAGCTGACCGCAATGCGGTCAGCACTGTTTTACTCTTCTGTTTTTTCGGCATCCTTTGCGATCTCGGCAATGGATGCGATCGTGCCGGCCAGTCCCTGAATATTCGAAGGGATAATGAGCTTGGTCGCCTTGCCGTCCGCCGCCTTCGTGAAAGCTTCCAGGCTTCTCAGCTTGATGACAGCATCATCAGCGCCTGCGTCACGGATCAGCTTGATACCTTCCGCGTTCGCCTGCTGCACCTTGATAATGGCTTCCGCCTGACCTTCGGCTTCCTTAATGGTCGCTTCCTTCTTGGCCTCCGCCCGGAGGATAGCCGCTTCCTTCTCAGCCTGGGCATCCAGGATGGCTTTCTCTTTATGTCCTTCCGCGACCAGGATCGTGGACTTCTTTTCACCTTCCGCCTGCAGGATCTTCTCACGTCTTTCACGTTCGGCCTTCATCTGCTTCTCCATGGAATCCTGGATCTCGCGCGGCGGGATGATATTCTTCAGTTCAACACGGTTCACCTTGATGCCCCAGGGGTCGGTCGCTACATCGAGCTGGGTGCGCATCCTGGTATTGATCAGTTCGCGGGATGTCAGCGTCTGGTCGAGTTCCAGGTCACCGATGATATTACGCAGCGTGGTCGCGGTCAGGTTCTCGATCGCCATCAGCGGATTTTCCACGCCGTATGCATAGAGCTTCGGATCCGTGATCTGGAAGAACACGACGGTATCGATCTGCATCGTAACGTTATCCTTCGTGATAACGGGCTGCGGCTTGAAATCGATGACCTGTTCCTTCAGGTTCACCTTCTTTGCGACTCTGTCGATAAACGGCATCTTGAGATGAACGCCGACGGACCATGTGCCGATATAAGCGCCGAGACGTTCCACGATCATTGCCGTCGCCTGCGGTACGATCTTAATGCAGGAAGCCAGCACGAGCAGAACGAAAACAATAAGAACGATGATGAAAATACTTCCGAATACAGCCATTTTTATTCTCCTTCCTCTGTCTTGGTTACTATGAGTTTCACGCCTTTTACGCGTTCTACCTTCACATTTGCACCTTCGGGGATCGGTCCTCCGTCAGCGGATCTGGCAGACCAGTCCATTCCTTCGATGCGCACCTGTCCTTCGCCTTTCCGGTTGTCGATGGCCTGTGTTACCAGTGCATATTTCCCGATCACGCTGTCAACATTCGTCTTTTCCGTGTTCCTGTTAAGATATCTTTGCGCGATCGGCCTGGTGAATACCAGCAGGATGAGCGATACCGCGACAAAGACCGCCACCTGGACCGGAAGTCCCGCCCCTGCCAGGGCGACCGGGAACGCAGCCAGTGCGCCGCCCGCGAACCAGATAGTGGTAAGCCCCATGGTAGGGATCTCTATAGCCAGAAGACCCAGCATAATGAACAGCCAGTAAAATGCAGGCATATGTTTCCCTCCTCCCTAAAATAGATGGTCAGGTTTTTTCCTGAGCGATATTTGTTTCATTATAATCAAATAATGAAAATGTTGCAACGACTTGTAGAGCAGACCCTCTGTCATCCGGAGGATCGACCCGCGGATGACAGTCCGGGGTTATTCCGCGGTTCCGTAAAGGATCTTCGCAAGCTCCGAATCCTTGTCAAGAATAATGGTCTTGTTCTCTCCTTTTAAGGACGCCTTCAGCGCGTCCAGGCTTCTGATATAATTGTAGAAATCCGCCTTGTCTTCGTTATTGTAGGCTTCCTGCAGGATCCGCATATACTCGGCTTCTCCCTGGGCTTCGATGACGGCAGCTTCCTTCTTCGCCTCCGCCTTGGTCACGGATACTTCTTTATCCGTCTCGTTCCGGATCAGCTGTGCCTCGGAATCGCCCTCTGCCTTATAGGAAGCGGCTATATTCTGCCGTTCGGAGATCATTCTCTGATAGACGGCGTCCTTGTTGTCCTCCGGCAGGTCCAGCGCCTTGATCTGCGTCTGGATGATCTCGATGCCGTAGCCGTCCATCGTATCATTGGATTCCTCCGTGATCAGGCTCCCCAGCTTTTCGCCTCTGGCGGCGATGACTTCGTCCTGGGTCATGGAAGAAATGACGTTCTTGGTCGCGTTATAAGCCGAAGCGTCAATGCGCTCCTGCGCCCGCGAATCCAGCGCGTTCAGCGTCTGGATATATTTTGTCGGATCGACGACCCTCCAGAGAACATAATCATCCGCGATCATCGTCTTCTTATCCCTGGTAATGACGTCGGACGCGGCAATATCGTACACCCTTGTCGCCGCGGACACACGCTGGGTGGTCTGAACGAACGGGATTTTGAAATTCAGTCCCGGCTCGGAGATGACTTTGACGATCTTCCCGAACTGCCTTACCGCGACATATTCCTTTACATGGACCGTAAAAAGCGCATTGGAGATGCATACAGCGACGATTACGGCAGCCAGCAAAGCTATGATCTTTCCGCCGATATTCTTCATTGTACAGCCGCCTCCTCTCCTTCTGTTTCAGCACCTGCAGCCGGCGCTGCAGTCTCTCCTGCTCCCGCAAAGTTCTCCAGCGGCAGAAGCGTCTGGGTCTGTCCGTCCGTAATGATCACCTTGAGTCCCGGAAGGATGTCTTCCATGGTCTCGTAGAAGATCCTCTGCTTGGTGATCAGCGGATTCAGTTTGTACTGATCATACATCTGGTTGAACCTGGCCGCCTGGCCTTCGGCTTCCGCGATCCTCGCCGCCTTCTTCGCTTCCGCGTTCTGCTTTATCCGGTCGGCTTCGGCTTTGGCTGCAGGGATCTGCTCGTTCTGGTACTGTTTTGCATTGTTCAGCGCGGTATCCTTGCCCTGCTTGGCATTTTCCACCGCCTTGAACGCCTTGACGACATCTGCCGTGGGCGGATCCGCATCCTGAATGGAGATGTTGACAACCGTAAGTCCGATATTTTTATCGGAAAGCTGGGTCTGCAGCCGCTCCTTCACCTCCGACTGGATCGCTCCCTTCCCGGTCGTCATCGCGTCGTCGATCGTATAATCGGAAACGACCGAACGGATGGAGGCAATGGTCAGATTCCGCAGGACTTCCTCCGGTGCGTTGGAATTGTAGATATACGCGATCGGATCGTTCACCTTGTATTCCAGATAGAAATCGATATCGAGGAGATTGAAATCCGAGGTGATCATGATGCTGTCATCGGTATTGTCGATATTCTGTCCGTCGTCCAGCGAATAGCCGATGCCGGTGCCGTGTGTGGTCATATCCACCAGGTTCACCTGCTGGATGAACGGGATCTTGAAATACAGGCCGGCCGTATCCGTCCGGATCACTTTTCCGAACATGGTGAGCACGGCGTTTTCCTGTTCGGACACCCTGTAGAATCCGTCCAGTCCGATAAATCCCAGCGCCAGGATAATGATCACGGCCCCAAGGATCTTCGGCAGGATCTTTTTCGCACTGCCCTTCGGTCTTTCCGGTCCGTCCATATCCACGGTATTTCCCGTCTTCCGTTTTGGCCCCGGTCCGCCTTTCCCGAAAGAGGAGGTGAATTTTGACACATCGATCTTTCCGCTTCTGATCTCCTGGAAGAGCCAGAATGCAAAGATGAGCGCCACGATCAGAATAGATGTCATAGAAGTGCTCCTTTCCTCAGTTTATATCTTTCTCTATTTTTCCGAGTATCTCTTTTTCATCGGAGAACAGCGTAACATATCCCTGCAGGGAAGCTGCTTTTGTCCGCAGGATCCGGGAGTGGGTGCTCACATAGATCCTGCACTTGTTCTTGGCGTTTTTCGCCTCCTGGATCATATTGGCGCCCGCGCTGTTTCCGCAGAGCGCGATCAGGACCGAGGTCCTGTGCTTGAACACTTCATAAGCGATGCTCTTGTAAAGTCCCATCGGGGAGGATTCGATCGAGACCCTGATCTTCACACCGCTCTTCTTAAGCTTTGCGGCTTCGTGACCGTCGATCATGGACGGCACCATCGCATAGATCCTGAACTTCCCGCCGTATTCCGTTCTGTTCTTCTCTTCCAGGTACCGCTCGTAACCGGTCAGCTTGTGTCCGATCATGAAAAAGACTTTTTCGGGGTCTGCCGTCTTCAGCAGGCCGTCGATGAGCCGTTTCCCGTACCCTTTCCGTTCATACGTCCTCCGGTCTCCGGAAAAACTGCCGCCCACGAGCACGACCGGCATCCTGTCATACGGCAGCGCTTCGATCTGCCCGGCAAGCACTTCTCCGGCCGGCTTCCGGTCTCCGTTCGCAGCGGGAAGATCGTCCCGGATCTTGCTGTCGCGGATCGCCTCTCTGTAATAAGCAGCGATATCCTGCACCGCTTTGCGGGAAAACGTTTCCTGTCCGTTTTCAAAATCCGCCAGCGACTGCCGGCAGACTTCCTCCTCGCACTGCCTCATGCGGTACATCTCTTCCCCGTTCAGATCCAGCAGCTTCTCAAGCGTCAGCTGCTCGTCGATGGAACCTGTTCCGTAGATGCCTCCGCCGTCCGTCCCCTGTACGCAGCGGACACCGCCGGCCAGATACTGTTTCAGCGGATGCCTCTCCACCGACGTCAGGTTATTCAGTCTGACATTGGAAGTGATCTGAAATTCCAGCACCGCGCCGCAATCCTTGAGATCCCGGATCAGCTGTTTCCCGGCTCTGGAATGCAGATCTGCCGTGTAAAGGCCGTGCCCGATCCGGATCCTGGGCATTGGCTGGCCTGATACAAGCGATTCTTTCACGCAGGCAATGCTGTTGGCGACATTATCACGAAGACTGTCATTCTCTCCGGCATGGATCCGGACTGTAAATCCGGGAATCGCTCCGGCGATCCGGAC
Organism: Lachnospiraceae bacterium; assembly: GCA_017431345.1. Taxonomy (GTDB): domain Bacteria; phylum Bacillota; class Clostridia; order Lachnospirales; family Lachnospiraceae; genus UBA3305. The sequence continues at coordinate 68,933 of JAFRLH010000057.1, read as the reverse complement.
GATCTCCTGGATGACCGGCTTCAGTTCCCTGATATCATTGATCTCTTCCCCGATAATGTCTGCGCCGGCAACGTACGGATCCTCCGCCACCGCGCCGAGCACCTGCAGATTCTCCCGGAAATAATCCTCCGGAGAAATGCTGTCCTTCACGATCGTCAGCGCGATGCGCCGGATCGCTGCCAGGAAACGGATCGTGACGCCGGTCTCCTTCCGGATGGCAGGCATGACCTGATGGACCTGGGCCAGCATATCAGCCGCCTGCGGATCCCTGACCAGTGTTGTGTCCGAGATCTCAAGGTATTCTATCCCCTGGCTGCGGCTGTTCCTGGCGATCCACAGAAGCTTGTCCTGGAAAAGCGTGCTGCCGGCATAGGCCGGATTTTTCCGGTCTGCGAACATCTGCTGCACGCATTTTCTGATGTCCGCATCCGGGATCCGCAGGAGCTGGTCTTCGCTTATGGTCATTTTATCATCAGATGATGTACCTTTTGTGAACACATACCGGTAAAGATATACTTTTTCCAGATTTGTGAAGACAGCCTGCCCGTCTTTCATGATGGCAAGAGACGCCCTGATCCGGGGGATGTTATAGGCTGCATCCTTCGGATTCTTCAGGATCAGGTCCGCAAAATTCAGGAACGTATTGTCGTCGATCTTCCTGTCGTGATATTTCCCGGTAAGCGGGGAATCCTTATATTTTTCCGCAGTGACCGCGCGCCTCTTTTCCAGGCTGTCCCGCTGCTCTGCCGTCAGACGGAGTGAAAGTTTCTTTATATAATACAGCGGGTAACGGATCTGGTGGGCGATCCCGAGTGCGATCAGAATATCCGGAGGCAGGTTCGCATTCATATGCGTATGCAGATCCGTACGGAATTTCACGTCTCTTTCAATATACGTTTTTACGATGGTCTTTTTGATATCCAGCCGATAATCCTTCGTCTGGCTCATCAGCGTCTTGGAGATCGCAGGGACTGACGCCTTCATTTCCACGGTCCCGTCCGGGAAAATGTTCGCGATTTTCGTATTTCCCAGGCGGAAGATCCACAGCTGCCTGTTATAACCGTCGATATAACACGGGATCTTTCCCCTGATGACTTTGAGGCCGTTTTCATCCAGGGATACAGGCAGGCTGCACAGCCCGGCCAGATTCGTGATCAGATTGCCTGTCCTGTGATTGGGTGTCCTGAGCACGTAAAACAGATCCTCGCCTTCCCTGTCAAGATCGACGATGATATCTTTTTCCCTGTCCAGACAGAAACCGGAAAAACGGGTCCGTTCTTTCATCTTAAGGCATCCTTTCTATCCTTTCTGCTCCCGCGGCAAGATGGCCGCTCCCGTTTATTGTTATAATTATATCATTTCCGTCTCTGCAGGCAAGAACAAAAACGGCAGATCTGCAAGAAATAAGGATTTTATAAGATTTTCTTTCCGCCCTTTCCTTGCTATGTCTTTGACATTCTGATATTATGTTAAATTGAGCCGGGAACAGGCCTTCTCCATCAGGGACGGCGCCTGTGACCGGATCAGAATAAACAAACAGCGATCATTTCTGTTTTATTGGACATATACAATCGGAGAGAACAAGAATGGCAAAAAATACAAAATCAAGATCTGAAGAGATCGCCGAAAAATACAGGCGGCGGGCTGCGGAACGGCACGGGAGTTCCGTATCGAAGGACGGACCCGCCGGACAAAGTGACGAACATCATATTTCCGGCAGGGATACGATCGATTCGCTGCTGCGTTCCGCCGGAAAGCTTTCACACAGAAGACCCGACAGGCCGGCATCTTCAGGAACCAATAAGATCGATACCGCGGATGCAGAGACTGCGGAAGAGACCGAGATCGCCGAAGAGCTTGCAGAAAACGTGCAGGAAATGATCTCGGAAGAAGAGGCAGAAAGCGTTTCCGAAGAAACGGCAGAAACAGAGGAAGCGGAAGACGAGACGCCCGCACCGGCGGAAAAAAAGACAGCCCGCAGAAGACCTGCAGCCGGACCGGTGCCTGTCCCTTCACCGAAAGAGCAGGCGATGCCTCCCGTGAAGGAACCGGACCCGGACGTCGTCATGAGATCCGTGTCGGCGGTAAGGCGCCACGACGATATCGTACGGAACAGGAACCGGAGACGCCGGAAGAAATCGGGACGCGGCGGCGGCATCAGCACCGGAAAGCTGCTTGCAGCCTGCGCTGCAGTACTTGCGCTGGTCGTACTGTTCGTTGTCATTATTCCCCGGATCAAGACCGGCGGCGGAAAAAACGGCAGTCAGACCGTCCAGAATGAATCGCAGGGAATGAATGCGGAAGGAAACAGCATGCAGGCGGAAGAAAGCGTGACGGATTCAGCGGATGAAACAGCCGGAACCATGGATGAGACCGGGGAAAGCGAAACCGGAACCGCTGCGGAATCACAGACGGAAACAGCCGCTGCAGATGCTGTCGCGCCGGAAGACAAGCCGCCGGCCATCGCGCTTACCTTTGACGACGGGCCTTCCGACAAGACGACCAACGAACTGCTGGATGTGCTGGAGCAGTACAACGCCCACGCAACATTCTTTATCGTCGGTGAACGCGTGGAAGGAAACGAAGCGATCCTGCAGCGGGAATGGGATCTGGGATGCGAGCTCGGCAACCATACCTGGAGCCATGCGCATCTGAGAAAATCATCGAAGGAGACCCGGGATACGGAGATCGCCAAATGCACACAGGCCGTGGAAGCGGCCGTGCCCGGCGGAAAAGTGACCGTGATCCGGCCGCCTTACGGAGCAGACAATCCGGAGATCAAACAGGAACTGGAGCTTCCCATCATTCTGTGGTCACTGGATACGCTGGACTGGAAGACCAGGGATCCCGACAAGACATACGATAATATTATGGACAACGTCCGCGGCGGTGATATCATCCTGATGCATGACATCCATGCCGAGACGATCGAAGCGGCGAAGCGGGTGATTCCGAAGCTGGTCGAGGAGGGATACAAGCTGGTGACGGTTTCAGAACTGTATGAATATTACAACGAACCGCTGAAGCTCCATGTGAATCACACTTATTCCGGTCCGAAACGGATCGACGAAGACTGAGAAAAACAGAGGAGAGGGAGGTTGCTGCCTCCCTCTCCTCTGTTTTTCTCTTCTGTCAACCGGATAATTCATTTCCATGTTGTCCAAATATCAGTTGCTGTAGGGTTTTTTAATGCAAAACCTCCTGTATCACACACGATTCCCATACCCAACGATGTTTCATATACCGTACCAAGCGGCCTTAATCCTATATGTCCTATCGAAGACCTGGTAACATCAGCTGCAACTGCAACATAATTGCCGATCATTCTTACACCATCTGACCGAATCCACTCTTTATCGGTATCGGCAATACGTCCTAGTCTTTTCAACACTGCTACTTTCCCTTCGATTCCTTTATCAGTATAATAAGTCTCCTCACCGCTCGGTCCCTGGATCCGCCCGTTGATTCTGTTGAGCACCGTTCCTTTCCATTTGCATTGAGACTGCACCTTCTTATAGGTGGCTGAATTCTCAATATCATCCACTTCCTCTGCTGCCACATATTTATAGGTAACTGTTTTGGTATTTCCCTCCGAAGCTTCTGTCGTCTCCGGAGATGTCGTCGTTTCTTCTGTACCCTCTTCAGGCAGAATATGCTCCTCTTCCGCCGGATCTTTCTTCGCTGCAGAGGCGTTGATCCGTTTCTTCCGTTCGTTTTCTTCTGTCACGGAAACGCCCTTGCAGAGTCCGCTTTCCACCTTGACATACTTCTTATAAATATACCCGTATTTATAGGAATTGGCTTTGGGAAGCTTCATGCTGAAGTTCACAAGCCGGACCTGCAGCCAGTCGCCCATGACCTTTGCGACCACAAGACTCTCGCCCTTCTTCATATAAGAAATTTCCGTACTGGCAGCTGTCGGTTTTACACGGACAGACAGTTTTTTGTACTTCTTCAGTGTCGCGACTTTCGGCGCTTCCTTTTTCATATATTTCTTTGCGGCGCTGCCGGTCATCAGGCATTTGTTCTTTACCCAGCCTTTGACCGAACCGGAAGAAATATAGCTTAAGGTCTTTCCTTTTTTAATGACATAAGCGCCGGTGCCTTTATACAGCCTGCCGACTTCTTTGGAATAAACGCTGGCTTTCTTGTAAATATTCGTATAATTGGATACTTTTGCCACGGCAATCTTCGTTTTCTTGCCGGCGCCGGCTTTTTTAGCCTTTTTCAGAACAGACTTTTTGATGGAGGATGCAAATTTCACTTTGGAAGATGCCGCATATACATCTGATCCGGTATCCGGCATGATCGCAAATACCGCACAGAACATGAGCACCGCAGCCATCAGTCTGATCACAGGAAGGCTTTTTGCTTTCTGTTTCATCATTACCCCCATATCGCACAACCGAAGGGCGAAACTGTAATTTGTTACAAAAATATTACGGGATTAATATAGCATGATTACTTATTTTTGTCAAGCATGCCCCACTTTCGTATCATTTTCGTCAAAAAAAAGGGGGTGTACCCCCATTTTCTCCCCCTCACCGGATCAGCGAAGCTGCCGTTTCACTTCATAGAGCAGAAGCGACGCCGCCACAGCCGCATTCAGGGATTCCACAGACCCTTCCATGGGTATTTTTATCAGCTGATCGGCAAGCGCGGCCGTCTCATCCGTCAGCCCTCTCCCTTCGTTTCCGATCAGGAAAGCGCTCTTCTCTTCGTAACACACCGCTGTCGAATAGTCTTCTCCCGAAAGATGCGCCGCATAGATCCTGTAGCCGTTCCGCTTAAGATCCCTGACCGTTCCGGCAAGATCCTCCACCGTGATATGCGGCACTCTGAACAGGGTGCCCATCGTAGCCCGGATCGTCTTCAGGCTGTAAATATCCGTGCAGGCGGCGTCACAGATCAGACCGCCTCCCCCGGCCGCTTCCAGGCTCCGGAGGATCGTCCCCATGTTCCCGGGATCCTGCAGACATTCCACCACGATGACCGGCCTGGCGGATCTGATGACATCCTCAAAGGTATAGGGGACCTTCCTGACGAGCGCGAGCACGCCCTGCGGCGTCTTCGTATCGGAAATACTCCTGAAAATGTCATCCGAAAGAATGACCGGGGCTGCACCGGCTGCGCCGTAAATATCTGCCAGTTCGGCAGGCAGGCCTTCCCGTACTGCGCTTTCCGAAAAATAAAGTTCCTGAATCAGTTCCGCCGGGATCTCCCGGGCCATCCGGATGCCTTCCACCGGAAAAAGCCCTGCGGAATTTCTTTCCGCAGAGCTCTTCATAAGTTTTCTGATCTTTTTCACTCTCGGATTCCCGGAGCTTTTGATGATCTCTTCGTTCATGGCCGGACCGTGTGGATCACTTTCCTTCATAAATGATAGCGCTGTCTACATCGTACCCTTTAAGCAGTTCTCTTCCGTGCAGGCCTGCAAGCTCCATCACGAAGCAGCATTTGACGACTTCGCCGCCCAGACGTTCCACCAGCTTGATCATAGCCTCCATTGTACCGCCGGTCGCCATCAGGTCATCCACCAGCACGACTTTCTGTCCGGGCTTGATGGCGTCCTCATGGATCTCGATCGTTGCGGTGCCGTACTCAAGGGCATATTCCTCGGCAATGGTCGCTCTGGGAAGTTTTCCCTTTTTGCGGATCGGAATAAAAGGCTTATGCAGATTGTATGCTACCGGCATGCCGAAGATAAATCCGCGGGATTCGGAACCTGCAACGATATCGAAATCAACGCCGTCAAGCATATCGGTGATCGTGTCGATCGAGAGTTTCAGGCCGTCCGCATCCTGCAAAATGCCTGTAATATCTCTGAAAATGATCCCTTCCTGGGGGAAATCCGGAATACTGATAACATAATCTTCAAGCTTCTTCATTTTTCAGGCCTCCTGTTCATCTGGGCGCAGGCACCATGCTCACGCCCGGCTTATCTTTTATTGTACAATGAATCGTCCGGTTCTTCAACGGCTTTTTATCTGCCTTCCGGGATCCGTACATTCTTCAGCTGCAGCTGCAGCGTCCGGTTTCCCATATATTCATTGATCTGGGGAGAATAGGTGATATCGATCCTGATCGCAGCCGGTCCGGATGCGCCGCCATAGTTCCCGCGGTCTCCATACTGCGGTCTTCGTGCATAAAGCGCATTCACCGCTTCGCTTCCGTAAGCGTCCGAGAGCATGGCGTCAAGCGCTTTCCCGTCTCCGAAAAAGACTGCTTCCCGGCGAACACCGTCCTCTGCTTCCAGACTGAACTTCCGCATCGTTCCCTCTTTCCCCATGATCCTCGCAGATACGATCTTCAGCGCCCGGTCGGCAAAAAGCGGTGCAGGATTCCCTTTTCCGAACGGTCCCAGAAGCTCTGTTTCGGAAACGATCTTTTCGGAAGCATAGCCGACCGGCATCGGGATATCAATATGGATCTTCGGAACAAAATCATCCGGCGTAAGCCCGGTGTTCTCATTGATGCCTGTGACCAGCGCAGGCAGGTTTTCCTTTTTGAACGTCAGCCCGGCAGCCATCGGATGACCGCCGAATCTCACGAACAGCCGGGCGATCTTCATCAGGCCTTCGAACATATCGTATTCCTCGATCGACCGTCCCGAACCCTTATAGCCGTCCGCTGTCTCTGTCAGGACGATCGCAGGATGATTGTACCGCTCCCGGACCTTCCCCGCGATGATCCCGCAGAGGCTTTCGTGGCAGTCCGCCAGCGGAATGACCAGAACGTCGGGGATCTCTTTCAGGGAATCAATATATTCCGATGCTGCCTTCACGCCCTCTGTTGTCAGTGTTTTTCTTGAATCGTTCAGTTCCTTTAAGCCGGATGCGATCGTATATGCTTCCTGTCCGGAAGCGGACAGCAGCGCGAAAGCCCTGTCGACCGTTTCCAGCCTTCCGGCGGAATTAAAGCATGGCCCGAGCACAAAACCGATATGGTATGCAGTCAGTTTCCGCCCTGTCAGTCCGCACACATTGATGAGCGCCCGGAGGCCTTCGTTTTCCGTGTGTTCCAGACGCCTCAGGCCTTCTTTTACAAAGATCCGGTTCTCATCGACCAGATCCATAACATCAGCGACAGTCGCAATACCCGCGTATTCCAGGAATTTCAGGCTGTCTTCCCGGCTTTTTCCGGCAAGCTCATACAGGATCTGCACCAGTTTATAGGCCACACCGGCGCCGCAGAGGCCTTTGAAAGGATAGCCGCAGCCCGGCTGATGCGGATTAATGATCACATCCGCTTCGGGAAGAATGATGTGCCGCACGCCCGCTTCATCTTCTTTGAACTGGCAGGAATGATGATCTGTGACCACCACTGTCATGCCCAGTTCTTTCGCGCGTTTCACCGCCTCAAAAGCAGCAATGCCGTTATCACAGGTGATCATGAATGTCACGCCTTCAGCGAAAGCCTTTTCCACCATCGATGCATTAACGCCATACCCTTCCTTCACCCGGTCAGGCGCGGTCAGTACGGCCGTTCCGCCGACGGCAGTGATCGCCTCGAGCAGGATCCTGCCGGAAAAAATACCATCCACGTCAAAATCAGAGGCGATCATAATGCGATCCCCGCGCCGGATCGCCTGCAGCAGCAGCGCCGCACCTTCCGATGCCCCTTTCATAAGATGCGGATCATATTCATCGTGCCAGTCAGCGTACAGGAATTTCCTGATATCCGCACTGTTTTGCACGCCCCGGTTTACCATCAGCCTGACGGTGACCGGATCCAGACCGAACTCTTCCGCCAGGCCGTAGAAATCACCCCGTTTTGTTGTGACAAGCCATTTTTCTTTCTGCTTTTCCATTGATGATCACCCGCGCTTTCTTGTATGCATACACCATTTTGAAGCGGCGTTGGCTGTCTCTTTCCATGCATGCATTATATCAGCAATGCGTGTCTTTGTAAAAGTGCTTCGCGGGCGAATGGATCTGCAGTATTTACATCGCTGTCATCCGGAGGAGTGAAGTTCGCTCCTCTGGATGACACTATTACTTTTTTATCCTCTTCCTGCCAGCAGTGCCCGCATGGCGTTGATCACACAAAGGATCATAACGCCCACATCTGCGAAGATCGCTGCCCACATACCAGCGATGCCCAGGGCTCCAAGTATCAGGCAGATCACTTTTACACCGATCGCAAAGATGATATTCTGCCAGACGATCCGCAGACACTTGCCGGAGATGCTGATCGCCTTCGCGATCTTCTGCGGATCATCATCCATCAGGACGACATCCGCCGCTTCGATCGCTGCATCCGATCCCAGTGCGCCCATGGCAATTCCGACATCGGCTCTGGAGAGCACCGGCGCATCGTTTATACCGTCACCGACAAAAGCGAGTTTTTCCTTCTCCGGCTGATTCTTTATCAGCTCCTCAACACATTCTACTTTTCCTTCCGGAAGCAGGCCTGAACGGTACTCCCGCAGTCCCAGTTCTTTTGCGACAGCTGCCGCGGCTGCTTCTGCGTCGCCGGTCAGCATGACGATCTTTTTTACGCCTGCCTTTCTGACCGAAGCAAGCGCTGCCGGCGTCTCTTCCCGGATCTCATCCGAAATTTTCACATAACCGGCATACTGTCCGTCTGCGTGCACATGGATAATGCTTCCGCCGCCGTCAGGCTCGGTATAATCCGCGCCGATCTCATCCATCAGTTTGTGATTTCCGACACACACTTTTATTCCGTCGACATATCCGGTGATGCCTTTTCCGAAGACCTCTTCAATACCGCTCACAGCAGTTTCGTTAATGTCCCTTCCATAGGCTTCCCGCAGGCTGACAGCGATCGGATGGGTGGAAAAGCCTTCCAGATGGGCAGCCAGATACAGCAGTCTGTCTTTCTCCATCCCGGACGGGCAGATCTCCGTCACGACGAAATTGCCCTTCGTCAAAGTACCGGTCTTATCCATCACGAGCGTCCTGACTTCTGACAGCGCCTCCAGATAATTCGATCCTTTGATCAGGACGCCGCTGCTGCTCGCCGCGCCAAGTCCGGCAAAGAAGCTGAGCGGAATGCTGATGACCAGTGCGCAGGGACAGCTGATGACCAGGAACGTACACGCGCGGTAGATCCACTGCATGATCAGCGGATCTCTGCCGAGGAAGGAAAGCACGACCGGCGGCAGAACAGCCAGCGCCAGGGCACTGTAACAGACGATCGGCGTATAGACTCTGGCAAACTTTGAGATGAACTGTTCGGACTTCGATTTTCTGGAAGCCGCATTTTCCACCAGTTCCAGAATCCTGGAAGCGGTGGATTCGTCAAATTCCTTCGTGGTACGGATCTTTATCGAACCCTGACGGTTGATGCAGCCGCTTAAGACTTCATCACCGGGGACGATGTCTCGCGGTCTGGATTCTCCTGTGAGCGCCGCCGTATCCAGTGAAGATTCCCCATCGATCACGATCCCGTCGATCGGGATCTTTTCCCCCGGATTGACCTGGATGACCGTGCCCGCTTCCACTTCATCCGGGTCGACGGCTTCCCGTCCGTCTTCCGTCACGACATAGGCAACGTCCGGCCGGATATCCATCAGCGCCGCAATATTCTTCCTGGATCTGCCCACGGCAATGCTCTGGAACAGTTCCCCTGTCTGGTAGAGCAGCATGACAGCCACAGCTTCCAGATAGTCTGTCTCCATCCCGTGGATCCCGTTGTATACGCCGACGAAAATGGCACCGATCGTGGCGACGGCCATCAGAAAATTCTCATCAAACACCTGTCTGTGCCTGATCCCGTGCAGCGCTTTTTTCAGTACGTCATATCCGACGATCAGATACGGGATCATGTACAGCGCCAGCTTCAGGAACCAGGGGGCGAGATGTGCGTCGATGATTTTCAGTATAATGATAATTGCCGCCGCGGAAAGGATCCGCGACAGCATCGTTTTCTGTTTCTTATTCATATGTTTTTACCATGAAAGGCATTGCCTGCAGTTCCTGTACTGCTATGCCGGCAGTACAAAGCGAAGGTCTGTATCTCCGGCTTACAGAAAGATCTCACAGTCAGACTCTACTGCTTTGCATGCTTTCTGTACTCTGGGCATGACCTCCGCAGGATCCGCGCCCTCCTCAAATTCGACTTTCATCTTGAGCGTCATGAAGCTTACCACCGCATCCGCAACGCCTGCTGTCTTCTTCGCAGCTTCCTGCATCTTCTCGGCACAGTTCGCACAGTCCACGTCTATCTTGTAGGTCTTTTTCATGGGATCATTCTCCTTGTTCTTTTTATCATTTGAGCATTTATTCAAATGTTTATCTATATTATACACCGGATTTCACAAATGTCAATGTGTTTCCGTGACTGTTTTATAAAAAAGCAGAGGGAAATTTCCCTCTGCCCGAAGTCTTTCTTTATCCGTCGATGATCTATCCGTTGATGACCTTTACGGCAGGTCCTGCAACGCCGGCTTCACCAAGCGCATTCGTGATCTGGCCGCACAGATCAAAGTATACCGTCCAGTAGTCCGCGCTCTTGCACCATGCCCTGGTCGTGAATTCCATCGCTTCGTTCGTGCCGCCGGAAACTCTTGCGAACGGGACATCCGGATGATCCAGCACGAGCGGGTGTTTCTGCATGACATCCAGCATCACGCCGCGCACCTTTTCGATATCGTTGCCCTTGCCAAGCCCGAACGTAAGATCCACTCTGCGGAACTCTTCGGAACTGCAGTTGGTGACATTTGCATTCATCAGGGAACCGTTCGGGATGGTCACTTTCTTGTTGTCAGTCGTCGTCAGGACCGTGTAGAAAAGAGTGATCTCCTTTACGATGCCTTCATCGCCCGCGGCCACGATATAGTCGCCGACATTGAACGGACGGAAGACCAGCAGCATGATGCCGCCGGCCAGGTTCGACAACGCACCCTGCAGGGCCATGCCGACAGCCAGGCCTGCGGAAGCAAGCACTGCCACGACAGACGCCATCGGTACACCGAGCACGCCGATGATCGAGATCACAAGGACAATATTCAGACCGATCTTGATGAAGTTCAGCATAAATGTCTTCACCGTAGGATCCATCTTGTCCATCATCTTCCCTCTCTCGAACAGTCCCACGATCCGGTTGATGATCATGCGTCCGATGATAAAGATCAGGAGTGCGAGGACCAGCTTCCCTCCGACACCGACAGCAAGACTGGTGAGATTCGCCAATAAATTCTCCATAAGTTTCCTCCTTTTTCTCCGCACAGGGCGGTAATGATCGAAATTGTTCAGGCTGCGCCGGATGACCGGCGCCGGTTCCGTATCCCTCCTGTTTCAGCACCTTCTGCTTCCGTTCACAGCAGCATCAGGATCAGAGGGATCGTAATAATGCAGCAGAGACTGGTCATAAAGATCGCTCCGGCAGCCAGTTCCGCATCCTTCTCATACCGCTGCGCCAGCATCAGCGCAACAGACGGCCCGGGCATGGCCATGATCAGCGTAACGACGCCCACCAGCAGTTCATGTTCTTCCAGCGGCAGCGCCTTTAAGATCAGCATGGAAAGAAGCGGTACAATGACCAGCCTTACCACGGTGATGCTCCGGATATCTTTATCCGTGAACACATGCGAGATCCTGTTCCCGGACAGGCTCAGCCCGATCAGGAACATCGAAAGCGGCGTCGTAATATCGCCGAAGGCGGAAATGATCCGCATCGGCACATCCGGCACCGGAATCCCCGCCAGGAAGAAGACCATACCCAGCGCAGTACCGATATTGATATTCGTGAGCAGCAGATGCTTCAGGTCCGTATCGCCGCTCCCTCCGCCGATCAGCTTCGGGCCGATGGTCCAGGCCGTAAAATTAAAAGAGAAATTCATGACCGCCGCAAGAAAGAGCCCGTCATTTCCGAAGATCGCAAGGGTAAGCGGAAAGCCCATAAAACCGATGTTGGAAAAAGCAGAGGCGACTGCCCAGATCCCTCTTCTTTCTTTCTCGACTTTCAACAGTCCGGATACTTTGTACCACAGTACGGAGCCCAGTCCGAAGAACGTAAATCCGATGATCAGGATGAGCAGGCTGTCAAACGCCATGCGCCGGTCGAATTCCCTGATCATCGAGGAAAAGATCGTGCACGGTACCGTGATCTGCATCAGGAACGCGGTAAAATCTTTCTGCGCTTTCTCACTCAGGATCCCGCCCCGGCCGGTAAACAGGCCGACCGCGATCATGATAAAGATAACTGCAAGGTTCGTAATTACTATAGAAAAATTCATTCTGATCTCCGCTTCCAATATTGTTATTATTTTACACCGTTTTAACAGAATAATCCATATTTCTTTCAGAAAAAACAGGCTTTTAGCAGAAAGAATTCTCTGCAGAAAAACCTGGAATGATCTGTCCTGATTGTCAGGCGGTGCCGGTTCCGGAGGTCACCTCCATTTTCGGGGAAGGAATATTTCATAACGGAACACTATCGGATACACGCCCAGCAGCACGAATCCGATGATACAATATCTTACAGCCCTCACCAGAAAAGGCAGCAGTTCCGGCTGTGCCAGCCATTTCGCGTCGAACGGGAGTTTCAGCAGAGAATTCAGCGCAAAATATAAGACAAGCCCGCCCAACACTCTCAAGGAAGCAAACGCCAGATCCGAAGTCATCGAAAACTGCACAAACTTTTCTTCAAACGGCAGTGCCAGGAACATCCCGCCCATCACACCGAGCGCGGTATAATAATCCGCCGTCCTGCAGTACAGGATACCTGTACAGGATACCAGAAAAATCACCAGCCGCAGAATGCCCTTTCTCTTTATTTTCCGCTGGAGATAAGACATTCCGAAAACAATGGCCGCGCCGCAGGCCCAGCCTGCGAGCACATCGGTAGGATAATGAACGCCGAGCAGGACCCGGGAGAACCCGACCAGCAGCGGCAGGATAAAAGCGGCGACGATCAGGATCTTCTTTTTTCTGTACATTGGCAGAGAGCCGTACACCAGCGCCGAATTCATGGAATGTCCGCTCGGGAAAGAGTATCCCTGCAGCGAGATATCATAAATATCCCCGCTGTGCACCGGTTTCAGGCACTCTATTCCTTCGATATCAAAATAAGGCCTTCTCCGGAGCACGACGTTTTTCAGCATGGGATTTGCGACCAGTCCAAGAGTGATATTTGTTCCGACAAACACGGCAAACTTTTTATCGATACACCAGTACAGGAGGCCGAGGACCGCGATCAGGCAGAGTTCCTCCCCCAGAACCGTTGCCGCGGCGGCCGCTTTTTCAGCCAGCGTTCCCATATGGCTTTGCAGCCACAGCATAAGAGATGCTTCCCATCCGAAGTAAAATGTAATACCGTTCATATACTCTTCCTCAAATTACGTATTCTCAAATCCATCCGGCGGGTTCTTTTCTCTGTCCGGAACGGTTTATTTCATTATAACTTTATTTTGACAGCAGAATGTGACTATTTTAAGTGTTTTTCGTGAATTTTTCTGCAGAATCCGACGAAACAATGCTATAATTAATGAAACGCACGCTTTCGCGTGCCGGACAGGTTACAGGAGGAGAAGAAAATGAAACAACCAAAGACCGCCAGACTGCTTTGTCTGCTGCTGACTGTACTGATGATCCTTTCTGCAGGCTTCAGTGTTCCCGCTTATGCGGCGGAGGAGCCGAAAACGACGGCGGAAAGCACCGAAAGCAAAAATAAGAAAACCGAAAAATGCATCGTCGATCTTACTGCTGTCGGCGACGATCTGCTGCACAAGCCGGTCTATACCCGGATGAAGAAAAAAGGCGGCGGATACAATTTTGACAAGATGTTCAAATACATAAAGAAGGATATTCGGGCGGCGGATCTTTCCGTGATCAATCAGGAAACGATCCTTGTGAAAAAGGATTATACCTCCTATCCCCGCTTCGGATCACCCTATGCCGTCGCGGACGCGATCGCAAAAGCCGGGTTCGACGTGGTCACCCACGCCACGAACCATACCCTGGACCGCGGCCAGGAAAATGTACTGGGAACACTGAAATATTGGCGAAAGCATCATCCGGACATTACCGTTCTGGGCATTCATGACAGCAAAAAAGACCGGAACAGCATCGATATTGTGAAGAAGAACGGCATAAAGATCGCCATGCTCAACTATACCTACAGCCTGAACGGGCGGTCGCTTCCGTCCGGCAAAGGATATCTGATCGACATGCTGACTTCCGCGAACAAAAAGAATATCATCAAGGATATCCGCAGCGCGAAAAAGAAAGCGGATTTCGTGATCGTATTTCCTCACTGGGGAACGGAATACAAATATACCCCCAGCTCGAACCAGAAATACTGGGCGGATCTGTTTTTGAAAGAAGGCGTGGATCTCGTGATCGGTACGCACCCGCATGTTGTCGAACCGTATAAAATGATGAAGGATAAGAAGACCGGGCATAAGATGCTGATCTACTATTCTCTCGGCAACTTCATATCCAATCAGAAAGAAGTGCCCCGCATGCTCGGCGGCATGGCAAAAGTACGGATCGTGAAGGATAAAAAAGGGACACGGATAAAATCCTACGATCTGGTACCGCTGGTAACCTATCTGAGTCCGGGACACAAGAACAATTATACGATGAAACTCAGCAGTTTTACGGAGAAGAAGGCGAAAAATCATTTTCTCTATGTGAAACGGCACAAGAAGGATATGAATCCGGCCTATCTGAAGAAGCTGTTCAAACAGATCGTCAAAAAGGGGTAACCCGACAGATTATTAGCCGACGCTACCCCTTTAGACCGCCCTTCTGAAGTCCTTTTTGTTACTTCTGGTGTTAACAGACTGCTTTTATTCAGACGCTACCCCTTTTTCGGAGTTTTCCAGCTGTGAATGAGGAAAAAAGGGTATCGGCAGAAAAAAAAGCCAGAATACAGAATAGTTTATATAAAACGGGGAGTGTCCCTCCCCGTTTTTCTTTGTCTTACGGCCTGCAGCTGCCGCACGGCTCGTAGCCTGCTTCCACCGCTTCCTCCCGGCTGTCGAAATACACCCGGTTATGCTCTGCGGGAAGCGAGCCGCAGTCCGGTCTGTGAAATTTGAAACTGTTGATATTGCCAATGTATCTGCTGTCCGTGCCGGCGCTGTCATCCGCCGGGACGGACTTTTCCGCTTCTGCGGCTGTCAGCGCTTCTCTCATCTTCTTCCGGGACATCGGCTCCGCGCTGAATGTTATTTTCTCCCCGTCGCTTTCAGCAATAATTGTACCGGAAAGATCCGTCCGCAGCACTTTCGCGCCTGCATCAAAAATCCGTTCCAGTGTCTGTTCCGCAGGATGTCCGTAGGAATTATCCCTCCCCACGCTGATCACGGCAATATCCGGACTGACTTCCTCCAGAAGATCTTCCGTGGATGACCAGGCACTGCCGTGATGGGAAGCCAGATACACATCCGAATCCAGCATTTCCCCGGCGTTGATCATCTCCGCTTCGCTCTCATAGCCGGCGTCGCCGAGCAGCAGGAAGGACGTTTCCTCATACCACAGCCGGATGCCGATCGAACGATCATTCTCCTGCTCTGCTGCATAATCGAAGGGCGCAACGATATCGAAAGCAGCCCTTCCGAGTGCATAGGTCTCTCCCGGCACCGGAAAATGACCTTCGCATCCGTTTTTTTCATACATGCGCATGAAAGACTGATAGATCGAGGTATCTGTTTCATAATCCGGCAGCAGAAGCAGGCCGGTCTCAAAGACATTCAGTGCGCCCACCAGACCGCTGATGTGATCCGCGTCATAATGCGTAGCGATCATGTAATCCAGCTTTTCAACACCCATGTTCTTCAGGGTGCGGACGACCAGGGAAGAAGTGTCCGCCGGGCCGCCGTCGATCAGCATGTAATGTCCGTCCGATTCTGCAATGACGGCATTGCCCTGGCCGACATCCAGAAATGTCACCGTCAGGCCGATCCCGGCGTCTTCCTCCGAAGCCGGAGAAAGAACAGCATCCGAAAGTCCGCCGCTGGCTGTCTCCTCTTCATCGACAGCAATTACCTCCTCCTGTGAGGCAACCCCTTCTGCACCGCCCTGTCCACCGGAATCAGCCTGTTCCGTTTGCTGTGAAATTTCCTCCACCGCAACGACTTCATCCGTCTCGCCGGCCGGCACGATCGCACAAGCGCAAAGAAGCACTGCGGCGGTGAGCCACAGTGCCAGTATTTTACCTTTATGAAGATGTCTTGTGAAACCATCTTTCATCATTTATTTGTTCAGTACCTCCAGCGCCTTCTCCGCCGCATTTTCAGGCGTAAATCCGAAATACGGGAAGAGCACCTTGTATGGTGCGGAGGCGCCATAGCCGTTCATCGCGATGATCGCGCCGTCGAGGCCGGCATATTTTTCCCAGCCATAGGCGGATCCTGCTTCGATGCAGACCCTCGCACGGACAGCCTTCGGAAGCACGGCTTCCTTATATTCCTCGCTCTGTGCCTCGAAGAGTTCCATGCACGGCATGCTGACCACTCTGGCCTTCACATCCTTCTCTGCCAGGATCTCAGCAGCTTTCAGTGCAACGTCTACTTCGGAACCGGTACCGATCAGGATGACATCCGGCGTCTCGGTTTCGGATCCCTTCACGATATAGGCGCCGCGCAGTGCTTTCTCTCCGCAGACGCCGAGCTGATTCAGATTCTGTCTGGTCAGCGCGATGACGGTGGGAGCATCCTTGGATGTAACGGCGCTGTACCAGGCTGCTGCGGTCTCCGCATCATCCGCCGGGCGGAACACATTGATGCCGGGCGTTGCGCGGAGCGATGCAAGCTGCTCGATCGGCTCATGGGTCGGACCGTCTTCGCCGACGCCGATGCTGTCGTGGGTAAGGACATAGATCGACGGCAGCTTCATGATCGCGGCCAGTCTCATCATCGGTTTCATATAATCGGCAAAGACAAAGAATGTCGCGCCGTAAGCTTTCAGTCCGCCGTGAAGCATCATGCCGTTCACAATGCCTGTCATCGCAAGTTCTCTTACGCCGAAATGCATATTCCTGCCGAGACGGTCTTCCTTCGAGAAATCTCCTGCGCCCTTCATGTTCGTCTTGTTCGAAGGTGCAAGATCTGCGGAGCCGCCCATCAGTCCGGGAATGACATCTTTCAGTTTATTGATGACAACGCCGGAGGAAGCTCTGGTCGCCTGGGCCTTTTCTGTCGGCGCGAAGAAATCTTCTGGAAGCGCTGCGTCGATATCCTGGCAGAAATGATCCTCCCAGACCTTCTTCATCTCAGGATACTTTTCAAAGTACTCTGAGAACATCTTCTCCCATTCGGCATGGGCTTTCGCGCCGGCTTCGGCAAGCGCTCTGTAATGCGCATAGACTTCTTCCGGAACGAAGAATGCTTCGTCATATTTCCAGCCGAGATTCTCTCTCATCGCTGCAACATTTTCAGGTCCAAGCGGCTCGCCGTGGGCTACTGCCTTACCCTGCTTTGCCGGGCAGCCGTAGCCGATCTCGGTCTTTACGGTGATGAGTGAAGGACGTGTGAGATCCGCCTTTGCTTCTTCAATAGCTGCGCCGATGGAATCAAGATCCGTGCCGTCTTCCACCGTAATAAGCTGGAAGCCAAAGGCTTCAAAGCGTTTCTGCACATTTTCGGTAAAGGCGATATCCGTGCTGCCTTCGATCGAGATCCTGTTGGAATCATAGATCACGATGAGCTTGCCGAGACCGAGGGTGCCGGCCAGAGACATGGACTCCGAAGAAATGCCTTCCATCATGCAGCCGTCGCCGCACATCACAAAGGTGTAATGATCAAATACAGGATAATTCTCCTTGTTGAAGACCTCTGCCAGATGCGCTTCCGCAACCGCCATGCCGACAGCCATGGAAAGGCCTGCGCCGAGCGGACCGGTGGTCGCTTCCACGCCTGCGGTGTGCTTATATTCCGGATGGCCGGGGGTAAGCGAGCCGAACTGACGGAAGTTCTTCAGATCTTCCACAGAAAGATCCCCGTACCCGAAAAGGTGAAGCAGGGAATAAAGGAGCGCCGAAGCATGACCGGAAGAAAGGACGAATCTGTCCCTGTTGTACCATTCCGGTGCTTTCGGATCATGTTTCATATGCGCGCTCCACAGTTCATACGCTGCGGGCGCTGCGCCGAGCGGCATGCCGGGATGTCCGGAATTTGCCTTCTGTACCGTATCTGCCGAAAGAATACGAATTGAATTTACTGCTTCCTGTCTGATGTCTGTCATAGTTCCTCCTATGTTCAAAGCTGAGGCCTTATAGTTGCTTACGTGCATTATTATTTTATCATAAAACAGAACTTCTAACAAGAACAATGATATAAAAAATATATTATATCATTGCAAAGTCACCGCACTGCAGGTGCGATATACTATTGCTTCATGATCACGCACGACCCATGCAGATCTGCGAGCGGAACGAGCAGCAGCCGTCCGTTTTCCGCCTCAAAATCACTGACTGCCTGATGCGCGCCCGGGAACTGTTTATTGTTATAATCATGCAGAACGATCATGCCGCCCGGACTGAGCCGGGGGATGAAATAGCGCAGGCCTGCCAGGACCGGCGCATACAGATCGGGATCCAGGCTCACAAAGGCATAGCGCTCTTCTTCGAGACCTGCCGCAGTCTCCGGAAAATAGCCTTTTTGAATAACTGCTTTTTCCGGATGCGGAAGCCGGCCGGTCACCATTTCTTCAGACGTGTCGGCAAACATCCCTGCTTTGAACGGTCTGTTCCCGTCCTGCCCGGATGCTTTGTCTCTTTCATCAAATCCTTCAAATGTATCAAAGAGATAGAATGCCCTGTCCGGCAGATACAGATTGATCAGTCTTGCAGTATCTCCTTTGTACACACCCAGTTCAGCCGCCGCTCCGGGGATCTTCAGATCATTGATCCGGTCACAGATCAGTTTTATTGTACGTCCCCGCACATCCAGCAGATCGGAAAGTTCAGAGAGCAGCAGGATCCTGCCTGTGTACCCGCAGTCCAATGCCTGCTTCTTTATCGCTGCTGCTCTGTCTTCCCCCATGACAGCGATCACTGCTGTTTCCGGTCTTGCTGCAAGCGCTTCTTCTACAGACATAACGGGCGGCTCCGCTGCCGTATTGTGCTTCCCCGGATCATTATCTCCGATCGCTGTAATCCTGTATCTGTTCGTATTGATAAGCTCTGTAAGCGCCCGGCCCATCTGTCCGGCGCCGAGAATGACCGCAGTTTTCATTTTTCCCTTACTCCGTTTTCGTAAAGTATGTTATAATTATATCAGGAAGATGTTCGTTCATAAACACATTTTTGCCATGAGCGGGTGAAGAATCATGAAAAACAATTATAAAGAGCCTTTAGCCGATCAGTACCATATCCTGCGGATAAACAGGGGCTATGAACGTCTGAAGGAACTCGGGACTGTAAAACAGTTCCCGAAAAACTATATTTTTGATTTCCGGGAAAGACCGCCGGAGAGCTGCTATCTGCTCGTGACAGGCCGGGTGAAGGTCTATGAAGATTCGTATTCCGGGGAGCACCGCGTTTACAATATCATGCGGAGCGGATCGCTTTTTCTGGAGGAATATGCCCTCTTCCCGAAGCCGTGTCCGGTGCTGTTCACAACACTGACCGCTTCAGAGATCGTGGTCATCGACCGCTGCGACCTGATCCGGGCGATGAAATCCGATATTGACATTTCGCTTGATCTTCTGGATTCCGTCTGCGGGAAATTCGTATCCTCCATGGAGACACAGCGGATCGGTTCCCGGCAGAATACAGAATGGAAGATCTGCCGGATGATCATCAGCGATCTGGAAAATTACGGAGAAAAGTATAAAGACGGGATGTATGTCAAAGATAAGATCAGCCACCAGATGACAGCAGAGATTCTGGGATTGAACCGCGTTACTGTCACCAGGAAGCTGAAAAAACTTGCTGATATGGGTTTGATCAGCAAGCATAAAGGGCACCTCTATGTGCCGGATATCGATGCGCTGTTGACGTATATGGACAGTCTGGAACTGGAGGAAGATCAGTGAGGCGGCTGCCGGCACTCAGCTTTCCAGCTTCTTCAGTTCCCTGATAAAGAGCGTCCCTGCCACGACCGCCATCGCAAGATCCGACAGCGGGCCGGATACCAGCACGCCGGTGAGCCCGAAGAATTTCGGGAGGATGATCAGCAGCGGCGGGAAGAAGATCACCTGCCGGACGAGCGAGATCGTGATCGACTGCTTCACCTTTCCCTGCGACGAAAAGAATCCCGCCACAGAGCTCTGCAGCCCGAACAGCATGATCAGCAGATAAAAGATGCGGAAATATTTCGCTGCAAATTCAAAATACAGTTCATCTCCCTCACCGAATAGTGAAGTGATCTGCACCGGGAAGATCTGATAGCAAAGAAAGATCACGAATCCGATGGCAAGCACCAGACCGACCACTTTCTTTCCGGCTTCCGCTACTCTCTTATAATTCTTCCGTCCGAAATTATAGCTGGAGATCGGCTGCAGTCCGTTCGTCAGGCCTACCACAACACCGGATGCAAACGTATTCACTTTTCCGGCAATACCCGCGATCGCCAGGCAGACATCGCTGCCGTAAACCGACTGCGCGCCGTATTTCCGCAGCGCATTATTGATAAAGATCTGCACGATCGCCTGCGTGCCGAAGTTGAACGCAGGACCGAAACCGATCGCGGCAAGCCTGCCATAAATCTGCAGATCCGGTCTGAAATCTTCTGCCGAAAGGGTAAACGATCTGAACCGTTTTGTCATATACCACAGGACCATCGCGGTACTGATCGCCTGCGCCAGAAACGTCGCCCAGGCAGCTCCTTTGATCCCCCATCCGAAGACATAGATGAAGATCCAGTCCATGAATACATTGGATAACGATCCGACGGCGATGCAGTACAGCGCGAATTTCGGCGCACCGTCCGCCCGGACAAGGAAGGTGCCGGCTGCGCTGATCATGGAGAAGACAAACGACAGCGCAATGATACGGGCATAATCCAGCGCGTACGGCATGACCGATTCCGTGCATCCGAAAAGGGTCAGGATCGGTCTTGTCGCCAAAAGCATCGGGATCATAACAGCCAGGCCGAAAAGGATCATCATGCCGAATCCTCCGCCGACACATTTTGCGGCGGTTTTTGTATCTCCGCGGCCTCTGTGGATGTTCATGGAATTCGAGGAACCGACGCCGCACATCAGCGATAAGGCGGAAATCAGGGTGACGGCAGGGAATACAACATTGGTCGCCGCGTTTCCCGCCACGCCAAGCAGGTTCCCGATGAACAGCTGGTCAACGATATTATAAACGGAAGTGACCAGGCTGCTCGCGAGCGCGGGAATGCAGAAGGAGACCAGCAGACGGCTGATCTTTTCCGTTTCCAGCGGAGACGCGGCGGCAGCTTTCCTGCTGCCGTTATCCTTTTCCGTTACAGTTTTTTTGATTTCCTTTTCCTCTGACATGGTACACCCCGGCCGTATAAAAAGACGTTTCCCTTTATCCGTTAAGCACAGGGAGCGGACATTCGCAGTCCGCCCCGCCGTACGATTCAGTTTTTCACTTCTACGTCCGCATTCATCTTTGCGGCTGTCTCTGCTCTTTTCTTATCCAGTGCAGCTTTCGCTTCATAATCCGTTTTTGCTGCATTCAGAATGAGTGCAAGCGCTTTGTCACGCACAAGCTTGCCTGCGAATGCACCTTTATCGATATTGGCTTCCGCTTCCTCAGGCTCAAGGCCGTATCGGGAGGCCAGCTCTTCGATCCCCGCGTGGATCTCGTCATTGCTGACAGAAAGATCCTCCTTCTCCGCGACGGCTTCCAGAAGCAGATCGATACAGACATCTTTCGCCGCCTGGCCCATACGCTGGTTCTTCCACTGATCTTCAGTCAGTTCAAGAGAACCGAGATAGGCCTTGAACAGTTCATCCGTAAGGGCATCCGGGCTCATTTTGTGCTTTGCATCTTCCCGTTTCTTCATGATAGCGTCGATCTTTTTATCAAAATCAGCGGGAAGGCTGTGATAACGTTCCGCCATCACCTTGACCTGCTCCTTCAGGAAATCACGCCAGTCCAGTTCATGCTCAGCAGAAGCGCATTGAAGCATCAGATCCATCGCCTCGCGTCTTACCTGGACTTTCGGACGCACGGCACCGGCGGCGACATACGCTTCATCCAGGATCACGAGCATATCGGCCAGCAGATGATAGACGGCATCATTATGGATGTTCAGCTTCTCCTGCGCCAGGATCGCGTTCATCTTCTGCTCGATCAGCGCCGGCGGGATCTCTCCCTTCATGTTCTCACAGGCTTTCTGCAGGACAGCCTGCTCGAATTCCGCCTGCTGTTCCATGCGCACGAACGGAACGGCGATATCCCTGTACTGCCCAAGCTCGACCTGCGGGAACATGTCGGCTTTGATCTGGAAGCTTACACCGCCGTCCGGCAGGAACTGGACATCGTTCACCTCCGGCTTGCCGAAGATCCGGATCTTTTCCTTCTGCAGAAATTCATTGAAATAGTTCGGGATCAGCGAAGCAAGGGCTTCGTCAAAAAGCACTGCCGGCCCGTAGGTCTTCTGCAGATCCGCAAGCTGGGCCAGGCCGGGAGCGCAGCCCGGCACAGGATATCTGTCGGTATTGTCCATATAAGCCAGTTTCCTGGCTGTGTCAAACTCGTTTTTATCCGCGCATAATGTCACGTGCAGGGCGTAATCTTTCACTTCTTTATTGAGTGTTCTCATATTTTGCATTCCTCCCAAGATCTTTCATTCCGGGTTATCGTCAGGACCATTGTCATCCTGAGCCTGTCGAAGGATCCACCGCATAAATAAAGCAGGATGACTTCACTTCGCGGCTTTCTGTCATCTTCAGATATGGCTGATCACCTTCACCGGATCGGAAAGCTTCCTGTTGATGAACTCGTCATGTCCGTCGACCAGCTTCTTGATCTCCGCATCCGTGCACAGCGTATCATGCGACAGTTTATGCCACATGCCCGCAAGCAATGTGATCCTCTCCTTGTCATCCGGCATCATGTTAAAGAAATTGATATATGTCTCCGTCCCGCAGCGTTCGATCTTCTTATACTGGCGGGTGATCCATTCGATCTCTTCGATCGTAATATCATAGGGATCCTTCGGACGGGCTTCGATCAGCGCAAGCTCATCTCCTTTTCTGCCGTGGAAGATCTCGTAATCTTCGGCTTCCTTTACCCAGTAACCGGTGCCGATGACGGCAGCGAGCCTGCCTCCCTCAGCCATGATAAAGGCCTGGCGTTCCTCTTCGATGAGCGGCATGAGCTGCGCGAACTGCGCGGTGAGTTCTTTTCTTTTTTCTGTGTATAAATTTGACATGGTATTATCTCCTTTCCTTACAGCTCCCAGTCGAGCTTCTTCACTTTCTCATCGATCTCCATCTGTCTCTCCGAGAACTGCAGTTCCTTATTATGCAGGAAGTACTTATCACACCCGTAATGGCCGATAAACCGCGCCGTATAATAATTCACCGTAAGCTCCGTAACGAAGATCAGGATCTCATCGCCCTCCGGGAACGCCTTCTCACAGAAATCAAAGGCGTAATCCAGCACTTTTGATCCCGCCGCCGACATCTCTTTCAGATTCGCCACATTCTTCCCGAACGCCCCGCGGATAACTTCAAAGGCTTCATTTCCGGTGCATCCGTCATGCAGCAGCAGGGCTTTGAATTCGCCGAGCGCCGCCATGACTCTCTGCATGCACCGCTGTTTCGAGGGCGAGAGCGAGGAAGCTTTTCTTCCCTTTTCCAGTGCATCCATTTGCTCCGTAATGTGCGCATCCACGAGATCCGCCGGCTTCTGTCCGTCCTCTGATGCAAGTTCCGCTTTGATCGTCTTCACAAGCGGCAGCAGCGCATCCAGCAGATCCTCCTGCTCGCACACTTCCCGCAGATGCGACGTCACCGCGTCGAACAGCAATCCCAGGAAACTCAGCTTTTCATCCATCGGCGCCCGCTTCGCCCGGAACAGCACATTTTCATCCGGCGTTCCCGCCAGGATCGCATCGATCTTGTAATCGCTCCGGTACTTCCGGAACAGATCATAGTAAATTGCGAAATCCTTCGAGATCTTCTCATGCTGGATGTACTGGCTGATCAGCTTCTCATCAACTTTTATATCGTTCTCTTCATAGAGCCGGATCATTTCCGAGAGATCTTCCCAGCCTCTGGCGGTAACGAAATGCCTGCCGTCCACGGTGCTCTCGATCTTGTAAAAATCCTTCTTCCGCGCCGCCAGATAAGTCATAACGGCGGGGTGAACGTTCTGCGCGGAAGCATATTTCTTCCAGGCTTCATAATCCGGCTCCACGTCGATCCGCTTCAGTCTGTCCCAGGTGACGATATCAAAGTCTCGCACGGATTTATTGTATTCCGGCGGATTGCCTGCCGTCACCACGATCCAGCCGTTCGGGATCCGGTGCTGGCCGAACACCTTATACTGCAGGAACTGCAGCATGCACGGTGCCAGCGTTTCCGAAACGCAGTTGATCTCATCCAGGAAAAGGATGCCTTCCCGGACGCCGGTCTCCTTCATCAGCTTGTAGATCGAACCGATGATCTCACTCATAGTATATTCCGAGAGCTGGTATTTCATGCCCTCGAATTCATTTTCGGTGATATACGGGAGGCCCAGCGCGCTCTGCCTGGTGTGGTGTGTCATGGAATAGGACACCAGGCCTACGCCAAGCTCGGAAGCGATCTGCTCCATCACCGCCGTCTTTCCAATACCGGGCGGGCCCATCAGCAGGACCGGCCGCTGCTTCTCGATCGGAATCCTGTAATTGCCGAATTCATCTTTTGTAAAATACGCCGTCATGGCGTTTTTGATCTGTTCTTTCGCGTCCTGAATGTTCATATCGAACCCTTCCCGTTAAATATCATATCTGCTGAATTCATCCATATCCGTCCTGCTGTTCCTGTGATCCAGCAGTACCGCGACGATTTCCATAGCTTTCTTCTTCTGCGCATATTCGAGGACTTCATAGAAAACGCTGTCTTCCAGCATGTCTCTTTCCGTAAAGAACTTCACCGCATCAGTCAGCTTTTCATCGACAGCCTTCATGAGGATGGTCTCCAGATGATCCTCTGCGTATTTCCTGCACTTTCCCGAGACCGCGCCATTGAACAGGCGGCTCTTTTCACAGTACCCCAGCGCTGCCGCCGTTCGTTGCGTTTCCTCTGCAAAATCATACGGTGACAAGCCGCAGACCGTTGCCGTGACCAGCCTGTCGCATCCGGCAAAAGGATCTTCTCCCAGATTATTGATCTTCCCGGACAGGATCCGCAGTTCGAACAGGCTTTCACAGCTGCGGAACGCGCCGTCCCCGATTTCCGTCACACTCTCCGGAATGAAGATCCGGCGGTATTTTCTGTTCTCTGCAAAGGCGCCGGAAGCAATCTTCTGCACGCCCTCCGGAACTGTCACTTCCGTCGATTCCCCCAGATAAGCGTAAAAGGTTCCGTCCTGTATAATGAATTCTCTGTCATCTGCCAGTTCATGGCAATGGGCAAATGCACCTCCTCCGATCCGCTTCACAGAAGCGGGGATCTCCGCTTCCGCAAGCATACCGCAGCGGGAGAAACATTCGCTGCCGATCTCTTCCAGTCCGTCCGGAAGAATGATTCGTGAGAGATTTCTGCAGCTGCCGAATGCGCTGTCTCCGATCCGCTTCATGCTCTTCGGAAGAACGACTTCCGTCAGTTCGCTGCATCTGCTGAATGCGCCGTCTCCGATCTCTTCCACACCTTCCGAGATCATCAGTTTCCTGATCCCCCTGCAGCCAAAGAAACTGTTTGCCGGCACTTTCTTCAGGAACGGCGGGATGGCCAGTTCCTTTATACCCTGACAACCGTGGAATACCGCTTCATCCATCTGTTCCAGGCTTTTCGGCAGGATCAGTTTCTCAAAATACCGGTCGTTGGTGAACGCCTGCCGCTCGATCACTTTCACCGAATCCGGGAGCGGGACCTCCTTCAGATTCGTGCATTCGTAAAATGCTTCCACACCGATTTTTTCAAGCCCTTCCGGCACATGCACGGAAAGCAGTTCGAAACAGCCCGAAAAAGTTCTCTCTCCGATCTCGCGAAGCACGCCTTTGAAAGTCACTTCCCGCAGGGCACTGCACGAGAAAAATGTCCATCCGCCAAGTGCCTTCAGCGATGCCGGGAAGGTGACTGAATAGATTCCGCGGCAGCTGGAGAACACGCCGTTCTCGAAGATCTCCACACCTTCCCCGATCTGAATGTCCGTCAGCCTGGGACAAGTCTCAAAGCAGTGCCAGCCGAGCCGTTTCACGGTGCCGGGGATCCTGACCGCTGTCAGCCCGGAGCAGCCCTTGAACGCCCTCCAGCCGATATAGGAAACGCTGTCCGGAATTTCCACGTGCCGCATCATTACTCTTTCGTGGAATGCATCCGCAGCGATCATCGTGGTCCCGTCCGGGATGATTGCTTCTTTTATATTTCTTCTTGCTTTTACGAGAACGCGTCCGATGAAAACGAAGTCTTCCTTCCATTCAGTCTCGTTCTCGGAGTAATATTTGTACCACGGGGTCCGGGTGAAAACATCCCGGCCGATTTTTACCACGCCGGCCGCACCGATCACTTTGCTCAGATTGACGCAAAGATGAAAGGCTTCCGAAGCGATTTCCCTGACCGAATCCGGTATCGTGATCTCATGCAGATCCCGGCAGTCGCGAAAGGCACCTTCGCCGATGACGGTGATGCTGTCCGGGATCTCGACGTAGGGTTCCGAGCCGGTGTATTTGATCAGTATGCTGTTTTCGATCACAAAATCGTTCATATCATCTTCAGTTCCTCTTCCGTCATGATCACCCGCATCGCCCACGGCGGCACCTCCGGCAGCTCATACCCCTGATCCAGGAAGATGAACGCCGTATCATACGCCGGCGCATTATTCGGGAACGTCCCGTATCCGTCCGTAAAGTAGATGATCCCCTTCAGGTTCACGAACTCATGCTGCCTTACCAGCTGATCCACTCTCTCAAACACCGGCCTGAAATCCGTTCCGCCGAACCCTTTCAGCACCATGTGCGCAATATACTCATCGAATTCTTCCTGCGAAGTAATGCGTACATCTTCCTCCACACGTGCCCCGCACTGCATAATATGCACATTGATCTTCCGGAAGAAATTCTCCGACTGCTTCAGAATATTCCACGTCTTCGTCACGAAAGTCTGTACGGTATCGCCGGATACAGACTCCGAAGTATCGATTGCGATCACGAATTCCCGGATCTTCTTCACATCCTTGTATTCCAGCGGCTCCACGAGCGGCATGTTCTCGTAAAGCTTCATACCGTAGGTGTAGAAAATGTAATCGAATTCGTCATCATTTATTTCCACGTTTTCGCCGGTCACCGAAAATCTTTTCAGGAACGCGGCATAATCGTATTTTTCTCTGTTGATCTCGGCGAGGTGCTGCTGCAGATCGCCGGCGCCCTCACCGTAGGAATCGGAAAAAGACTCCAGATCCACCCGGATCCGCTCCGCGATCTCCTTCCATTCCTCTTCCAACTCCGCGGGCTTCAATGCAGGCTTCTGATCCTCCCGGTCCGAATCACCGGATCCTTCCCCGCCGATCCCGCCGCCGTCTTCGCTTTCTATGACGGTATTCAGTTCCTCGGAAGAACCGGCGTCTTCACCGTCTTCTCCTTCCGGCTCCATTTCTTCCGAAAGGCCCTCATTGTCATCGGTCTCTTTTCCGGAATCGTTGTCTTCCTGCTCTCCGGCAGCATTCTCATCTTTATCGCCATTTCCGGATTCCACAAAGGTCTTATTATGCCAGATCGAATGATCGTCAGCCAGAAAGTTCCGCCGCAGCTGCTCGATATCGGCATCCGAAAGCCCTTCCTCCATGAAGTGCTTATAGATCCATTCTGCTGTCAGCTTCGGGATCTTCTTCTGCAGATCCTTAATGAGCCATTCCTGCGACGCCTGACGTTCACAGTAAAGCGATTTCAGGTTCAGGGTATTGATCACGTTCTCGACTGCGATGTCGCAGGAAAGATCCCAGACGGCGGCATCCACCTTTGGGGAAACGAAAAGATGCCGGAAAACGCAGTGCAGAACGGTGTGCAGGTAGTCGCGGGCAGGAATCTCCTTTGCCTTCTGATACTGCCTGCAGATATGGACGGAATTGTAATAGAGGAAATTTCCGTCCGTCGCCATGGTCAGCGTATCCATGTCGTGACCGGTGACGATCCTGATAAATGCGGCTTCCATGAACCGCAGATTGATAAAAAGCGTATGACGGGAAAGGCGCAGAATATCCCTGGCCAGTTCCTCGGCGAGGTGCGCATTTTCAAATGCCTTCTTCGCGTTGCCGGAACCGTCCGCATAGCCGTGCGCCTTCCGGAGTCGGGCACTGCTCACTTCCCATTCTTTGTTGTCATACTGTTTATTCCCCATTCATTAATTCTCTCTAGCCAAAGGGCGGCCTCTTCGGGCCGCCCCTACGATCGACTTAAAACGATTCAATTGCAGCACCACGGATCGCTCCGTGCTCCGCACTCTCACGATCCCAAAAGCATTCTGTTTTATGGTCTGGTATCGTTGATATCTTGTGCTTAATTCTGTTGCTGTGCACAGACAGAGAAAAATCTTGCTTTAGGGTCTATACCCGTGCATATACAGATACTTTTCGCAAAATTATGGTCCGGCGTCCGTGCACAGTTTGTAAGTTTTACTCTATTTAGGATCCTTTTTCCCTGTAAATATGCTCCTTTTTTGCCTTAAAAACAGAAGAGGCCGGACCATAAAATTACAGAGAACAATTGTTCATGCACACAAACAGACCATAATTCACAAAAAAATGTGATGTATGCACCGGTCAAAACAATCAAGCGCCAGCTGCAGCAATCAAGCACTGGCAGGGGCACATTCTCATTTTACAGCCCCTGCCAGGCTACCTGCTCATGTCTTGCCGTGTCTTAAAGTCATATGGGATCCTGCAAGCGGCTCCCACATGACTTTCAGCCACTTGTGTTACACGTTGTATCTCTTCGGCAGCGGAGGCATATTCGCGAATTTCTCAGGCAGATCTTCTCCGCCGAATTCGGTCTTTCCAGTCCTCTCGTGCTCTCTCAGTGCCTTCCACAGTCTCTCAGGCGTGATCGGCAGTTCCTTGATCACGAGGCCGGTCGCATAGTTGATCGCGTTTCCGATCGCGGAACCGACAGGTGCTGTGGAGCCTTCGCCGGCTTCCTTCGCGCCCAGAGGGCCCTCTTCGTCGTATTCGCTGCAGACCTTTGTGGTGATGTTCGGCATATCCAGTGCGGTCGGGAAGCGGTAATCTCTGAAGGAAGGATTCAGATGTCTTCCATCCTTATCATATACGCATTCCTCGTAGCATGTAAAGCCGAATCCAAGCAGAACGGATCCTTCGATCTGGCCTTCCACGGCTCTGATGTTCAGCGGACGTCCGCAGTCATGACCAAAGATGAAGTCATCCAGCGTGACGGCACCGGTCTCCATATCTACGGTGACCTTCGCAGCGGATGCGGAGAAGGAATAAGCCGTAGCATAGTTTCCGACGTTCTTTACATAAACATCCTTGTCGCCTTCGTGGTTGTAAGCGCCGACACCGGCTACGCAGCGGCCGAAGTTCTTCTCTTCGTAACCGTAGCATGCTTCGTTGTAGGAGATGTTCTTCTCAGCATCGCCGGGAAGGAATACACGGTGGTCAGCCATCTTGATGTCAGTAGGCTTGCAGCCCCACTCCTCTGCCCAGTGCTTCAGGAGTTTCAGCTTGGCATCGCCGACGGCATGGTGGCATGCATTTCCGCCCAGGAAAGTAACACGGCTTCCGAAGGAACCTGCATCCCAGGGGGTCGTCGTGGTATCAGACTGTACGACCTTGACTTCATCCATGTTCAGTCCGAGCTCTTCCGCAACGATCATCGCCATAACGGTGTCGCAGCCCTGGCCGATATCGTTCGCGCCGGTGTAAACAACAGCGTAGCCTTCACGGTTCAGACGGACGATCGTGGTGGACGAGCAGTAATGCGGCGTTACCAGAACAGGGAATCCTGTACCGGACATGAAGCCGGAACCGGACAGACCGACCGCCTGGCCGCTTCCCTTCGGATATCTCCATCTGTTCTTCCAGTCGATCGCCTCTGCGCAGGCATCCATGCACTCCTTGAAGCGGCAGGATGTGAACTCCAGTCCTGTAGGGCCTGTGTAGTAAGGCGTGATCTCGTTCTTATGTCTCAGCTCCAGCGGATCGATGCCCAGATTATTCGCGACTTCATCCATGTGGATCTCATGCGCAAAGTGGACCTGGCAGGCGGAATATCCTCTCATAGCGCCCGATGCGGGATGGTTGGTGTAAGGTCTTCTTGCGATCATGTCGATATTCTCTACCTTGTAAGGGAATGTCGCGCAGATCAGGGAAAGAGTATTGGCAGCAATACCGGATCCGCCGTAAGCACCGCCGTCCAGGATATGTCTGCAGCGCTTTGCAAGAAGCTTACCGTCTTTGCTGAACGCGGACTCGATCTGGAAGGAGATCGGATGTCTGGTCCTGGTGCACTTGAAGACTTCATCTCTCTTCAGGATGCATTTTACGGGATGGCCTGTTCTCTCAGCGAACTTGCAGGGGCAGAGCTCGTGCGCGAAAACATCGAGCTTTCCGCCGAAGCCGCCGCCGACCATGGGCTTGATCAGGCGGACCTGGGATTCCGGTACGCCGAGTCCCCATGCGACCCAGTATCTGGAAACATAGGCACCCTGGGTGGTGGACCAGATGGTGTACTCTCCGTTCTCATATTTTGCAATGGCACCGTGAGGCTCGATCGCCGCATGGACCATTTCCTGTGTCTTATAATAAGATTTGTCGGTATAGTATGCTTCTTCAAAAGCCTTGTCCGGATCACCGGCCTTCATGACGGTGAAAATGGACAGGTTGTTCGCAGTGCCGGGCTGGTCAGCCGGATAATGCAGCGGTTCTGCATCCAGCGCCATGGCCTCGAAGGGATCCAGCATGACGGGCAGCGGCTCGTATTCGACCTTGACCAGTCTTGCAGCTTCTTCCGCGGCTTCTTCGGTCGTTGCGCAGACAGCGGCGACTTCATCGCCGACCATCCTTACCTTGCGGCGGCACAGCGGCTCCTTGTCAGCCAGCTCCTTGAACGCTTCAGGGTTTCCGAGGTTATGGCCTTCCGGGAAATCCGCGCCGGTAAGGAAGCCTTTTACACCGGGCACCTTTTCTGCCTCGGTAAAATCAATACTCTTGATGAGCGCGTGCGCATAAGGGGAATGCACCAGTTTGCAGTACCATGTCTCGGGAAGATATACATCGTCCGTGTAAACAGCGGTACCGGTGACCTTCGCTTCGGCATCGATACGGACATAAGCGTTTCCGCGGCCGGCAAGCACATAATCCTTGGGATCCTTATAGACGCTTCTTATCTCGCTCCAATATTCGTTTCTGGTCTGAGCCATTATTTCGCCACCTCCTTCGCCATGATCTTCGCAGCGGAAGCAATAGCCTCAACGATCTTTACATAACCTGTGCATCTGCAGAGGTTTCCGGCAATGCCGTCGCGGATCTCATGCTCGGTGGGATTGGGATTCTCATTGAGCAGGGAGATTGCCGACATGATCATGCCGGGGGTGCAGAATCCGCACTGCAGAGCCCATTTGTCGATGAACTCTTTCTGGATCGGATGCAGGACGCCGTCTTTTCTGACGCCTTCGATGGTAACGATCTCATGTCCGTCCGCTTCCACGGCCAGCATGGTGCAGGATGTGACAGCCTTGCCGTCCAGCAGGATCGTACATGCGCCGCACTCACCCTCTTCGCATCCTCTCTTGGTTCCGGTCAGATGCATCTGCTTTCTGAGGAAATCGACCATCGTCATGTTGTCCAGGACGAGTTCGTCTCTGTCAACGCCGTTTAACTTAAAGCTGATAACTCTTTTTGCCATTCCGATCTCCTCCTTTCTTATGCTAATGTCCCGACAGCCTTCTTCACGGCTCTCTTTGTGTAAACACGGATCATATCGGTACGGTATTCAGCGGATGCACGGACATCGCTGATGGGTTTGCATTCCTGAGAAGCAGCCACGCCAGCCTGCTCCAGGAGTTCCTCTGTGATCTCGTTTCCGATGAGGATCTTCTCTGCGTTGTATGCGCGAAGGGGAGTGATGCCTACGCCGCCCATGGTGATGCGGCAGTCAGCAACTTTTCCGCCGTCCATCTTCACCCATGCGCCAACGCCAACGATAGCAAGATCCATGGCTTTTCTGACGGCATGTTTGAAATAAGCGGAACCTTCGTTCTTCTTCAGTTCGGGAATGAATACGCCGGTAACGATGTCGCCGGGCTGCAGGGCCGTCTTCTTCACGCCCTTGAAGAATTCGCCGATCGGGATATCCTTCTTCTCATCGCCGTTGACTACCTTTACTACTGCATTCATGGCGAGCAGTATAGGTGCCGTGTCGGCGGAAGGGGAAGCATTGCAGATATTGCCGACCATGGTGCCTTTTCTTCTGATCTGTGCGGATGCTACATAATGGGCAGCGTCGGCCAGCGCCGGAAGTTTCTCCTTGATGACTTCCGAAGACTGAAGCTCGAACAGTGTCACGAGCGCGCCGATGCGGAATCCTTCGCCCTCTTTGTAAGCGATCTCGTTCAGCCCTTCGATGCCTTTGATATCGATGACGGTATCAGCAGCGATGACTCTGTCCTTCAGCAGCAGGATCACATCTGTGCCTCCGGCCATGATCACGGCCTTCCCGGCTTTTTCTTTGGCAAGCTGGGAAGCTTCCTGTAATGATCCGGCCTTGACATAATCAAATGCAGGTAAACTCATATACTAACCTCCTGTAATGTTGCATATAGTGTGCGGCATAAATATTGATACGTTTTTATTTTAACGAGTTCCTGCTTTTTATTCTGTAGCACAGACTACATATTGTCATTTTTTTACACGGAGTTGGACATTCCTCCGCTCCGCACTCCTTTCGACCTGTTTCCTACGGACGAAACTCTTGCTTCTCCCTGTTTCGTCCGTAAATCCACTATGCAACCTGCTTCTTATAACAAAAAAAATACGGATGCATCGCCGATTTCCGGCTTCTGCATCCGTAAATATTCATTCCAACTGATTCCTCTCAGTCTCTTCTCATCTCTCTCATCATCATCAGCAGCAGGTCGCTCACTCCCTGTGCGAGCTGCGCCGCACCTTTGATCCGGACGCAGCTGCTGCCATAAATGGTATGCAGATCAGCCAGGTGCGACGTATTTCCGTGGAATACGGCTCCTGTCCTGATCCCGTTCCCTTTCAGTTCTCTGACTGCTTCCTTCACCGCATTGACCGCCGCCGCGCCTTCATACTCTATCGGGAGCATGCGGTCCGCCGCCGCGATCGGCGCGGAATCATTCGGACTGGCGTCTGTCATGATCAGCAGGATGCGCCGCTTCCCGGCCAGGGCCGGATCATCGTCCAGCCTTCCGATCAGCCTGAGTGCCAGGCTGTCCCTGTTCCAGCCGCCCGCGTAATAATTCAAAATGCCGCTGCAGTCGTGCTGCGACGGCGCCTTCAGCACGTCCGCGACAGTATAGCCCTTCATGCTCCGGAAAGAGCACACTCGCACGGGGATCCGCAGGTTCATAAGGCTCTTCGCGACGATCCAGGCTTCCGCCGCGATCACTTCCTGGCTGTTCATTCTGGACTGGGAGGCGTCCAGCAGCAGATCGACAAAGATATCCTGCTCCGTCTCTTCCCCGTCCTTCAGGAACACTTTCGCGTCCTGCACTACCGGAAGACGGTAAGCCTTTTCCGGACAGATCCTGCCTGCCCTAGCTGCTTCCGGAATATGCTTCAGATAAGAAGAAAAGACAGTCTCCATCCTGGCGGTCAGATTCTTCTCCGCGCTTTTGACCAGCGCCGCGTTCTCCTTGAGGAAATTACCGTTCAAAAGGCGCTGTCGATTTCTTGCCGCCAGCACTTCGGCAGCTTCTTTTTCCGCTTTCCCGGCCGCCGTTCCCGCTGCATTCCCGGGCTTCGGGACCGTTCCTTTTGTGACCCAGATCCTGCATTCCTCATCCCCCTGCGTGCACAGTTCATTCTGCAGGATCCTCAGCTCATGTCCATCCAGAATGCTCTCTCCGAAAACGGTGCGGACATATGCTTCATCCTCTTCCGTCGGTCCGGTATACTTTCCAAGCCCCAGATGTCCCAGATTGACAGCTCTCGGATGATCTCCTTCCCCGGTCCCGGTCCGCACGATCAGGCGGTCCTGCCTGCGGTGCTCATGCCGCAGGAACAGTTTTGCCAGCACGCCGGGCTTTCTTCTCTGTTCCGGCGCGGCGGATGATCCGTCATACCGGAAAAATGTCTGCAGAAATGTCCGCATGCTTCCGATGACCGCATCCGTGTCAAGTTCTCCGGAGAACCGGAGCATTTCCGCCATTTTTTTCTCTTTCGGCGACATGACCGGAGATCTTCTGCCGAGCACCTCTGCCCATCTTGCCTCCTGCTGGGTATAGACCGGCATGCTCTGGTATTCCATCTGCTGTCTGGAGAGATTCTGCTGTTCCCGGTAGAACTCTTCCGCTCTGGCGCGCCGCAGGTCCGCCAGGATCGGGCGTTCCTGCACTTCCTTCTCAAACACACAGTTCTCAATACCGAGCCAGAGGAATTCATCGAACTCTTCTGCCCGTCTGTCTGTTTCGTACTCCTCAAAGAAAGCCCATATCTTCGGCAGATCCAGCCATTTGTCGGTAAAACCGACGACCATGTCAAAATACAGATCCGGCGCGCCGTTCGGATAGAACGCCATGAAGGGAGGTTCGAAATCGTACCTCCCTGCTGCGTTCCATATGATATTGCGCGCGCGCCTTGCGCTTCCGGAATACTGTTTTTTGATCATTTTCCCATTCTCTCACAGTAAAAATGATACGGATCATTCCGTACAGAGAAAGAATCTCTGTCCAGCAGACCAGTAAAGCGGACATATGCATTCTGCTTTACTGCATGCTCATGATCCCCTGTCTCCTCACTTCTTAAACACGATCTCCCTGGTAAGATCCGCAGGGATCCTGGCATTGATCACATCCCGGATCAGCCCTCTCTCGTACGGATCGAACGACTTGTTCACGATGCACATCTCGAGCGCGTCGCCGGACTTCAGTCCCTGTTCCATCAGCGAAACGGCATCCAGAAGACCGCGCAGATCAAGCGCAGATTCGGAAATCTCCGCACTGCCGGCCTTCTTCTGCAGCTCTTCGTACAGCCGGACCAGCTGCCCGCAGATCTGTTCGTTCATTTCCGGATAACGCCTTAAGATCAGCTTGTTAAGATCGTCGTTCGAGATTGGCGGCATATCCAGCACGGCAAAACGGGAAGTCAATGCTTCATTCAGATCTCTGGTCCCGGCATAGCCGTAATTCATCGTGGCGATAAAACGGGTCTCCGGCTTCAGATCGATCTTCTCGTATCCCGGAACATCGATGCTTCTGCGGAAATCCAGTGCTGCATGCAGGACCGCAAGCGCTTCATTTTTCGCCATGTTGATCTCGTCCAGGACGCCGAACCCGCCTTTGTCGGCGCACTGCCAGATCGGCCCCGGCCGGAACACCACCGACTGGCCGTTATAGGTATCTGTGCCGATCAGATAAGCCGCGTCCGCATTTACATGAAATGATACATTCCACATCGGACGTCCGAACAGCGCCGCCAGATTCTCTGCCAGCACGTTCTTTCCGGTCGCCTTCGGGCCTGCCAGAAGAAGATTCCTGCCGGCAAGCAGCGCCGCAAGCGCCAGTTCCCACGTCCTTTTTCCATAATAAAAGTATTCGGGATCGGGGATCCTTCCCATGGATTCCTCTGCGGCAGGATGCTTCTCACAGAATTCTTTTACGCGGGCGAGCAGCCCCGGATCGATCCCTTCCGTTTCCAGAAATGTGAACAGTTCTTTCATGTCTCTACCTCTTATTGCAAGACCCTCAGGCCGTTTCTCTTGTCAGGATAAATGAGTCAGTCTTTATAATCACACACCAGGAACAGCGGCTTGATTTCCACCACTTCGTCATGCTCTTCCTGCGATACCGTGACACTCGAATTCAGGGCTCTCAGATCACTCTTTACGATCTCCAGCGCCGGTCCCGCATCATCCGCTCTGCCGTCCCGGACCGCCCTGCGCATCCGTTCCAACACCAGCACATGCGCGTACTGTGCCGGAACAGGGAACGGTTCCGCCCAGGATGAAATGTATTTCCGGCTCTTCTCCACCGCTTCGTTCCACACGGAATCCGCGTATTTCCGGCTGTTGTATTTTCCGGGGAACAGATTCGCCGAAAAGACAAAGAAGAATAAAACACCGCCTCCGAGCAGGAAATACATGGCGGTACTGCTGCCCGTGAGCAGTCCGTATGCGCCGTAGACCGCCGCCAGGATTCCCGCGATGCCGACGATCGTGCCGATCGCGATCATCTGGGGTTTCATATTGTCGACGATCCGCTTCTGCTTTGCTGCGATTGTGAGATTCTGGCTGACTGAAGGCTCCTGATCCAGAAATGCCTCTGCCCGCTCCAGATAAGCTGCCGTCTCTTCCGCTTCCGCTGAGATTGTTACACTGCGCTGTTTTTTCCGTTCAGCTGCCGCTGCAGCAAGCTTTCTCTCCGCCGCTGCACTGTGTGTCGGGATCTCCGGGTGCTCCTTTTCGATCAGCGAAAGAAGCGCGTCCAGCTCGTTTTCCATCTTGAAATAACAGTCTTTCTCTTTCCCGTTCCCGAACTGAACGACGATATAGGCCATGGAACCGAAGATTCCCTTTCCGGTAAATCCGCCGGCGCTCATCGCCACCCGCTTAAACACGCGGCGCACCTCGCCCCACGGGATATAATATCTCCGGCTGATATATTTGCTTCCGATATACAGGGCTTTTTCCCCTGCGCCGCACGGGCCGAACTTTTTCACGGCCGCGCGGTCGGCGGCAAGCGCTTCTTTCGGAAGTGTATAATTTCCCAATGGTGAACACGGCATCAGCATGGCAGCCTCCTCATGGTTTCCGTAAACAGAACAGGGCAGGATATTCTCCTGCCCTTTGATCATTCAATTTATGCTTTCCGGGCAGATGCAGCTTTTTATGCAGCAGCTTTCTTTGCCTTGGAAAGGAAGATAGCCAGGAACAGAATGGCTACGATAATGCCTACAGGATAGCCGATCATCTTATTGTTCGTAAAGGTAGGGATCAGGCCGAGGCACTCAGGTGCCATTACAAAGTATGTGGACGATACAGCGCTCATGAAAGTAGCAGGGATCGCTGTGATCCAGTAGTTCTTCTTATTCTGTGCCAGGTACATGGAACCGGCCCACAGAACGATCATAGCCAATGTCTGGTTCGACCAGCTGAAGTATCTCCAGATGATCTGATAATCGATGAAGCCGAGGGTATTTCCGAAGCCCAGGATCGCGCCGACGCCGAGGACCGGGATGCAGAGCGCAAGACGGGTCTTCCAGTTGCCCATATCCAGCTTGAACCAGTCAGCGATGGTAAGACGGGCACTACGGAAAGCAGTATCACCGGAAGTGATCGGGCAGGCGATAACGCCGAGCATGGCAAGGATGATACCGATCCGGCCCATTGTCATTGTGCAGATGGTGTAAACGGTGTTCGCATTGCCGCCGCCCATCTCAGCAAGCTGATCTACGCCAAGAAGTGTGCATCCTGCGGCAGCCCAGATCAGCGCGATAATACCTTCAGCGACCATGGCGCCGTAGAATACGAAACGTCCCTGACGCTCGCTCTTTAAGCATCTTGCCATCAGAGGAGACTGTGTTGCATGGAATCCGGAGATAGCACCGCAGGCAACAGTGATGAACATGAATGCCCAGATCGGTGTTCCCTTCGGATGAATGTTCTTGAAGTTCGCCCAGATCTCAGGGATCGCAACGCCGCTGGTCAGCGTACCGAAGCAGACGCCGACAGCCATGACGATCAGGCAGAGACCGAAGATAGGGTAAATTTTACCGATGACTTTATCCACAGAGATAAACGTTGCGATGAAGTAGTAGATCAGGATAATGGCCAGCCAGAACGTTGCCTGAACCACAATACCGGATTCGATACCGCTGTTCTTGAACAGGGTGACAAGCAGTCCGGCAGGACCGACAGCGAAAACAGTACCGACCATG
Organism: Lachnospiraceae bacterium; assembly: GCA_017431345.1. Lineage (GTDB taxonomy): Bacteria > Bacillota > Clostridia > Lachnospirales > Lachnospiraceae > UBA3305. Next base: position 30,818 of record JAFRLH010000057.1, on the reverse strand, counting down.
ATCAGCAGGATAACTGAGAACACACGCATAACGGCCTTCATGGCATCTCCAAGATAGATACCGGTGACTTCGGAAATGGAAGCACCGTTGTTCCTCTCGGAAAGCATACCGGCGAAGTAATCGTGGACAGCACCTGCGAAAACAGTACCGAAGGTGATCCACAGGAATACGACAGGACCCCACATGGCTCCGGACAGCGCACCGAAGATCGGGCCGAGGCCGGCGATGTTCAGCAGCTGGACCAGGAACAGCTTCCACTGCGGCATGACAACGTAGTCGATACCGTCATTGATCGCTACAGCAGGAGTCTCGCGGTCGTCCGGATTGAAGATACCGTCAACGTACTTGCCGTAAAACAGGTATCCAACTACCAGGATCACGAAACAAATGATGAAACTTAACATGACGTTCCTCCTCCAATTATTGTATTTTTCTCAAATGTTTAGAGAAATTTAACATTTACCATATATAAATATAATACGTCTTTGAAAAATGTCAATGTTAAATTTTCATCATTTCCTTTATATTCTTCAGCTTGTACTTAATTATATTAGTAAATGCGCGTATTTCGCAAAATTTCAATCGATTAAGGAACTTATTATCTGCCGTGTATCGTTTCATTCGCAGGCTGGAACATACCGAAAATGTCATAATTTGTTCATGTCGGCCGGTTTTTTGCGGAAAGCGGCGTCCAGAAGCACGTTTTCTTCCACCACGGGGACGATCCCCTTTTTCCGCAGCGCTTCTCTGGCGTTCTCTTCTTCCGCTTCCGGCACCCTGACCCAGTAGATCTCACGGTCGATCTTTCCGTTCGGGCCGAAATCCCTGGGATCGAGCTTTGCGCCGCAGCCGCCGCCCATGACAGTCTCCTGCAGATAATGGCCTGCTTTTACGCCGGGGATCCCGGCTTCCTTCAGGGCCTCTTTGATCTGTGTCCAAGACTCTTTATCTCTCTTTTTGAATATATCTACTCTCTTCTCGAACAGTTTTTCGAACATCGCTTTTTATCTCCTTCCTGACATATACCGCTCTTTCTCTGACATCGTATTATAGCAATACAGCAAAAGGAACTCAATACCGGAAGCCCTGCAGTTCGTCAAATATTTCTCAATTGTAGTCTGTGCTACAGAAAAGCAGCCTCTCTTCTGATATATTTACAATGCGGCATAAAATTGTAAAAGAGCCTGCGGATCCTGTCTGCGGGCAGCATATCTGCGCTTCCGTATCATGTTACCGGGAGCTTGTTGTATTTGCACACTGTACGTTCATTCCACAAAGATCGGAAGGTGATTTCTTGAGCAAAATATTCAACCGTTTTAATCTAACACTGAACATCTGGATCTCGCTGATCATCAATGCAGTACTCTGCATCGTGCTGCCGCTGGTCGCGATCGGCATGGTCAACCTGCCCATCTTCCTGAAGGGCTTCGCAATCGCTTTTCCCGTAAGCACGATCATCGTACTGCTGATCCCCATCAACAAACTCGGCGACGCAGTCGCCGGCGCGTTCGGGCTGAAACCGCAGACGCTGCCGTTCACACTGGTATCCACTGCCGTTCTGGCACTGATCCTGGGCACTTTCATGAGCATGCTCATGACTTATGTAAATGCCGGTGCTTATACGGGCCTGTTCACGCCCGCTTTCTTCGGTGCCTGGTTAGGCGCCTGGCCGTGGGCGCTGCTGACAGTTTATGTTTCGGCGCTTGTCGGAATCTTCACCGGCCTGCCGCTCGCAATGAAGCTCTGCGGCCCGCCGCCGCACTGAGTGCCGCGAGGCAAGACGAGCCAGGGGACGGTTCTCCGGCTCACCGTCCTCTGGCTCGCAAACTTCCTGCTCGCCGACTCTGCTTTTGCGGATAACAGCAGCATACAAGAAGACGATACCCTTTTTTCTGTTCAATCAGCAGGAAAAAGGGTATCGTCTTCTTTAAACTCAGAATATAAAACCGAATATCAGGTTTGCCATAAATATTTGCAATAAAAAAGTGTTGGCAAGAGGGTAGCGCCGCGCAGAAATCTTTTCTTTTCACCCAAAGTATATAAACAGCTGCTCCGGATGGCTGTGTGAAGAGAGGAGGGATCTCTCACCGGAACAGAAAATATTTCATGATCCCCAGCACCAGGAAATGTCCCGGATAGAACAGATAGAAGAACCATTTCATGCTGTATCTTCCTCTCTCACCGTTGTACAGATCGACCGCAAAGTAATCAACAAGCGCGACCGCTTCAAAGGGATTCTGCAGGATCAGCGGCACCATCGTGCCGATAAAGGATGTTTTCCTCGCTTCGTCCACGGCGGGAATCAGCAATCTGGTCAACCCGCACAGGACGATTCCCAGCACCCCTGCCCATCCGTAATCCGTATGGAAACGATATGCAATATAACTGCCCACGACAGTGACCACAATGCATTTTACGAACCATATCCCATAGGAAACGGTGGAAAGATCTGCCGAAAATCTCCCGCTGCCATACTCAGCTGGAGATAGCGCTTCCGGATTTTCAATGTTTTCATCCGTCGCCGGCTCCACCTGCCCATTCAGGGCAGCGTGCCCCGGCCACTGCAGATACAGGATCCAAAGACAGAGGAATCCGATCGTCAGCGTGAACATCACATTCTGGCTCGACCATTCGATAAATTTCCCCCCTGCCATTGCCGCCGGTGAAATATTGATCGCAATGTCAAAAGGGATCTCTGCGACCGGACAGAAGACTGCCAGCCGCAGCAGGTACTTCCCCCTGTTCCTGGTATGGAAGAATCCTTCGATCAGCATGAAAATGAACAGCGGAAAAGCGATCCTCCCGATGCCCCGGATCGTCCAGTAAATGAACAGGAGCAGCTCCCGCTCTTTTCCCTCGGAAGCTCTGACCATTTCCCGGATCAAGGTGGCTCCGATATGGTCGGTCAGCATGGTAAGGACCGCGATCATTTTTATATGAAAAGATGTGAGTCCGCTCTTCTTCATCAGCTTTTATATAAGTCCGCTCTTTTTCATCAGCTTTTATGCAAGACCGCTCTTTCCCGTCAGCTCTTATCTGAAACAGCTCTTTCCCGTCAGCTCTTCCGTCTGATCATATCTCTCTTTCTCTTGGTCGGATCCAGAATTCTCTTCCTGATCCGGATGCTCTGCGGCGTTACCTCCAGCAGTTCGTCCGTCTCAATAAATTCCATCGCCTGCTCCAGGCTCATCTCCTTCGGCGGCACGAGCTTCAGCGCTTCATCCGCGCCGGAAGACCGGGTATTGGTCAGGTGCTTCGTCTTGCAGACGTTGACTTCGATATCATCCGTCTTGCCGTTCTGGCCGACGACCATGCCCGAATACACTCTGTCACCGGGATGGATGAACATCGTGCCGCGGTCCTGTGCATTGAAAATGCCGTACGCCACCGCCACGCCGGTCTCGAATGCGATCAGCGATCCCTGCGTGCGGTACTGGATCTCTCCCTTGTAAGGCGCATATCCATCGAACAGCTGGTTCATAACGCCGTTGCCTTTGGTATCGGTCAGGAACTCATCACGGTAGCCGATCAGGCCTCTGGCCGGAATAGAGAACTCCAGCCTGGTGGTGCTGCCGAGTCCCGGATTCATGCTCTGCAGTTCACCCTTCCTGGCAGAAAGCTTCTGGATGACTGCACCGGCGTATTCATCCGGTACGTCCACATATACTCTCTCCATCGGCTCGAGCGGTTTTCCGCTGCCGTCTGTCTTGTAGATGACCTCCGCCTTGCTGACTGCGAATTCATATCCTTCGCGGCGCATGTTCTCAATAAGAACGGACAGATGCAGTTCTCCTCTTCCGGAGACCTTGAAGCAGTCCGCGGAAGCAGTCTCTTCGACTCTCAGGCTGACGTCGGTATTCAATTCCCGGAACAGCCTGTCGCGGATATGTCTGGACGTGACATATTTTCCTTCCTGTCCGGCGAACGGCGAATCGTTGACCAGGACATTCATGGAAATGGTCGGTTCGGAGATCTTCTGGAACGGGATCGGGACCGGATTTTCCGGAGAACAGATCGTATCCCCGATCCGGATGTCCGGAATGCCGGATATGGCAACGATCGCGCCGATATGCGCTTCCTTCACATCCACTTTGTTCAGGCCGTCAAACTCATACAGCTTGCTGATCTTCACTTTGTGAGCCTTATTCGGATCATGATGGTTCACCAGCATGACTTCCTGGTTCACCGCGAGCGAACCGTTGTCCACTTTACCGACGCCGATCCGGCCGACATATTCGTTGTAATCGATGGTGGAAATGAGCACCTGCGTATCCGCGTCGGGATCGCCTTCCGGCGCCGGCACGGAATTGATGATGGTCTCGAACAGCGGGACCATGTTCTTTCTCTCATCGTTCAGATCCGTCACCGCCCAGCCGGCTTTGGCCGATGCGAAAACGAACGGGCAGTCGAGCTGCTTGTCATTCGCATCCAGATCCATCAGAAGCTCCAGCACTTCGTCAACGACTTCCTTCGGTCTGGCGCCGTCGCGGTCCACCTTGTTGATGCAGACGACGACATACAGATCCAGCGCCAGCGCTTTCTGCAGCACGAATCTGGTCTGCGGCATCGGGCCTTCAAACGCGTCGACGACCAGCACAACACCGTTTACCATCTTCAGAACACGTTCGACTTCGCCGCCGAAATCCGCATGTCCGGGCGTGTCGATGATATTGATCTTTGTTCCTTTATAAAATACAGCCGTATTCTTGGACAGAATGGTGATGCCGCGCTCACGCTCAATGTCGCCGCTGTCCATCACGCGCTCCATAACGTCCTGGTTCTCCCTGAAAACGCCGCTCTGCTTCAGCAATTCGTCCACAAGTGTCGTTTTTCCGTGATCAACGTGGGCGATGATCGCAATGTTCCTGATATCTTCTCTTACCATAACAACTATAAAACCTTTCCGTATTTCACTTAAAAATAAGTATTTTCTGTTTCTTCAACTATGATTATGAACCGATAAAGCTTATCACCAGAACCCCTGGTTTTGCAAGACCTGAAATACAGATTTGTAAAAAAAAATGCCCGGACAGGCATATTAAACTGTCCGGACACGTTTTTTTGTCAGTGATGCGGGTGATGCGCGTGTTCATGCGCCTCCGCGATCCCGCTGATGATAAGCGCGGAGGTAATCATAGCCCCGCCGATATAGAATCCCGCGCCAAGCTTTTCGCCCAGAAGCGGCGCGCCAAGCAGCGCAGACGTCAGCGGCATGAGAGGATAGAACATCGTGCATGTACTCGCAGGCAGATGTTCCAGTCCGTAATTCCACAGAAAATGCGGCAGCGCCGTTCCCACAGAACCCGAATACAGAAGGCAGAACACGATCAGCGGCGTAAGCGATGGAATGCCGTTCCGGATCATGGACACTCCCGCGACCGGGATATGCAGGAGCAGACTCAGCAGAATGCCCGTTGTGGTGATATGGATCGCATCATATCTCGCAGCGATCCTTCTGGTCGTAATGGCTGCAAGCGACCATGTCAGAATGGAACACAGACACAGGATCACGCCAAAAGCCGTTCCGCCGTCATGAACGCCTCCCGATACGATCACAACACCCGTCAGCGATACAATCAGGCAGAGGATCTTCGCCGCCGTCATTTTTTCCTTCAGGATCAGCACCGCAAAGACCGTGATCAGGATCGGGCTCATGGAGTTGATGAGGGACGACAGCGAGGCGCCGGCGTATTTCGTTGACATCATGATCAGCTCGATCGAGAGAAAATACCCCAGCACCGCGATCCGCACGAAATATTTCGTATCCTCTTTCCGGAACCCGACCGGTTCTTTCCGGATCTTCAGAGCCGGGAACAATACCGCAGCACTCACAAAGAACCGGATAAAAGCAAGCTCCGCCGGCGTGACCGCAGTAAGTGCATATCTGTTGGCAATATAAACGGTTCCCCAAAGAACACAGCTAAGAACCAGGGCGATATACGCCGCAGCTGTTTTGCTGGTTTTCATAAGATTTGACGGCTCCTTTCCCCGCACGGAAGGATCTTCATCAGGGTACTTTACAGATTATATTTTTCTGCAAGCTTTCCGAACGCCTCCATGGAAGCCATGATCGTCTCAAAGGATACGCAGTACGCCAGTCTCACATAGCCGGGGCAGGCGAAGGAGGAGCCGGGCACCATCAGGATATTGAATTCCTTTGCTGCTTCCACGAATTCCTTCTCATCCGGAATCGGGGATTTCATCCACAGATAGAATGCGCCTTCGGGCTTCACGCATTCAAACCCGAATCCGGTAAGGCCGTTGTAAAGCTGATTGCGGTTGTTCTCATAATAGGCCACGTCACATTTCTCATCGATGCAGCGCTCGATAACGAGCTGCATGAGGGAAGGTGCATTGACCATGCCCATGACTCTGGTGGCAATGGTGGCCGCCGCGATCACATTTTCATGATCCTCCACCTGGTTCGGGATCACGATATAGCCGATTCTCTCTCCGGGCAGGGACAGCGCCTTGCTGAACGAATAGGCCACAAATGTGTTCTTGTAATAATCCGGCACCCACGGCACGACAGCACCGTCATAAGCCAGCGCTCTGTAAGGCTCATCGGAAATGAGGAAGATCGGCGAACCGTTCTTCTCCTCCTGCTTGCGCATGATGCGGGTAAGGCGGCTCAGTGTCTCGTCGGAATAGATCACGCCGGTAGGATTGTGCGGCGTATTGATGATGACAGCCCTGGTGTTCTCGGAAAGCAGCTCTGCAAAAGCATCCAGATTCGGCTGGAAGGTCTCTGTATCCGCCGGCACCACGGTGAGCTGTCCGTCATAATTGCGGACATATCCGCCGTACTCCAGGAAATAAGGCGCGAACGTGATCACTTCTTCGCCCGGATTCAGGATGGTCTTGAGAATCACGTTGAGCGCGCTTCCGGCGCCGACAGACATAATGATATTATGCTCGGTATAGGAAGTATTGAATCTTTTGTTCAGCGATCCAGCGACTGCATATCTGGTCGTCTCAAAGCCTGCATTGCTCATGTAGCCATGGACACGAGTGGGTTCCTCGTTCTCGAGAATATCATAGATCGCTTCCTTGACCGTCTCCGGCGGTGCGACATTCGGGTTCCCGAGACTGAAATCGAACACGTTCTCTTCTCCGTAGATCGCTTTGAGCTTTGCTCCTTCTTCGAACATCGCCCTTACAGCAGAGTTGTTGGCTACAAGCGCTTTCATTTTTTCGGCTATCATGGTTTACCTCTTTCCTGACACATGTGATGTCATTGCGTTTTTATATGAGCTTGCCTGTATCAGCTTTTTCCTCTTTCAAGGATTCTTTTGATCTCGTCCACTGAATATGTATAATCCGTATTGCAGTAATCGCAGTGGGCTGTCACCGGCGTGTCGCCCTCGATCAGATCGCGCAGGTCTTTCTCGCCAAGGCTTGCGATCGCGCCTTTGATCCGCTCCCGGTTGCAGCTGCAGTTGAAACGGACCGGCTTCTTATCCAGGATCTCCAGCGTCTCCTCCCCGAGAATGTACTTCAGGATCCCTTCCGGGTCAAGTCCCTGCTCCAGCATATCCGTAACGGAAGAAATTTCCCCGATCCGCTTTTCAAGTGCGGTGATCGTGGCGTCATCCACGCCCGGCATCAGCTGGATGATAAATCCGCCGGCCTGCCTGACGGTATTTTCCTTGTTCATGAGAACGCCCAGGCCGACAGCGGAAGGCGTCTGTTCGGAGGTCGCAAAATAATACGTAAGATCTTCGGCGATCTCGCTGGTCACGAGCATGGAAGTGCCTTCGTACGGCTCCTTCAGGCCCATATCCTTAATGACGGTAAGAACGCCGACTCCGACCGCTCCGGCAACATCCAGCTTCCCTTTTTCATTTGCGTGCAAGATGACCTGCGGCTCATCGGCGAAGCCTTTAACATTGCCGAGACTGTCGGCAACTGCCGTGATGGCATGCACCGGGCCGTCGCCGTTTATTTTCAGCGTGAGCCTGTCATCCGCACTTTTCATCATGCTGCCCATCATGACCGCGCCGGTCAGGAGCCTGCCGAGGGCGGCGGTGATGACCGGGCTGGTGTTGTGCCGGGCTCTCGCTTCTTCAACGGTTGCTTTTGTGGTGGCGGCGAAGGCTCTGATCTTACCGCCTTCCGCCACTGCTCTTATAAGATAATCGTTCATGGTACTCCTTATATATTAATTCCTGTCTGTCATCCGGAGGCGCGAAGCGACGAAGGATCCTCGCCGTATAGTCTTCGGTTTTACTGAATTCTTATCGGCAATCCTCTGCCTTCCCGCACTCTTTCGCCATCATCAGGCACCTGCGGGTACTTTCATCCGCCGCACTTCCCTGCTCATCCTCCACGGAAACAAACTTCATCCCGGCCTCTTCCAGCGCCGCTTTCATCTCCGCAATGCTATACGCTCTCTGCACGTGCGTTTCTTCAAATTTACTGTACGTTTCCCCCGCGTCATCTTCCGGCACAAAGAACGTCACGGTATGTTCATTGATCCCGCTCTCTTCCTCATAATCATTTCTGCCGATCAGATAAACGCCGTCGCATTCATCTGTATAGGAGATCCGTTCCTCCCGGGCATATTCCGCTGGGGTATTGAAATCGAAAATAAACAGCCCGTCCGGATCCAGATAATTGTTCACGAGCCGGAAGACCTGCACGAGATCTTCCTTCTCCGTGATATAGTTGATCGAATCAAAGATGCAGATGACTGCCCGCACGGTCCCGTAAAGCTCAAATCCGCGCATATCCTGATGAAGATAAAGGATATTCCGCTCTCCGCGTTTCTCCATGGCTTCCGCAAGCATGTCTTCCGAAGCATCCACACCGATCATGTCGTAGCCGGCGTCAGACAGGATCTCCGTCATGTTGCCGGTGCCGCAGCCCAGATCCAGGATCAGCCCATCCTTTATGCCGTGCGCACGAAGGATCCCGGTGATGCGCGCGCACCATTTTTCGTACGGAATATCCTCCATGAACAGATCATAATATTCTGCGAATCCGGAATACGATTTCATTTCTGCCTCCTTAACCGATAAACTTTATAATATCCCGAAAACCTCTTCTATGCAAGAAAAAAGGTAAGGTAAAAAACCGCCTTACCTTATCTTCTTCACTTATCCGGCGAGACCGGGGGATGAAAGGAGCCTGTCCCGCACCGTCTCATTGCAGTCTCTGGAAATACGTTTCCATCATCTTGTTCAGATCGTCCGCATACGGCATCAGCATCGCAATGCAGACGCTTATGGTAACGCCCAGGAGCAGCGCTGCCGAACCGACAGCGATCCCCGCGACAGCTCTCCCTCTGAAATGGATACTCCTGCGGTATCCGATGATCCCGAATGCGATCGCCATGAGGGAGACCGGGATCGGCAGAAAAGGCATCCAGATCAGAAAGAGTGACAGGATCCCGAGGATCAGCGAAAGCTTGCAGTAGCCTGCGCCTGCCTGCGAGATCACCGGGCCGCTTCCTCCGCCTGCCGGTCCGTACGGGATCCTCTGTGCATTGATATCGTTTCCGGGTTCCCGTCCCGGCGGCAGCATCCGCGGGGCATCGTTTTCTTCCACACTCTGTTTTCTTCTGAATTTATCATAGACCGGCGTTCCGCAGATCCCGCAGATGATGAACCAGTCCGGAATCTCGGCGCCGCACCTTTTGCAGATCATCAAAAAATCATCTCCTTGCACAGATTCTCTTCTGTTCAGAATACCACAGCCGGCACATTTTCATCAAGAGCATTGTCTGGCCGGAGGTAAAAAACGAGCCCGGAGATCCGGGCCCGTCCTCTTTCCATCAGTAAAAGGCAGGAATGCCTCTTCAGCTTCAGATCTTGTGATCGCAGCCGAGTACGTTCACCAGCTTATGAGCAACGATCGCTTTGATGTTTGCTCTGCCGGGTCCAAGGTACTGTCTGGGGTCGAAGTGATCCGGATGCTCAGCAAAGTGCTGACGGATACCTGCGGTCATGCCCAGACGAAGGTCGGAGTCGATGTTGATCTTGCAGACAGCACCTCTGGCTGCCAGGCGAAGCTGCTCTTCGGGGATACCGATCGCATCCTTCAGCTTGCCGCCGTTCTCGTTGATGATCTTGACATATTCCTGCGGAACGGAAGAAGATCCGTGCAGAACGATCGGGAAACCGGGCAGTCTTCTGGAGACCTCTTCCAGGATGTCCAGACGAAGCTTCGGATTCTGGCCGGGTTTGAACTTGTAAGCGCCGTGGCTGGTGCCGATCGCGATCGCCAGGGAGTCAACGCCGGTTCTCTTTACGAACTCTTCGACCTGGTCGGGATCGGTGTACTGTGCCTTGTCGTCAGCAACATTTACATCATCCTCTACGCCTGACAGGGTGCCGAGCTCAGCCTCGACAACAACGCCGTGCTCATGCGCATACTCAGCGACCTTGCGGGACTCTTCGATATTCTCTTCGAAGGAATGGCCGGAATAGTCGATCATAACGGAAGTGAAGCCGTCGTCTACGCAGGATTTGCAGACTTCGAAATCTGCGCCGTGGTCCAGATGAAGAACGATCGGGATCTCGGGATGCAGTTCTGCTGCAGCCTCAACGAGCTTTACAAGATAAATGGAGTTCGCATACTTTCTTGCGCCGGCGGATGCCTGCAGGATCAGCGGAGCCTGAAGCTCTGCGGCTGCCTCTGTGATACCCTGTACGATCTCCATGTTGTTTACGTTGAATGCGCCGATGGCGTAGCCGCCGTCATAAGCTTTCTTAAACATTTCGGTTGATGTTACAAGTGCCATAATGAATCCTCCTGATTATTTAATACAGTATCAAGACTGTGTCACGGATCAGCCCAGAACCGGGCAGTCTATGACTATACAGAAATATCATACCGCAAGAAGCCGATTTCTGCAATATTTCTTTTCCCGGAGAGGTTTTATATCTTTTTATGCTGTATTGTGCTATAATTTGTTATTGCTGAAGAATATTCTTTATCCGGGAACTGCAGGATTGTTTTCCCGGAAGCAGTGATTACCATACAACAGATGAAATGCCGGGAAGAACTATAATGCATTTCTGTGATCTCACGATAGAAACGAAGGTGTATTTAATGGAAGTAACGAAAGAGGATCTGATGAATGGCAGCGTGCATCTGTCAGAGGATGAAAGAGCGTGCATCATTATCGATCAGACAAAACTTCCCAATGAAGAACTGTACCTGACGCTTACCAGGGCGGAGGATTTTTACGACGCGATCAAGCGGCTGGCTGTTCGCGGGGCTCCTGCCATCGGCATCTGTGCGGCTTACGCCATGTATGTGCTCGCGCTTCATAAAAACGCAGCTGATACCGCATCTCTTCTGTCAGAGATGAAAAAGGACGGCGATTATCTCATCTCTTCCCGCCCGACGGCCGTGAACTTAAGCTGGGCGGTGAAAAGGATGCTCGCAAAAGCAGAAGAAAATGCTTCCTGCGATCCTGCTGACCTGGTCAGTATCCTCAGAAAAGAAGCGATTGCGATCCATACTGAAGATATAGAAATGTGCTGCCGCATTTCCGAATACGGTCTGTCTCTGATCAAGCCCGGCGACGGCGTGCTTACGCACTGCAACGCCGGCCCGCTGGCGACCAGCAAATACGGAACGGCGATCGGCCCGCTGCTGCTCGGGAAAGAACGCGGCATCGAGTTTAAAGCTTTCGCCGACGAGACCAGACCGCTGCTGCAGGGCGCGCGTTTGACATCTTATGAGCTGGACAAAGCCGGAATCGACGTCACGCTGATCTGCGACAACATGGCTTCCATGGTCATGAAGAACGGCTGGGTGCAGGCCTGTTTCGTAGGCTGCGACCGCATCGCTGCGAACGGCGATTTTGCGAACAAGATCGGTACATCGGGCGTCGCCATTCTGGCAAAACATTACGGGATTCCGTTCTATACGCTCGGCCCGCGTTCAACAATCGATATGAACTGCCCGACCGGGGCGGATATAAAGATCGAGGAACGCGATCCGGATGAGATCAAAGAGATGTGGTACGAGAAGCCGATGGCGCCGAAGAGCGTGAAGTGCTTCAACCCTTCCTTTGACGTGACGGATCACAGCCTGCTGACGGCGATCGTGACTGACGCGGGGATCGTGTACCCGCCGTTTGAAGAGAATCTGAAGAAGATAATGAAAGATAAATAGAGGATGACAGATTATCCAGACACATAACCGCATACTATAATCAATTCAGGAGGAAATATACATGATGACTTCATCACCCTCAGCCTGCATCGTCCTTAAAGAAGGAACCCACATCGCAAAATGCGTCCTCATGCCCGGTGATCCTCTCCGCGCCAAATACATCGCGGATCACTATCTCGAGAATCCGGTGCTTTTCAATGACACCCGCAACATGCTCGGTTACACCGGAACCTACGAAGGCAAAGAAGTCTCCGTGATGGGCTCCGGCATGGGTGTCCCTTCCATGGTCCTCTACGCCCATGAGCTCTACACCTTTTTCGGCGTAGAAGCCATCATCCGGGTCGGTTCCGCCGGCGGCCTTCAGGATGACGTCCATCTCCGCGATGTCCTGATCGCCATGTCCGCTTCCACGAATTCCGGCCAGCTTATTTCTTATGATCTTCCCGGATACCCGGCTCCTACAGCAGACTATGGAATGTTCGCTGCCGCTGTCGAAGCAGCGAAGGAACTCGGCGTCCACACCGTAGCCGGCAGTGTCTATACCTCTGATTTCTTCTATCATCCCGACACCAGCGTCAATGTAAAAGCGAAAGCCATGGGACTGCTGGCCGTCGAGATGGAGACCGCGGGACTGTATCTGGAAGCCATGGCAAACCACAAAAAAGCGCTGTCCATTCTCAGCATCTCCGATCATATCTTTACAGGCGAAGCCCTCTCTGCTGAAGACAGACAGAACAGCTTCCATGACATGATGGAGATTTCGCTGAAGACGGCGGTAAAATGTGATTTCTGAAGCAATCCTTCCCGCTGACAATTGCCTGCTGTCTATGTGCTGGAGCAGGTGCTTGTTTGCTTCAGCCAACTCATGATTTGCTCCAGCCAGCTGATAAGTTGCTCCAGCCAGCTCATGATTTGCTTCAGCCAGCTTATAAGTTAATGCAGCCAGCTCATGATTTGAGTCTGTCAGTGTTCTTTTGCTCCAGTCTGTGCATGAATTACAGCATTTTGAGATTTATGGTCTAATTGCGTGCATAGACAAGCGACTTCAAGCTTTTTATGGTCCTGCTTCTACTGTTTTGAGAGCAAAAAACAGCATATTTAACAGAAAAAAGGATCCTAAAAGAAGAAAATCTCACTAGTTATGCACGTGCGTTGGAACCTAATTTTTTGAAAAGTATCTATATGTGCACGGCTTTAGACCATAAAACAAGAATATCCTCATTCTATGCACGAGAACAGAACAAACAGCAAACTTTCCTTCTCTCCCTGCACACAATATCAGAGCAGGAAGCAAACTTTCCTTCTCTCCTCGCACACAATATCAGAGCAGGAAGCAAACTTTCCTTCTCTCCTCGCACAAAATCAGAGCAAGATGCAAGCTTTGTTCCAGTCCGTGCATGAATTACAGCATTCTGAGATTTATGGTCTAATTGCGTGCACAAACAAGATATTTCAAGCATTTTATGGTCTTGCTTCTATTGTTTTTAAAGCGAAAAAGGCTAATATTTACAGGAAAAAGGATCCTAAAGAAAGTAAAAATTGTAATCTGTGCACGGACGTCGGACCATATTTTTGCGTAAAACACGTGTTTGTGCACAGGTTTAGACCATAAAACAAGAATTCTCTCTGCCCGTGCACAAACCGTCGCCCGCGCACGCCAAAACCAACAACCTTTACTATCATGAAGTATATCAGCAAATATATCGATTCTTCGTACACCTTAAAACCGGAATGGGGGATGGGCCCGCATCCCCTTTTTCTTGATATTGAAACGACTGGCCTCTCCGCCGGCCGTTCCATGATCTATCTGATCGGGTCTGCTCGGCCTGAGGGTGACAAACTCCACTTCATGCAGTGGCTGGCGGAAGGACCGGAAGACGAGCGTGCCGTCATCAAAGCCGCCTTTTCAGAGATCACCCCGGAAACAACGGTCATCACTTTCAACGGTGAAACATTCGATCTTCCGTTCATCGAACGCAGGGCGAAACGTTTCCGCCTGCCGTATACCTTTGACTACAACAGATCCTTCGATCTCTTAAAGAAACTCCGCCCGCTCAAAAAGCTGCTCGGCCTTCCCCGCTGCAGCCAGAAATCCTTCGAGGCTTTCCTCGGCATGCCGAGAGAAGATAAGGAAGACGGCGGTGCCCTGATCCGCGTTTACTGGGATTATGTCAGAAATCATTCGGACCAGCTCGCCCACCTTTTCCTGATCCACAACGAAGAGGATGTGCTGAACATGTCCGGCGTCGCTTCGCTCCTCTCCTATCGTCCGCTGCAGTATGGAGAGCTCTCTGCAGCAGAGTTGATCGAAACGGAATGCGCGGACGGTGCGCTGAACGCAGCGCTCCGTGTCAGCGAGAACGTGCCCGTACAGCTTGATTTTTCCAGAAGCACCCTGCGCGGAAGGATCCGGAACGATCTGCTCACCCTGTCCCTGCCGATTTCGGACACATCGCTGTATTACTTCTTCAAGGATTACAAAGACTACTACTATATCCCGGAGCAAGACACGGCGGTTCATAAGAGCGTGGGGGAATTTATCCCGAAAGAGCAGCGCGTACAGGCAAAAAAAGAGACCGCACGTGTTAAGAAATGCGGACTCTTTCTCCCCTGCGCAGGTATCATACGCCCGCAGCAGCATCTGTACCGCGAAGCGCCCGGCGCTCCGACTTATCTGTCTCTCTCCGAGATCGATCCCGAAGATCTCGGATTCTGGAACGCTTTCATCAGGGAAGATCTTCCGATGATCCTTGCGGGAGAGTAGCGGATTTTTATACAAAACATGCAGTCACTATGATCAGCAAAGCGGACATTTGCATTCCGCTTCGCTGCATGCTTATGAATCTCATCCACCTTCGGTGGCTTCTCGGTTCAAAAAAATGCACGGGCCTTACCCGTGCATTCTTTTTATGACTTTCAATCTCGTGAACTCTTCTCTTTCCTTTTCCTCTAACGCATCGCCGATCGTCTTGACCAGCTCCTCGTACTTCGGAATCGTGATATTCTTCAGCGCATTCGCTCTCTTCTGCGTTTTCTTGATGCTGGAAGCCAGCCGGATGGCGGAGTTCTCGACCATGGACAGCCTTACCGTGAGCTCCTTCACCTGTTCAAAAGCACCCCTGGCATCGTCCAATGAAGATCTTGTACCGTAGAAACCGTAGGTCGGCCCCTGCATGACTTTTTCAGCCGAGACCAGCGGGATCTCCGTGCCCATGACACTTCTGATCTTTACGGAGATGGAGTTTTCTATCGGCACGGAATGGGAAATCTCTTCCACGCGGGAGATCCCGTGTTCCACATTCGCGATCTGAAGAGCAGAATATGCATGCCTGTAGATGGAATCGATCTGCACCTGGATATCTTTGGCCTGCTCGATCAGAGCCGTGAGCTCACGGATGAGGATGTTCCTCTTTTTATCCATCAGCTCATAGCCCTGCCTGGCAAGTTTTAAGGAATTCTTGGCGGCGATGAGATTCCCCTTCGTCGGGAACGTATTGGGATCCACTTAGATTACCTCCAAAACATGTTTCTGCATAAGCTCAGAATTGTTCCGCTGCAGGACAGCTCTCACAATTCTGCCATAAATTCGCAAATCGCCCCGCTCTGAACTTGCTATTGAAAAAATGCACTATTGTCGCGTGTCTTTTTTGCTCATTTATGTTGCCCCGTCCGATGTCAAAGCATCCTTGCATACAAGTATGCAGTCTGCTTTGCCGCCGTCCGGGAGCTTATGCATTAAAATACTTATCCAACAGCTTCGTATCCACCCTGTCGAGCTCGGACTTCGGCAGCATCTTCAGCAGCTCCCAGCCGAGATCCAGCGTCGAAATAATATCTCTGTTCTCCTTGATCCCCTGGCCGACAAAGCGTTCTTCGAATGCCGCACCGAACTTCAGATACGTCTTATCCAGCGCCGACAGTTCATCTTCACCGATAACAGACGCCAGCGCTCTCGCCTCTCCCACCTTCGCATAGCTGGAGAAGAGCTGGTTCGCGACCGCCTGGTGATCCTCTCTCGTATAGCCTTCGCCGATACCGTCCTTCATCAGACGGGAAAGCGACGGCAGCACGCTGATCGGCGGATAGACCGACTGGCCATGCAGGCTGCGGTCCAGCACGATCTGGCCTTCCGTGATATAGCCGGTCAGGTCAGGCACGGGATGCGTGATATCATCATTCGGCATGGACAGGATCGGGATCTGCGTGACCGAACCGGATCTGCCTTCGACAACGCCCGCTCTTTCATAGATCGTCGCCAGTTCACTGTAAAGATAGCCGGGGTAACCCTTTCTGGAAGGGATTTCTCCCTTGGAAGACGATACTTCACGAAGCGCTTCCGCGAACGATGTCATATCCGTCAGGATAACGAGAATATGCATGCCGCAGGTAAACGCCAGATATTCCGCAGCTGTCAGCGCCACCTTCGGCGTGATCAGACGTTCCACGACAGGATCGTTCGCCAGATTCAGATACGTGACAACGTGATCCGAAACGCCGCTCTCTTCAAACGTACGTCTGAAGAAATCAGCCACATCGTGCTTAACGCCCATCGCAGCGAAAACGACCGCGAACTCTTCATCGGAATCCGCGCCCAGGGAAGCCTGCTGCACGATCTGCGCAGCCAGCTGGTCATGTGGCAGTCCGTTTCCGGAGAAGATCGGCAGCTTCTGTCCTCTGATCAGTGTGGTCAGTCCGTCGATTGCGGAAATACCAGTCTGGATAAAGTTCCTGGGGTATTCGCGCATAACGGGATTCAGCGGTTTGCCGTTGATATCCAGCGTGACTTCCGGACGAATATTTCCGAGTCCGTCCATCGGTCTTCCGATCCCGTCGAACACTCTTCCGAGAATCTGGGTGGAAAGCGGGATCTCCATCGGGCGGCCGGTCAGTCTTGTTGTGGTATTGGAGAGCGACATGTTCTCCGTTCCCGCGAACACCTGGATCACGGCGCGGCCTTCATCCAGTGCAACGATCCTGCCGAGCTTCTTATCCCGGCCGTTTACGGTAAATTCAACGATCTCTTCAAAAAAGGCATCCTGTATTCCCTCCAGAACGATCAGAGGGCCGTTGATTCCGGACAGTCTTAAATATTCAACTGACATAATAAAGCCCCCTTAGTTTCTGGCAAGAACGCCGTCATAGAATTTATCAACAGCTTCATGATACTCATCAAAACGGAACAGTTCATTGTTCGGCACATCATATTTGATTGCGATGATCCTGTCGAAGATATCATCCTCCTTCAGGACAGACATCGGATGGCCCATGGAAACGAGCGCTTTCGCCTTGCCGTACAGATAAATGATGAGTTCCATCATCTTGAACTGCTTCTCCATCGGCACATAGGTATCATCCGCATGGAACGCATTCTGCTGCAGGAAACCGAGCCGGATGACGCGCGCGATCTCCAGCGTCAGTTTCTGATCATCCGGAAGCACGTCCGCACCGATCAGCTTTACGATCTCCATCAGGCTGCTCTCCGTACCGAGGATGGAAATGATCTGGTTCCTGTAATCCATGAATTCCGGAGAGACTTCCCTCCTGTACCAGGCAGCCAGATCCGGCAGATATTCGCTGTAACTGGTCAGCCAGTGGATCGCAGGATAATGTCTCGCATACGCCAGGCCTTTGTCCAGTCCCCAGAAGCAGCGCACGAAACGCTTGGTATTCTGCGTGACCGGCTCAGAGAAATCGCCGCCCTGCGGGGAGACTGCGCCGATGATGGAAACAGATCCTTCCGCGCCGTTCAGCGACTGTGTTTCACCGGCTCTCTCATAGAAAGCCGAAAGCCTGGACGCCAGATAGGCGGGATAGCCTTCCTCTGCAGGCATTTCTTCCAGACGTCCCGAAAGCTCTCGCAGAGCCTCTGCCCATCTGGATGTCGAGTCGGCCATGATGGCGACATCGTATCCCATATCGCGGTAATATTCCGCCAGCGTGATTCCCGTATAAATGGAAGCCTCACGGGCTGCGACCGGCATGTTGGACGTATTCGCGATCAGCGCGGTACGTTCCATCAGCTGTTTGCCTGTCCGGGGATCCTTCAGCTCTCCGAACTCCTTCAGGACCTGCGTCATCTCATTGCCGCGTTCTCCGCAGCCGATATAAATGATGATATCCGCATCAGACCACTTTGCGATCTGGTGCTGCGTCATCGTCTTTCCGGTTCCGAAACCGCCGGGGATCGCCGCCGTGCCGCCTTTGGCAAGCGGGAACAGCGTATCCAGGATCCTCTGTCCGGTCAGCAGCGGCTTTGATGCAGGAAAACGCTGCCGTACCGGTCTCGGGACACGGATCGGCCAGCGCTGGGAAAGCGCCACATTGACGTGCGTTCCGTCAGGCGTCTCCACCACGACGATCGGTTCCACGACATTATACTCGCCGTCCGGGACCGCTTTTACCACCGTACCGGAAATATCCGGCGGAACCATCGATTTGTGAAGGATCGATTCGGTTTCCGGCACTTCCGCGATCACCGTGCCGCCGGACACTTTGTCTCCCGGCTTAACCGTGACGTGCGTTTTCCATTTCTTCTTCAGATCCAGGGAATCCGCGCTGACACCACGGCTGATGAACGCGCCGGTATGCGACGCAATGACATCCAGCGGTCTTTCAATACCGTCGAAGATACTCTTTATGATGCCGGGGCCCAGAAGGACCGAAACGGCGTCGCCTGTTGCCACGACGGGATCGCCGGGCATCAGTCCGGTGGTCTCCTCGAAGCACTGGATCGTCGTCATATCCTTATCAAGGCGGATGACTTCTCCCGTCAGGCGCTCCTCACCGATATAGCAAAGCTCCGACATACCGAAGCCGGTATCTCCGGCGATGGTTATGACCGGGCCGTTTATCCCGTAAATAACACCACTTCGTGACATATCATCTACCTCTTATCTGTCTGATTAAGCTTCATCTCGAGCCGGAAAGATTCATGAAGCTCTTCAAGCTTCTGTTCAAAACTCCGGTCTATCATAATATTCTTTCCGGGGATGATGGCTCTGAGACCTCCCGGAACTTTTTCCTTTACCAGATTGAAGGCCGCCTTGTTTCCGGTGAGTTTTGCAAGATCCGGGACCAGATGCTTATCCGTCTCGTCGATCTCCACGGCAATATCGCCGCCTGCACCGTATTCCATGATCTGCGCCAGGGCATTCTGCAGATACGCAGTATACCCGGCCGTCTTCCGGAATTCGCAAAGCCGCTCTTTCACCAGTGCGAACAGTTCTTCCGTCAGTTCCTCCTCCGCATCCGAAAGCTTCTTCCTGCAGGCAAGCTGTTCGCTTACAAGCTCCTTGTTGCTCTGGATCCGGCATTCATTCGTCTCCCTGGCGATCATCTGATCGCGTCTGCGCATGGCAGACTCCTGATGCTCCGCGAAAGCCTTCTCCTGCCCTGCCTGAAAATCCGAAAGATCTTTGGAACTGATCTCTGTCGCTGTCTTCAGTGAAATATTTCTGAAATTCTCAAGTTTTTCTTCTATCGTCATACAGCACCTCACAGCTTAAGCCCGATCGCTTCGCCCACATAGGCCGTGATAAAGTCAGGACGTCTTCCGGTACCGTTCCGGTCGGGAATCTCGATGATCAGGGGAACACGGCGGTTCAGCTTCACGTCATCAATGATATCCGGGAATTCCCTGCCGAAAGATTCCATCAGAAGAATAATACCGATGTCGGGATTCGCAAGCGCGTCATTCAGCGCATTCTCCAGATCCTCTCTGTCATTTGCGATCACACCCGGCACACCCGCCAGCCGCATTCCGGTAACGGTATCCTGATTGTCCGCAATAAGAAAGATCTGCATCACACTTTACCAAGGATCATGAAGGAGATGATAAGTCCATACAGGCAGACACCTTCGGAAAGGCCGACGAAAACGAGGGATTTACCGAATACCGTGGAATCCTCGCTCAGGGCGCCGAGCGCTGCGCTGGCGGCACTGGCAACAGCGATACCGCCGCCGATGGTGGACATGCCGGTAACAAGCGCTGCCGCGATATAGGCAAACGCAGTGGAAAATCCTGCGCCGGCTTCAGCCGTCTCAGCCATGGCGGGCGTTCCTGCCGTGAAGAGCAGTACTGTTGCGATCAGCAGCAGACCGAAGAAAGAAACCAGATTGACGGCAAGCGAGCTCTTGTATCTGCGCTTTGATCTTTCTCCCTTCATGAACACTGCCCAGGGGATAACGAAGCTTAAAGTGAGCGCTGCAGCAAGGGTGATTATTACAAGGTTATTCATGATGATCTCCTCCGTATGTTGTAGGTTGCTATATTATTTTTTTATATTCAGTTGTTATGAGAACGCATTTTCTGCGATCCGTCCCGTGTCCGCCTTTCCCTGCCGGCCGGTCTGTGCCGGATGATCAGGGGATCCTCAGGCGTTGTTCTCTTCCCTGCCTGTCAGGAAAGGTTTGAACTCTCTGCCGTCGCCTTTGTAGAAATGGCTGAACATCTCGTAATATTCAAGCCTCAGCACCTGGATGCCGACGACCAGGCCTTCCAGGCCGCAGACGAAAATGTTTCCGAGCACGACGACCAGCCAGTTCGGGCTGCCGCCGTTCTCCGCGCCGGCAAGCATCAGCACGACCTCCATCATCGCCGCATGGCTGACGGCGAAGGCGCCGACCCTGACGAAAGAAAGCGTATTCGAGAAGAAGGACAGCATCGTCTCGAACAGTTCAAAGAACGCCTGCACGAAGAACATGCCGATACCGCCTTCGATCAGCGGCTTTTTCTTTTCGACCAGGTTCGCAAGCGGCTCCTTCAGGACGAATGCCAGCAGCGGAAGGCCGATCAGGATCACCAGGAGGATCGTTCCGGGAAGCTTTCTGCCTGTCATCACCAGGATGATCGACAGACACACCATCAGGTAGAAAACGAATCCGGCCGCGCCGCTCTTATCAAACCACTGCTCGCCTTTGTCACCGGCCCTGACAGCATTCACGATATGCAGGATCATCGTTGTCAGGATCAGGAACATGCCAAATGCTACGGCGACCACAAATACCGTGTTCAGCGATCCCACTACCGGAAGCGCTGTAATCGCGGTCATCGGCCGCAGCCACAGTGCCGGAATAATATCTTCAAATCCAAAGATGCTTCCGAACATGATGCCGAAGATCGAGGAAAAGAATCCAGCCGTGGAAATGATGCCCGCGAGCGCCATGTTCTTCTTCTTATACAGGATGAAACCGCCGATCAGGAGCAGCAGCCCCTGTCCCAGATCTCCGAACATCGCGCCGAACAGGAACGAATAGGTCAGCGCCACGAAGATCGTAGGATCCAGTTCTTTATAGGAAGGAAGGCCGTACATCTTTATGTACATTTCAAACGGCTTGAACAGGCCCGGGTTCTTCAGCCTTGTGGGCGGGTTCTCGTAGGTGATCTGCTGGGCGTCCTCTTCTATGCAGGTGACTTTCGGATCTTTTTCCGTTTCCGCTATAAAGGACTTCGCATCTTCCTCGCCCATCCATCCGCAGAGAATGTAATAGACCACTTCTCTGTCCTTTGTGCAGGCGGCGTATTTCCGCACATCGAACTGCTGCGTGCGCCTTTTCATGACTTCCCCGGCGGAGAGGATCTCGTCCGCTCTTCTTCGCAGAAGTTCATCGGATCTCTCACGGATCTTTCCGATCTCGTCTGTCAGTTTCCTGCACTTTATATTGAGCTTTTCATAAGCCGCATCCGGCATGCCGTTGTACTCATCCGGCACCCATACTCTCTCAAAATGCAGGGATGACAGGACCGCTTCGGTCTTCTCCAGATGTCCCGGCGCAATGAAGCAGATGCCCCAGACATACTCATCATCCATCTCCGTTTTCAGGAAGATCATGTTCAGATCATCATACACATATCTGTCGAATTTTTTGTACAGATCTCTCGGGATCCGTCCGAACCTGATCTTTATGAACCGGAATTTGATG
Organism: Lachnospiraceae bacterium; assembly: GCA_017431345.1. Taxonomy (GTDB): domain Bacteria; phylum Bacillota; class Clostridia; order Lachnospirales; family Lachnospiraceae; genus UBA3305. Next base: position 8,768 of record JAFRLH010000057.1, on the reverse strand, counting down.
ATCTCGCTGACCTCCGCCGGAAGGGTCCTGAACGGCGAGATCTTCTGCAGCAGATCCTGCGATTCCGCAAGTTCCGCTTTCAGTTCAGGAAGATGCTGCTCATTCTGCCTGAGTTCTCCTTCCACCTCGCGAAGAACATCCTGCGCCTCCTCCGGCGCAAGCGCTCTGCCGGGCACGGCGCCCTCCGGGAGCCTGGTGCGGAAGCTTTCCGCTTTATCCAGCCATTCCTTATAGGGATTGGCCTGGATATACGGATACAGGTCCCTGACCTCGGAAAGCTCTGAGAGAGCATTTTCCAGGTGGATCGGATATTTCCCGAGATAGGTATCCACCATCCGGTCTATATCCTCTTTCGGCCCGGAAATGTTCAAAAATGTCATTTTTTCAATCATTTGGGTTTCCTCATTTCAAGACATTACTGGCGCAGGACATATTTCAGTGTATCTGCAGGTTCCATGCCGTACTGGAGGCATTCCAGCGCAGTCGTCAGTCTTCCCACCTCATGTTTCTTCTTGTATATATAAGCGTAAGTCATTGCTGCAGAGTACGGATCTCTCTTGGATTCCTTGTCCAGCACCGATCTCACGACCTTCACATAGGTATCCTCAAGCTCTTCAGGCGCCAGCGGGCCGAACTTTCTGGCATACCATGTGGTATTCAGGATCTCGGTGAACTGACTGCCATTCTCCGCATAGATCAGTTTCTTGATCTGCTCCCTGTTCAGCTTGTACCTGACAGGGATCAGAAGCGCGATGGCATCCTCCGGCGTCTGATCATAGAACCGTTTCGATCTGTAGATCCAGTTCAGGTTGATCATGTCGAACCGGCTGCCGTACGCAGTTTTCAGTTCTTCCAGATCATCTCCGGAAAGGTTCTTCTCCAGATCCTTCCAGGTCTTCACAAAATTGAACATGTCGAGCGCCATCTCGTAATCGAACAGCGTTGCATCCGGCCTGTCTTTCAGCTTTGCGAACGGCTTGTAATACTCCGTTCCGTAAAGCGCGTCCACCAGAGCCGGGACCGTCCACACTTCCGACAGCTTGTCGATATCCAATTTCGAATGGGCGCGGAAAAAATCCGGATATACTTTGGGATTCGGGATATGCGTACGTTCATCAAAGGCAAGTCTGAGACTTCGCTTCAGGAATCTGATCTCAAATGTCCTGAAATAAATCTTCAGGAACTCTCTCTGCCTCTGATCCGCAAACCGGTAGATCTTCGCAAAGTCCCGGATGAAGGATGCTTCCAGCCTGTTCTCGACCTCTCGCCTGGTAAAATCCTGCTCATCGACATCCGTGAAAAGTTCTGCATATCCCGGAGAAGTCTTCAGCAGCCGGATCAGCTCGGATGCGTTTTCAAATTCGCTGATCCTGGCATAATCCTCGTCTGTCAGAAGCTTGGCCTTCATGGCTTTCAGCTTCGTTGTAAGTCCGCTGTAACCGAGAAGATTTCCCATGATCATTCCTCCAGGATGCTCTTGACGAGCTGGCCGGCAAGCACATCCTTCTTAACAGCGAACAGACTGCGCATTTTCTCTTCTCTCTCCTTTGTTTCAGAGACAAGAGAACTCAGTTTTTCTTCGCGCTCAGCCTTCAGCTGTTCCCGGAGTGCAGCAATATGCGTTTCCGTCTCACGCTTCATCTGCTCGTCGAAGGCGGCTGTTTTTTCTTCATATTCCTTCCGGCAGGCTTCTTTCTGAAGCTCCACCCTGTCCATGATGCGGCCGGAGGCCTCTTCTATCTGAAAAAGGTGCTTTAATGTATCCTCCAAATCGTATCACCTCCCGTTATACGTGAAGTACTCCCGCTTCTTTGCAAAGCGAAAGCGGTGCTGGTATGTCAAAATTGTCAAAAAGCCCTGATCCTCAGACGTTGTGCAGGATCCGGGGCTTTGGGTAAAACCATCACAATATTCAGTTTTATATTATAACAAAAACCATATAGATTTTCAATGAGAATTCGTGTACTTCCGGTATACTGCAGGTTGAGTTGATGCCTTACTGACGAGGCTTGTCATCCTTCGTCGCTGCGCTCCTCCGGATTACAAACTCTTCACTCACCCGCCGAACTGAAACACGATCCCCACGACCGCAGCAGCAGCCAGGAAAATGATCGGATGCAGTCCGCCGATCTTCTTCAGCACCTTATTTTCACCGATCTTCCCGAACATTCCCGGATTCATAAGGAACCAAAGAATGAGTGCCAGGATCACCGCATTCCAGCGGATATTTGAGAACATATTTGCCAGGAATTCCTGTTCCCCCGTATCGAACAATGCGATCTTCGCCACCCCCAGGCAAGCCGCCGCAATCAGCCCCGTCGATGCCGGCCGCAGCCCGTAGAAAGCGGAATTCACATATTTATTGTCCCTGAACGCCGCCAGGATCTTCGCTACGATCAGGATCACAACAAGCGAAGGAAACACCAGGCCGAGCGTTGCAGCCACAGATCCCAGCGGGCCGCCGACCGTATACCCTGTATACGTCGCCATATTTACACCGATCGGCCCCGGCGTGCATTCCGAGACAGCGATCATATCAGCCAGTTGATTTGTCGAGAACCAGCCGGTGCGTTTTGACAGATCCTGCAGAAAAGGAACGGTAGCCAGTCCGCCGCCCACAGCGAACAGCCCTACTTTTGCAAATTCATAAAAAAGACGGAGATAGATCATGCCTGTGCACCACCTTTCTTCAGGACGCTTTGCGCGATGATCCCGCAGACTCCTGCGATCAGCACAAAGACAATGGGAGAAATGTCGAACAGCAGTGAACCAAGCAGCACCAGCGCGAACAAAGCCAGCGTCACTGCATCCTTAATCGATGATTTCCCAAGCTTCACGACTGCCTTTAAAATCAGAACAAACACACACACCCTGATCCCGGCGAATGCATTCTGCACGACTTTCAGTTCCGCGAAATTGGAAATGAACGCAGCGATGATCGTGATCATGACCACAGAGGGTGCCACTACTCCCAGGGTGGCTGCAATCGCGCCGGCCAGACCGTGTTTATTGCGGCCGATGAACGTTGCGGTATTGACCGCAATGATGCCGGGCGTACACTGCCCGATCGCATAATAATCCATCAGTTCTTCATTGGTGGCCCATTTTTTATTCTCGACAACTTCCCTTTGCAGAATCGGGAGCATCGCGTAGCCGCCGCCGAATGTGACCCCGCCGATGCGGGCAAAAGTAAGGAACAGATCCAGTAATTCTTTCATGAAATCCTCCGGAAAAGAAATGTCTCTTTATCATACCCCCATTGCGTTCGAATTTCAAGAAGGCACAAAGACACCGGGTGTCTCTCCCGGTGTCTCTCCTTATATCATCCAATTCCTACTCTTGAAGTATCATCTGTGAAATGGCCGCCCTTGATATAGCCGACACCGCTTCCGTATTTGATCTTATACCAGTTGTTGCTCTCCTTTGACAGGATCGTCACAGACTTTCCCTTTTTTACAAGGCCGATAATATTGCTGTCAGAAGATTTGCTCATGGAACTTCTCACATTCAGATTCTCAGCCATGATCTTCACTACGCCGTTTGAACTTGCTTTCTTCTTGCTGCTTTTCAGGTATTGGGACTTGACATAACCGGTCCTGCTGCCATATTTCACTTTGACCCAGCCATTTTCCCGTTCGCTCAGCAGCTCGACTTTATTTCCTTTGGGAATGACCAGGATGATATTCTCGGATGTCTTCAAACTCATACTGCTGCGCAAGCGGAGTCTTGCCGTCGTCACCTTGATCACCTTCTGCTGCTCATCCGAATCCACCAGATATTTTGCGGAAGCATATCCGGACTTTCCTTTATAATTGACCAGATACCAGCCGTTCTTATATCTTGTGATCACTTCCACGGTGCTGAACTTCGGCATGGTCCGGATGATATTATTTTTCACCGTCTGGTCCATGGTCGTACGCAGGCGGAGACTTGCAGCAGTCTTCATCCGGTCTGTATTATCTGTAAGATAACCGCCTTTTACGTATCCGGCCTTTCCTTCATAGAGGATCCCGTACCAGTTGTTTGCTTCCCTGCTGCGGATGATCACCACCTTCTTTTTCGGTATGACCAGCAGGACATTGTTTGCCGTCGTGCTCTTGCTGCTGCGCATTTTGAGATTCGAAGTGGTGCGGGCAGTATAGCTTGATGCAGATACGGCTCCTGTGCGCAAACTTTTGCGGTTGTTAGTCTTGGATGCAGCCTGTACATAAGGTACGCAGGCCAGGACAGCGGCTGCCAGCAAAGTGATGGCTGCCATACGGATCAGCAGTTTCTTCATACCGGAATCCTCCTTTATTTTTCTGCGGCTTCTGCCATGCAGTACAGATCCTGAAAACTGATTTTCCACGATCGTTTATTTTTTAACTATATCGCTATTATACACCATTAATGCTCTTCTTTCCATACTCTGCGGCACAAAGAAACAGAAGATTTTATGAAGATTTCTTCCGTGATTTTTTCATTTTTCTGTCACAGTATCATTTTCAGCCAACGCTACCCCAATCATGCTTGTTAAACTCGTAGAATTCTCTTGTTTTGGGTTTTCAAGTTTGTTTTGTGAACTGTCCCACACCCAAACATCACAGAGCTTCCCCGAAGCGAATCTTCCTTATCCTTCCGCGCAGCAGATCACTTCAGGAAATCCTAAAGAGCTTTTATGATTTGATTTTTCATACAACACAAAAGACAGTTCATCCGCCTGTCCGAAATCGGCGCCGGATAAACTGTCTTTCTTACTGCCTGTATATGTAAAGGGCGGAATTATTTGCCCATGATGTACTTTGCCTGATCAGCCGGCACTTCATAAATGCTGTCGGCGACATAATCTACATACACTGCAGCAAGGCATTTTGCGATGACTGTTTTAATAGCGTTAAACATTGATTCTCCCTCCATACTCTCAAAATGACAATTATTTACGACACATTCTTATGTTTTTGAACGAGTGGTACTATATCACTTTCCAAAGGAATAGTGAACTAATTTTCCTATATAAACAGGCACTTCAGATTATTTTTCAGAAATCAATTTGACCTAAACATTATTAAGATAAGTAATACAGCAAATCAAATTTCAAAGAAAAAGTGTGAGGATGTATGTATCCATACATCACTTGGCTCTCACGCTACCCTGGATTTCTTTCTTAAGAAATCTATTCTTCTTCAGTTTGTCCGTAATGTGTACTTGATTGAAAAGACGCTACCCCGTTTTACATGCCGCAGCAAAGACAAGCATACAAAAAGGGGTAGCGTCGTCTTCATTTGAAGAAAATACGGATAAATTAGTTGAAGTCAACAATCCATGAATTGTTTTCCGGCGTATCGTCTGGCAAGAAACTCCCTGAAAAACCCAAATCATGATCAAACGCGTAAAAAAAAAACGGAAAGAGTGAGCAACACGCGGTTACTGAGTCTCCTCCACAGCATATCATAGCAAGATACAGGACTTCAGCGGCAAAACGCGGTCATCAAACCTCTTCCGCGGCACAGTCTTGGAAAATTCTGGACTGCAGCGGCAAATTGCGGTCATCAAACCTCCTCCACAGCGCATTCCGGAAAGATTCTGGCCGGCAGCGCCCATAATACCACAAAAATGCACCTCCCGTATAATTTATCATTGCATTACCACAAAGTCTGTGTTATATTGTTTTCCAACAATTCAATACCGGTGAAGCTTGCGGAATGCAAAGACCGCAGGCGGAGGAACTCTCGAGAAACCCGTTAAGTCGGGAGCCGAAGGTGCAAGGCAGAAGCCGAATCTCTCAGGCAAAAGGACAGAGCAAAAACAAAACCGGTCTGCGAAGACACCATGCGCAGACAGCCTTTTGAAAAGTATCAGGAGTTGCTCCGAAAGCAGCTCCTTTTCTATTTCTCCGGAACTGCCGCCGGAGCGCATCTCTCAAGCAGTATTGGGTTGGAAACCAGGAAACAGAGAAAGGAAGAAAAATGGAAAACTTTATCGCAAAAGTAAGTGAGATCAATGGTGTGATCAACGGATTTGCATGGGGCCCGCTCATGCTCCTCCTGCTGGTCGGCACAGGCGTTTACCTGACAGTCCGCGTAAAATGGCTGCAGGTAACCCACTTCGGAAGAATCCTGAAGAACACGATCGGAACACTGTTCGGGAAGAAGGATGCGAAGGACCACGGTGCCAACATCCCCGCCTTCCACGCAGTTACCACCGCGCTTGCCGGAACCGTCGGCACCGGTAATATCGCCGGCGTTACAGGCGCGATCTTCACCGGCGGCGCAGGCGCTGTGTTCTGGATGTGGGTCGCTGCGTTCTTCGGTATGGTCACAAAGTATGCTGAGATCCTGCTCGCCATGAAATATCGTGTGAAGGATAAGGACGGCAGATACCACGGCGGACCGATGTACTACATTGAAAACGGTATCGGCAAGAGCTGGAAATGGCTCGCTGTCGTATTCGCGCTGCTTGGCGGACTTGCTACCTTCGGAATCGGAAATATCGCGCAGAGCAATGAGATCGCCGGCGCTATGAACGACCTCTTCCACATTCCCGCGCTTGCATCCGGTATCATCATCGCAGTGATCGCAGCCCTTGTTACCCTGGGCGGCATCAAGAGAATCGGAGCGGTAACATCCCTGCTTGTTCCGTTCATGTCTGTCTTTTATATCATCGCCGGTATCATCCTGATCATTATGAGAATCGGCGATATTCCCGCGGCTTTCGGCCAGATCTTTGCCGGTGCATTCTCCCTGAAGAGTGTCGGCGGCGGAATATTCGGTTATACCATCATGATGGCCATGCGTCAGGGATTTGCCCGCGGCGTGTTCTCCAATGAAGCCGGTCTCGGTTCCGCACCTATCGCACATGCCGCTTCTTCTACCGAAGAACCCTGTGAGCAGGCGATCTGGGGCGTGTTCGAAGTCTTCATCGATACCATCGTGATCTGCAGCATCACTGCTATGGCAGTTATTCTCTCCGGCGTACTGAATACCGATGGCGGCCTGGATGCATTCGCTTCCAAGGGTGCTGCCGCAGCCGCCGCTTTCAATACGATCCTTCCCGGAACCTTCGGCGGACTGATCATCGAGCTGAGCCTTCTGTTCTTCGCGCTGTCGACCATCCTTTCATGGGCGTATTACGGCGAGAACTGCTGGGGTTATCTGACTAACAACAACAAAGCTGTTGTCACAATTTATAAGATCATCTTCTCGCTTGTCTGCATCGTCGGCGCTGTCGGATCCGGCACACTGATGTGGGATATCGCGGATACGCTGAACGGCCTGATGGCGATCCCGAACCTGATTGCACTGCTGATGCTCTCCGGCGTGGTCACAAGCGTGACAAAGGAATACTTCTCCAAGAATATGCTGAAATAAGACGGATTCCCAATACCACAGGACTGCCGGCTGTCCGACCAGGACACCGGCATTTTCTATTCCGCCGAACACCTGCATTTTCTATTCCGCCAAAGCGCTGCACCGGCGCAGCTATTCCACACCCGGAAGGTTCCTGATCCTGCTGCAGATCTGTGGGAAATCAACAAGACATCTGTCCTCCCAGATATGCACAGGGATGCTGTCCTGAAATGTATATACCACTGGAATATCCGATTCCTGCAGGTCATGAAATGCAACTACCCTCTGCCTGTCCGTATGGATCATCCAGTACTCTCTTACACCGGCTTCCTGATATTTCCTGCCTTTGATATAGATATCCCTGTTTTTCGTTGCCGGGGACAATATCTCGATCACCATATCCGGAGCTCCGCAGATTCCGGATTTCCTGATCCGGTCCCTGTCTCCATCGCACACAACAAGAATATCCGGCTGCACCATTGTCCTGTCATCCCGGTCAAGCTGCACATCCAGAGGCGCGGTAAGAGCAGCACAGTCTCCGCCATTTTCATAAATAAAGTCATCCAGCTGCCGCCAGATATGCATCATGAACGCCTGATGTATGACTGTCGGCGAAGCCATATCATAGATCACACCGTCGATCAGCTCTGCTCTTCTGTCATCCGGCAACGCATAGTAATCTTCCAGTGTATAATCCCCTTGTCTCTTTTTATGAAAGGAATAAGCGGCCTGCGCTTCTGCCAATATGCCGCCTTGTCCATAAGGATCGAAAGGCAAGAAATCTCCGGAAGGATCTGCAGATTGGAAATCCGCTTCCTGAAACTTCATGACCGCTCTTTCTATTGCCAACAGCGTCTTCAGTCTGGGTTTTTTCGTGGCGCCGCTGAGCACTTTCTGAAGTGTGCCGAGAGGTACACCGGAAAGTTCGGCCAGTGCTTCATTCGTGATGCCTTGCTCCTGTTTTTTTAGTTTGATCTGTTCCAGCGTCATATCCAGCCACCTCCATTTTTAGAGAACATCTCCGTCACCCTCTCTGCGCCTGCATCACCTGGTCCTGCCGATAATCCTCATCGATTCTTGTGTCTATATAATAACCGTATTCCATTCCATTGTCAACCATTTAAAGCCGTTTAATTCCATTATTATCCATTTTGAGACACCCTCATTTTACGGCAGCCAAGAACCAGTCCCTCTCTCCCATTATAAAGCAAAGGCTTCCAAACCGCTTTAAACAGCAGATTATCAAACTGTTCTCATTCAATACGATCCAAATAAGAAAAAATATCACCAACTATCAAGCTGAATAAAAAAGTGTCTTCGACACTTCAACTCCCCCAACCCCTCAATCTTGAGGGGAGGGGTTTTCTTTTTGTTCTCATTGTTTCATAATTGTTGTATGAACATTCTCCAGGATATTTTTCGTGATCACTATGAAGAAATTCT